>DASRHT010000074.1:0-40951 GCA_035650355.1 Ktedonobacteraceae bacterium
CGGTAGCGTGATTGGGGTGCCCATTCCCTCTTTACAGGTGTATGTGCTTGATGAGTATCTACAGCCGGTTCCCATCGGCGTGCCTGGCCAGATGTATGTTGGCGGCTCAGGCGTGTCCCGGGGCTATCTGAACCATCCAGAGCTTACTGCTGAGCGGTTCATCCCTCACCCCTTCGTAGGGACCTCCCACGATGAATCGGGGAGCTACGGCGCGTCCGAGCCGGGGATGCGGCTCTATAAGACCGGCGACCTGGCTCGCTTCCTGCATAATGGCGATCTGGAGTATCTTGGCCGCATTGATCAGCAGGTGAAAATTCGTGGTTTCCGCATCGAACTGGAAGAGATTGAAGAGGCGCTGAGCAAGCACTCGGCGGTCCAGGAATGCCGAGTTATCGCGCGGGCGGTTGGCGATGGGGAGAAGAGGCTGGTGGCATATGTGATAGCACAGCAAAATATGGCGCCTACCAGTAGCGAACTGCGGCGCTTCTTGTTGAAGACGCTGCCGGATTACATGGTGCCTGCGTTTTTTGTGATGGTGGATCAATTTCCTCTCACAGCCAATGGCAAGCTGGATCAGCGTGCATTGCCCCTGCCGGGGAACGTGAGACCGGATTTAGACGAGGCATTCCTGTCTCCAAGAACCACAACAGAAGAGATTTTAGCGGCGATCTGGAGTTCAGTGCTTGGAATAGAGCGCATAGGCATCCAGGACAACTTCTTTGCTCTAGGGGGCGACTCTATGAGGAGCATCCAGGTGTTATCGCAAGCCAGAGAGAGGGGAATCAACTTTTCACTCCAGCAACTGTTCCAGCATCAGACCATTTATGAGCTTGCTCAGGTATTGGAAACAGCAGAACATACCTCGTCGGGCTGGGAACAGACTGAACCCTTTAGTCTGCTTGCCCTTCACGACCGGCAGAGGTTGCCTGACAATGTAGAAGATGCCTATCCGCTCACGGCGCTCCAGGCAGGGATGTTCTTCCATAGCCAGTATCATCCAGAGGTTGCGATCTATCTTGATATCACTGGCTATCATCTTCAAATGCCTTTCAATTACCAACTGCTGAAAAGATCCGTAGAGTGTCTTGTAAACTGCCATCCTACTATGCGCACAGCGTTTGATGTCAACTCCTTTAGCGAGCCATTGCAACTGGTCTATGCAAACGTCGAGGTTCCTTTGCAGGTCGCGGATTTGCAGCAGTTCTCCTGCGCAGAACAGGAAAAAATCCTGGCAGCATGGTTGGAAGAGGAGAAGAGTCGCGCCTTTGACTGGACCCAAGCCCCCCTGCTGCGTTTTCAGGTCCATTTGCGTAGCCCGCAGTCGTTTCAGTTTACCTTGAGCTTTCATCATGCCATCCTCGATGGCTGGAGCGTCGCGTCTCTGTTTACCGAACTCTTTAAGCTCTACCGTTCCCTGCTGCGGGAAGAGGCTAACGCTTTTCCATCTCCCCCGGCCATCCAATATCGGCATTTTGTGGCGCTCGAACAGAGGCTCATTGCACTTGAGGAGGCAAAGCACTATTGGACTGAGAAGCTCAGAGGGAGTACAAGCGCCCTGCTCCCTCGCTGGGGAACGCGTAGCCAGGCTGCTGATAGCTCGCATGTGTATGTGCTACCGATCCCTATCTCGCAAGAGACCTCGGCCAACCTCAAGCAGTTGGCTCGCAATCTTGCTGTTCCCGTGAAAAGCGTTCTGCTGGCGGCTCACCTGAGAGCTTTGAGCTTCCTTTATGGGCAGACTGATGTCCTCACGGGGGTAGTCTCTAATGGGCGACCTGAGACGCCCGATGGCGAGCGCATCCTCGGACTTTTTCTCAATACATTGCCGTTCCGCATGAAGCTATCGGGGGGACGATGGGTTGACCTGATACGTGAAACTTTCGCGGCTGAGTGCGAGTTGCTGCCCTATCGTCGGTATCCGCTGGCGAATATTCAGCGGCAGCAGGGCGGGTATAAGCTCTTTGAGGTGTTCTTCAATTTTATTCACTTTCATGTGTACGAGGACTTTTTAGAAGCTGGACGTGCAGATGAATTCCAGGTATTGGGACACATGGGCTTCGAGAAAACAAACTTTACGCTGGCCGCAAACTTTTCTCTAGAGCCTGTCTCGTCGGATGTGCATCTCTCATTACGCTGTAATACGGCTGAACTTAGCCCTGAACAGGCCAGAGCCATAGGCTCCTACTATGCCACTATCCTCAGTTCAATCGCGAACGATCCAGAGGGGCGCTACGACCTGCAATCGCCTCTTCCTGTGATGGAGCGTCAAAAATTGCTGGTTGATTGGAACGCTACCCGCATAGCGCACCCTGAAGAGAAGTGCGTGCATGAACTTTTTGCGGAGCAGGTAGCGTATACTCCTGAGGTGGTCGCTTGCGTGTTTGACGATGCTCAGCTCACCTATGCTGAGCTAAAACGGCAGGCTGATCAACTGGCACAGCATCTGAAAGGGCTGGGGGTAGGACCGGAGGTGCTGGTGGGTATCTATATGGAGCGCTCGCTTGAGATGCTGGTGGCCCTGTTAGGTATCCTTATTGCAGGAGGAGCGTATGTTCCTTTAGATCCAGCCTATCCGCCAGAACGGCTGGCTTTTATGATCGAGGATAGCCAGGTTGCCGTGCTGGTGACCCAGTCACGGTTCGTCAATGAGCTACCTCCTCATAATGCACAGGTCGTCTGTCTCTCCGCACATCTATGGGAGCATACTCTGATCGATCAACAGGCGGCAATGCTCAGCGATCCCGCAGCGGCGGAGCAACTGGCCTATGTCATCTACACTTCTGGTTCTACCGGTAAACCAAAGGGAACCGCAATTACTCATCGGGCGCTAAGTAACTTTATCCACAGTATGCAGCGGGTTCCAGGGATGAATGCCCGGGATGTGATGCTGGCTGTTACCTCGTTATCCTTCGATATCGCCATGCTAGAGCTGTTCCTGCCTATGACGGTCGGCGCGCGAGTGCAGATCGTCAGTCGTGAAGTAGCGGCGGATGGCCCTGACCTGGCCAGATATCTGGCGACTGGCGCTGCGACTATCATGCAGGCAACTCCCACGACCTGGCGGATGCTGCTCAATGAGGAGTGGGAGGGGAGCAGGCACTTGAAGATGCTCTGTGGGGGAGAGGTACTGCCGCTAGAGCTGGCTCGCCAGTTGCTACCCAAAGGCATGAGCCTGTGGAATATGTACGGCCCGACTGAAACCACCGTCTGGTCAGCTACCGGTGGGGTGAGCGGCAATGAGGAACAGATCTCGATTGGTCGCGCCATAGATAATACCCAGGTATATCTGTTGGATGACCATTACATGCCCGTTCCCATCGGCGTACCGGGAATGCTCTACATTGGCGGGGATGGCCTGGCACGGGGATATTTGCAGCGACCAGAGGTAAGCGCGGAGAAATTCCTGCCAGATCCATTCAGTGAGCAGGCTGGAGTACGCATGTATTGTACAGGGGATCTGGCTCGCTGGTTGCCCGACGGCACGATTGAGTGCCTGGGGCGCGATGATCGCCAGGTGAAGGTACGTGGTTTCCGTATCGAGCTTGGCGAGATTGAGACGGTTCTGGGACGACACCCCGCTTTGCAGGACTGCGTTGTGGTCGCCAGGGAAGATGCACCTGGAGAGAAACAGTTAGTCGCTTACCTTGTTTGCCGGGAAAAGCCAGGCCCCTCAACAAGCGCGTTGCGCGGTTATCTACAGCGGGAGCTTCCCGAGTATATGGTGCCGTCGCGCTTTGTGCTGCTGGATACGCTGCCCTTGACTCCTAATGGGAAGATAGACCGTCGTGCCTTGCCCATCCCGGAAGTACAGGAAGAGGCTGTGACGCAGAAAACGCTGGTGGCGGCGAGGACGCCGGTCGAAGAGGCCCTTACAGAAATCTGGGCGGGAGTATTGAGACGTCCATCGGTAAGCATCTATGACAATTTCTTTGATTTGGGGGGACACTCGTTATTAGCCACGCAATTGATTTCGCGCATACGGACCGTTCTACAGGTGGAACTTCCTTTGCGTAGCCTGTTTGAGTTCCCCACCGTAGCCGCGCTTACTGAGCGTGTCGAGGCATTATTGCGCGGCAAAGAGGGCACGGAACTGCCCCCGCTGGTCGCAGCGCACCGCGAGCAGGCTCTGCCCCTCTCCTTTGCCCAGCAACGCCTCTGGTTCCTTGATCAGTTAGAGCCGGAAAGCACCGCCTACCTGATGGCCAATGCCCGGGAGCTGCAAGGACCCCTGGTGGTCAAAGCTCTGGAGCGTAGCCTGCAAGAAATCGCGCGGCGTCACGAGACGCTGCGTACCACCTTCGCGCGTCAGGATGGGCAACTTCAGCAGATCATCGCACCGCTGAGCGCCTTGCGCTTGCCCGTCGTCGATCTACGTGGGCTGCCCCGGCAGCAGCGAGCAGAGGAGGCGCAACGCCTGAGCAGGCAGGAAGCCCAATATCCCTGCGACCTGCTACGAGGCCCGCTGGTGCGGACCTGTTTACTGCGGCTGGAGGAGCAAGAACATGTGCTGCTGCTGACGCTGCACCATATCATCACTGATGCCTGGTCCATGCAGGTTCTGGAGCGTGAGGTAATCAGTCTCTACCAGGCGTTTGCCTGCGAGCAGCCATCGCCGCTGCCGCCCTTGCCCATTCAGTATGCCGACTTTGCCCTCTGGCAGCGGCAGTGGTTACAGGGGGAGAGGCTCGATGCTCAGCTCGATTATTGGAAGCAGCAACTGGCAGAGATTGCCGTTCTGGAACTGCCCACCGATCATCCGCGACCGGCAGTGCAGACCTACCGTGGAACGGTTCAGACCCTGCTGCTTCCTGCCACACTCCAGGAGCAACTGCTTGGTTTGAGCAGGCAAAACGGAGTCACGCTCTTCATGACGCTGCTGGCAGCCTTCCAGGCGTTGTTGAGCCGTTATAGCGGCCAGTATGATATCGCCGTAGGCACTCCTATCGCCAATCGCTTACACGCTGAACTGGAGGGGTTGATCGGGTTTTTTGTCAACACTCTGGTCCTGCGCAGCGATTTGTCTGGGAACCCCACGTTTACCCGGCTACTCCAGCGGGTACGCGAAGTGGCTTTAGGAGCCTATAGTCATCAAGATCTGCCCTTTGAGTACCTGGTCGAAGCGTTACGACCCGAACGTGACCTGAGTCGCCCCCCCTTGTTCCAGGTCATGTTCGCCATGCAACAGGCCCAGGAGGCGGATGAGTTGCAGAGATTGGATCTGCGCATAGACGGAGTCCCTACGAGCCACACGATCTCCAAGTTTGACCTGAGTCTGCATGTGAGCAGTGAGGCGTATGGCCTGAGGTGTAGTGTAGAATACAATACCGACCTTTTTGAAGCGCCGACCATTCAACGTCTGTTGACCCACTGGCAGACCTTGCTCGAAGGGATCGTGGCAGCGCCTCAAACCACACTCAGCGACCTGCCTCTGCTCTCGGAACAGGAGCGAAGGGTGGCGTTGCTCGATTGGAATGCAACGTACATTCCGATACCGCATCGCCATACCCTGCCTCTGCTCTTTGATGAGCAAGCGGCCTGTATCCCTGATGCGATTGCGCTGGTCTGCCAGGAGCAGTGCTGTAGCTACCAGCATCTCCAGCAGCGGGCCAACCAGCTTGCCCATTATCTCCAGCGACGGGGCGTGGGGCCAGATGTGCTGGTTGGTCTCTGTATGGAGCGTTCCCTGGACATGCTGGTGGGAATGCTGGGCATCCTCAAAGCTGGAGGAGCTTATGTCCCGCTGGACCCCGCCTATCCGACAGGACGCCTTACCTTCATGGCCAGCGATGCCCATATCAGCATTTTACTCACGCAAGAACGCCTGCGCGCTCAATTGCCCGTTGCCGAGCAGATGCAGAGCCTTTGTATTGACAGTGACTGGTGGCACATTGCAGAAGAGCGTAAGGAGAACCTGGATACGCCTTTCGCGCCGGAGCAGTTAGCCTACGTGCTCTATACTTCTGGCTCAACCGGCACTCCCAAAGGAGTCGCCATCCAGCATCAGAATGTTATTGCTTTCCTTGCCTGGGCGAGAACAGTCTTCACCGCAGCAGATGTCGCGGGTATGCTGGCAGCTACCTCCATCTGTTTTGATCTCTCGGTCTTTGAGCTGTTCTTGCCTCTGAGTATGGGTGGTACCGTTATCCTGGCCGAAAATATTCTCCACCTGCCTTCCTTGCCACAGGCCAGGGACATTACGCTCATCAATACGGTCCCTTCGGCAATGGCGGAGCTGCTGCACCTCAATGCGCTTGCTGCTGCGGTGCGCGTGGTCAATCTGGCCGGAGAACCGTTGCATCTCGACCTCGTGCAGCGCATTTACCAGCAAAAACACGTCCAGAAGGTCTTTAACTTATATGGACCAACCGAGGGCACGACCTATTCTACCTATACCCTGGTTGACAAAACCTCTAATGAGGCACCATCCATCGGTCGTCCTATTGCCAATACGCAGGTCTACTTGCTTGATCGGAAACTACAACTTGTCCCGGTAGGCGTGCCGGGGGAACTGTATATTGGCGGGGCCGGTCTGGCACGCGGGTATCTCCGTCGCCCGGACATGACCGCCGCACGCTTTGTCCCTGATCCGTTCGTAGGGACCCGATTTATCGCGTCCGGCGCGTCCGGCGCGTCCGAACCAGGTGCTCGCCTCTATTGGACGGGGGACCTGGCGCGCTATCGACCTGACGGCAGCATTGAATTTCTGGGAAGGCTCGATCATCAGGTCAAGATCCGTGGTTTCCGTATTGAGCTTGGTGAAATTGAGGAGTTGCTGGTTCAGCACCCGGCGATACGCGAAAGCGTCGTGATGGCGCTGGAAAAACCTGTAGGGAACAAGCTGCTGGTGGCCTATGTCGTCCCGCTGCAAGCAGATTTGCCGCCCAGCAGCAGCGAGTTACGCCGCTATCTGCAAGAACAGCTTCCCGCATACATGGTCCCAACTTCCATTGTCCTGTTAAAAGAACTGCCGTTGACGCCTAACGGCAAAATAGATCGGCGGGCGCTTCCCACTCCCGAAGATTTGCTTGAGGAAGAGAAGAAAGATCCGGTGGTTCTGCGTTCGCCGGTAGAGGAACTGCTGGCAGGGATCTGGAGCAAGCTGCTGGGACGTTCACAGGTCCATGCGCACGACAATTTCTTTGAATTGGGCGGGCACTCTCTGTTGGCAACGCAGCTCATTTCGCGGATACGCTGGTCGCTTGGGGTCGAAGTTCCGCTGCGCAGCCTGTTTGAGCGTCCCACGGTGGCCAGGCTTGCTGAGTGTGTCGAGCTTTTGCTGCATAGCAATGGAGGCAGGGCGGCTCCTCCACTGGTGGCCGCGTCCCGCCAGCAGGATCTCCCGCTCTCCTTTGCCCAGCAACGCCTCTGGTTCCTTGACCAGCTAGAGCCAGGGGGTACCGCCTACCTGATGCCAAATGTCTATCACTTCCGGGAGGCGCTGGATGTACGGGCGCTGCAACGCAGTCTGGATGAGGTAGTACGCCGGCACGAAAGCCTGCGAACGACTTTGCAGGTTCGTGACGGTCAGCCTGTCCAGATAATTCATCCGCCCGCACCTTTCCACATGCCGGTAGTAGATCTCAGTCAGTTAGAGGTAGCGCACCGTGAGCGCGAAGCGAGACGGCTAATTAAGCAAGAAGCCCGGCATCCCATCAACCTGATTCAGGGACCGTTGTTCCGTGTGATGCTGTTGCGCCTGGATTGTGGCGACCAGGTGCTGCTGTGGACAATGCATCACATCATCTCTGATGGCTGGTCCATGCAGGTCTTTGAACGCGAGGTGACGGCGCTCTATCAGGCGTTTGTCGATGCGCAGCCATCGCCGCTGCCGCCCTTGCCCATTCAGTATGCCGACTTTGCCCTCTGGCAGCGGCAGTGGTTGCAAGGGGAGGTGCTCGAAGCTCAGCTCGATTATTGGATAGCTCAGTTAAGCGGTGCCTCCGCTCTTGAGCTACCGCTAGATCATGCGCGTCCCCCTGTGCAGACGCAACGTGGGGCGGTCTATGCTTTCCGTCTCCCAGCAGAGCTGTCTCAGGCCCTGATCACGCTCAGCCATCAGAAGGATGTCACCCTGTTTATGCTGCTGTTGGCGGCGTTCCAGGTTTTACTCTATCGTTATACCGGCCAGAAAGACATTGTCATCGGGACTGACAGCGCCAATCGTAATCGTGTGGAGATCGAGGGCATCATTGGTCTGTTTGTTAATCTGCTGCCGTTGCGCGTGAACCTGGCCGGGAATCCATCTTTTGAAGAGGTGCTTCATCGTGTGCGCGAAGTCGTATTAGGGGCGTATGTTCACCAGGAAACACCGTTTGAACTGCTCGTGGAGAAACTGGCCCCTGCCCGTACGCTTGATCGCATGCCTTTAGTGCAGGCGCTGCTGGTGCTGCAAAATTTCTCCCCCTTCCAGCCTGTAGAGGGAGCATCGGCGGATGTGACAGCGCAAGAGTTTCCCCCTGAGCCGTTGAAGAGCGAAACAACGACCGTGAAGTTCGATCTCGCCTTGTTCATGCGCGAGCAGGCCGGACAACTCGTTGGCGGGCTAAATTATAACCTGGATCTCTTTGAGGCGAGTACCATCGCCACCCTGGTAGCGCGTTTTGAGACGATCCTGCACAGCATTGTTCGTCGTCCAGATGACTTGATAGACACCCTCGATTTTCTTACGGAAGAAGAACGACTGCGGAGCAAGCGAGAAGAAGAATCGCTCCAGCAGCGGTTACGTCTGCGCAAGGGCAACCGCTTTGATCTGGCGAGATAGGGAAGCTTGCTGACGGATGAAGAGTGCATTTGCGAAGAAAGGACACCCGAATGCAACAGATTAGTAACGATTATTGGCTGGATTCAGAGGAACTGGATAAGATAAAGCGGATCATGGATCAAGCGAGCTTTGTTACTCACGGCATGGGCGAGCTATTATCCGAGGAGCCTTCGAATGTTTGCAACGTTCTGGAGCTAGGCTGCGGGCCGGGAGAGTGGGCGTTGTCTCTCGCGCAACGCTATCCGCATCTTCATGTCACAGGTATTGATATTGAAGAGAAGTTGATCGCTTATGCTAAAATGCAGGCTGAAGCGGCGGAGCTTTCAAACGTCACATTTCAGCGGTTGTCTGCCTTTAATCTGCCCAAGAGAAACGATCTTCCCACGCTCGATACATTTCCAGATGCCTCCTTTGACCTCATCAATGGAAGATTCTTTGGCACGCTCGTATCAAGGGAGCTGTGGTATGAAGTATTGCAGCAATGCTACCGCCTGCTGTGTCCGGGGGGAATTCTGCAATTTACGGATCACGCGCCGATCACCACCAATAGCCCAGCCGTTGATGAATGGTTAGAGCTTGTCTTTCTGGCTCAGCTCAAGCGGGGACAAAAGCGCTGTAAAAGCGAGAGCGCCATTATCGTGCAAAGTACTTTGCTGGAAGAAAAAGGATTTCATATAGTCGGAAAGAAACCATATGCTATCGATTTCTCATTTGGCCAGGCAGCGCACAACTCGATGTCAACCATCCTGCTGCGTGAAGTGGAGGAGCATCAAACATTTCTCAGTAAAACCATGAATCTGATCACGATGGAAAATTATGAAGCCCTCAAAGAACGCATGTTGGCAGAGTTTCAAGCGCCCGAATTTAAGGGGATCTGGTTTCTCTGTACCGTGAAGGGAAAAAGGCCATAAGGTCCTGACGCGTCTACCAGACGCCTGAACGCCCGGAGCGAACAACCTGGACCACATGAGGGACATCATAGGGCCTTACTAGAGAAGGAGCGGGGATATCAATGCAAACAATCGGCTTAAAGGGTGCGGACCTTTCTCCTCTGCAAGAGCGAGTATGGGGATGGGCGCAAAGAAGCCACATTTATCACGCGCAATGTGCTGTTCGGATAAAAGGGGTATTACATCCTGCCACGTTCCAGCAGGCTTTGCAAGAGATGGTCGAAGCGCATGAGATCTTGCATACTGTCTTTGATACTTTGTCGGGAATGGAGCTTCCTGTACAGATTATCGAACAATGCTCGTCAGTCTCTTGCCCTCTCATAGACCTGGAGAACATCGCCACCTTGCAGCAAGAGGGCGTCCTGGCACAGGCTTTCGACCGGCTATCACAGGAGCCATGCGATCCGGCGCAGGGACCCCTTCTACGCACTTTTTTGTATCTACTGACGCCTGAAACATACCTGTGGCTCTTTAAGCTACCGGCTCTCTGTGCCGATGCTGCTACTTTACAGCAATTTGTAGCGGAGTTGTTCCAAAGATACGAATCCCTGGCTGACAGGCGGGCAGCGCTCGCGGAACCGCTGCAATACATTGATGTCTCGGCCTGGCAAAAGGACTTGCTCGCAACAGAGAGCGCCAGGACTCCATATGAGTTCTGGAACAGGGTTGACCTGTCACGCGTACCTCAGATGAGGCTCCCCTTGAGCCGGGCGGAAGCGCATGCTCAGGGGAGGATGAAACAAGAAGGCTTTGCGCCGGAGTTCATCGCTGTTCAGCTTGATGGCATTCTCTCTGAACGTTTGCAAGAGCGGGAGCGCTGCTATAACGTCTCGCGCGCGGCGTTCTTGCTGGCCTGCTGGTATGTGTTGCTCTGGCGACTGACGGGTGAAGCGGAACAGGTTGTTGGGGTTGCTGGCAATGGACGCGTCTACGAAGAACTGGCGGATGCCATAGGACCCTACACCTGTTTTATCCCCATGAGCATACAGGTCATGCAGACTCAGGCATTCGAGCAAGTGTTAACGATGGTGAGTCAGGCGCTTGAGCAGGCAATGCAATGGCAGAACTATTTCTCCTGGCCGCTTGCGCAACATACGGCAGAGAATGGGGATGCAGGGTTTTTCCCGCTAGCCTTCGAGTGTGAATATTGGCCCGAGGAGTTCTGCTGCGGCCCCTTAACCGCATCCCTGTCGCGGCGCTTTCACTGCATTGAACCCTTTGCCCTTAAACTGAGCGCCCTTTGTGTGGGAGATCTTTTACAGCTCGAACTTCACTATGACACGGGATGTTTTAGTAATGAACAGGTGCGACGTCTGGCTTCGATGCTGTGTACACTTTTGCACGAAGCTGTAGAGCGTCCTGGCGCCCCGATCCGTACGTTGCACATGGTAGAGCCTTGTGAACAGGCGCGTCTGCTCAGGATGTTTCAAACACCGCATCAACCTCTCGCGGCTCAGGGGTTTCATCAACTTTTTGAGGAACATGCGCGGCTTACCCCGAACAGATTGGCGTTACAGGGCCTGGATGAACAATTGACCTACCAACAAGTAAATGAACGGGCTAATCAGTTGGCGCATGTGCTACGCCGCCGCGGAGTGACTCCCAATACGCTGGTCGCCCTTCATCTCACTCGTTCGGCACAGATGATTGTTTGTATCCTCGCCGTCTTTAAAGCCGGTGGGGCGTATGTCCCTCTGGAGCCTGATAGCCCTCTGGAAAGGCTCGCCTATCAGCTACGGGACGCGCAACCCTCGTTTTTGCTTACCCAGCAAGCGTTATGCTCACAATTGCCCGCGTGGGATGGCGAGGTCTTGAGCCTCGAATCGCTCTGGCTAGAGGCGGCACAGGAAGATAGTGGCAACTTGCCGCTACTCTGTCATCCTGGTGATCTGGCTTACGTCATCTACACCTCTGGCTCGACCGGTGTTCCTAAAGGCGTCATGATCTGCCAGCGCAGCATTCTCAATTATACGCAGGCTTTGTGCAAGCTGTTGCGTGTCGAACCAGGTTGGCAATTTGCCACTGTCTCAACGCTAGCGGCTGATCTGGGCAATACCGTTATCTTCTGTGCGCTGGCCTCGGGAGGCACCCTGCACATCCTTGATTACGCTACCATTACATCAGTAGAAACATTTGCGCAACGGCTCACCCATCATCCCATCGATGTGCTCAAGATCGTACCTTCTCACCTCTCGGCGCTGCTGGCGGGCAAGCCTCTCAAAGAGATGCTGCCGCGTCGCGCGTTAGTACTGGGTGGGGAGGCGCTGCCAGTCAGCCTGGTGAAGCAGATACAAAAACTGCAAGCGGGTTGCGCGGTGTACAACCACTATGGCCCGACCGAGACAACCATAGGAGTGCTGGTCAATGAACTAAAAACCGGGCAGAGCTTTGGGGCTGATTGCGGGGATGGAAGCGCATTCAGGAGCGTCCCATTGGGCAAACCGATTGCCGGTACCGATGTGTATGTGCTCGATCCCTGGATGCGGATCGTGCCCGAAGGGGTGGTTGGGGAACTCTACGTTGGGGGGAACGGGCTGGCAAACGGCTATCTGCACCAGCCTGAGCAGACGGCTGAGCGGTTCGTGCCTCATCCCTGGAGCGAAAAAGAAGGCGCTCGCCTGTACCGCACGGGCGACCTGGTTCGCTATGAGCAGGGGCAGATAGAATTTCTAGGTCGCAAGGATAACCAGGTGAAGTTGCGGGGCTATCGCATCGAGATAGGAGAGATAGAAACGCTCCTCAAACGCCACCCTCAGGTGCGAGACGGCGTCGTTCTCTTGCAAGAAAATAGGCCGGGAGAAGCCCATCTGGAGGGCTATATTGTGGCTCGCAAGCAGCCAGTACCCAGCGGCGAAGAGTTACGCACCTTCCTGCGCGCCTACCTGCCGGAGTACATGCTCCCCTCGACCTTTAAAGCTTTGAAAGCTTTCCCGCTAACGGCGAACGGCAAGCTGGATCGGCAGCAACTTGCGACCTCCACGTACGATGGAGAGCAAATATCGCCTGTTCTCAGCTCTGAGGGAGGGGCCAGGAAGTTTTTACAGCCCCGTGACAAGATTGAATTCCAGTTATTGCGGATCTGGGAAGAACTCTTGCAGATGCGATCCATCAGCATCGGAGATAACTTTTTCGATCTGGGGGGTCACTCGATTCTGGCAGTGCGCCTGATGTCACAAATTTTTCAGCAATTCGGGCAGGACCTGGCCCTCACTACCCTCTTCCAACGACCGACCATTGCTGATTTAGCCGTTGCCTTACGCGAAAAGATTGCGGATGAAGATCAGCCCGTCCTGGTTGCCATCCAGCCTCAAGGTACAAAGCCCCCGTTCTTCTGCATCCACCCGGCGGGAGGAAGCGTCTTTTGCTACGTCAACCTGGCGCGTTATCTAGGCCCTGACCAACCTTTTTATGGGTTACAAGCGGCGAATGTAAGCAGTACAGGGAACAATGCAGCGTCGCTGGAAGATCTGGCGGCGCACTATGTGACGGTGATTCAGGCGGTGCAGCCCCAGGGTCCCTATCTCTTAGGCGGTTGGTCAATGGGAGGGGTTGTGGCATTGGAAATAGCGCAGCAACTGCATCGGCAAGGGCATACAATTGCTTTACTTGCCGTCATTGATAGCATGCTTGTTGATCCTCAGACAAGAACGGAGGAAATAGAGATAAAAGTTGATTACACGGATGAAGAAATCGTCAGAGAAGAGATACGTGGTTACCATATACCCGTCCCCGCTGACTTTGATCAGCTCGGCATAGAAGAACAGAAAAAACAGGTTTTGGAGAAGGCCAAAGAGATGCATCTCATCCCGCCTGATCTTGTCTTCGAGCAGATCCGACCTATCTTTCGCAAGACAAAAATGCACCAGCGTTTTGCTCATTCGTATGTTGCGCAACCGTATCCATGCCGCATCGACTACTTCCAATCCAGCGCCACTCCAGGCGGTGAGCAAGCAGCAGCAGATCCAGAGGCTACAACGCCCCTCACGCCTGCGCCAGATCATCTTCGCCTGTGGCGCCAGATCGCACAGGGTAGGATTGAGATGCATCCTCTGCCGGGCGATCATACGACCATGCTGGAAGAGCCGAATGTGCAGATGTTAGCTCTGTCCCTGAAACAATGCATTGGTAGGGTGTGTGACGAGATTTTCTCGGCAACATCTTAGCGATGCGCTCACCCTTTGCGCATTACATCTTCAGCTTTTTTGGAAGAACGTGGCAATGCTCACCATCGAAAGGAAAGGAATGAACATGGAAAAAACATTGAACCTCAAAGCTAGTATTAGAAAAAGCACTCAAGAGAGACGTGGGGAGATTGACCTGACCAGCTTCAGTTTAACAAAGAGCAGCTATCTTTCCCCTGGGCAATCCTTCCCCTTGGTCGTACAACCGGCTATCAGCAGAGTCAATTTAGCAACCTGGGCAGCGAGCCAGCGGGACTACATCTCTACAGAGCTGGCGAAACATGGAGCCATCCTCTTCAGAGATTTCAATGTCGATTCACCTGACAAATTTGAAGAATTTGCACGTTCTGTAGCGAGTGGCGGGGAGCTTTTTGAAGAATACGGAGACCTGCCGCGCGATAATCCCGGGGCCAAAGTGTATCACTCCACTCCTTACCCGGCAGATAAAATGATCCTTTTCCACAACGAAAGCTCGCATATGCATCGCTGGCCGATGAAAATATTCTTCTATTGCGTCAAAGCCGCCGAAGAAGGGGGAGCGACGCCAATTATCGATTGCCGCAAAACATACCAGACGCTGGATCGGGCCATTCTTCAGCGTTTCACAGAGAAAAAGCTGATGTATGTCCGCAACTTTATCGACGGTCTGGATGTAAGCTGGCAGCAGTTTTTCCAGACATCGGACAAAAGGAAAGTGGAGGAATATTGTCGTAAAGCCGGCATGGAGTTTGAATGGAAGAGCGAAAAGCAACTGACCACCAGGCAAGTCTGTCAGGCCGTGAGTAAGCATCCATATACAGGCGAGTTCCTGTTCTTTAACCAGGTCCAGCTCCACCACATCTCCTGCCTGGACCCCGATGTGCGAGCCTCAATGCTCTCCATGTTCCGTGAAGAGGACTTGCCGCGCAATGTCTACTACGGTGATGGAACTCCTATTGAGGATTCGGTTCTGGCAGAGATAAGCCGACTCTATGAAGAGCAAGCAGTGCGTTTCCAGTGGGCGTCAGGGGATGTGATCCTCTTAGACAATATGATGGTTGCGCATGCACGCGATCCGTTTGGCGGCACACGCAAGATCCTCGTGGCAATGGCAGAGCTGATGTCGCAGAAAGAGCTTGAAGCTGCCCGCGCCTGAGTGGTGTCGTAGATGAGCATGGAGTGATTATTAAGGAGACATCGAGGCTATGAGAGAAAATCTATCCCAGTTAATCCACTCAGGGAGCGCATATGCTCACCAGGTAACGCTCGTTGATATCCTGCGCTGGCGTTCCCTCAATCAACCAGATCAACAGGCGTATACCTTTTTACTGGATGGAGAGGCGGAGCAAGCCAGTGTGACCTATGCCCAGTTAGACCGGCAGGCCAGATCGATTGCAGCCACGTTACGGGAGCGTGCTCCTGTTGGAGGTCGGGCGTTGTTGCTCTATCAGCCGGGATTAGACTATATCTCAGCTTTTTGGGGATGTCTCTATGCCGGCATCATTGCGGTTCCCGCCTATCCTCCCTCGTCTGGACGCTTATTGGCGCGCATTGAAACGATCATCACTGACGCACAGCCTGCGCTCGTCCTCACGAGTACTCAGGCCCTGCCTAAAGTACAACGCTGGTTCTCGCAAGTTCCTTCCTCAAAAACAATGTCTTTGCTCGCTACTGACCGCTATCAGGAAGGATACGAGCAAAGCTGGCAACCGCAGGATCTTGCCTATGATGGGCTGGCATTTCTGCAATATACCTCTGGTTCGACCGGTACTCCCAAAGGCGTGATGGTCAGTCATGGCAACCTGATCCATAACCTGGCGATGCAATACGACTGTTGGCAGCTCTCGGAGGACAGCGTTGGCGTCTCCTGGCTGCCAATGTTCCACGATATGGGCTTGATCGCGGGTGTGCTACAGCCTGTCTATGCCGGTTTTCCGGCTATTCTGATGGCTTCCGCCGCTTTTATTCAGCGCCCGTTGCGCTGGCTAGAGGCCATCTCGCAGCACAAAGGCACTCTAAGCTGGGCTCCCAATTTTGCCTATGAGTTATGCCTTGAGCGCATCACTGCCGAAGAGCGAGCGCGGCTTGATCTCAGTACCTGGAGTATCGCGGGTAATGGGGCAGAGCCAATACGGATGGAGACGATGCAGCGCTTTGTTGAGGGATTTAAAGCATGCGGCTTGCAAAAAGAGGCTTTGACCCCCGGCTATGGCCTGGCCGAGGGAACTTTGATGGTTTCTAGCAGTCGTGTAGGGCTTACTCCTTCATACCTTCATATTGATAAAGGTCAGCTAGAGCAGCATCGTGTGGTACCTGGGCCTGCAAAGAGCGACGCGATGTATCCTCTCGTGGGCTGCGGACTCTCCGCCAGAGATCAACGGCTTGTAATTGTTCATCCCGAAACCGCTATGCAATGTAATCAGGGCGAAGTGGGGGAGATCTGGGTAGCAGGACCAAGTGTCGCACAGGGGTACTGGCGGCGCCCACAGGAAACGGAGCAAACATTTCAAGCATGCTTGAAGGATACGGGAGAGGGTCCCTTTCTGCGAACTGGCGATCTCGGCTTCCTCTTTGAGGATGAAGTGTTTATTACCGGGCGTCTCAAGGATATGATCATTATTCATGGGCATAATCATTATCCGCAGGACCTCGAACTGACGGTTGAACAGAGTCACACCTCGCTGCGGCCAGGTTGCGGAGCTGCCTTCTCGCTCGACGTTGCCGCTAAAGAGCGCCTGATTGTGGTGCAAGAGGTCTGGCGCGGCTATCAGCATACGGACGAGGTTTTTGCGGCGATCCGGCAAGATGTTGTGGAAGCTTACGGCATCCAGGTCTATGCGATTGTGCTGGTGCGGCATGGGAGCATTCCAAAGACCTCAAGCGGAAAAATCCAACGTCGCGCCTGCCGGGAAGCATTGCTGCAAGGGACGCTCCCCATCGTTGCCGCGGATCTCCCACAGCCCTTGCTAGAGCTTATTGAACAGAAGCGCCCGTCGGCAGAGCCTGTTGGCGCCACCGCAACTCAGCCGGAGCCAGTTCAGGTACCCGTTGCAGCCGTTCATCAAGAGCCTTCCACCCATGCAAAAGCCACGAATATGCAATTTAGTCTGCTCTACTTCTCCAGCAACGAGGCAGAGTTCTCTGACCAGAAATATACGTTGTTGCTGGAGGGAGCAAAGTTTGCCGACCAGCACGACTTTACCGCCGTCTGGATGCCGGAGCGGCACTTTCATCCCTTCGGTGGCCTCTATCCCAATCCTTCGGTGCTGGCGTCGGCGCTGGCGATGGTCACGCAGAAGATCCGTTTACGCGCGGGTAGCGTTGTGGTCCCCATGCACCATCCGGCGCGCGTGGCCGAAGAATGGGCGGTGGTGGATAATCTTTCGTCGGGGAGAGTGGATATCGCCTTTGCCACCGGTTGGAACCCCAACGACTTTGTGCTGGCTCCCGAAAACTATCAGAAGCGCAAAGAACTGGTGTTTTCAGGCATTGAAACGGTGCAGAGACTCTGGAGAGGCGATTCCGTACAGTGGCCTAACGGGCTAGGGCAGGAGACTAGCATCAAAATCTACCCGCAGCCGAAGCAGCCACGCCTTACGTCCTGGTTGACCTGCTCGGGCACCCCGGAACGCTTTGTCGAGGCCGGCGCCATTGGAGCCAATGTCCTGACCGGGCTGTTGTTTCAGCGCACTGAGGAACTGGCCGAAAAGATCCGGGCGTACCGCGAATCGCTGGCACGTCATGGCTATGATCCTGAGCAAGGCCATGTTACCCTGATGATGCACACATTTCTGGGTGAGGATATCGAGGAAGTGCGGGAGAAAGTCCGGCAGCCGTTCATTGCTTACCTCGAATCGTCCGTAGACCTGTGGCGACACGGGGCGGAGAAGCTGGACAATCTTTCCCCACGAGATCGCGCCAATGTTCTGTCCTACGCGTTCGAACGCTACTTTTCAACCCATGCGCTCATTGGAACTCCACAAACCTGCCAGAGCATGATCGAGCAATTACAGGAGATTGGGGTGAACGAGATCGCCTGCCTGATCGACTTTGGGGTAGATACCCCAAGCGTGATGGAAAGCCTGTACTGGCTCAACGCCCTGCGCAAGCGTTGTCAGAAGGCGGTCTCTGCGCGTAAAGGGATCACCAACGTGAACGCTGAAGGGAGGGAGGGACGCGAGGCCGCGCCCGTTTCTCCTGCGTCTCCTTCCAGAGGAAAGGAACCCGTTGCTAGCAATGACGAACAGGAAAAACTGGCAGGATACAGGCAAACGTCAGGGGCAGAAGCGAGCGGCAGCAAACAACGCCGTCAACTCCAGTTTGAGGGGACGCAAGAGCAGAGGCAGGAATTCATCCAGCACTATGTAGAGCGACAGATAGCGCTGGCGATGGAGCGAAATCCCGAGGAGATCGGCAATGTTTCCCATATTCGTAGCCTGGGACTTGATTCGCTCATGGTAGCCAGCATCATTAACAATTGTCAGCATGACCTGGCGGTGAAGCTGGATGCAGGAGAATTTTATCGGCGGGACACCCTGGCCGAAGTAGCTCGTTACATTCTCAAAGAGATTGACCTCCAGCGGAGTGATGAGAAGAGAGGAAACGCCGTTGGCGCTGAGATTCCTGTGCTGGAGCATGAGGAGTTCCGGCAGGGATTCCCTCTCTCTTTTGCTCAGCAGCGTCTATGGTTTCTCCATCAGTTGCGGCCCGGCACTGCCGCCTATAATGTATCGACAGTGGTTGGTATCGAAGGGAAGTTAGATATTCGCGCTCTTGCCTGGAGCCTGGAAGAGATCGTGCGGCGCCATGAAAGTCTGCGTACAACCTTCGCTATCAGCGAAGGTCAACCGGTACAGGTGATCAACGCTGCTTCAGGAGTTCCTCTGCCTGTTGTGAATCTGAACTCCTTCGATCCTCGGGCCCGCGCGGCTCAAATGCATCGATTAGCCAGGCAGCAGGCCCAACTCCCCTTCGATCTGGTTCGTGGCCCATTAGTACGTACGCTGCTCCTCTGTCTTGATGCAGAGGAATATGTGCTGCTATTTACCTATCATCATATTGTAGCAGACGGCTGGTCCAGAGGGGTGTTCATGCAGGAGTTGCGTGAGCTGTATACGGCCTGTGTTGCGGCGCAGCCCTCTCCACTGGCGGAGTTGCCAGTTCAATACGCGGACTATGCCGTGTGGCAGCGACAATGGTTGCACAGCCCCCTCGTCAATGATGACGCTCAGTCAGGTCAGCCTCTGAACGACAAAGAGATTGAGGATCAGCCGGGCGAGCAGACGCTGTTTGAGAAGCAACTGGCCTACTGGAAGAAGCAGCTCGGCGGGGATCTCCCGGTGCTAGACTTCCCGTCAGGCCAACCTCGTCCGCCTGTGCAGACCTTCCACGGAGCCCATCAGTCGATCCATTTGCCAGAACACCTGATGCAAGGACTCAAGGAGCTGAGCAAACGGGAAGGCGTTAGCCTCTTCATGACCTTGTTGGCCTCCTTCCAGGTCTTGCTGGCACGCTATACAGGGCTGGAAGATATCCTGGTGGGTACTCCCATTGCCGGTCGCAATCGCGTAGAAGTCGAGCCGCTCATAGGCTTCTTTGTCAATACCCTGGCGTTGCGCACAGACCTGTCGGGCAACCCATCGTTCAAAGAGGTGCTCCAGAGAGTGCGGGAGGTCTGCCTGGGCGCGTATACGCACCAGGATATTCCCTTTGAGAAGATTGTAGAGGCTTTGCAGCCTGAGCGTGACCTCAGTCGGCATCCGCTTTTCCAGATCATGTTTGTGCTAGAAAACGATGCCTGGCGCTTCGAGACAGAGCTGGGAGGGGTGAAGTTGCGCCAGTGGATGGTTGAAAGTGGCTTGTCCACCTTCGATCTGACCTGTGCAATAACAAATAGAGGATTAGGTGAGATAGAGTACAATACCGATTTGTTCGAGGCCGAGGCTATTAACCGACTGTTGGAACACTGGCAGGTACTTCTAGAAGGGATCGTGGCTCATGCAGAGTTGCCCATAGCCCAACTCCCCCTGTTGACGGCGGCAGAGCGCCAACAATTGCTCGTGGATTGGAACACGACCGGATCAGAGCAACCGCAAGGGATTGCCCCTACGTTTCATGAAATTTTTGAAAGACAGGTTGAGCGTGCCCCAGAGTCCATTGCAGTGGTCTATGAGCAAAAACACCTGACTTACAAGGAATTGAACAGACGAGCGAATCAACTGGCGCACTATCTCCGGCGTCTGGGAGTAGGCCCTGATACCGTGGTGGGTCTCTGCGCAGATCGCTCCCTGGAGATGGTGATCGGTCTGCTCGGCATCCTAAAGGCAGGAGGAGCTTACCTTCCTCTGGACCCCGCCTATCCTCGTCCTCGCCTGGAATATATGCTGCAAACGGCGGTTCTGTTACTGACGCAGCAAAACCTCCAGACTAAACTGCCTTCCTCGCGTCCAATGGTCTATCTGGATGCCGATTGGCCTTTCATCGCACAGCAAGGTGACGAGAATCCAGAGAACAGCACTGTACCTGGGCAGCTCGCCTATATGATCTACACCTCAGGCTCGACTGGTCGTCCAAAGGGGGTTCAGCTTACTCATCAGGGCATTAAAAATCTGGTTACTGCGCAAATACAAACATTCTCTGCGCATCCAGGGGACCATGTGCTGCAATTTTCCTCCCTCAGCTTTGACGCTTCTGTCTTCGAGATGGTGATGGCTCTACTGACAGGGGCAACGCTCTTTCTGGCACAGCAGGAGACCCTGCTGCCGGGCCCGGGTTTGCTTGGGGTGTTACGTCAACAGGCTATTACTATTGCCACACTTCCTCCGTCGGCGCTCACTCACCTGCCCGTCACCTCTTTACCCTCTTTAGCAACGATCATTGTGGCAGGAGAGGCTTGCCCCTTAGAGCTTGTAACGCAATGGGCCGCCGGTCGTCGTTTTTTCAACGCCTATGGTCCAACAGAGGCCACCATCTGGTCCAGTGTTGCTCTGTGCCAGGCCGAAGATCAGCACAAGCCGAGGATTGGTCGACCAATCCTGAATACAGAACTTTACGTGCTCGATAAACAATTACAATTGGTACCTGTAGGCGTGCCTGGCGAACTCTATATCGGTACCATAGGGCTGGCGCGAGGCTACCTGCAACAGCCAGGGCTGACGGCGGAACGCTTCATTCCCCATCCCTGGAGCAACGAGGCAGGCGCGAGACTGTATCGCACAGGGGACCTGGTTCGTTATCTGCCAGATGGTGCGCTCGAATTCCTCGGACGCAAAGATTACCAGGTCAAAATTCGGGGTTATCGCATCGAGCTAGAAGAGTTAGAGCGCACATTGCAGGAACATCCAGGCATACGCGAAGCCGTGGTGCTGGCTCGGACAGACCCACCTGCCGGTGACGAGCGCCAGGGCGAGACGCTGCTGGTAGCTTACGTCGTCCCCGGTGAAACACCTCCTTCCGAAGGTGAGTTACGTGGCTATCTCAGGGAGAGGCTGCCCTCCTACATGGTGCCAACGTTCTTTATCTCACTTCCCCGGCTGCCGCTGAGCACCAACGGCAAAGTGGATCGTCATGCTCTGGCTCAACAGAAGCTCAAGCGCCAGGCTCCCATTGCTGCTGAAGCTCCCCAGACTGAACTGGAACATCTGTTAGTTCGCATCTGGCAAAAAGTACTCAACGTGCCTTCCATCGGCCTCAATGACAACTTCTTTGAAGTCGGGGGCCACTCGTTACGCCTGGTGCAGATGCAAAATGAGTTACAAAAGACCTTTAAGCGAGAGATACCCGTGGTGGATTTGTTTATTCACACCACGATACGCTCGCTCGCGTCCTACTTTAATCAGGCACAGGCAGAAGCGCCATTTACTTTTCCCAACGACGAACGAGTGGATAGACATCGCTCATCGACACAACGGCAGAGAACCATCAGGCAACAGTACATACGGGAAGCGTCATAGTGATCGGTTGTTGCAACCTTAACAATGCAGAGATTCTTCAAGCTGAGCATCTGCCTCAGCCTGGTTCCCAGGTATGGCCGGGCCTCAATTCGTTCATGATCAGAAAGGGATTATTATGCCTTTACAAGATTCGCGAGCTATTCGCACCACTTCCCTATTGACTCGGAGGAAGGCCGTTGGACCAGCTCAAACGCATCAAGACCGTTCTCGTAGTCATACAGCAAGGCGTGCATTCATGGCCTTTAGCCCCTATAAAGGCCATGTTGCCGTCGTGCTGCTGGCTATCTGTATCACCGCCATTCTCAACCAAATCCTGCCACTGACCATCCCCCTGGTGTTCGATGATGCGCTGGCACACCATCATCCTGATCACCTGTTCTTTTACTCTGCTATCATGATTGTGGCTACACTGCTGGCCTCTCTCATTAGCGTAGTGCAGACCTATTTAAGTAATATTATTGGGCAGCGGGTCATGCGTGATTTTCGTAGTAAGCTGTATGCCCATTTGCAGGATCTGTCACTGCACTTTTTCACCTCCATGCGTGCCGGAGAGATACAGTCCCGCCTCTCTAATGATGTGAGCAGCGTCCAAAACTCGGTCACCGATACATTTACCAACTCGCTTGTCAATTTCGTGAATCTTCTTTGCACCGTCATCGCCATGTTCTACATCAGCCCGCTTTTAACGCTTCTTTCGTTCTCCCTGCTGCCTCCCTTTTTGTTTTTTAGCTTCAAAGTTGGCAACACCGGGCGGGCCTCCACCAAAGCCGCCCAACAGAGCCTGGCGACCCTCAATGCCATTATGCAGGACACGCTCTCTATTAGCGGCGTACTCTTGATTAAGCTCTTTGGCCGTAAGAAATTTGCTCGCGAGCAATTTGAAGCAGAGAATCGCAGGCTGGCCCGGCTGAGCATCCGTCAACACATGGTTGGACGCTGGTTCTTTATGTCGGTAGGGGCGTTTTCGCTGATCGCCCCGGTGCTTCTCCTGACCCTGGGAGGATGGAGCGTCATTTATAATCCGAGCTTCTCTCATATTACCATTGGTGATCTTTTTGCCTTCATCGCTTTACAAGAGAGATTCTTTGGTCCGGTACGTCAACTGCTGGTGCTTCAGGTGAATGTGCAGAGTGCATTGGCCGTGTTTGATCGTATCTTCGAGTACCTCGACCTCCCCATCGAAGTTCAAGATGCACCTGACGCGATTCACCTTACACCGGCTGAGGCGCGTGGAGAAATATGTTTTAAACATGTCTCTTTTAGCTACAGAAAGGATAAACTGCCCCTCCTGGGTTCTCCAGAAGAAGGCTCTTCTCAGGACAAAGCAATGGCTCCGAGTGCAAGCATCCCGGAGGTAGAAGCAGCCCCCGCCTCTCCAGAGGAGTTTACGCGTAGCGCAACCCTCCGGGACATCTCTTTTCACATTCGGCCCGGTCAACTGGTGGCTCTGGTGGGGCCAAGCGGATCTGGCAAAACCACCATTACCTACCTTATCTCCCGCCTTTATGACACCGATGAAGGGAGCGTGGAAATTGATGGGCATAATGTCAAAGGGATAGCAGTGGAATCTCTTGGTGAACTGATAGGGGTGGTTACGCAGGATTCCTATCTGTTTCATGCCACCATACGGGAAAATCTGCTCTATGTTCGCTCTAATGCGACTGACGAAGAGATGATCGCGGCGACAAAGGCTGCTGCAATTCATGACCGTATCATAACGCTGGACGAGGGCTATGACACGATGGCGGGGGAGAGGGGGTACAGGCTGTCCGGCGGAGAAAAACAGCGCCTTGCTATCGCGCGCGTCCTGCTCAAAGATCCGCGCATTCTTATTCTGGATGAGGCGACCAGCGCTCTCGATACCCATTCAGAGCGTCTCGTGCAAGCTGCTTTAAAGCCCTTGATGCAGGGAAGAACCACGATTGCCATTGCTCACCGCCTTTCCACTATTCTGGCTGCCGATCTGATCCTGGTTTTAGATAAAGGCGAGATTGTAGAACGGGGTACTCACCAGGAGCTGCTGGAATACGGGGGATTATATGCGACGCTCTACAATCAGCAATTTGTCTCCCAGGAACAGGAAAGCACCACTGCCTGATAGCTACATTGACTACTATAGAGGAGTGCCAGGTAATGATACAGAAAAGCGAATATGTTCAAAACCCCCTTCTTGTACAAGATCTCGAACAGGCCGACCAGATTGGCAACACGCCGCTACGACCGATCTCGCTGGTCATCAATGGCCGTGTGCGCTCGATCCATCTTAAACTAGAGGGAGCCAATCCGACAGGTTCGATGAAAGATCGTACTGCTTATGCTCTCATTCAAGATCTCCAGGGGCGCCGTCTGCTGAACACCGATTCCATTATTGTTGAATCGACCTCTGGCAACCTCGGCGTTGCCCTGGCTTTTCAGTGTAAAGCCAGAGGCTACCGCTTTATTGCCGTCGTTGATCCAAAGACAACTTACGAGAATATTAGCAGAATGGAGGCACTGGGTGCCAGGCTCGAAGTTGTACGGCAGCTCGACTCTACCGGCAGCTATCTCTTGTCGCGCCTGGCTCGTGTGGACGAGCTTTGCGCTCAACAGAAGAACTCTGTCTGGACGAATCAATACACCAGCCCGGCCAATCCTCGTATTCATTACGCCACGACAGGCCCCGAGATTTATCGGCAGATGGAAGGCCAGGTCGATGCAGTCTTTGTGCCCGTTTCGACAGGAGGCACACTCGCCGGCATCGGGCGTTTCTTCCGCGAGATGAGTCCGTCAACGCAGATTGTTGGTGTTGACGCCTACGGCTCGGTTGTTTTCGGTACCCCGGCTGCTCCCCGCAGGCTCACCGGCATTGGTTCTTCTCGGCGCTCTAGTTTTATCTCCGGGCAGCTTTACACGAGTTTCATCCTGGTAAAGGATGAAGAGGCATTTGCCTTTTGTAGGGCTCTTAACGCGGCTGCACATCTCAGAGTCGGTGGCTCCAGTGGCGCGGTACTGGCAGCCTGCGTGCGTTACCTGGCCGAGCACCCTGCGGTGACCAACGTTGTCTGTGTCTGTGCTGATCAAGGTGAGAACTATGCTTCCTCCATTTTCAATGATGAATGGTTGGATCGGCAAGGTATCCATCTTGGACGCCATCACCTGGATGCACTCGATGCAATCATTCCATAACGGTGAGAAGGTAGCTCGGGTCTGCATTTTGAGAGGAGTACAGAACATGGGGACAGTAATTTCGGCGAAGGTGGTTCTTGATGATAGCGGGTTAGAGCGCCCGGTGAGTTTAGAGCAGGTGGGTGAAGTGAGTTCAATGGGGCGAGTTGAATTCATGTACTCATATGGACCCCATTTATTACCACCATTAGCGCCATCAAATGATGGTATGTGGCGCTATCAGGCTTTGCTCCCAGTCCAGAACAAAGCGCGGTATCCACTCGCGGTTGGTGCGACGCCTTTGCTTGCCCCCGCCAATCTGCGCGCGCAAGCAGGTATAGCGTCTCTATGGTTAAAAGACGAGACGCGCTCACCAACTGGCTCTAACAAAGATCGGGCGACGGCAATCGTCTTAGAGCAGGCCCTCCAGGACGGCGTCCGCACGGTCACCTGCGCTTCTACTGGCAACGTAGCAGTATCACTTGCTGCTGGCGCCGCTGCATCAGGGATAGAGGCAGTGATCTTTGTGCCCGCCTGCGTTGCGGATGCGAAGTTACAGCTCATGCTGCTTTCTGGCGCGAAAGTATTCAAGGTAGCAGGAGGGTACGAGGCGGCGGTTGAACTCTCTCGGCAAGCGGCATGCACTTTCGGTTGGTATGATCGCAATACAGGCTACAACCCCTGCACTTTAGAGGCCAAGAAGACTGTGGCGCTAGAAATTTGGGAGCAACTCGGACGCCAGGTGCCCGATGTCGTCCTCTGTCCGGTCGGTGACGGGGTCACCCTGAGCGGGATTGCAAAGGGCTTTCGTGAATTGATGTGGTGTGGCGCTACTGAGCGATTGCCGCGTCTTATCGGCGTCCAGGCTGAAGGATGTCAGCCGTTGAAGAGAGCGTGGGAAGGCAGGGACCAGGCAACATCAATGCCAACCGGGACAATCGCGGACGGGATAGCAGTTGCCGCTCCGATAAATGCTCCTATGGTCCTCCGAGATGTACGTGAAAGCGGCGGCAGCTTCATTGCAGTTTCTGACCGCGCGATGCTCCAGGCTATTAGCGTGCTTGCTGCCGAGGGCGGCATCTGGGTTGAGCCGGCAGGGGCAGCAGCATTTGCGGGAGTAGCGTGTGCATTAACAACAGGGCTTTTGGAGCGAAATGAGCGCGTTGTTGTGCTCATTACGGGGACAGGATTGAAAAATCCTCGGTATTTGTCTTCCAGGGACTGCAACAGTCTGTATGAGGTGGAAGCGACTTTAGAAGAGGTTGAGCGATCTCTTGTACATTGCTAGAGTCTGTTTGAACTTTTAATGAGCGATGGGAGACAGAGAGAAAACTGCACAGCACTGAGGGCTTTTCGCGTATCCTGCGAGTAAGCATCAAGCTTAACCCGCTCCGCGAGGAAGGCAGTGCAGGCGAAGCAAACACAGGAAAGAGGGTGCATACATGTATAAACACCTTTTGTCTCTTACAGATTTAGAG
This sequence comes from Ktedonobacteraceae bacterium, assembly GCA_035650355.1. Lineage (GTDB taxonomy): Bacteria > Chloroflexota > Ktedonobacteria > Ktedonobacterales > Ktedonobacteraceae > DASRHT01. The sequence goes on from DASRHT010000074.1 coordinate 26,446, forward strand.
CAGGAGGAAATCTCCTTTCTTATTGACCGAACGATTCAGATAGCCAGGGGACAAAACCGGGAGGAACAACCCCTCAAGGGGAAAACCGTTGGCATCTACTTTCGAAAAACATCGACGCGCACACGAACAGCCTTCACACTTGGGGCGAATAAGCTTGGGGCTTCTGTAGTGGCATATGGCCCCAACGATTTGCAAACGAACACTGGCGAATCCGTTGTGGACACCGCACACGTTCTGGCCGGTTATCTCGACGCGCTGGTCCTGCGGACCGCTGAAAGTATAGAAGAGATGAAAATCCTCGCGAGTCAGAACGAGATGGCAATTATTAATGCTATGAGTGATCTGGAACATCCTACCCAGGCATTGAGCGATCTGGCAATGATGAAGCAACATTTTGGGTATTTGAACGGTCTCCATGTACTCTACCTCGGAGAAGGAAATAGCACTGCCGCTGCTCTGGCACTGGCGATGAGTAAGTTACCAGCAATGAGATTGACTTTACTTACGCCAGTGGACTATGGCCTGCCGCAGGAGATTTTGCTGCAAGCTCAAGCTCTGGCTGCCAAGGTTGGCACTCGCGTGGAGCAATCTCACAACCCGGCCTGTCTCCCTAAAAATGTCGATGTTGTCTATGCAACGCGGTGGCAGACTACGGGGAGTACTAAAAGTAATCCTGATTGGAAAGAGAGCTTTAAACCATTCTGTGTAACTCAGAAGTTGCTAAAACATGTTTCAAAGCCGACCGGAACAATTTTCATGCATGACCTGCCGGCAGTGCGCAATGAAGATGTTGTCGATGAAGTACTTGATGGTCCGCAGAGTATTGTTTTCTGTCAAGCGAAGAACAAGCTGTTTGGAGCGATGGCTGTGCTTGAGTGGTCTATTCTAGGGGAGGTGAGAGATGATAGCCCTGAAAACGCCTATGCGGCTTAGCACGTTGCTGCTGGAGGATGGTTCAACCTTCGAGGGCGTCTCTTTTGGTCATGAAAGCCCGAGTGCTGGAGAAGTCGTCTTCTGCACCGGGATGGTTGGCTATCCTGAAGCGTTAACCGATGCTTCCTATAGTGGACAAATCCTGGTGATGACCTACCCACTACAGGGCAACTACGGGGTTGCTGGACGCGCCACCTGGGAATCCGAGAGGATTCACGTCTCCGGCCTGATCGTCTCAGACTATATTGATACGCCCTCGCATGTAGATAGCACTATGACCCTGGGAGAGTGGCTGCGTAGAGAGCGCATTCCAGCACTGGAGATCAAGGATACCCGGCGCTTAACCCGGCATATCCGTATGCACGGTCCGCTGTTGGGTAAGATCATCTTTGAGGAAGATATCCCCTTCTACGACCCTAACGCCGACAATCTGGTAGCCAGGGTCTCCACTAATCAGATACTGGTGGAGGGGAATGGCGAAATCACCATTGCGCTCATCGACTGTGGCGCTAAAGCCAACATCACACGTTGCTTGCGTGCCCGCGGCGTGCGCGTTATCACCGTCCCCTGGGATTTCGATCCCTTTTCCCTTGAACGCGAGCTGGCCTTCGACGGTATCTTGATCTCTAATGGGCCGGGTAATCCCAAAGTGGTGAAGAAGACTATTGAGACCATTAGCCGGGCGTTAGATAGGGATATCCCCATACTGGGCATCTGTCTGGGGCACCAACTGCTTGCTCTAGCAGCAGGCGGCGACACCTATAAACTGAAATTTGGACATCGCAGTCAGAACCAACCCTGTTTGCTACATGGAAGTAAGCGCTGCTACATCACTACACAGAATCACGGCTTCGCCGTCGGAACCCTGCCGGCAAATTTTGAACCCTGGTTCACCAACGCCAATGATGGCAGCAATGAAGGAATCCGTCACCCTCGGCAACCTTTTATGTCGGTCCAGTTCCATCCCGAGGCGGCTCCCGGCCCCACGGATACAGAGTGGATCTTCGATTACTTCCTGGAACGCGTCAGGGCCAGGGCAGCTTGTAGCCTGTATAGCAAAGCGAAGCCGTCACCTGTCGCGCTCCAGGCAGCCATGAGGCATCATCCTTCCTTGTCGCGGCAAACAGCAAGCGTAAAACTGTAGAGAGGATGGGAATTCATAGTGAAGATGCCTTTGAAAGTCCTGGTATTAGGTGCGGGGGCGCTGAAGATTGGACAGGCCGGAGAGTTTGACTACTCCGGCTCTCAAGCTCTTAAAGCATTGCGTGAAGAGGGTATTACCACTATTCTCATCAACCCCAATATTGCGACTATTCAAACCTCGAAGCTGCTGGCAGACGAGATTTATTTCTTGCCCCTGACCCCCTTCTTTGTCGAAAGCGTCATCGCCAGAGAACGGCCCGATGGCATTCTGCTCTCCTTCGGAGGCCAGACGGCGCTCAACTGTGGCCTGCAATTGTATCAAAGCGGCGTGCTGGAGAAATATGGCGTCGAGGTGCTCGGAACGCAGATACAGGGGATTATTCGGACTGAGGACCGACAGGAGTTCGCCGAGCACCTGCACTGCCTCAACATTCCAACCCCACGGAGCTGTAGCGCCTGCTCCCTGGAAGGAGCAGTACAGAGCGCGCAGGAAATTGGTTTCCCGGTGATGGTGCGTGCGGGCTTCGAGCTGGGAGGGCAGGGTTCTGGCGTGGCGAAGAATATAGATGAGCTGGAACGGATCGTCACTGGCGCGCTGGTCTTTGCTCCCCAGGTGCTTGTCGAGCAATATCTACATCATTATAAAGAGATTGAATACGAGGTGATGCGTGATAGCTGCGATAACTGTATCACCGTATGCAATATGGAGAACATGGACCCTCTCGGTATTCACACAGGTGAGTCTATCGTGCTTGCCCCCAGCCAGACGCTCACCAACGCTGAGTACCAGACCCTGCGCTCGACTTCGATTAAAATTGCGAGGAGTCTGGGCATTGTCGGCGAGTGTAATGTGCAGTATGCCCTGGACCCTCGAACCTCGCAGTTCTATGTTATCGAGGTCAATGCCCGCTTATCGCGTAGTTCTGCTCTGGCTAGTAAGGCTACTGGTTACCCGCTGGCCTATGTGGCGGCCAAACTCGCCCTGGGGTACAGCCTGGCAGAGCTTACTAATAAGATTACTGGAGTCACACGGGCCTGCTTTGAGCCGAGCCTGGATTACCTTGTCGTGAAGATCCCGCGTTGGGATCTAGCAAAATTCAAAGGGGTGGATCAAACAATAGGTACAGCGATGAAGTCGGTGGGCGAGGTGATGGGCATTGGTCGCACCTTCGAGGAGGCACTCCAGAAAGCGATCCGCATGTTGGATGAGGGTGTCGAGGGGGTTACGGCGCAGGGGATGTTTACTGATAGTGAATTGTCGAGCACGGCAGAACTGCTGGAGCAATACCTTTATACTCCTACCCCAAAGCGACTCTTCGCACTGGCCATCGCGCTACGTAATGGCATAGCGGTCGAGGAAATCTCTCATGCTACCGGCATTGACCCCTGGTTTTTACAGCGTATTAAATATATCGTAGCGTGCGAACAAGAGTTGCGCTCCAATCCTGATCTCTTAATCCAGCGTCTACGCGCGCTCAAGCAGGCTGGCCTCTCCGATAAGCGCATAGGCGAGCTGACACAACAAAACGAACTGCAAGTGCGTGCCCTACGCCAGAAATGGGGGATCACTCCTTCAGTCTTCCAGATCGACACATTGGCGGGTGAATTTCCCTCTGAAACCAACTACTTGTATATGACCTATAACGGCGACCGCTATGATGTGGCTCCTGTTGGGCAGGAAGGGGTAGTGCTATTAGGTTCCGGGCCATATCATATAGGCTCATCGGTGGAGTTCGATTGGACCTGCGTCAGTGCGGTCGAGGCTCTCAAGCGCCATCAGAGGCGTGCTATTGTGATTAATTGTAATCCAGAGACAGTCTCGACCGACTATGACACCTCTGATCGGCTCTATTTTGAGGAACTGACCTTCGAGCGCATCGCCGATATCTATGAGTTCGAGTCGCCTTTTGGCGTGATTATCTCCGTTGGAGGCCAGACGCCCAATAATCGTGCCAGCGTTCTCGACAACTATGGCATCCCGATCCTGGGCACCTCGGTTGTCAACATTGATCGTGCGGAGGATCGGAAGAAGTTTTCCGCGCTGCTGGACACGCTCAATGTTGCTCAGCCCGCCTGGGATAGCTATGAGAATATCGAGGGGATCAAATGCTTTGCGGCACGCGTGGGCTACCCAATAATTGTGCGCCCCTCCTACGTCCTGTCCGGCTGTGCGATGAATGTGTGCTACTGCGAAGATGAACTGGTGCAGTACATACGAGAAGCCGCCTCGGTCTCGCCTGAACACCCGGTGACGGCGACGCGTTTTTTCCGGCAGGCGAAGGAGATCGAGCTGGATGCCGTGGCCCAACATGGTGAGGTCAAGGCGGCGATCATCTCGGAACATGTGGAGAATGCCGGAGTGCATTCCGGTGATGCCACCATCGTATTGCCGCCACAGACCTTGAGTGTAGAGGCCCAGCAAAAGATCCACCTGGTCGGGCATGCTCTGGCCCGGGCACTCTCTATTACCGGTCCGTTCAATATTCAGTTCCTGGTCAAAGAGAATGAGGTCTACGTCATTGAGATGAATCTGCGCGCTTCACGCACCTTTCCCTTTATCTCCAAAGTGACCGGCGTCAACTTCATTGCACTCTTCATTGATGCACTTTTCAAAGATGCAATCCCTGCTGTTCAGATGCCGAAGCCGCACTTTACTGCGGTCAAGGCGTCTCAATTCTCCTTCAACCGCCTGCCCGGAGCTGATCCAGCGCCACGCGTGGAGATGTCTTCAACTGGTGAGGTCGCCTGCTTCGGTGAGGATCTGGAAGAGGCCTATCTCAAAGCCATCCTGGCGACGGGAGGAAAGATCCCGCGCAAGGGCATCTTTATCAGTCTTCGCGGTGAGGAGAAGAAGAGCAAGTTTTTGGAGAGTGCCAGACTTTTGGGTACGCTTGGTATCCCGTTGTATGCTTCTGCGGAGACCGGTACGTTCCTGCGCGAACAGGGCATTGTGACGACCATGCTCTATAGCATACGTGAGGCACACGAGCCAAATGTACTGACGTATTTCCGCGCTGGGAAGATCGATCTTGCGATCAATGTCGTGGAGCGACATGGAAGTAAAGAGGTGGACGACGATTACGTGCTGCGGCGTCTGGCCGTGGACTATAACATTCCTCTGTTCACCAGGATCAAACAGATTCGTCTTTTTACCAGGGCCATTGTCAGTAAGGAACTGGAGAAGCTTCCGATCAAATCCTGGAGTGATTATGAGTTTGCAGTGCCATTGAGTTTGCCCTTGCCCACTTTTGACACTGTTGAGAGCAGAGGAGCTATTCTGCTCAAGAAATAGGAGGAGCATGTGACGGAGATACAGAATGCAGCGCCAGTGAAGGCGGAGAGTGTCGAAACTGTCAAAATACTGATCACCGATAAGCTCACACGCGAAGGAGGTACTCTGCTGTATGAGCAGCCTGCCGAGACACAGATTGATGAGCGCCTGGCTCTGAAACCGGGACAGCTCAAGGCCATCATTAGTGATTATGTTCCCGCCCCCTTGCTTAAAAAGTTCCGAACTTTAAGCAAGGGGGCGGGAACATTTTGGGAACGTTCCAGGAACCCTCTTCATGGTAAACTTTAAATAGAGAATGAATGAGGAGAGTATGAAAAAACAATACAGATCTACCCCACTATACAGAGCCATCTCCCGTGCGCTTTGTTTGGGCGTGCTCTCTGGGTTCTGCTGGCTGGCATTCGTCCTGGTGCTCTGGCTGGTTCTACATGTATAGAAGAAACGGAGAACAACTATGGCTTTAGAACAGAGTCGGCTTGGGGAACTTCCCGGCAGCATGCTGCCGACCCAGCCATCCCTGGAGGCAACCCCGTCCTGGCTGGAGAGCTCCAGCCGCCTTATTACGGCTCGCCCCGTGCGCTCCTCCCGCCTCAATTGGCCGAAGCAGGCTCCTCGCATAGGTGAAGCGCTCTTCTTTGTGGCGCTGCCCTGGTTCCTGCTCACTGGAGGCGGAACACAGGGGCTGATCTGGTTGCTGCTGGCCTATGGGCTGCCTCGGCTGGGTAGCCTCCTGTTGGGGGGACGACTCATTGAGGCAGGTAGCCGTGATGACCTGCGGATGATGACTGGGACTCTGCGAGCGGTGGCCGGAGTTGCTCTGGTCCTGGTGCTCGTTGGAGGTCATCCCACCTTCTGGTTGCTATGTGTGCTCGCGGCTTGCATTGGGGTCACGTTCCCCGCTCATGGTTCGGAGGAGATCAGCGTAGAGCGGAACCCTATCGGCGTGTAGCAGCCCTTGTTGTTCCCCGGCTCTCGTAAGGGCGATGCTAGCCTTCTGCCCTTACGAGCGGGGAATCTCATCCTGCTCAACCGAACGAGGAGCAGGCATGGACTTCTGTTCTGGTTGTGCGCCTGGCGTGTGTGCTCGATAAGGCGTATTTAGAGCGCCTTTTCAAGAGGTCTCTCCCAGAACAAACGTATGTGAGAGGAATACTTGATGTCTACTGCAACGATTCTTCTGCTGGGGGCTTTCGCTGGATGCACGATTTTCTTAGGGTTGCCTCTGGTCTTCCTGAAATCCCTGCCATCATGGCTCAAAATCTTTTTGAATCTATTGGCTACGGGTATCCTCATTTTTTTGCTCTTTGATGTTTTGAGCAAAGCAAGCGATCCAATCAACGCGGCTTTAGATGAGGTACGGGCCCACCATACGGGAACAGGGGTGTTTTCTCTGGATGTATTTTTGCTCGTCTGCGGTATCGGGCTGGGCTCGGTCGGGCTGGTCTACTTCAACCGTCTGCTCTTTGGGCGCCCTAAGGTGCGCCCCGCGCCTCAGACCGCTGGTGACTCTTCCAGGATCTCGACCGTCGTGACCTCTCTGGCCCGGAAAACGGAACACGCCCCCCACACGCTTGCACTGCTCATCGCCGTCGGGATTGGCCTGCATAATTTCTCCGAGGGACTGGCAATTGGACAATCTGCCAGGATTGGGGCGCTTCAACTCGCCATAGTGCTGATAGCTGGCTTTGGCTTACACAATATGACCGAAGGATTTGGCATCGCAGGCCCTTTAAGTGGTCAGCCCATTTCCTGGCGCTTCATGACGCTTTTAGGACTGATCGGCGGGGGTCCGACCTTTCTGGGAACAGCCGTCGGCATGACCTTCAATTCGCCACAGGTGTTCATCCTCTTTCTCGCGTTGGCTGCGGGTGCGATTATCTACGTTGTTGCGGAACTGCTTGGCCAGGCAAAGCGGTTCGGTGCGCCTGAAATCGTGATGTGGGGTTTACTGATCGGCTTTCTTCTAGGCTATGGAACTGATCTCATTGTAACTTTTGGAGGCGCGTGACGCGTTCAGCAATCTTGCGAGAAATCTCGTATCCAGGACGAGATTCCTCGTAAGTGCCATGAAAGAGTCCGCTCACATTGCTGGAGGAGAAAACCTCCCTTGTTTACTGCTACTTCCCATGAAGTTGGTAAAGATACTCGTAGTTGGTTGGAAGCGTTCTGACCAGTTCTTGCTGCTGCTGTTTAATCTTCTCAAGAAAGTGGCTCGACGCTCATAATTGACGTTTTCCGGTAGGTCAATTCCGGCAATGGATGATCTGGCAGGAAGCCTAAATCGGCAAAGATACAGTAGTAGTTGCTGTTGCTCCAGAAATTGCGGAACTCCGCCTCGAAGTTTGCATAGTAAGTGCTTTCGTCGGAGATTGGCAAGTTGACAGGCATCCCTGCTTGGTACATGGCAATTTTTTCGCGAATATCGTCAGCAAGATAGGAGGCGCTCCCATCAGGCCGCGATCAGCCAGCAACGTACACTCCATGTCTTGGACTTGTCCTGCTACTTGATCGAGCGCGCTCAGCGTCGTTCGATACCTGGCATTTTCGCCAGACTGAGTCCGCGTCCACTGAGATCTTCGGCCACCCGCTGCGATACGGCACTTCCTGCCAGCACCATGCCGATGACCAGTAGGACCAGCATCGTTTTCTGATGCCCATGTAAGCCAGGAAACAGCTCCTTGACCTGTCTTTTCCATCCTTGCCATAATAGAACCGGTGCATCCATTGAGATCGTCCTCCAACATGATGTTTTGTCTTTCTTCTTGTTGAGACGATCTCTTTGTCTCTTTTGCTTTCCTCCTCCCAAAATGTGTCGGGGAGGGAGTTTGGGTTCAAGGCTTTATTGATTTGCATTGCCCTGATGCTGTAGCATTTTGGATTTTCCCCGTCCCCCTACTCTTGTCCCGACGCCTCCCTTGCCCTCTCCGTTCCTCTGTCAGGCATAACCTGCGGCCACCTTGCCTGGATCATCTTGCCCTTCTGCTCATCATCCCTGGAAACGCGGGCTGTTTCGCCATCCCCCTTCTGTTGCAAAAATCTGGCGCTCACCCAACTTGACAAGAGATGAAAAGCATGTTATAGTTCAGGCACGTTTAGCTTAGCGGGGTGTAGCGCAGTTGGTAGCGCGCCTGGTTTGGGACCAGGAGGTCCGCGGTTCGAGTCCGCGCACCCCGACTAATGCGGGAGTAACTCAGTGGTAGAGTTCCTGCCTTCCAAGCAGGCTGTCGCGGGTTCGAGTCCCGTCTCCCGCTTTTCGTCAAAGATCGTTCCTCTGGAGGCGCTTGACACGCCGTCTGACACAGACAGGCGAAGAACCGTCCCTCTGGAGGGCGATGGCGTTTTTGGCGAAAACGCCTTCAACGACTATCTGCCCCAGAGAGCGTGTAACAATCTGCCGTAGAGGGGGTTGCGACGTTCTGCTCCAGGATAATGTTTCTTCCCACCTGTCTCCTGTCGTTCCTACCTAAAGGAGAACCTATCGTTATGGACCATCGATCTCACATTCGTCCTTCGAAACGTGTCACCGCAGCCCGCGCAGCGGCTCAACGAGCAAAATTAGACGCTCGGGATGAAGCCAGGCAGCAAGACTTGCCACAGGACCATCCAGTACCCATCTCCCGCAAAAAACTCGCTCTGCCCAAACGGCGCGCTATGACGACCATCGACCTGGCTATCCTGGACTATTTACAAGATCACGAAGGAGGCAACCATAGCCCAAAAACGCTGCAATGGCATCAGACGGCGCTTGGCCTCTTCCAGCAGTTTCTGGCACAGCAGCGGGGGATCACACTCGTCGGCGAGATTGACTCCTCAGATGTCAGCGCTTGGTTTGCCTTCATGCGCAAAACACCGGCTGCTCGCGGGAAAATACGATCTGAGCGCACGATCCAAACCTATGCACGATCTGCCCGCGCTTTTTGTAATTGGCTGGTCTCTCGGGAGTTCATTGAGCGTAGTCCCTTTGACCGTGTGGCCTTTCCCAAAGTGGGCAAACCTCTGATCAGGATGATCGAACCAGAAGAATTTGAGCAACTCTTGTTGGCGTGTACCCCTCCAGGCGAGGTGGGAGGATTGGCCGACCGTGCAGCGGCTCGCAATCGCGCCATGCTCTGGGTCCTCTATGATACCGGCATTCGTCTCTCTGAACTCTGTGGCTTGCGCATCGGCGATCTTGATCGCAAGAAAGGGCAGATCATCGTCATGGGGAAAGGGTCAAAGGAGCGCAAGATCGCCCTGGGCCAGAACTGTCAGCGCCACCTGCTCTACTATCTGGACAAGCACCGTCCAGACGAGGAAGAACTGGCAGATTGGGGCAGTTCAGGGGAGGACCATCTGTTTCTCTCGGAGACCCGCCGTGCGCTCACGGTCAATGGGGTTGTGCTACTCTTTGTTCGGCTAAAGAAGCGTGTGGGCATCACCGATAAATGCATCAGCCCACACATTTTCCGCCATACATTTGCGCTGCGCTACCTGGAGGAAGGCGGTGATCCCTTCAGCTTGCAGGAGCTTTTGGGACACGAAGATATTGCCACGGTGAAAATGTACATGCACATGAATGATAAGATGATCCAGGGACAAAAACGCAAGTATAGCCCTGGTGACCACTTACCCACGCGCATGCCCGGACCACGAGATACACGCAGGCGTGGTTTCCGTCCGACGAGTACAAAGAAGCACCCTGAGAGATAAAGCACCAGCCTCTCTTCATGGGGTTCTTGCTGTGAGGAACTCAAGAACCCCATGAAGAGAGGCTGCGTCTGCTGAATACGTATTTTTGTAGGGAGTCCCTCCTTGTCCTTCAGGAGACTAATGCTTCTAACCAATCGGCCATTTCTTTGACCGTCAATTGACGTGGGGTCTCTGAACGATCAAATGGATCGCTGACCTTGATCTGACGTAATTGTGCCGCCGTGTAGGCATGGCTAAACAGGCCATAGAACAAATCAAGAAAAGACTCTAACTCAGCATGGGTGTATCCTGCTGGGGACCCGTAGGTTTTCAGCAGACGTTGACGTTTGGCAGGAGTGAGTGCGTGCTCCTGGTCCATATTTCCTCCTTTCGAAAAACTTTTTGAGGGCAGTGTTTGCTGCGAGTGAGGCATCGCTAAGGGGCCAGGCCGCAAGCTGTGCATCGTTTCGCCAAAGATCGTTCCTCTCTGTTGTATCAGCAGTATTCGCTTCAGCATGCATGTCTGGCTTTCCAGGGAGCGTTATCTCTCGTACAAGAGGTGAGGCAGGCTCATGCTCCTCATTCGCGATCTCTTCGTCGTTTTTGTGGCTTTCGACCCTCCTTCCCATTCTGTTTTCAATAAGCGAACAAGCGATTCTCAATCCAGTTGGTGAAAACTCGTGCGACTCGGATCAAAGCGCAGGCGCACCTCTCCCACTGGGCCATTGCGATGTTTGGCAATGATGAGATCCGCCGTGTTTTTCTTCTCCGGGTCTTTGATGTCCTGATAGAGATCTTCTCGATAGATGAGCAGAACTACATCCGCATCGTTTTCCAACGCCCCAGACTCGCGCAGATCCGAGAGTTGCGGTCGCTTGTTCTGGCGCGTTTCCAGCGCGCGATTGAGCTGTGCTAGTGCCAGTACCGGCACATTGAGTTCTTTAGCAACCGCCTTGAGCGTGCGACTGATCTCGGCGATCTCCTGCTCACGCACTGCGAAACGTTTACCCTCACTCTGCAAGGCACGCATCAACTGGAGATAGTCCACCACAACCAGATCGATGCCTTGCGTGCTATGCAACCGCCGGAGCTTGCTGCGGAACTCGGTGTGCGAGATCCCAGCAGTTTCGTCAATCCAAATGGCCCCTTCTGAGAGCGTGCCCATCGCGCTGACCACTTGGTCCCAATCATCGATGAGCCCGAGACGAAGGCGACGCTGATCTTGTTTAGCGTGCATGGCGATCAGGCGCAAGCCAAGCTGTTTGGCTCCCATCTCCAGGCTAAAGAACGCGACCCGCTTGCCTGCTTTGAGAGCAGCATGGGCCGAGATATTGAGGGCCAGAGCGGTTTTGCCATTGCCCGGACGTGCAGCTAAGATGATCAGATCGGAGCGTTGAAGTCCTCCTCCTAAGGCGGCATCGAGTCCCTGATAGCCGGTAGGAACCCCTAGCAAACGCTGCTCGCGCTGCTGCAGGGCCTCCAGATCATGCAGGCACTCCAGCAAGACCGTTTCCAGCAAGATGAACTCCCGCGTCGCACGTCGGTGGAGGGCAAAGAGGAGCTGTTCCGCCTGCTCCTGAGCTCCTTCCGTCTCTTCATAGGCCAGAGCTGCAATCTGACCTGCCGCGTGAATCAGACGACGATAGCCCGCTTTCTGTACCACAATTTGCGCGTAATAGATGACATTACCGCTGGTGGGAACGCCACTGATGAGGGAAGTGAGGGAACTGGCACCACCCACTTGCTCCAGATGGCCTAGCTGCTCTAACAGATCGCAGAGCGTAATGAAGTCGGCTGGCTCGTTGCGTTCATACAGGTCGATCATCGCTCGATAGATGATTCGATGCGTCTCCCGATAAAAATCATCAGGGTGAAGCCAATCGGCGACGAGCGTTACCGCCTCCGGGTCGATGATGAGGCTGCCCAGTACTCCGCACTCGGCCTCAATGTTGTGTGGTAAAAGCCGCTCCATTAGCGTCGTCCTCCTCGGGCTTGTTGATCTTCTGCTGCCAGATGCATCAGGCTGGGTAAGCGGAACTCCTTGCCTAGTCGAAGCTCAGAGGGGATCTTCCCAACAGGGCCTATCGCTCCGGTAGTTCCCGTCGCTCGTAATGGCGCTACCTGCAATTCTGTGTCTCTGTGGCGTTGCTCGCGCATCTCTTGTTCGCGCTTGAGCCAGCGGCGAAAAAAGGCCACGCTCATGCGGGTGTTGTGGTGATTGCGGTTGGGATCGGTAATCCATTGGTGGGCGGCGTCGGCTTCTCCCTGAAGTGCCAGTGACCCAAAGGTGGCGTATTCTGTGACCAGGCGGCTCAAGGAGTCGGTCACGGGCAGGTGAAGAATCTCGGCCACCTGCTGAAGCGGTGCCGCTGATGTCTGGGGCTGATCGGGGTGATACGATGCATTCCCTTCTGGCGTGGCTGGCGCTGGGGAGGGGAGAGAACAGAGATCCTCTTGGGTATGGGGAGCGCGTGCGCGGTGAGGAAACCGGGTAATGCTAGTTGGCACATCCTCTTCCGCTTTCATCTTCTCTTCTGGATTCTGTTCCTGTTCTTTTCCCTTCCCTTCCCCTTCATCTTCTGCCCAGGTTTCCCCTGGGAAATGCTGGGCTTCCCTGGGTGCGGCTATCATGACTGCTTCCGAGGGGACCGATGCCGGTGGAGGTGGGAAGCGAGAGGGCGTTGGCTTGCTCAAGGTTTGCCATGCTCCCCAGCGTCTGAGATAGTAATAGCGATGCCGTCCAACGGCATAACAGGTGAGCAATTCCAACTCAATCAAGGTCGCGAGGGCCACCTCGATGCATTCGACGGGTTTATTAAAATGGCGCGCCAGCATCCCGCTATGCGCCCGGCCACGTCCTTCGTCATCAGCAGCCAGGACCAACAAGAGCAGGATCACCTGCGTATCGCTCTCCAGTTCCATGAAATCAGGATCGGAAAGCAGGTCGGTTGGGATACTGCGACTTTTTGCCATGATGATCTCCTCTTCAGTCGTGAAAGTACTATTGATGAGCAAGAGCACAATGAATATGAGATTATTGACGCTCGTCATTGGTATGCGCCAGACTCCACAGGTTGTCTTGATGCAACAGCAGGTAGCCCACATCCACGACCCGCACAATAGTAAAATCTGTTGGCCAGAGTTTGTGGCGCAAGTCGGAAAGCGTACAGGTCAGTTTTCTTCTCGCCGCTTTCAAGAGGGCTGAGTCGGTGAGTGAGGCATCCTGAAACCGGGCGATCAATTCGTCAAACAGGACAGGCTGCCCGTAGTGCTCCAGAAGCGTGAGCAGGAGCGCGTATTCATCCGGGGTACAGCGCACCATCAAGCCGTTGATCACCACAGTATGATTCTGCTCATTGTGCTGGATCTGATGGCCGGCGATAGGAGGGCCTGGCAGCAAATGGAGCCGTTGATGCTGGGTTGCTTGCCAGGATGAGCGCTGGCGCTGAGAAGGCCGTGAAGGCTGCTTGCTCTCCATGCAAGAACGCCTCTTCTTTCTATACTAGCGAAACACGTCCCTTCTGAAGATGATTGCCAATGGCTTATTGACGCGCGGTCGTTGCATCATGACTGCTATATTCGAAAAAGTAATGACCCGAGGCCCGGTAGATATCCCAGGGCACGACCAAAAACCGTTCTCCTTCGCGACTGAACCTCGACATCAATGGCTCATGTGGCTCACGCGGGTCGAGCAGCGCAAACTGCTGGGCGAGCCAGACGTAGAGCTCGCTTGTTTTGGCCAGACCCGCGTGGGACAGCCTGCTGCCATCAGCGGTCACGTAAGCGTGCAACGTCCAGTAGGGATACAGGGTGCCGCTGTCACGGCTGGCTACCTGGCTGAGTCGCTTGTGCAGTTCAGTCACGGCCTGTTTGGGCCGGGCGACCCGGATCGTAAAGGTGCGATGGAGTCCCCCGTATTGCACTCTGGCGGCAATGGTGCGTAACCCGAGCGGCGTGCGCAAGTATGCATCGATTCCCGCAATAGTATCGAGGTCATAATGCAAACGATCCCGGTGGTGGAGCAGCACCTCAATCTCCATGCCCTGAAAATCTGGACAGGATAGCCGCAGCGTGGGGAAGACAATGTCTCGGAGGACCCGTACACTGCGCTCGAAATCGCTGCGAACCTCATCTCTCATGAGATACCTCCTCAATTTCGCAGCCGCGCCGTTGGGCCAGGGCTAGCATCTCAGCCGAGTGATCGCAGCCCAGGGCACGGCGGCCCAGACGATGGGCGGCCAGGACAAAGGTGCCTGTTCCAGCAAAACAATCCAGGACCAGGTCTCCTGCACGGGTGGCATGACGAATCAGGCGCTCTGCTAACGCATCGGGTTTTTGCCAGGTGTGATAGCGATCTCCCTGACGACCATCAGGCGCGTTGAGCTGCATCACACTCATCTGTTCGATGAGCAGCGGACAATCAAGAGGAGGAGCTTCTGGCCCGCGATAGGACAAGATCGCCTGCCAGTT
>DASRHT010000075.1:0-98922 GCA_035650355.1 Ktedonobacteraceae bacterium
CTGCCGCCCCCTTGACCCCCGCTTGGCAGACTTTATTCCCGACTTTGCAACAGCCCTGGCAAGAATCCAGGGCTTCGCAAACGTTGTCTTTTCATCCTGAACGGCTCGCTTGCGAGCCGTTGGGGAGAGGAAGGTGCTGGCGGTGGGCACAGCCCACCGCCAGCACCTTCCTCTCCCTGTGAGCGCCTTTGGCGCGAGCAGTCAGCGCGTGCAGCGACTTTGGCGAAGCCCTGAGCAAGAATCACAGGGCTTTTCAGTTTTCGTCATGCTCGCAAGAGGAGAGGAAAACTGAAAAGCCCTGGCAAGGATCAGGAGATGAGGAACGAAGACTGTAGAGATTACCGCTGAAAAATCTACAGTTTCGTTCCTCATGGCTACTTTCTGGCTTTTGTTTCTCGATTCAGCGTAGCAATTAATGTGCCAAGTACAGCAATAATCAGAAGGACACCAGAAGCTACCCGCAGCGAAGCCAGGATGGGTATACTATTGATGAGCGCAAGAACGATAACGGTAATGATAACGCCGATCAGGATAATCATATCGCCGACGAGGAAGTCATAAATGGCCTTGATGACATTCACGGCTTTACCTCCTGTTGCCCTGCTACGGCTGCCTGGCTGCTGGCCTGCGTGTATGCCAGGCGCTGTTGCTTGCGCTGCTTGAGCCAGCTAATCAGCACGAAGGAAGCGAGCAGATAGAGGGCTGCCAGTCCGATCAATGAGGCGTCGGCGAAAGGCCACGCGACCCCCAATCCTTCACCGGCCCAGAAGGTGCCAAAGGTGGTTAACATAATGCCGACAACAAACTTCAGCGTATTTTCCGGCACCTGGGTAAGGGGCGCACGCACCAGAGCGCCTGCCAGGATCACCAGGATGCCAGCGACCGCAGCCCCTATGGCGGCAGAATTGATGCCACATGTCTGGGTGCAGACGTTGCTAGCGGCGCTACTGCCGAATGTGATCACGATGAAGGCCACCTCCAGGCCTTCCAGCAGGACTGCCTTATAGGAGAGAGCCACCCCAAAGGGATGTATCTGGGGAGAGACGGTCTCGCCGCGTGCGCGTAATTCCGCCATTGTCTCTTCAAAAATTGCCTCTTCATCATGTAAGGCTTTAAGGCCGCTATAGCGTAAAATGGCCTTTTTAAGCCATTTCAGGCCAAAAAGTACCAGGAGCACGCCGACGGTCAGGCGCAGAATATCAATGGGGACAAATTGAACAAGTGCCACTCCGAGAGTTGCAATAATAAGTGCAAGGGTTGCGGCAGCAGCCAATGCGCCCATCAGCGAACTGCGCCAGTTAATCGTGACGCCGACGACCAGAACAATAGTAAAAGCTTCGACAAACTCAACTGCGGAGGCTAGAAAGGCAGTCGTTGCAACCTCCCACTGCATGCATGTTCTCCTGTTCTGCTAATTTGGATGCGGAATACGGATAGTATCCATCCTGGAGAGAGCCATAAACAAAGCGAAATAGTGCTTTGCATGCTTATTGTAGCATATCATCGTGGTATCCGGTTGTTAGCTTCTGGTCGCGACAAGCTGTAGCCAGATGCGTGGCACCTGGGTTAGCGCCAGTTCCTCTCCCGCCTGATAGACTGCCGACTTGAGCGCGGCTGCGCCGAGGGACAGTGGTACGCCGGGTAGCGCCCCTTCAATAAAAAGCCAGTACTGGCCGATATCTCGCCAGGCGTCAAGGGAGATCTGGGCCGTCGTTTGCTCGGCCTCCACCTTGCCAAAGCCGCTTTTCTTCAGCAGATCAATGTAGCCTTCAGTACTAAGCCATTGCATTGCCGTCGCTTTCGCCTCGCGTGATAGCTGGGCCTCTGGATGCTCTTTTCTCAGCCAGCCGACAGCCCGGCGCGTCCAGAGCCGATAGAAGCGCTCAGTTCCTGGCACATACGTCCCTTCGAAAAAGGCGGTGTTGCAGGCGAAAATTCTGCCAGGGGCGAGCAGGCTTGCCATTTGTTGCAAGACGGTGAATTTATCGGGGATCAGGTGAATCGCGTTACAGAAAAATGCGGCATCGGCATTCTGGAGAATATTGGGGAGATCGCTGGCTTCTCCCTGAATAAAGTCGGCGCGTACCTGTAATCCCAATTCGGCCATGCCGGTCTGAGCGCGTCGTAACGCTTCTGCAGAGGGATCGATTCCGATAAGGTGGATATAGTGCAGGCGTCCTTGCAGAGCCATTTCCTCCGCGATTAATCGCGTGATAGCTCCCGTGCCACATGCCATATCCACAATCGTGAGAGAGTCGCTGCCAGGCAGGTGAGCCAGCGCCTGCCTGACAAGGGAGCGATTAACCTCAGTGTAAAATGCGTGAGCTGCGAACGGTTCAAATGTATAAAGATTGGTTTCTTCTGTTTCTATGAGACCCATAGATATCTCCTCCTTAACTGCAAGTGTGCTAAAGAGTTAGAGAGGGTCCACCGCTAACTTGTTTCACGGATTTTGCAATGTTTTAGACATGCATCGCCATACCGCCATCAACACAGAGAACCTGCCCGGTAATATATCCTGCCTCTGGAGAGCAGAGGAACCCAATCGCTGCTGCCACCTCCTCGGTGCTGCCGAAGCGTCCCAGTGGGGTGGCTTCGAGCATAAACTGACGCTGCTGCTCATTTAAGACTGATGTAAGTTCGGTTGGTATAAACCCTGGTGCGACCGCATTAGCTGTGATGTTGCGGCTGGCCATTTCGCGCGCTGTGCTGAGGGTAAGAGCGATGATAGCTGCTTTAGATGCGCCATAGTTGGCCTGTCCCGCAGGCCCCAGCAGACCGGCGACCGACGTCACATTAACAATTCTGCCCCAGCGCGCTTTCATCATGCTACGTAGCCCCGCTTTTGTGCAAAGGAACGCGGAGCGCAGGTTGCTATCTATCACATGTTCAAAATCGGCAAGCGACATTTGAAGGATCAATTTATCGCGGGTGGTGCCTGCGTTATTGACGAGAATCGTAATGGGGCCGAGTGCCTCTGTTGCTTCTGAAAAGAGCCGTGCCACCTCTTCCTCCTGACTTACATTGGCCTGGATAGCGATGCAGCGTCTGCCCAATGCCTCAATGGATGCTTTTGTTTCGGCGGCGGCATTTGCATTGCTGCGATAATTGATAATAACATCAGCGCCTGCCTGGGCCAGGCGCTGAGCTGCTGAGCGACCAATGCCCTGCCCGCTCCCGGTGACCAGGGCAACTTTGCCCGTCAGTGAAAGTTGTTGTTCACTTGTCATCTTTGCTATCCTCTGGGTCATAAAATTTTCTTTGCATTATGGTTCTGTAGTATAGCAAAATTAGTAATTGAAAATCTAGCGTTTTATGACGGAGTTTAGCCCTGGAAAATCCACCCTTATCGTCGCCCTCTCTGTAGACCAGAGAGTGTATTTCAATGGCTTGAAGAGAAAAACGCGAATGCCACCTGTGCTTTCCAGGTACTTTAACGGTAATGACATTCCACAGGGGTTAAAACCTGCGGGTGATGGTAGTTTTTTGGAGTTAACTGGCCTTTGCTCGTTTTTTGTCGCGATATTTCCCCCTGGATAAACCCTTGTTTGCTCTGATATGCGAATGCCCTGATGGATGGACTGACAAACCGCCTTCCCTTTGCTCAGGCCGATAGTTATCTGCGCCAGACGAGAACGTAGTCACTGAGGCTGTCTCCGGCGCTGGTTGGCAAGCGGGTGAGATTTCCGTAACCATGCCCGGCAACGGAGTGCTAGGCTCAGTGGGCAGTGGCGTCTCCACAGGAGGTTGCGGGGGGAGCGGCGTCTCGATATTCGCAGGCTGCCAGTTTTGCTGTGAGGCCGCCTGCTCTTTTGTGGAGACGTTTGTCGTCGCATGAGGATCGTTAACGCTTGCCTTACCGATGCTAGGCATGCGCGGCCTGGTAATATCAACCTCCGGGTCCAGTTGTGTGTGCTCATCGATGATCGCGCCGCACACCTGGTCAACAGTGAGATTGCGCGCGGCCAGCAGATAAGCGTCGGCGAGCAGCGTTTGTTGCATATCGGCAACAAGGAAATTGGCTCCGGTCAAGTTTGCTCCGCGCAAATCAGTTCCTGCAAGGTTGGCGGCAGAGAGATCAGCTCCTGTAAGGTCGGCTCCCGCAAGGCATGCTCCCGCGAGATCGGCCATGTACAGGTTAGTATTGGCGAGCCGGGCATTACTCAGGTTTGCCTGTCTCAGGTATCGATAAGATAGATCGTATTTAGAGAGATCAGCACCTGGCAAGTTGATTGGGCGCCAGGATATCCCATTGCTTTGTTGTTGTCCTGACAGTGGAGCTTCCTCGATATGGGGGATGCGCTCCAACTCATATGCCATGCGAACTTTTTCTGCCGAAGACTTGTATTGCTGCGTTAAATCCTGCACACGAGCAGCGTCTTCCATCGCCCATACCTGCCACTGCATGTATATCTGTTGCACTTGAGCGATCAGCCTCTTTTCTGCTTCACGAGTATAGCTTTCCAGTATCGCCTGCCCCCGTTGCTGACGTACTTCCTGTGCTCGTTCCCAGGCATACTGCTGCGCGTGAATATTGTCCAAGCTCTGCTGCTGCATTTTTAGCGTGACCAATTGCGTCATCAACACAATTGCAATCAGCACACTAACAATTCCCCCGACTACCAACATCTCAGCTATCATTTTCAGCTCCCAAAATATACATTTGTTCTATGTTTGTAACAACGCAGATGCGTGCATGCGGTAACAGGAGAAGGGGTTATATGAAAAAACTTTCATGCTTGCTGACAAATCAGGTATGAAGAATAGATAGAGTGCAATATTGTATGCAGACATGTTGTACGGCATGCCTGCATTTTTCGTATGTGTGGCTATCTTATAGCCATACTCTCGTGATTTATTGGATCTGGAAGCTGATGGTAGCCTGATGAGTCCCTTCGGCTGGATCGGCAAGCAGGGTCATGGTGAAATCAGTGTTGCCCTCGGGGACGAGGAAGGCCACGTCTCCTGTTGCATTCGTTGTACCCGCAGGGACGCTGAACGGGATGGTCCAGGATGCAGGAGGGGCGACTGTACTACCGGCTTGTAGACGCAGAAGGCTGCTGGCGTAGCCGTTGTAATCCTTACTAGAAGGATTGTCTATTTTAAGGGAGACAACCACGTAGACATCTCCTTTATCCGCCTGTTTACCCTCATAGCTCAACTGCGATGAAGCCCCGGTCATTGTCCAATTTGTAGTCCAACTGCCATTGGTATATTGCGTTTGCTTGTTCGGGGTCGAGACCTTCGCCTGGTATTTACTCACGTCGCTATTGGGAGCGAGTAGAACGTCGATGGGCGTTTCGGTGGCCGTGCCGAAGTGCAGTGTGAGCTGCTTAACATCAACTGTGAGGGGGACGGCAAAATCAAACCAGTCGGTGCGTGATACCAGCGCCTCGGGTCCATACGCGTCTTTCGCGTTCAGCAGATCGACGCTGGTATTATCGGGCATAAGCAGGTGGACCGCTCCAGAGAGGTAGTACGACGAATTGTTTTGTGAAGTGTTCTCCTCTTTCATATCGATCCGCAGCGCACCAGGCTTATCCGCGCTGGTTCTACTGTCATCGGTAAAGTAGCTCGCCTGTTCAGTATCGACAATCGTGAATTTTACGCTGGCATAGGTGATTGTGACGTTGATGGAGGTCGTTCCCGACGTTGTTGTTGTGGCTGTTGTCGCGGCTGTCGGCGTGGCACCTGTGGAGGTGCCAGGTGTAGTTGTCAAAGGACCTGTACTGCTACCTCCGCCGAAGCCAGCACCGCCGGAGCCGAGGTTGGGGTTGGTGCCGCATGCGCTGGTGAGGAAAAGAACAACAAGGAACGCGCCTACGCTCAGCAGCCCGAACATTCTGCTTGAAGGGTTTTTCTTTCGTTGTAGAGGTAGAGAGGATGGTGACATAGCTGTCTATTTTTCCTTTCGATACTGATAAAGCATGACGAGATTTACAAGCCTAATGATTTTAGTCGCTGCTGTGCAGCAAACATCCCTTTTTGAGCTTCAGTGTGCCAGACTTGCCAGACGTCACCACCTTTAAGAGCAGGAGCAGCGTTGTTTAGTTCGTTGAGCGCCAGCGTAAAGCCGGTATATGCCTGCTGAGCGCGCTCGATGCGTTCGGTCTGGGAGTCGGCGTTGCGGCTCAAGTGCAGGGCAAGCGTCGCGTGATCAATGGCGCTGAGCGCGCTACCCAGCTTGCGATCAATCTCATCCTCTGCCGACAATGCCGATCCTCCTTTGACAGCGCCAATCCCTGCCAGCTCGTGGGCGTGTTCCTGAAGCGCCAGTTCGATGATGCCCAGAATTTGCTCAGCCGCCCTGAGTGCGTCCTGGGGATGAATGCGATCCATCAAAGTTTCTTCGATAGAGGTAGCAAGGAGAGCTGCTCGCAGGCGTATCTTCTCTGTGCGATTGAGCCCGAAAACCGCAATAACCTCTTCCATCTCATCAATGTTCAAAACGGGAAAGCTTTTGGCAATCTTGAGAGATCGCTGCAAGCGGCGCACCTTCTCACGATGAATATGCGCACGGTCATCTAAATGGCCCAGCCCCACGCCATGAACTGCCAGAATCTCCTGTAGCACACGGGCAAACAGATTCCAGCCGCCCTGCGGCATTGCATGATCGTTCATCATATGTGTCTCTCCTTCTGCTGAAAGCATAACCTGGCTGTTCCGTTCCTGAAAACCCACAAATATGTGGGGGTATGGAGTGCATAAATTTTGCCTACTATTTCTAAGAATAGTTTTCGTTTATCTCATAGACTATAATAAAGTGAGCTTTTGCTATTTGCGTATAAATATGAGAGGAATATTGTTGCATGAAGCACTTCAGCTCTGATAAATATACTCAATCGAACCAGCAGGCACATAATGCATTCATGCTTGATCTACCTGCGGGTCTGGAACTGGTAGCGCGTCAATTCGTCGAGTTGCAGGGTCATGGGCGACCTTACCAGACGGCGGAAGCTCGGATAGCATTTTTGCGCCACGCCCTGGCACAGCTTCAGCCGCCTTCTGCTTGCGCGCCAGAGACGTATGCCGCCCTTCAGCGCGAGTTAGCGGTGGCTTATCTGGATGATGTTGGCGTTGGGCGCAGCCAGCATATGGAAGCCGCTCTTCTCGCCTGTGAAACCGCTTTAGAGGTCTACACTCTCGCGCATTATCCCTACCAGTATGCCAGCTTGCAGATTACACTGGGCAATATTTATCGTGAGCGCATTGCGCAGCCCCAGCGTGAGAATCTGGAGCGAGCCATTGCCTATTATCGCACCGCCTTGCAATATTTCACTCTGAAGGATTTTTCTTATGAGTATGCTCAGGCTCAGCAAGAGCTAGGACAGGTTTACCAGCTCCGCGTTGAGGGCAAGCGGCCTGAGAATATCGAGCTGTCTATTGGCTTTTGTCGGCAAGCATTGAGCGTTTATACGGAACAGGGTTGGCCCGTTGAGCATGCAAAAACATTGCATATCCTGGGGACTGCCTATATCCGTCGTCTCACTGGCGACCGACGTGAGAATCTGGAACAGGCCATTGCTTATTATCAGCAAGCTGCGGCTATCTTCGCTCCTGAAACGTTTCCGATGGAATATGGGAAAATACAGAACAATCTGGCTGCCGCGTATTCACAGCGCATCAGCGGAGAGCAGCGTGATAACATCGAGCAAGCTATTGCCTGTTATCGCCGGGCTTTGCGTGTATGTGCCTTGCAAACGTTTCCTACAGAATACGCGAACTACCAGAATAACCTGGGTATCGCCTATTGGCAGCGCGTGGTGGGGGAGCGACGTGACAACCTGGAACAGGCTATCGCTTGCTATCGCGAGGGTTTGCGCGTTCATACCCTGGAGGCTTTCCCCTACCAGTATGCGATGCTGCACAACAATCTGGGTGCTGTTTACGTTGTGCGTATGCAGGGGACGCGGCGCGAGAATCTGGAGCAGGCCATCAAGTGTTATCAAGAAGCTTTGCGCGTCTGGACGCTGGAACAGTTCCCTTATCAGTATGCGAAGTTGCAGAATAACCTGGGTGAAGCCTATCAGCATCGTCTCTCAGGAGAGAAACACGCCAATCTACAGCAGGCCATAGCCTGTTATCAGGAGGCTTTACGCATCTGGACATTGCATGCTTCCCCTCTGGACTATGCTATGACCCAGCGCAATCTTGGCGTGACCTACCAGCTTCTCATAGCCGATAGCTTCCAGGAGAATCTCGCCTTAGCGGTCGCCTCACATCAGGAGGCGCTTGCTGTCTATACGCTAGAAGCGTTTCCCTCTGAGCATCGCCAGGTGCAACTTGAGTGCGCCGAGACGCAGGCGCTTCGCCAGGACTGGCAGGCGGCCCATAACGCTTATGCCGCTGCTCGTCAGGCTGAAGATCTGCTGGTGGCTCTGGGAGCAGGTGTAGTTGGTCGTGATGCCATTCTCAAAGAGGGCCGCGATGCTGCTGTGCGCGATGGCTTCGTGCTGGCACAATTGGGACGCATAGAGGAGGCAGCTTTAGTGATTGAAAGCGGACGGGCGCGTGGCCTGGCTGAAGCAATCCAGTTTAATGCTGCCGCTCCAGAGCACGTCAACGATCCTGAGCGGCGTGAACGCTATACGACGGCGCGTCAGGCTTTTATCGCTACGCAGGCCGCGTTGCAGGCTGCGCCTCCGTCGGGACTGGATGAGGACGGCCAGCGCCAGGTCATGCTAGAGCGTACTGCCAACTATCGGACCGCCCGAGCCACTTTCGATGCGGTGGTCGAAACGATTCGCGTTGCGCAAGATCCCTCTGACTTCCTGCACGCCACGCTTGATGCTGCCACGCTGCTGAACGCCGCCGAGCATTGTGGTCAGGGGCATGTCCTGGTCTATCTCGCCGCAACTCCCTGGGGCGGCGTAGCCATAGGCGTGTTTGCCCCCAATTCCGTTATGCAGACCGGGCCTCATTTTGCGGCGCTGGCTTTACCTTCTCTCACCGACACATTGGTAGACTCATTAGTCGAAACGCGCGTGGGCGCTGATGGGGATTATGTGACGGGCGGCTTCGACTGCGCCCAGCGTGGTAACTCCTTTGAGCTTTTACTGTCCTGGCCTGGCGCAACTTTCCGCGAGCAGGCTGAGGCGCTCAACGCCGCCTGTATCGCGCAGGAACATCTAGCAACGCTTGACCAGGCGGCGCAGTTTGTGCTTTCCATTCCCCAATTGAGTGTGCTGATGGATACGTCCTTGAGTGCTTTAAGCGATGAAAACCGCGCTTTGATTGCGGGTACGCTCAATCATGCTGTGCTGCAACGCGAATTGCAACGCTGCCAGCCCCTCCTCCAGGAGATGATACTGCAACCGGTCGTTGCATGGCTACGCGAAGCTGGCGCGCATAGTCTGACTCTCATCCCCTGTGGACCGCTCGCGGCTTTTCCTCTGACCTGCATCCCGCTCAGCGACGGCTATACGGTCAATGAGACGCTTCCCACCAGCGTTGCGCCCAGCACCCGCTCTCTTCTGCCTGACAGGCACGCTGCTGTGGCGCGTACAGGTATCTGTGCTTTGGGCAATCCCTATCCTACGCAGCAAGCGTTGCGCTGGGGTGAAGCCGAGGCATTCACCATCGCCAAACTCGGCGATCAGCTCGGGCGGCCATCTGGAGTTAAAGTACAATGGCAGGCTACGCGCAACTGGCTGATCGAATCGCTCCAGACGGGCCACGTTGTGGATGCCTCCTGTCATGGCGAGTTCGATACCCATAATTTCCTCTCCTCAAAATTGATCCTGGCCCACGAGGAAACATTGACATTGGCCGATATGTTAAGTTACCAGGTTGATCTACGCGGCTTGCGTTTACTTATTCTCTCCTCCTGTCAGACCGCCATCCTTGATCTCCAGGGGGCGCGTGACGAGGTACGTAGTCTTGCCGTTGGTATGCTGCAAGCTGGAGCCACAGCAGTTCTGGCAGCTTTATGGTCGGTGGATGATAAAGCAACGTACCTGCTAATAGTGCGCTTCGCTCTGGAGTGGTTCCCACGTCTAGACAGCGAACCGCCAGCGCCCGCCCTGGCACGCGCCCAGCACTGGCTACGTACCGTCACCAATCGCGAATTGCAGGCGTGGTCAATAACGCCATCCTCGCTATCGCTGTCTGTCGATGAGCCAGCAAAAGAACCCGCACCGTACGATCTCAGCCAATGGCACGCAACTCAACTTGTTGCCGTGCGCGGACGCTCCTATCGCTTTGATACGCTACAGGCTCAAGAGATTATTCAAAATAGAGCAGAAGAGCAAGATCCCGATGCGCGTCCATACGCTGATCCCTACTACTGGGCCGGTTTTCAAATTACCGGCTGGTAATATACGCTTCTATGAAAACTATCGCTGACTCAGTTTGTGCAATTGGAGCACGGTATTCCAGTTTCTACCTGTGCCGGCAGTTTTGAGCTTCTTCTCCAGCAGTGTAAGGGTCAGTTTTGAGCGCCCGACGCCATTCGGATAGTAGATGTACAATTCCCGACCAATCAAGTAGAGTTCTTCAGGGCCGCTGTATGCCTGGTGAATATCTTCCAGTGCAGCACTTGCCGGTTGCAGCGCCAGAAACAGCACAAGCTGCCGATTTGCTTCTTGCGCTGGCTGGCCCTGAAAGGGATTGCACTCAATGATCGCCTGTAGCTCGGCTGCTGTTCGCACGATGACATTGCTGTGAAAGCCGAACTTCGCGACGAAGCTCTCCTCGATACGTTGTGAGACCAGGGCCATGTCTGCGTCATCGCTGCTACAGACGACGTTGCCGCTTTGAATATAGGTGATGACGCCTTTGAAGCCCAGCGACTCGTAAAGCTCTTTAAGTTCTTTCATCGGGACTATGCGCTTCCCACCAACGTTGATGCCGCGGAAGAGCGAGACAAATGTGCTCATCAATCTTGTCCTCCATGTGGCGTCAATGATAGCATATAGCAGCACAGCGCGCTATTCTATTGGACTCGCAATAGCAAAGAAAGGCAGGGCAGCCACCAATGGATTTTACCTATTCTGACCGCGTAAAGGAGCTGCGCAGTCAGTTAAGCGATTTTATGGATCGCTTTGTGTATCCCAATCAGCAGACGTTTCGCGACCAGATTGCCGCCGCGGGTAATCCCTTCCATCATACAGAGATTGTGGACGAGCTCAAAATTAAAGCCAGGGCCGCAGGGCTGTGGAATCTCTTTTTTTCCGACAAGGTCTATGGAGCGGGATTGACTAATCTCGAATATGCTCCGCTGGCCGAAATTATGGGCCGCGTGCTCTGGGCGCCGGAAGTGTTTAACTGCCTGGATACCGGCAATGTGGAGATTCTGGCGCAATTTGGCACGCCAGAGCAGCAGGAGCAGTGGCTCTTTCCTTTACTTGATGGCAAGATTAATTCGGCTTTTGCCATGACCGAGCCGGATGTCGCCAGTTCAGACGCGACCAATATCCAGCTTGCTATTCGCCGTGTTGGAGATGAATATGTGCTGAACGGTCGCAAGTGGTGGACGACGGGAGCGGCTCGCGCACGCTGCAAGTTCATCATTGTGATGGGGAAAACCAATCCCGACCACCCCGATAGCCATCGCCAGCAGAGCATGGTGATTGTGCCGCGCGATACCCCCGGATTGACCATTAAGCGCAACCTGCCGGTTATGGGCCATTTTGATAATCTGGGCCATTGTGAGCTGCTTTTTGAGGATGTGCGCATTCCCGCAAGTAATCTGCTGGGCGAGGAGGGGAGCGGCTTTGCCATCGCCCAGGCTCGTTTGGGGCCGGGACGCATCCATCATTGTATGCGGGCGATAGGACAGGCGCAGTACGCGCTCGAATTGATGTGCCAGCGGGCAGTCTCACGCGTAGCCTTTGGCAAGCCTCTTGCCGAGCAAGGGATGATTCAGGACTGGATCGCTCAATCACAGATAGAGATCGAGCAGGCGAGATTGCTCACATTGAAGGCGGCCTGGATGATGGATACGGTCGGCAAGAAGGTGGCGCAGAAGGAGATTGCTATGATTAAGGTTGTGGCGGCAAACCTGATAACTAACGTGGCGAACCGCGCGATCCAGGTATTTGGCGCGGCTGGCCTCTCCGACGATTTTCCCCTGGCCGAGCTATGGGTCAATGGTCGTACAATCCATATCGTCGATGGACCGGACGAAGTTCACAAGCGAGCTCTGGCGCGGTATGTGCTGCGCGAGCTTACCCATTAGCCAGAGAAAGGGAATGCTATGGAGCAGCTTACACCCTTGATTGATGAAGAAAACCTGCGCCAGTATCTTGCCCGGCACTTTCCCGGAGAGGATGCGTCCCTTGAGCTTGAACACATCAGCGGGGGACATTCCAACGAGACATTTTTTGTGCGACGGGGCGCGCAGGAGTGGGTCTTGCGTCGTCCGCCACGCGGCCCGCTGTTGCCAACGGCCCATGATGTTTTACGCGAATATCGCATTCTGCATGCGCTCAATGCCACTGAACTGCCTGTTCCGCGCGTTTTACTGGCCTGCGACGACCCTGCAATAATTGGTGCGCCATTTTATTTGATGGAGCGCGTCCCGGGGATGGTGATTCAGCGGGAACTTCCCTCATATGGAGCGGATGTGGAGGGGCGACGTGCAATTAGCAGAGCTTTGATTGATACGTTAGCGGAACTGCACCGCGTTGACTGGCAGGCCATTGGTCTGGCAAGTCTGAGTAAGCACGAAGGCTATCTGCAACGGCAATTGCGGCGCTGGATGGATCAACTGGAGCGTTCCCGCCAGCGCTCCCTGCCTGAATTAGAGCTTATTACTGCCTGGCTGACCGGGCGCGTACCCGTTTCGGGTCCGACCACGATTGTGCATGGTGATTACCGTATTGGCAACGTCATCTATGCGCTTGAGGAGCCGCGCATCGCCGCCATTGTGGATTGGGAGATGGCGACGCTGGGCGACCCGCTGGCAGACGTGGGTATTTTGCTCGCCTCCTGGCGTGAACCGGGCGATTCCTCATCGTTAATCGTCTCGCAGCTATCACAGGTCACGGCGCAACCAGGCTTTTTCACGCGTGCCGAAGTTGCCGCTTATTATGCCGAACGAACGGGTCGTCCGGTGCGTGACCTCTCCTTTTATCATGTGCTGGCCCTGTGGAAGCTGGCAATTTTGCTAGAGGGGAGCTATGCCCGCTTTAAAGCGGGCACGACCGATGATTCCTTTTTCACACTATTGGAGCAAGGGGTGCCGCAATTAGTGCAGCAAACGTGGCAAGTATGCCAGGAGGCGCTGTAAAGCTGGCTCACCTTCCTAAGTGCGAGGTTTCATGAAAGGCTGTTTGATACTCTTGCTCTGATAGCGGCTTTGGCGCTTGCTCTTGCTCCTTGCTGCTTGTCAGCAGAAAGTGCAACATCTCTCCTCTGTGAGGGGTAAACGTCGCCTGTATTCCCCCTTTTCCGTCGTGCTCAAGCGAGACGGGCGAGGCGATTTGCGGACAGAAGCTTTCATGCTGGAAGGTCGCGTTGTTTTCTGCAATAGTAACCTGATGTGAGTCGCGAGCATAATTAAAGGCAGGCCGAATCCAGCTATCGGCAAAACGTCAGGGCGTTGCAGAAGGCATGCGCAGGGTTGAGGTAACTTTTTGAAGAAAAAATGCGTGTAATCATTGTGGGCAATACCTATGAACTGTAAAAACAACAAAGGGATTTTCCCACTGACCACTTAATCTGAACAAAAAATTTGTATTTCATCATGCTGTTCTTTGGCTCATTAATCGGTCTTATGCTATCTGCTCTGGAGAGATCGCTATGAAACGAATACTGGTTGTTGAGGATGAGCCGCACCTTGCTGATGCATTAAGCCAGACCCTGGCTTATAAGGGGTTTACTGTGCAGATTGCTCCTGATGGTGAGGCAGCGCTGGAACAGGTACGGAACAGCCCTCAGGATATGGTGCTGCTGGATGTAATGCTGCCCGATATGGACGGTTTTGAGGTGTGTCGTCGTCTGCGGGATATGAGCGGGCGCATGTTTCCTATCTTGATGCTTACGGCAAAGGATGCAGTCAAAGATAAGATAGCGGGGCTTGATAGCGGGGCCGACGATTACATTACCAAGCCGTTCGATTTTGATGAATTGCTGGCTCGTATCCGTGCCGGGCTGCGGCGTTTCATTGGCAACGCCCGATCTGCGCGCAGGCTGGCGGTGGGGGATTTGAGCCTCGATACCGAGATGTGGCAGGTGTGGCGGGCGGGTCGCCTCATTGCGCTAACAAAGCGAGAGTACGAACTGCTGGAATTGCTCATCCAGAATGCGGGTCGCGTGTTAACGAAGGAGCGCATTTTTGAGCGTATATGGGGCTATGACAATCCTGCCAGCTTTGAGGTGATCAAAGTCTATATAAACTATCTTCGCGCCAAACTCAACGCCGGAGGACGACCCGACCTCATTCACGCTGTGCGCGGAGTCGGCTACGTTCTGAAAGCGTAACTGCTCGCCCGCGTCTTTACCAGATTATAACCGTTGATCGCTACACTAAAAACGGTGGGGCAGGGAGTTGTGGATGGATGTTCATGTAGATGATGAATAGCGCAATTGTCCAGACGGATAACTGCTGGTGAGAGTAGATGTTTTGCTCTCCCGGATTGAAGAGGATAGATATGGCTGTAAAAGATCCCGAAGTTGTTGTTGTAACCGGCGCCTCAGCCGGGGTGGGGCGTGCCATTGCGTGCGAATTTGCTAAGCGAGGCGCGCATATCGGTCTGCTTGCTCGTGGACATGAGGGGCTGGAGGGAGCGCGTAAAGATGTTGAGGAGCGAGGAGGAAAGGCCCTCGCGATCCCAACGGATGTCGCCGATGTCAATCAAATTGAGGCGGCAGCTTCCCAGGTTGAAGAAACCTTTGGGCCTATCGATATCTGGATTAATGTCGCAATGGCCTCGGTCTTCTCGCCATTTAAAGAGATGAAGCCGGACGAGTTCAAGCGGGTGACGGAGGTGACGTACCTGGGACAGGTCTACGGCACGATGGCGGCTCTGCATCGCATGCTCCCACGCGATCAGGGGCGTATTATTCAGGTGGGTTCTGCCCTGGCGTATCGGGGCATTCCGCTGCAATCGGCCTATTGTGGGGCCAAACATGGCATTCAGGGTTTTACCGAATCGGTACGTTGCGAGCTGATCCACGACAAAAGCAACGTCAAAATTTCGATGGTGCAATTGCCTGCCGTCAATACTCCCCAGTTCGGCTGGGTGAAGAGTCGCCTGCCGCATAAGGCGCAGCCTGTGCCGCCGATCTATCAACCGGAGGTGATTGCCAGGGGCGTCTCCTGGGTGGCTGACCACTATCGTCGCCAGCTTTACATCGGCTTGTCCACGGTGATTGTGATTCAGGGCAACAAATTATTCCCGGGGCTAGGTGATCGGTACCTCGGCAAAACAGGCTACAAATCGCAGCAGACTTCCGAGCCAGCCGATCCTGATCGTCCAGATAATCTCTGGGCGCCCGTTGACGAGAATCGCGATTATGGAGCGCACGGAGCTTTCGATAACAGAGCCAGCGGCAAGAGCTGGCAGTTATGGGCTGATACGCATCGTGGTCTGCTCTCGCTCATCGCAAGCGGCGTGGCGGGGGCTATCGCCGGTGTTCTGTTGTGGAGGAAGTAATGAGCATGCATCTGGTGATTGCTTCCCTCGGATTTCCAGCCTGGTTGCGCGTCACCCACTTTATCAACCTGCTCTTTATCGGCTTGCTGATTCGCAGCGGGTTGCAAATCCTGGCCGCACATCCGCGCCTGTACTGGAATGATAACTGTACGCCGGGGAAGGAGTGGATCAAATTTACCAGAAAGAAAGTGCCAGTGAATAAGGATGTGGTTTATACCTCCCTGGATGACGAAATAGACGCATCCCCCTGGCTGGCGCTGCCCGGCGGGAAGAACCTGGGCATTGGCCGGCACTGGCATTTCTTCACCGTCATTTTCTGGGTGCTGAACGGTGTGATCTACGTGGCGCTACTCTTTGGCACCGGTGAATGGAGCCGCCTGATCCCCACGTCCTGGTCTATCTTTCCTGATGCGTGGCATACCTTTCTCACCTATATCACCTTCCATATTCCGCCAGCCAGTGATTTTCACCCGTATGATCCGTTGCAGCAGCTCGCCTATGCGGCTGTTGTCTTTCTGCTCGCGCCGTTTATGTTGCTCACGGGCGCGACGATGTCGCCTGCGGTCGCCGGTCGTTTCCCCTGGTATATCAAGCTTTTTGGCGGGCGTCAGGTGGGACGCAGCTTGCATTTCTTGAGCTTGCTCGCCTTCCTGGGCTTTATCGTGATTCACACGGCCCTGGTGCTCATCGTCCACTTTCAAAACAACATTCGCGACATCGTGCTCGGCAGCGATCAGACAAGTTTTGCGCAAGCGGGTGAGATAGCGATTGCTGCGCTGGTCTTCGTGCTGATCGTCTACGTCTGGTCAACGCTCTACTCTGCCCGTCATCGGCGGAAGGTGCAGCATGCTCTGGGGTCAGTGATCGATCCCACGCGCAGATTGCTCTTGCACGGCGAGACGTCGGTGCAGCACTACAAAGAAGCCGACATATCACCCTATTTCTGGGTCAATGGCGCTCCGCCCACCAGCGAAGAGTATCGTGTTCTGGGCCAGAACAACTTCCGCGATTGGAAGCTGGAAGTATGCGGACTGGTGAAGCAACCGCTCTGCCTCTCCCTGGAGGACCTGCGTGCCCTGCCCGCGACCACCCAGATCACCAAACACAACTGTATTCAGGGTTGGTCAGGTGTTGGCAAATGGACAGGGGTGTGCGTCAGCGAGATACTGGACCGTTGTCAACCTCTGCCGGAGGCGCGCTACCTGGTCTTTACCTCCTATGGCCTCGACGAGCACAGTCTTGATGGCGTGCATTACTACCCGTTCTATGAGGTCATTGACTTTGATCTGGCGAGGCATCCGCAAACTATTCTGGCTTACGACCTCAATGGCGAGCCGCTGCCTATTCCTCATGGGGCGCCTCTGCGGCTACGCGTCGAGACCGTTTTAGGATACAAGATGGTGAAGTACCTGCGCTCAATCGAGCTGGTTGCACGGTATGACGATATTCGTGCCGGGCAAGGGGGATCGCGTGAGGACACGATGTATTACGGAAGAGGGGCGGAAATATAAAGGACGCTGGCGAAAGTCGTGAGGCGTCACCGATAAAAGGCAGGGGGAATGATATGGGATCAAAACATACTCAGGAGCGTGTGACAATAATCGATGTGGCGAAAGCCTTACTTTTCGGTTGGAAATTCGTCCATAGACCTGGGCCAAATTTCCAGGGAAAGGTTATTCTGATCACCGGCGGCTCTCGTGGATTGGGGTTGGCGCTAGCAGAAGAATTCGCGCTTCAAGGCGGCAGAATTATCATTTGTGCCCGTGAGGAGCCGGAGCTGGAGCAGGCTCGTCAGGATCTTGCCGCAAAGGGGGTAAGTGTGCTGGCGATCCCCTGTGATATGACGCAGCGAGAGCAGGTCAGGCAGCTCGTTGATCAGGCCACAGAGCACTTTGGGCGGATAGACATCCTGGTGAACAATGCAGGCATCATCACGGTGGGACCGATAGAGGCGCAAACGCTCGACGACTACGAGGATAGTATGCGGATTATGTATTGGGGAGCCATCTATGCCACAATGGCGGTAGTGCCCCAGATGCTTGAGCGCAAGCAGGGCCGCATCGTTAATATCTGTTCAATAGGAGGCAAGGTTGGCGTGCCTCATCTGCTCCCCTATACCTGCGCGAAATTTGCCCTTACTGGCTTCTCGGAAGGGCTTTACGCCGAACTGAAGAGAAAAGGCATCCACGTTATAACGGTGATTCCCGGACTGATGCGTACCGGCTCTCCCGCTAATGCCATCTTCAAAGGCAAGCATCATGCTGAGTTTACCTGGTTTGACCTGGTCGATAGCCTGCCTCTGCTCTCGATGAGCGCGCAGAAGGCGGCCCGCAGCATTGTGCAGGCGACACGCAAGAACAAAGCAGAGATCACCTTAACCCTTCCTGCTAAACTGCTGGCCCGCTTCCACGGCCTTTTCCCCGGCACAACAATGAAGATAATGAGTATTACAAATCGCTTGCTGCCGCGAGAAGGGAAGGCCGAAGGGCTTGATCGCTGGAAAGGGAGGGAGAGCGAAACGTCGCTCTCACAATCGTTCGTGACCACACTGGGGCAACGGGCCGCGCAAGAATATAACCAGAATGTAAGCCGGACATAGGATAACCTTTGAGCAAAGCCAAACGACCAACAAGCGGCAAGGCGAGCTTTCTCTATCCGCTCGCCTTGCCGCTTGTCGTTCGTCATCTGGCATTGATTACTTTTCTGCCAGAGTGAGCACCTCGTCGATGATGCCGTATTCTTTTGCTTCCTCCGCGCTCATGAAAAAGTCGCGGTCGGTATCTTTGCGGATGCGCTCCAAAGATTGGCCGGTGTGGTGATGAATGATATCATTTAACACATCACGCAGGTGCAAGATTTCACGAGCGTGAATATCAATATCCGTCGCCTGCCCGCTGAGTCCTCCCTGTAGTGGCTGGTGCATGTGAATACGAGCATGCGGTAAGGAACGGCGTAAGCCGCGATCACCGGCCATCAAAAGGATGGTACCGAAGCTGGCGGCATAGCCAACGCAGGTCGTTGAGATCGGGCAGGGCAGGCTACGCATGGTATCGTAGATACCCAGCCCTGCGTTGACTGCACCTCCTGGAGAGTTGATATACATATTGATTTCGCGCTGGTTATCCTCCGCCGCCAGGAAGAGGAGCTGGGCCACCACAAGGTTCGCCATACCCTCTTCAACAGGGCCGTTGACCATAATAATGCGCTCTTTGAGCAGGCGCGAGAAAAGGTCATAGGCCCGCTCCCCTCGCCCGGTCGATTCTATCACTGTTGGCACAAACAGGCTTGATGCCATGATACTACTCCTTCCAGATAAACCTGATAGTGATAACTCAATCATTCCATTGACTGTCGCACAAAGTAAAACTGGACCATCTTGCCTCTGTCGGTCGCTCGTTCGTCCAGCATCCCCGCCAGGACCCAGCCCTTTTTCCCCAGTTCGTTGAGCTGGGTCTCCGTCGGCAGCGATTGCTCGCTTGTATCCACTGTCAGAACGTGATACTCCCAGCGGCTCGGCTCGACGGCCACTTTTTCGTAGACTATCGGGACATGTATAGAGGAACGAAGTTCAGAATGTTCTGCCATCCGTATACGCGAAGGTTGTACAATAAACATAGCGTTGTTCTCCTTTTGTCAGTTTGTCTATCATTTCCTCTTGAATATAGCACGCCGATGGCCTATACTAATAGAGATAAGCTATGCTAATAGCATAGAATAAAAGCGGGCAATGCTTTAAGCATAGGAAGGACCGAAGAGATGCCAGAGCCGGTGGATTTACAGGAAGTTATTGGGCGTGTAATCCGGCAGGAGCGCCAGGAGCATGGCCTTACAATTAAGGAGTTGGGCGAGAAAGCAGGGTTATCAGAAATTTATGTTGGAGAGATTGAGCGCGGCCAGAAATATCCTTCGGCGAAGGTGCTGGAAAGCCTGGCGCATGCGCTGGAGCTTGACCTGGCCGATCTGCTCGAACTGATGGCAGACGCTATTCGCAATGACCGCGAGCCGCAGTTGACCAACGCCATTGGCTTCACGTTGCCCACGACTCCCAATCAGCCGCGCCGTGTTGTGGTCAGGCGCATAGTGAATATGCTCGATGAAGGAGAAGTGGAGAGTCTGGCCGATTTCAGCGCCTTCCTGCTCTCCAGGCATCTGCTGCCACAATAGAGGACATCAGGGCAAAAAGAGAGGAGATAGGAGCGCCTTTGCTCTTATTTCCTCTCGGCATGTTGTCTACCAGAAGCGACGACGCGGACGGCGTGCATAGCCACCACGGCGATAGTAGTACGGACGCACGCGGCGATAGGCGAAGCCGCTCCAGAGAACGACCAGCAGGGCAGCCACGATGATCGAGCTGATTAAGGGCACGCCTGCCAGGGTTGGCTCACCTGCGATAGCAAAGTGGAAAACGCCAACGATCAAGAAAATGGCCAGAAATCCGACAATGATGGCTCCAATAATGCCGTCGGGCGCACGCCGCCCCGCGATCAGCTCCCCGATAAATCCGACAAGAATAGCAATCAACAGCCATAGCAGCAACGTGGTAAAAGTAATAACCATATAAGGCATACCTCCTTCTATACACAATGCAAACATCATAGCCATGCCTGCATTTTTACAACAACTTCTCTGTTAACACGTATTAGCTCGGCTTTTGGGTTCAAACCACAAATGGACTTCCCGACCCTCTCTTTAGGTCAGGTCTCAGCCAAATGGGGCACTTCTTGACAGAGAATGTATGTAGACATTACAATTGGTAGAAACGTAGATAAGCAACCAGGGAATGCTTTACTTTTATGGCTCAAATAGGTTTGCTTGAAGATAATGCACGCATTGCTCATTTGTGTGCTACTATATTGCAGTATGCTGGCCATCAGGTGATTGTTTACAATCACCCTCGTGAATGCTTGCAAGCCTTATTACCAGAGGCTGTGCATGAAAATAACGACCTGCCATGCCCTCAACCTGAGTCGCCGCCCGCTTTGCCTGTCGAGGTGCTTATTCTGGATCTCAACCTGCCTGATATGGGTGGCGTGGACGTATTACAATCGCTCTGCTCCCATCCTCAAACGTGCTGCTTACCTCTTATCTTTTGCACCGCCGCCACTCCCTCGGAGATCATGCGCGCTCTACGGATCGCTCCACAGGCTCACCTTGTTGAGAAGCCCTTTACGTTTCAAGAGCTTATCTCCGCCATTACCCATGTGCTAGAGACACACAAAGAGCAACAGAAAAAGCAGACCATTGGGAAAGAAGTCGTGTAGCTGCGGCGATGCTGGTTAAAATAGTTCTTCTTCCATTTGATAAATAGATAGTCATCTGTTTCCTTTTAAAACTAGCAAGCGTGTCAGGGGCATACTGAGCAGTTTGCCTGAACGACATCACGCGATTTTATGAGGCAGGATCTGCTCCGTCTATTTATTGGAAGATGCAGGTTGCCGGTACGGATCGGCGCTCTGCATCTGGTGAAGGAGATAGGCTGCTATGCTAACTTGCTTGATACCCCTGGCAGTTTTAATCTTGCTGTTTGCTGGCGGTATGATGATCACCGTATATCTGCACTCTCAAGGCGCTATTGATAAACCCGGTCCCCAATCTCCTGGGCAGCTAAGACCTGCTACCTTTCATCGAACAGCCACGGCTGAAGATAAATTCTACCTGGGCTTAGCCGCAAGAGGTTCTGAGATGGACCGCTATGTACGCAGGAGTGTGGTAAGTTTTCTCGCGCTGGCCTTTGTGCTGAGCCTGCTGCTGGCGCTCTTCTTCAATTCGCTGCACTGAGCAAAGATGCGCCTGTAACGGCTCAAGGCTGTTGATTACTTCGTCTACCTGGAATGTGATATAACAATCCAGGTAGACTACTTATTTTTTGCAAAGAAGGGGATTTCCATCGATGTCTCTATTACCAGAGAGGATGCATACCCGTTTTACCGACCTTGTTGGCATTCGCTATCCCATCGTGCAAGGGGGGCTGTCTCATCTTTCTTATGCCGAACTGGCGGCAGCCGTCTCTAACGCGGGCGGACTGGGACAGATAGGCTGTGCCTGCTTCTCGACGCCTGAAGAACTGCGCGCCGATATCCAGAAGGCCCGGCGTCTAACGGACCGGCCCTTCGGCGTCAATTTCCCGATAGGGCATATCCCCCTGGATGCTTTTCTTGATGCCACGTTGGCAGAGGAGCCAGCCGTCATTAGCATTACGGGCGGCAATCCTGAGCCTCTGCTGAAACGTATTCAGCAGAGTGGCGTGCCGGTACATACGATGGTGCTCGTTGCGGGTGTGCGGGCGGCGCGCAAGGCGGAATCGCTCGGCGCGGATGCCGTGATTGCCGTGGGCGTCGAAGGGGGAGGACACCTGGGGCGCGACGATATCGCCACGATGGTGCTGACCCCGCGCATTGTGGATGCCGTCAAAATTCCTGTGCTGGCGAGCGGCGGCATCGCTGACGGACGAGGGCTGGCGGCATCGCTGGCGCTGGGCGCGGAAGGAGTCGAGTTGGGGACGCGTTTTGTCGCTGTACGCGAGAGCAATGCGCATCCCAACTATCAAAAAGCTCTGGTTGAGGCGAACGAGACCGATACGGTTATCGTTGAACGCGCGATTGGACGGCCCGCGCGCGTCTTGAAGGGACCCGTGGCCGAAAAAATTTTGCAGGTGGAAGAAGAACTGGTGCGCGATAACGTCCCCGCCGATGAGCGGTTGCAACGTTTGCTGCCGCATATATTAGGAACGGTCAATACGCGGGCGGCCCTTGAGGGCATGCTTGATGAAGGCTTTGTCTGGGCGGGCCAGGTCGTCGGCTTAATCAATGATGTGCCGACTGCGCAGGAGCTGATCGAGCGCATGGTGCGTGAGGCGCAGCAGATTGCGCAGCGATTGCAGCAGGCGTTTTAGGTTCTGCTCCTACATCCTGACCTTTATTTGTTACTCGCCAGGAACTCCCCTACCTCCGCCAGTGCGGCCATTGCGCGGCAGGTGATTTCTACCGATTCGCAGTATGGGATGTTCTCTGCGCGCAACAGGCGGAGCGCCGGAATATCGTGGCGGGCGTAGACGGTCTGCATCAGGACGGGTTTCTGATAATGGCGCACGAGGCGACCCAGTTCACGGGCCGCCATCTCTTCGCGCACCCCGAAGTCCTCCGATAATAGCCAGCGATAGCCACCAAAAAGCCCTGTGATAATCACACCATCCACGTCTGGATCTTTGAGGCAGACTTCGGTGAGCTGGGAAAAGGACAACGGATCTTCATCGGCAGCGCCTGCGACATCAATGGGATTGGTAGAGGTGGCGCGGGCGGGCATTAAGGCGCGCAATGCTTGCTGAGTTCCCTCACAGAGAATAGGAACCTGGAGTCCTGCGCGGATCGATGCGTCTCCGGTCGCGACGGCGCTGCCGCCTCCATCGCCGATAATCGCAATGCGGCGTCTGCCCTGTGGAGTGGGTGGCTGCATCACCAGAGCCTGTGCCACCGGGAAAAGCTCATCGGAACGAATGACTCGGACGACTCCGCTGCCTAGCAGACCAGTGTCGTTGTCGGGGCGCAGCGTCGCTTGCGAGCCGGTATGCGCCAGAGCCGCGCGCACACCCACTTCGGTGGCTCCGCTGAGCAGGATGACAACAGGCTTGTAGCGGCCTTGTTTGCGCAAATCTCGGGCCACTTTACGCAGCGTTTCCTCTTGAATGGCTTCGACGTAGCCCGCGATCACCGTTGTTTCCGGGTCATTTGCCAGGTATTGCATACATTCGGGGAATGTCACGTCCACCGCATTGCCCAGGCTGAGAAAGGTGGTAAAGCCCAGGCCGTCGAGCTGGGCCTGGTTGTACCAGTACATCCCCAGGTTTCCGCTCTGCGAGACCAGCCCGATGGGTCCCACCGGTAACGGGAAAACCATTCCCAGCGCATTGAGTCGCGAGCGATGCACATACAATCCCATGCAATTGCTGCCGATGACGCGAATCCCGTGTTCGCGACACCGGGCCACCAGTTGTCGCTCCTGTTCGCGTCCTGCGGGACCAGTCTCGCCAAAGCCTGCGGTAACAATCGTAATGCCCTTGACACCGTGCGCGATGCAATCGTCAACCGATTGTGATACATGCTGAAATGAAGTTGTGATGATCGCCAGATCAACGGGACCAGGAACAGCGTGCAGATTGGGGTAGGTGGGGCGACCCAGTATTTCAGGGGCAGAAGGGGTAACAAGGTAGATATCGCCAGGGAAGCCACCCTGGATGAGCTGTCTGGCAGCAACGTGCCCCCATTTATGAGGGGCGCGCGAAGCGCCGAGAATTGCTACGGAACGTGGCTGCAAGACATCTTCTAAGCTATAAGGGGGGATAGTCATTCACTCTCCTCTTCATCATCAGCATGGTTTGGTGGCGGGCCATTTTCACGCTGTTTGCGTAACAACTCCTCAACGCCACGGATCAACGAGTCCGCGCTTGGCAGCGGGCCGGTCCCTTCTACGCGGTCAAGATTGATGAACTCTTCCTCCTCGTCATCTGCATTTTCCTCCTCATCTTGATGAGAAGCAACCTGCTCTTCCAATTTGCGCACGTATGCGCTAGCTTCGGGGTCGCGCGCTACCAGCGCGGATATTTGCTCTTCGAAGCGCAGCGCATCCGATTGCAGCTCGCTGAGATCGAGTCCGAGAGAGAGATACGCGCTCAGATATGTCAGGAGCGCGGCTGTGACCTTAATATTTGGCGTCGCCGCCAGGTAATGGGGAGCCGCAGCCCAGAAACTGGCAGCAGGAATGCGAGAATGGCGGCAGGCATCATGGAGCACTCCGATCATGCCCGTCGGCCCCTCATAGCGCGAGGTATGCACATCCATCTCGCGCAGGCGTTCCGTGACTTCAGGGTTAGTCGAGCTACCGGAGATGGGAACAGCTATAGAGTGGGGAATATCTGCTAGCAGCGCTCCCAGGAAGATAACTTCTGAAGCTCCAAAGCGTTTACAAACGCTAAGGAAGGTATCGCTGAACGTCTTCCACTTCAGTTGTGGTTCAACGCCAAGAAACAGAATAGTGTCACGATTCTGGTCGGGAGCGACGTGGGCTAGAAACAGATTAGTAGGCCAGACAATCGTGCGCTGGACGCCATCAACAAATTTAATCGTCGGTCTTGCCTCGGTGAAAACAAAAAAATCTTCAGAGTCGATTTCTGCAATTTTGATTGGCCGCCACTGATCGATCAGAAATTTTACTGCCGTTGTCGCCGAATCGGCTGCATCATTCCATCCGCCAAAGGCAGCGATAATAATGGGATCGCGCAGCTCTAATTGCGTAAAGTATTGTACAAGCGACATATGAATTACCCCTCTATACTGCTTGATTCTATTTTTCCCAAGCAAATATATGGTACATTCTATCATACCTGGCAAGCTGAAACCACATCAGGTAACCTCCCAGGCGGCTTCACCTCACCTCGCTGGCGCCTCTAACTTAGCGGAAACCTGCTTAGCGCCGTCTCTAGAAGCAGGGGCATGAGCCAGGTAATGATGAAAAGGAACGCTCCGATAACCACGGAGCGTTCCCATTAACAAAGAGGTATCTTTTATGGAAGAATATCCACTCGGTCTGGATTGATGCCGTTCCAGGTTGCGTTACTGCTCTGATTGCCCGTGACGCGCACTGTCAGCGTATGTTGGCCTGATGACAGGACCGGGCTAAGGTAGAGCAGCGTGTTCCCGGCGTTGGTGGCTGCGAAGAAATCCAGCGTAATCTCAGGGCCACCATCAAGCGAGAAGGCTCCGATCCCGTGCGGAGGTCCAACCACCCCGTAGAACGCGATCTGGCTGCCATTGAAGGTGATGGATACGGTATCGTTGGCGCTATTGTCCCAGCTATTGCTGCCGTTGAAAAAGCCGAGATTGTTCGAGTCGCATGAGGTGCAGTGGTTCCAGCCGCTCCCCACATAGTTGAACTGGTTGATCCCCGATCCCTGGACGCTATCATCAACAGTAGCCGCGCCACTGAGCGGAACGAGTTGAATGCCGCTGCACTTGGCGTTATCGACGACGGTTGTGAACTGGATAGTGATGGTACCGCTGGCGCTGGCGGTGGTGGTGAAATTTTTCGCGATAGCCTTGTCGGCTCCAACGTTCGCGAAGATATCGAAGTTGGAGAGCACCTGCGTCCCATTGATCGAGACGTTAAAGACGCGCTTTCCGGCTGCGGTCCAGAAAAATTCCGCGAACTGAAGGCTGACTGCATACCTGGCGTTGGCGCTTAAACCGTTCATAGTGTAGGTAAAGTTGCCGAACCGCTCCGTCTGATAGACCGCCATCGGGGCCGGATTGCTGACTCCGCTGGTATCAATGCTGGCGGTGGTGGAGGCCGCAGTACCGCCGCTGAAATTGGCGTCCGCGCCGTAGTTGCCGACAGCGCCGCCTCCGCAGTTAATACTCAAGCTGCCAGGCGTTGTATTAGTTGGAATAACCTCGATCCCATCCACTTTGGCGTAATCGACGACTGGCCTGAACTGGATAGTCAATTGACCATTGTTGTCGGCGGTGGGCGTGAACTGCTCGACAATAGCCCTGTCCTTGCCCCCGGTTGCAGCCACGATATCAAAGTTAGAGAGCACCTGGCTGCCATTGATGGCAACGTTGAAGACGCGCTGCCCCGCGTTGGTCCAGAAGGTCTCGGCAAAGTGGAGGCGTACTGTATAGGATGCGCCCGCCTGCAAGCCTGGAAAGACATAGCTGAAATTGCCGTAACGTTCGTTCTGATAAACGGCTTGTGGAGCCGGATTGTTAATCCCGCTG
This sequence comes from Ktedonobacteraceae bacterium, assembly GCA_035650355.1. Classification (GTDB taxonomy): domain Bacteria; phylum Chloroflexota; class Ktedonobacteria; order Ktedonobacterales; family Ktedonobacteraceae; genus DASRHT01. The sequence continues at coordinate 26,369 of DASRHT010000075.1, forward strand.
GTGCTGATCGTATCGGTCACGGTCGCCGTATTGCTGGAGCCGCCCAGGTAGTAATTGTCCGCCTGGAAATTTCCTATAGCCGAACCGCCGACGCTGATCGCATAGCCACCGTTTGTCAGTGTATTCTGCTGCGTCCCGCTCCATTTAAAGGTTACGGTCGCGCCTGCCGGGAGGGTATAGTTGAAGCCCTGGTTGCCCCAGAGCACCTGGAATGTGCTGCTGCCGGAGCCGTTGTTGTGCGCGACGACCACTTTGGAGCCATCGGGATTTTTGAAAGCGACATCTTCGACGCTGCCAACGTTGTTGGAGGTGATATGGAAGGCGCCCGGCACGGCAAATTTGCTAAAATGTCCTACCAGATAGTAATCGTTCGTGAGGGTAACGTTGCCCGTGGCCTGATCAACCGTCACCACTCCCAGGCAATCGGGACAGCCGCCGGTATGTGGGCCATGATTGGGGTCAAGCGCAACATTCCAGAGTTCAACCGTTCTGGAGAAGTTCTGGACTGATTGCATAAATAAATCGATGGTATTGATAGGTGCGACCGCCGCCCCCGTCGAGCATTCCGTCTCGTAGACCTCAGAAGTGGGGAAGGAGCTATGGATGCTTGTCATCGACGTTGGACTGCCTGCATAACAATGCCAGGAGATGCCCGCGATATCGCCGCGTGTGGTCGTATCGCCCAGCAGCGTGGAGGGGTAGCTTGTATTATCCCAGTTGTGATCGTAAGGGATGATCTTGGGACTCAGGCCAGCGCTTGCCAGAGCGGGGCTGAGGTTGTTCTTGATAAAGTTGTTCTCGTCACCTGCGGCCCAGGACATGCCGGGATAATTGGTGGGGGCGAAGAGTGGTTCATTCTGAGGAGTGATGGCGTAGATAGGAATGCCCTGCGCCTGGTAAGCCTGAATAAATTTGACGAAATACTGCGCCAGTGGTCCGTAGTCGGCAAGATTGAGCGTGCCGGTAACACCATTAGAAACACCAATCATGGACCCGTTGGTTTTCATCCAGGCAGGTGGACTCCACGGATTAGCCATAAATTTGAGATTCGGGTTGAGCGAATGAGCCTGCTGCAACACGGGAATGATGTAAGCCAGGTCGTGATTGATAGAGAAGTTATTGAGGTTGGGATCGCTCTGACCGGCGGGCAAATCATCGTAGGAGTAGGGTCCGTTGATAGAGAAATCCGAGGCGCCCATCGGGATACGCACAAAGCTCATGCCAATGCCCTGATTGGGATCGAAAAGCTGCTGCATCAGCGTATTACGCTGGCTGGCGCTCATCTTATTAACAATCAGCCAGGCCGAGGAATCGGTTACCGCGGCTCCAAAGCCATCCATTTGCTGCAACTCCTGGAACTCGTTGACATTGATTGTCGAGGCGTTGCCAGTATTGGAGCCAAAAGTGAGATTTGCCTGCGGCGTTAAGTGATTGCTTCCATCGCTGGTTGTCAGCCAGACCTGCACCGTTGGCCCCGCGGCTCTGGTGGTCGTCTGAAAAACAAAAAACGAGCTGAGGAGCAGGCCGCAGAGCAGTAAAAATACAAGAGAACGACGAGCGTATGTGTTCATATGAACCTCCTTACGCGAACCGAGCCTTTTGCGCTAAGACCGGTCGCAAGAAACAGCACCAGTGCAGCATACATTTGAATACACTTCACTCTTTAGTAATATTTTCAGCAAGAACCATGCCCGAATCTGTGCTGACGAAGTGTGTTGAGGAGCAGAGTGGTATAGACATAAAGATGACTAGTTGAAAGTGAATGATTGGAGATATGTAAGAGTGTGTAGGAAAAGTGTGTGATGTGTGTTGCGTGTATGTGTATCTGATCGCGTTTGCAAAAGGACGAATGAAAAAACAACCTTTTCTACGTTTTTTCACTCTATTCTAAAAGAAGGTCTAAGATCCTCTCGCCTTGCGCAACTTTTTGAAAAAGAACCTTGTGCTGCTGGCCTCGTTGCGCAGTCGTGGGTTGGCGATCTCGTCGATGCCAAAATTGATGAACGTGAGCGCGGCTCCCAGGATGGCGATGCAGAGGCCAGGGGGCAAGAACCACCACCACGCCTCTTGCAGGAGAGCAGCGCTATTCGAGGCCGAGAACAGCATATTGCCCCAGGTGGTGCTGGTGATATCGCCCAGGCCCAGGTACTCCAGAGCCGTCTCGGCCAGGATCGCGTAGATCACCGTGCCGAAGAACTGCGCTGCCACAATGGCCGTCTCGTTGGGCAGGATTTCATAGAAAATGATCCTCCATGTTGACTCGCCAGAAGCTCTGGCCGCCTCCACACAATCCCAGGTGCGCAGCGAGAGCGTCTGCGAGCGCAGTACGCGTGCTCCCCAGGACCAGCCGGTGACGGTCAGGACAAAGCCAATTGTGAGTGGCCCCTTATAGGGCAGGAAGGCTGCCAGCAGGATTGCCAGCGGCAGCGTTGGCAGCACCAGGAAGACATTGCTCACCAGCGAAAGCACTTCATCGATCCAGCCGAGAAAGTAGCCAGAAGCCAGGCCCACCAGTACCGAAACAATCGTCGTCACCAGACCAATCCCCAGCCCCATCAGAACCGAGAAACGAGCGCCCACCACTGTCTGAACAAAGACATCTTCTCCGAAGCTGGTGGTGCCAAACCAGTGCGTAAGGGATGGCGGTTGGAGGCGGTCCAACGTAATAGCATGCGGGTCCTGTGGGAAAATGATCGGACCAAAAAGGGCTAGCAGGATAAAGAGGGCCAGGATCGCCATTCCCACGCTCGCCTTGCGGTTCCCCATCAGCAAACGCCAGGTATCACGCCAGCGTGATGAAACTGCAGGTGTCACTATGGTAGGGGCAATCCCTTGCGGTTGCCCAGGGGCTGGAGCTGTAGGAACAATCCCTTGTGGCTGCCCTGCCCCTACCGATTGCTTGCGGTTGCTCATAACGATTAATTTCCTCCCAAACGCACGCGCGGATCAAGCAGAATATAGAGAAAATCGGCCAGGAAGTTCGCGAGCAGGACCGCGAAGCTAATCACCAGGAAGGCCCCCTGCAATAACGCGTAGTCGTGGTTATCAACCGCCTGCAAGGTGGCATAGCCAATGCCAGGATATGAGAAGACGATCTCGGTGAGCAGGGAGCCGCTCACCACGAAGCCCAGCGAGAGCGCGAAAGCGGTAATATTTGGCAAGATGGCATTGCGGGCCGCGTACATATACATAATGCGCCGTTGTGTCAGCCCCTTCGCTTCTGCCATCAGGACGTAATCCTGGGACAGGGTAGTGACCATCGCATTGCGCATGCCAAGCATCCAGCCGGAGATAGAGCCAATTACAATCGTCAAAGCAGGCAGAAGGGCGTACTGTGCCGCGCTCAAAATGAAATCCAGGTTCCATCCCGGCACCGTATTGTCGGTATCATAACCGCCGTGGAGGGGGAACAGGTTGAGCTTTAAGCCCAGGATATACAGCAATACGAGTGCCAGCCAGAAATAGGGGATCGCGGAAATAAAGGCGAAGAACGGAGTGAAAAATGCGTCATTGAACGAGCCACGTCGCCAGACAACAATTACCCCTAGAATGGTGCCGATGATGAAGCTAATCAGCAGGGAAGTGCCGACCAGCACAAAGGTCCAGGGGAGGTCTTGCGCGAGAACCTGCGTCACGGGATCAAAACCGTAAGTAATGGAGACGCCTAGGTTGCCATGTAAGAGGTTATTGAGGTACTGCACATACTGGGACCACAGCGGATCGTGATTTACTCCCAGCGAGATTTCCAGCGCGTGTAATGTCTGGGGCGAGACATGCCCCCTAAGCCGCGACATAAAGATTTGCGCGGGATCGCCCGGGGACAGATGAGGAACAATAAAATTGATAGTGACCGAGGCCCAGAGCGCAACAAGATAAAAACCGATGCGACGTAGCAAATGGCGCATAGACATTCCCTTCCAGGTCTGACTGGAAACTACTGTTGCCAGGTTATCACAAAACCTTCCATAGTCCCGTGAAACGAAGCTGAAAAAGTGCCGGAGATGGATAGAGATGGCTTTTCAGGGTCATCTCTATCCATCTTACATCAGAGACTTGCCAGCTTACGAGACTGGCTGAAGGTTCAGGATAACGTACTCAATATCTGGATAGACCGCCGTGCCGGGGGCGGCATAGGGATGTGTGGCATCGGGCCAGCCAACGAATTTGGCCGTGCTGTACTGATACCAGTAGGGTTCAGCCGTCAAAGGGATGCTGGGCAACTGTTCCACCATGATCTTCTCCAGCCCGTAGATCGCCTGCTTCTGGACAATGGGATCGGTGCTAGAGGCATACTGATCCAGTAGCTGGTCGGTGGCCGGGTTCATCCAGCGCTCGTAGTTGCTGGGTGCCGGTTGTCCGATGGGGGCGGAATTGGTGCTGCGCAACATGCTATCGTAGATGTAGTAAGGCGTGGGGCCTGGATTGGTCCAGAGGATGCCCGCGTCATAATCGCCGTTCTGCAATGCATTCGTAAATGCGTCATTGGACATGGCGTTGACGGTGACTTTCATGCCCGCCGCTTGCAGATTCTGAGCCATCACCTGGCTGTCCGCAACATAATCGGTATAGCCGCTGACCACAATAATGCTAAACGCCAGTTGCTTGCCATTCTTGGTATAAATGCCATCGGAGCCTTTGGTCCAGCTATCGCTCTCCAGCGTTTGACCTGCCGTTGCGGGGTCATGCTGAAGCTGTATCCCAGCAAACTGTGGATCGATGTAGCTTTGAATGGACTGCCCTACCAGCCCGGTTGGGTTGGCCGGAGGCTCGTATCCAGCCTCGCCAATCTTCGAGATATCCTCGCGATTGAGCGCCAGGCTAATAGCTTTGCGTACCTGCAAATCGTTAAAGGGCGCCCTGGTCAGGTTGAGGTACAGCATCACATCATCGCTGCTGGGGAACCAGTAGTGATTGTGTTGTTTATCGAGGGCCACATAGGTTTTATCGAGATTAGGGATGAACAGGTTGGTCCAGTCAATCTGGCCCTTTTGCAGCGCCAGTTGCGCGCTATCGTTGGAGGAGTAAGCCGGGATCTTGACTTCGTCCACCTGTAGCTTGCCCGCCTGCCGGAATTTGGGATTTTTGATCAGATCAATCAGTTGCGGCGAGAACGACTTGACGATATAGGGGCCGGTACCAATCGGGTTGGGATCGGCGTACTGCGCGGGATCACCCTTGACGCTTGACCATGCATGCTTAGAGAGAATAAAAACCTGGCCACCGAGAATCCAGGTGATGGGATTGAAGGGCTTGCTCAGTGTGACCACAACCGTACTGGAGTCGGGAGCGGCGACATCCTTGACTGCCGCACCAATGCCGGTAAGATCGATAGAGGGATTTTTCAGGATCAGGTTGAGCGTAAAGACCACATCATCGCTGGTGAAGGGCTGTCCATCGGACCAGATAACGCCCTGGCGCAAATGGAATGTGATGCTTTGCGCATCGGTCGCGAGCTGGTAGCTAGAGGCCAGCCACGGATCGATCTTGCCACTCAGACGGTTGACGGAGAGCAGCGTCTCGTAGATCAGGCCCTGTGTGCCGCTAATCACACTGGGGGAATACGGATTAAAGTTGCGAGGATAGGCATCGGTTTCGTTCGCCAGCATGGTGAGCGAATTGGGATGCGCGGGCCTCTTGTTGGTGGGGCCTCCGCCACAGGCTGCGAGCACTACCGAGAGGAGTAGTAACAATGATACCAGGAGCATGATAAAGCGGGACGCGCTAAAGCGGGTCCCTACGGTAAATAAAGAATTGTGAGTCATCGGGTCCCTCCTGACGCGATAAATCGGGACGCGATAGATCGGGTCCCTACAGATGTGTTACAACAGGGACACGCACTACAAGATGTGTTACGAAAAACCGGTAGGGGCAATGACATTGCGATACCCGAACAGGGCAACCGCAAGGGATAGCCCCTACAGTCCATTAGCGGCAATGACATTGCGATACCAGTGACCGCTGGCCTTGAGAATGCGCTTCTGCGTTGGGTAGTCGATATAGGTGATGCCAAAACGCTTGCTATAGCCCAGAGACCACTCGAAGTTATCCATCAGCGACCAGACGGAGTAGCCCGCGAGCGGAACTCCTTCAGCGATGGCGGCGTGGACCTGGAGCAGGTGCTCGCGTAAATAGTGAATACGACGCGGATCATCAACGCGACCGTCTGCGGTGACTGTATCGGCGAAGGCAGCCCCGTTTTCAACGATGTAGATCGATGGGATATGATACTCCCGATGCAGACGAGTAAGCATAGCGTAGATACCAGGAGGGTAGACCTCCCAATCCATCTCCGTATATTCAGCTCCCTCTGCTCGCACCGAGCCAAAATCGTTGAGCGAGCCGGTCGGGCTATGGGTGACAAGCGAGCGTGTATAGTAATTAGCGCCCAGGAAATCCAGCGGGCGTGCGATGATCGCGGCGTCGTCCATCTCCGTTTGGGGGGCCAGATCGCCTATTTGCGCAAGAATATCGGTGGGATATTCTCCGCGAAAAATAGGATCGAGGAACCAGCGGTGCAGCTTGCCATCCAGGAAACGAGCGGCGGCCTGGTCTTCTGGCGAAGGCGTTGCAGGATCGATCTGAGTAAAGTTGAGCGTAATGCCGACGCGTGTCTTCTCGTCACCGTTGGCGCGTAAGATAGGCACTGCCAGGCCATGCGCCAGCAAGAAATGGTGCGAGGTCTGCCACGCGATACGCGCATCTTTGATACCAGGAGCGTGGATGCCGTCTTCATACCCTTCAAAAGCGGTAACCGCTGGCTCGTTCAACGTCAACCAGTTGTGGATGCGCCCCTTGAAATGGCGCGAGACAACATCCACATACTCGGCAAACGCGTAAGCCGTCTCCCTGCTCAGCCAGCCGCCCTGTTCGTCTTGCAGCGCCTGGGGCAGGTCCCAGTGATACAAGGTGGCATATGGCTCAATGCCGGCTTCTAACAGGCCATCCACCAGACGATCATAGAAATCAAAGCCGCGCGGATTGAGCTTGCCCTTGCCGATTGGGAAGATGCGCGGCCACGCGATGGAGAAGTGATAGAGGTGGATGCCGAGCTTTTGCATTAAGCGGATATCTTCTGGATAACGGTGATAGTGGTCGCATGCCACCAGCCCACTGTCGTTATTCAGTGTGTTGCCGGGTATTGAACAAAAGCGGTCCCAGATGGACTCACCGCGCCCATCTTCGTTCGCAGCTCCCTCGACCTGGTAGCTGTACGTCCCTGCCCCCCAGCGGAAGCCTGTTGGAAATTGAACCATAGCCGCCCCTTTTCATTTGTGTTTATATAGTTTGCGACCACATACCATGAAATAATGCTGTCGTATCTTCAATGAAAATATTAATTACTTTTCATTTCAATGTCAATATGTTTATATTCTCGATCCCAGAGCTGTTGCAAAGTCTTTTTTTGCCGCCCCTTGACCCCTGCTTTCTATCTCGTCTTCCCGACTTTGTAACAGCCCACAAGGCTTTCTCAAAAGTCGCGGCACGCGCCTTCGGCGCTTACAGGGAGAGGAAGGTGCAGGCTGTGGGCGCAGCCCATAGCCTGCACCTTCCTCTCCAGAACGGCTCGCTTGCGGGCCGTTCTGCATGAAAAGACAACTTTTGAGAAACCCTGATGAGATACTAGCTTATCATTGACGAGTTCATGAAATTATGTTAGCATAGTTTCATGAACTGAGATATGTTTTCTTACGAAGCATATCGTCGGTCATTGACAATAGCAAGGAGAGTTCGAGGTCGTGCCAGATAGCGTTACCGCCAAACATGTTGCGCAGCGAGCAGAGGTCTCTGTTGGTACTGTATCGCGTGTATTTAACAATCATAGTAATGTCAGCGAAGATATCCGGCAGCGCGTTCTGAAGGTTGCGGCTGATCTGGGCTACTTTCGGGTTGGCGGGCAGCCGAGTAGTACGCGTTCCGTTAGCCGTATCCTCAAAGAAGTGGGGTTTTTGTATTGTTCAAGCATAGAGCAAACTCCGGCGACGCTCGATCCTTACTGGGCTCCTATTTTTCGTGGAGTCGAGGGTGAGTCACGGCAGGCCAATATCAAAGTTGCCTATCGCACGATTACCGATATTTGTCATCAGCCCCACCTTTTAACTACCACCGTCTATGAGATGCGGCTGGGAGGAGCGTTGTTGGTGGGACAGGCAGAGGCGGACACTGTGCAGGCCATACAGGCTACGAAAGTCCCGGTTGTTCTGGTCGATCATTACCTCCCTGATCTGGAACAGCCGGTTGATACCATCCTTCCCGACAATCTCCAGGGCGCAAAGCTGGCTATGGATTACCTTTTTAGCATGGGACATCGCCGCATTGCTTTTATTGGCGGTCCAACAGAGTCAACGGTGCGTCCTGCCTATCATAAAATTCACTCTGTTCAACAACGCTGGATCGGTTATCGCGTGGCCTTGCTGGACAGGGACCTCCCCATTGATTATAGCCTGGTCGAATCGGGCAATCTTACTAAAGAAGGCGGATATCAGGCTTGCAAACGCCTGCTTGAGAGGAAAGCGGACTTTAGCGCCATCTTCTGCGTGGATGATATCACGGCCATCGGCGCAATGAAGGCGCTGCACGAGGCGGGACTGCGCATCCCCGAAGGTGTTTCCATTATTGGTTTTGACGGCATTGATCTGGGTCAGCACATCACACCTTCGCTGACCACCATTAACTCCAACTCGGCGGCGCTAGGAGCGGTCGCGCTCAAAACCTTGATTGCTAGAGCAGCTAACTCTGACGCTCCTGCTGTTACCATCATGCTTGGAGTTGAACTGGTGAAGCGCGATTCAGTAAGTGTAGCGGGGACAAAAGAGTAGATTCACATATTAGTTCTTTCAGGGAGGAAAGACTATGCCTGCTTATTTAGTCAGCCGACCAGTACACGCGAATGCTCCGGTATTTTTAAGCAACATCACCGCCCTCAGTATTGTAATTGGAGCTCTGCTCTTACTGTTGTTCCCTTCATCGGCCAGGGCTGGAAGCGGCTCGGCTTTTGTACGCGTTAACCAGATGGGGTACGCGACGAATGCATCCAAGCGAGCGTACCTTATGGCGACAGGCGTGGAGACCGGCGCCTCGTTTCACGTCAAGAATGCCAGCGGGGCAACTGTATTTTCGGCCCCACTTGGGGCGAATCTAGGATCATGGAGTAGCACCTTCCCCAATGTCTACGCCCTGGACTTTGACGCTGTGAAGACGCCTGGCACCTACATTATAGTGACCAGTGGCTCAATTCCCGGCTCTTCGCCACGTTTTACTATCGACACGGCTAGCAACGTCTACGCTTCTGCATTGTCCAATGCGTTGTCTTTTTACGAAAACGAGCGCGATGGTTCCAACTTCATCCCCTCGGCCCTGCGCAGAGCCGCCGGGCATGTGAACGATGCCAGTGCTATGACCTACCTCACGCCTAAGATGGATGTCAACGGCAACTTTGCCGGCGATCTGACTCCGCTCGGTGTCCGCATTAACGCGGAGGGAGCATGGTTTGATGCGGGCGATTATCTCAAGTTTGTCGAAACTACCAGCTATACAGTTGCTATGCTGCAATTTGGCGTGCGTGACTTCTCCACTCAGTTGGGCAGCGGCTCGCCCACGGCAAACTTCACGGCGGAAGTTACTTTTGGCCTGGATTGGCTCCAGCATATGTGGGATGACGGGAGCCGGACCCTCTATTATCAGGTGGGTATTGGAGCGGGCAATGCCAAGACTATCAGCGACCATGATATCTGGCGCTTGCCCCAGGCCGATGATACCTTTGGCGGGTCCGATCCGCTCTTCCGCTTCATACGACACCGTCCGGTATTTCGCGCGGCTCCTCCTGGATCGCTGATTAGCCCCAATCTGGCCGGACGCTTGGCTGCCGATTTTGCTTTATGTTTCCAGCTTTTCCAGTCCAGCCACCCTGCTTACGCCAATCAGTGCCTGCTCGCGGCTGAACACGTCTTTGCCCTGGCAAATACAGCCCCCAAAGGCAATCTGCTTACCGCTGCCCCCTTTGGCTTTTATCCTGAAACAGAATGGCGCGATGATCTGGAGCTGGGAGCAACGGAGCTATACTTCGCCCTGGCTGGCGGTCATCTCCCCAGTGGTTTGCCGCAGACTGATCCGCAGTTCTATCTCAAGGCCGCCGCGCACTGGGCTCACGCTTATATCACCGGACCAAACGATGCAGCGGACACCTTAAACCTCTTTGATGTCAGTGGCATAGCCCATTATGAGCTGTTTCGTGCGCTTACCCGAGCTGGCAATCCTGCGGGGCTGGCAGTGACCAAAGCCGATCTGCTCAATGATCTCAAGAAGCAACTGGATAAAGCCGTCACGCAGGCTGGAACCGATCCCTTTGGCTTTGGCTTTCCCTGGGATACCTTTGACACCACCTCTCACGGCGCTGGATTGGTAGTGATGGCAAGCGAGTACGATAAGCTTACAGGGAGCACGACCTTTGCGCGATTTGGCGTGCGCTGGCTGGCAAATATCCTGGGAGCCAATGCCTGGGGAAGCTCGCTGATCGTTGGCGATGGCTCGACCTTCCCACGGTGTATGCAGCACCAGGTTGCCAATCTCGCTGGTTCACTGGATGGCTCGCCGCCAGTGCTTGCAGGCGCGGCAGTGGAGGGACCGAATAGCTTTGCTGCCACAGGAGTGCTCGATGGTATGCGAACCTGCCCCGCCAACGGAGTCGATCAGTTTGCACCCTTCAATGGAACCACCGCAGTTTTTCAGGATAATGTGCAATCTTTTTCCACCGTCGAGCCCGCCATCGACCTTACTGCCAGCTCTCCATTAGCCTTCGCCTGGCAAATGGTTGGCTAATAACCAGCAAGGCGCTAGAAGCCAAAATACGGGGCTGGAGAGAAATATCCAGCCCCTGTTTTGTGCGAGTTTTCCTCTTTGTGACGCCATTTTTCTGTGATGTGATCTTTTTGCGATGCGGAGCTATTATACTTTAAAGAGAGAAGGAGTGTTACTGCACAACAAATCAAAAAGATGATAGACTATAAAGAGGTGAAGGCTGCTTGTCTGGGGCAGGGGAAAGGAAAGTTTGGTTATGGGTGTATTTCCATCAAAACAGCAACGGCATCAAGAAAAGATGCATTGGACGAGATTGCAGCGTTTCCTGCTGATCTTTATTATTCTGAGTCTGCTGGCAATAACAACCATTCTGCTGGTCATAGGCCAGACGTGGCGCGGCCCATCAGGGAACTACGCCACTCCTACGTCGATAATCGCACTTTCTCCAACGCTTGCACCAACCTTGACGCCAACGGTGGTGCCGACAGCGACCCCTGTGCCGACGCCGACCCCTGTCCCTTCCATATCTTTAGACCAACGCATCGACCGGTACATCGATCACCTGACGCAAAGGCAGCAAATAGGCCAGTTGCTGATGCTGGCAGTATATGCGAACGGCTATACGGCTGCGTTTAACCAGCCGTTGCAGCAGTGGGATATCGCCAATGCTATCGTCTATAATCAATACAATAGCGGACCGCTCATGCCAACGACGCTTAGCGGCTTTTCTCAAATGGTGCATGCCCTCCAGGGGCATGCCAATCAGCCGCTGCTGATTGCCACGGATGAAGAAGGGGGAATGGTGGACCGTCTTGCTCCCTATTATGGACCATCTCCTTCACCTCAGGGCCTTGCAGCTTCAGGTGAGTCCCAGCAGGCGTATATCCAGGCCCAGATCGACGCATTGCGCCTGCGCAATGCCGGAATCAATGCCGACTTTGCGCCGCTGGCCGATATCTATCAGGGAGGAGCGGTGGCCCAGAGCCGAATGTTTGGTACGACACCCGCTCAGGTGGCTACCTATGCGGGAGCATTCCTGGACGGTTTGCAGCAGCATGGCGTTGCCGGGACGTTAAAGCACTGGCCGGGTATAGGTTCGGCGCCTGCGAATCCAGACTATGGGCTGCCCACTATCACGCATACGCGGGCGCAACTCAACGCCATTGATTTTGCCTCATTCCGCGCCTTGTTACCACATCATCCGGCCATGATTATGGTGACGCATGCAATGGTTCCCGCCTATGATCAACAGGCTCCAGCCTCGCTCTCATCCATTTTGGTTAATCAGGTATTGCGCGGCCAGCTCGGCTATCAAGGGGTGGTCGTGACCGATGCCATGGATGGTCAGGGGCTGCTCCAGTTTATGCAGCAGCAGGGATACAGCGATCCCGCACAGGCGACCGCCGAGGCCAGCGTGCGGGCCATCCTTGCTGGAGACGACATGATAGAATGTCCCATCGAGCCAGATCGTCTGACAGCAACCGTTGCGGCTATCACCAGTGCTGTGCAGTCGGGACGCATCTCGCCTCAGCGTTTACGCCAATCGGTGCATCGCATTATTGGGCTCAAAGTGCAAATGGGGCTGATCGCGTTGCCTTAGAAGACAGGTTTTGTGTAGCTATCTTCCTGGCGAAAGTTCCTGCGAAATTGCAGTGATCCTGCGGATTTTCTTCGTTGGTTCCTGGGTAGAGGCGCTGATAATGCGGTGGTAGAGCCCCTGGATGGCAGGGCCAGGCTCGGCGCCCAGCTCTTGTGCGAGTATTTCCGCGCAGCGCTGGTACTGGCGCAGTGCCAACCCTCTTTTGCCAGTGCGCATATAATAGCGCATTAGCCCGTAGTGGGCTTCCTCTATCCAGCTATCCATAGCCAGCATATGCTGCCAGTGAACAGCGCTCTCGTCGAACATTTCCAGGCGCCAGAAGATATGAGCAAGGTGGTTGCGGGCTTCCAGGTAGGTGCGACGCAGCTCATCGCGGCGGAATGTACACCAATCGCTATAGAAAGGTTGCACATAATCACCTTGATACAGATCCACCATAGCCAGCAATGCTGTTTTGGCCTCGCTATCATTTTCATTCGCCAGGAATTGCTTTGCCTGAGCGTAATATTCTTTGAACAGAGCAACATCGTATTGCGCGTTATTGCCGTGCAACGACGAGAAATCGAGGCTATAGGCGCCGCGATGTGAGACGACGCAAGACTCCTTGAGCGCCTTACGCAGGTAGTAGATGGTGGAGTGAAACGTCTGATTAATCTGCTCATCGGCCTCCGACCAGAGAGCCGTAATGATCTGTTCCTTGCGCATGGGGCGTCCGCAATCGAGCAAGAAGAAGAACAGTTCCATCGCGCGCGCCATACGCCAGTGGGTGATCGGCTGCTCATCCAGAAAGACCGTGGGTTCGCCAAATGCCTGCACCTTGAGCTTCATCCGATTGCTTGTAGCGAGCGCAGGCGTTGCTGTCGCACTTGTCTGTGTTGCATCTTTTTTAGAATTCTGCGTTGCACTTTTGAAGTGCAACAAAACCCGCAAGCGTTCCAGAGCGGGATGGGTTTTGACAAGCTGGTGTAGGTCCGAAAACCCTGTCAGCCCTACCAGGATAAGCTGCTCATAGCTATCCTGGCCTTCTAAGAGCGTGGTCAGCTCTTCTAGCAGATCCAGCGCCTCCTCCTGCTCAGAACGTGCCAGATGGCAGGCAGCAAGGCACAGCTTCACCCGCAGCAGTTCGCGTTTGAGTCCTACCGTCTTCAAGGAAGCTGCCAGCGTAGTGAGCTGGTGATGGGCATCATCATAGCGTTGCTGATGGAGCAAGATTGTGGCGTGGGTCAGGCCATAGATCGCCTGTTCGTAGCCGATACTGCTACTATTCAATGGAGGGAGATTGGTCTCCGAAATGAGCAGCATGGCTGTTGTAGCATCGCCCATGAACAGGTAAGTCAGGGCGAGATAGCAAAGGCTACAGTTGATGAGATAGTTATCCTGTAATTGACGCGCCAGGTCCAGACCTTCCTCTAGCGTTTTGAGCGATTGCTCATAATGTTGTTGATCCTGATAGACGGAGCCAAGATTCACCAGGATGTAAGCATGTTCCCGCTCGAAGCCTGGGGAGCTGATGCTAGTTGCGGCCTGGCGCAGCACCGCCTCTGCCTCGACAAACATCCCCTGACGCTGTTTGTACACCCCCATACGGGTGAGGTTATTCACCTTCCCTCGTTCATCGTGTAATTGCTCGCAGCAGTTGATGGCGCGCGAGATATGATGCTCTGCCAGAGCGAAATTGCCCAGCAGGTTATAGGCGCTTGCCAGGGCGCTATGTGCGTCTGCCACCTGGGGACGTACGATGTTGCGTCCATAGAGTTGGAGGGCCTTTTGCAGGTGTTCGATGCCGGAGCTCAGGTCGCCCAAAAGATTGGCGCATATCCCAAAGCGTGTATGCGCGTCTGCCCGCATCTTGACCTCGTCCATTGCCGTTGTTTCCAGGACCTGGCGACATAATTGCTGAGCTTCCTTATACTTGCCGATCTGAAACAGCGCCTTGCTACGCAGGATTGTGGCCTCCGCCTGCCAGGATGGCAGGTCGTTGGGGTCTGCAATGGCCTGCGGGTTCGTGTCTAAGATGGTTGAAGCGGTATCGAGCAACGTCAGAGCTTGAGCATGTTCGCCTTGCGTAAGATGAATACTCACAAGTATGAGCAGCAACTCTGGCGAATCTTCTATGATTTTTGCCGGCAGCGCCTCGATCCAGCGCAGTAGCGTCTCTGTATGTTCTCTGGCCGCCATGCGTTCATGTGCCAGAATAATCAGCCGGGCCGCCAGCGTGTTCTCGCCCGCAGCAAGCATGTGAGAGATTGCCATATCGTAATCGTGGGCAGCCTCAAACAGCTCTGCGGCCTTGCGATGGAGCGCCGCGAAACGATCTGGAGAGCGCGTGCGCAACTCATCGTAGAGCAGTTCGCGTAAAACTGGGTGACAGGTATAGATAAGATAGGGTCCGTTATCGTTGCAAGTGACGAACATGCCCTGGCGTGCCAGGCAACTCAGATGCTCGGAGGAGTTTTCGCTGTTGAGCAGGGCATCACACATCGAAGGCACCATCTGTTGGAGAATGGCAGCTTCTTTGAGAAACGCGTAGGCGGCAGACTGGTGTTTGAAAATTTCATTGACGAGATAGGCGAACAGCTTCTGTCGCTCCACCCGCATAGAGGGCAGTCCCTTCAAAAGCCCTGTACGCGTACTGGCATGCAGCAATTCCGCGTCACCCAGGCGCGTGCCCAGCAATATGCCCGCAACCCAGCCATCGAAGGCCGCTGCCAGTTGCTCAGCTTCTTCCTCGCTGATGGGACTGACGCCCTGAACCTGTGCCAGCGCGAGTATCTCCTGGGCGCTCATGCGCAGCCTATTACTCCCCCAGCCGACCGCCTGGCTGTGGGCCAGCAAAGAGGCAAACTCGATGGAGGGAGTTGAGCGGCTCTCGATAATCAGCACGCACTGCGAAGGTGCTTTCTGCAAAAAGTAATTCATCAGATTGGTGATGGATTGGCTGGCATCAACTTCATGATAGTTACTAAGCACAATGGCAAAACGCTGCGTGATTTCTGTGTCTAACGCATCGATCAGTGCATCGAGAAAGGCTTCGAAGTAACGAGAATCATCTTCGGGACCGGCAGAAGATGCCTTACCGACCAGCAAAAGGTCGAGCCCGGTGCCGAAGCTGGGGAAACAATGCTGGATACTGGCAAGCAGCGTTTGCAGGAATGTATATCTATCAGCATCCTGCTGGTCCAGAAAATACCAGCAGCAAGGAATTTGAGTAGAATGAGCGAAATCGGCAAGAAGCGTCGTTTTACCATAGCCCGCCGGGGCGCAAAGCAAAAGCAGCTTATAGTGCGCCGCACTTTTCTCAAGGCTGAACCGTCTGGCTGTAACCATATCGTAAAGTTGCGTGACAAGCGATTCACGATGCAGTATAATTGACGATAATACTGGAGCGGCTATTTTGCTTAAATTTGCTGGCAACATTATCGCCAATCCTTTCTAGCCTGACGGGCTTATTTTTTTAATATGCGGCCAGGGGATCTCTGGCTTGCACTCAGGGGTGCTATCATCGCCTGCGCTGTAAGAACAGTGCGAAAGTAGTCTGGTCAAATGTATTTACGTGATTGATAGATGCCAGCCATTATTTTCCATTGATCAACTAGAGCAGATGTGATTTAACTCGCCCCTTTTATTAGGCGTCCTTTGCCGGGTGATTACAATAATCTTATTATCAGAATAACTATAAGATATAACAGAATATTTTGTCAATAGAATACTTCATAATACATCTTAGCTTATCAAAAATCATAGAATTTATCTGGCGCGTTTTGATGGCAAACGGGCGTTTTTGTTTTTTTCTTTCGACATGAACCAGAAGCTCAGGCTGAGCATCAGCGATGAGACGATCATGCCGAAGGAAAGTTTGTGAGCGGCCTGCCGGATGGCCCCTTCGAGGGAGTGGATCTTTATCTGAATGGTGAACTGGTCATGAGCCAGTTTATCGATAATGGTGTTGGTTTTACGGGGCAGATGGTCCACCAGGCGTCGCGTATCGAGGAACCAGCTATAAGCCCGCCCTGTCGAGAGATGCGCCAGGGCGCGTTCTTCCATGATCCTCTCCATATAATTTCTGATGATTTGCACAAAATTTAGTTCGGGTGCAAGAACGCGCAGGGTACCATCCAGGTTGAGCATAGCTTTTCCCAGTAGAGTAAGTTGGGCGGGAACGGCCATCTGATAGGATTGGGCTAATGCCGCGACTTCCAGCAAGCCCTTGCCTATCTCGATATGGTCATTGGAGCGATCATGGTAGCGGCTGATTAACGTACAGATTTGTTGGGTAAACCCCTGGCGATCACAGGAGTGTGATATCTCAATCATATTCGTGTAAATATCGGCTACACGCTCACCCTGCCGCTCGGCAAAGGCGAGGAGGAGCAGCAGGATCTGCTCTTTTTGCTCGGCATCGAATCTGCCGACCATGCCAAAATCCAGCAGCGCAAGGCGTCCGTCAGCGGTAAGCAGAATATTGCCTGGATGTGGGTCGCAGTGAAAGGTGCCATCGACGACCATCTGTTTGATGTAGGCTGAAAGCAGCTCCTGGGCAATGGTCACTGTATCGATCTGGCGCAATTCGGCCCGGGGCACCTGTGCCAGATGTCGCCCGTGGAGAAAGCTGACCGTGAGTACTTGCTGTGAGTTGTAGTTGGGGTAAACATGCGGCGTGACAAGATGCGGGAATTCCCGCATACCCTGGCTGACGAGCCGGGTGTTGTCGGCTTCCTGCTGAAAATCAAGCTCCTGGCTAAGTGAGATTTTGATCTCCTGAATGATTTGCGCAAGTCCGTAATGACTGTTAAGGGATGTATGGCGGCTGGCAAAGCGTGTAATCTCTTGCATGACTTCGATATCTTTTTCCACCTGTGCGCGCACGCCTGGACGCTGGACCTTGACGACGACCGGGGTGCCATCGGGCAATGTGGCCTGGTGTACTTGCGCAATCGAAGCGGTGGCAAGCGGGCAAGGATCAAAGAACCGGAATAGCTCGCTAAGAGGCGCTCCTAACTCTCGCTCTACAATAGCGATGATCGCGTCACCTGCCACGGGCGTGATACTATCTTGCAAGCGTGAAAGTGCAACAATATAGGGCGGCGGCAGCAAATCTGGCCGTGTGCTCATCACCTGACCAAACTTAATGAAACAGGGACCCAGTTCTTCGAGCGCCCTGGAGAGCCGCTCAGCGTTTTCAGCACAGATATTGTCCGCTTCCAGCTCAGAGCTGCCATGCTGTCTACTCTGTTGATTCACCATACCTAATTGGGCCGCGACGCGCAGTAGGTGATATTTATGCATGATATGAAGTATTTCAATATAACGGCGGGGATGGCGGGTAAACTGAGCCGCCAGCAATGCCTTCGCAAGCATTCCGATGCCGCCCCCTGATTGAGTTTGCGGGCGTGTTTTTGCTCTGTACATCCTGCGCTCCTTTTTTCAAAAATCCTCACCTTTTTCTCTTGAGATAAAACCATGCGCGAGTTGCCTGGCGCTTACCTCTGGTAGAAGTTCTCGGTAAATCTGTACAGGCTATACTGACCTCAGTAACTGCTTACTTCCCACCAGGAAAGGTAGAGCCTTGAAATTTCGTCAGCCAACGCCGCTTGGACGCGATCAATCGGGTCCCTACAAAGCTCAGGCTGACGGAAAGGTAGAGCTGCGATGAGAACGAGAACAACCTACACCACATTTGAGCAAACGGTGATTGCCCTTTACGACAAGAGGTCTCTGACTCTCAGTCTTCTTGACACCCTGGGGTGGATGTATAAAGGGATAGAAGTCGATAGCGCAGGCAGCCAGGGGCTGATCACAAATGATGGTAAAGATGTACAGCAGGTGTGCATCTCCCTGATAAATCCTTCATTTGCGCTGGTTGAAAAAGGGAGTAAAGACGACGATGAGGAGTATTGGGAGCAAGAGTTGAAAGAATGGACAAACATCGTCGGCAGACGCTGGGGGTGGGTCTAATTTAGGATAAGTAACTGCTACAACTATGTTTTTACGTCCTGAGGTGAGAGAGGCGGTACAGACTCCAGTTTGTACCGCCTCTCTTCATGAAGCCATTCGTTGCAGACCGGCTGAGCGGTAGCTTCCCGCTTCATCGTGGGATCGCGCCAGCAGCGTTGGCCGTCTGCAATAGCAAGATGTAAATTACTAACTTATTTTTAAAGTAATTCAGAGGAAATCCAGAAGTATTACAACTAATGCTATAGATAATGATTGTGTTACAACTAATGCCAGAGAAGCTCCAGGTGGGAAGCGTGCAGGAGGTAAGACAATCAAGTTCTTCGTCATACGGGCTGGTCCAATACAAAAGGACCGGAAGTGAATAAACATCCTGAGAAGGGAGAACAGCATTGGGTAAGATCGCATTTCTTTATCCGGGACAGGGCTCGCAAAAAATCGGGATGGGCCGCGATCTCATGGAGACTGCGCCTGAACTGTTTACGCGCTACTTGCTCAGCAGCGATGGGATAGCTGATTTGCCGGTGACTCGCTATTGCCTGGAGGGGCCTCTTGAGCTGCTGAGCCAGACCCAGATCGCTCAGCCCGCGCTTTTTGCTCACTCGCTGGCTTTGACCAGGTACGCATATCGGCTTGGCCTTCGCCCTGATATCGTAGCCGGTCATAGTCTCGGCGAGTATACAGCGGCAACGGCGGCAGGAGTCCTTTCCTATGAAGAAGGACTGTACCTGGTGAGCCAGAGGGGAAAACTGATGCACCAGATACAGAAAGAGCGACCGGGGGCGATGGCGGCTGTGGTGGGCCTGACGGCAGATGACTTACAGACCCTGTGTACTGATATCTCGCGTGAACATTATGTGGCGATCACCAACAGAAACACGCACACGCAGTTCGTAGTTTCGGGCATCGAAGCGGGCGTTCGGGCGCTGATGGCAGCGGCCAGCACATTGCAGAATGTGAGGGCCATACGCTTGCCGGTAGGAGGCGCATTTCATTCTGCGCTGATGGCTCCGGTGCAGTCCGCGCTTACCGCGTTGATGCAGCGATTGCTCTGGCGCGAGCCGCATGTTCCACTGGTTGCCAATGTTTCTGGTGCCATTTTGACTGATAGCCGCGAGATTCGCCACGAGCTAACGGCGCAAATCACCAATCCCGTCCAATGGGTGAGCTGCGTTGAAACGCTACTAGCTGCTGGTTGTGACACCTTCGTGGAGGTGGGTGCTTCCCAGGTGCTTACCAGACTGGTGCGTTCGCTCGCGCCCGGCTGCCGCATATTCGCAGCAGAGACGATAGAGAAGCTCCACGCAGTTGCAGCCACACTCAATGACCCCGTTCATGCATAACAGATGTTGGCCTCGTGCGAGAGCAAGAGGATAGAGACAGAACAAAGGAGGAGACATGGTCCCGACCATCACGACCGTAGCAGGAAGCGGAGAGATAGCTTCCGTAGAGATGGAGCGAGCACAGATTATCATCCCGAGCAATATCGCTGTGAAGTGTCCGCAATGCAAAGAAATTATGTACGAACGAGACCACCAGCGTAACCTGAAGGTCTGCCCACATTGCGGCTATCATTTCAAGCTGAGCGCGTATGAGCGGATTGAAATGCTGGTAGATGCGGGGAGTTTTGTTGAGGTGGATCACGATATAGCCTCTGCCGATCCACTCCAGTTTGTGAGCCAATCCCAGATATACGCGGAGAAGCTGGCAAAAGAGCAGCAAAAAGTGCAACTAAACGAGGGGGTGGTGATTGGTCATGCTGCTATTGATACGTTCCCCCTCGCTCTTGCCGTGATGGATTTTCGCTTCATCGGTGGCAGCATGGGCGCGGCGGTGGGTGAAAAGATCACACGCGCGATTGAACTTGGTATCGAGATGCACATTCCGGTCTTTATCTCCTCGGCCTCAGGTGGAGCGCGTATGCAGGAGGGCCTGTTTTCGCTCATGCAGATGGCAAAGACCTCCGCCGCCCTCGCTAAGCTAGGAGAGGCCAGGTTGCCGTTCTTCAGTTTGTTAACCGATCCCACTACGGGCGGCGTGACTGCCAGCTTTGCCATGCTGGGTGATGTCATCCTGGCGGAGCCGGGCGCGCTGGTCTGCTTTGCCGGTCCCCGCGTGATAGAGCAATTTATGCATATTCAGTTGCCGAAAGATGCGGTGACGGCGGAATTCGCCTACCAGCATGGCCTGATAGACGCGGTTGTGTCCAGGCATGAGCTGCGGCAAACGCTCGCCCGTCTGCTGTGTATGAGCGTGCAAGCAGAGCCATGGCAACAGACATATGGGGCGGCGCAGCAGTAATGTGTTGCAAGTCCACAGAGTTTTAGCGGCTCAGGAGTAAAAAGATGCATTACGACCTGGATTTTGAACAGGAACTCGCGGCAGACGCGGAAAAGATTCGAGAGTTGCAGCAGGAGTGCCATGATGAAGCAACGCAGCAACGATTGGATAGGGCGATCAGTGCTTTACACGCACGGACAAAGGAGATCTACGCGCATCTCACCTCGTGGCAAACGGTCCAGGTTGCGCGTCACAAGGATCGGCCAACCACTATCGATTATCTGCAAGCGATCTGCGATGATTTTATGGAACTGCATGGTGATCGTGCATTCGCCGACGACCATGCTATTGTAGGGGGCCTGGGGACGTTAGCCGATAACACTGTGATGTTTATCGGCCAGCAGAAGGGGCATGATATGCAGGAGTTGCGCTACCGTAACTTTGGTATGCCCCATCCTGAAGGGTATCGCAAGGCATATCGTTTGATGAGCATGGCAGAGAAATTTCACCTTCCCGTTATCTGCTTGATTGATACGCCGGGGGCATTTCCGGGGTTAGAGGATGAGGAGCATGGTCAATCCGGCGCGATAGCGGCAAATCTCCTACTGATGTCGCGCCTGCGGGTGCCGATCATCTCCGTGGTGATCGGCGAAGGTGGAAGCGGCGGGGCGCTTGCTCTCAGCGTGGCTGATCGTTTGCTGATGCTCGAAAACAGTGTGTACACGGTGGCCGCGCCGGAAGCTGCGGCCTCCATTCTCTGGCGCGATAAAGCTTTCGCGTCCGAAGCTGCCAATACCATGCGTATTAGTGCGCGCGAACTTTTAGCCACGGGGATTATTGATGAGCTTGTACCGGAACCGGTGGGCGGTGCGCATCATAGCCCACACCTGGCAGCCGGGTACTTGAAAGAAAAGTTACTCGCGCATCTGGACGAACTGGAGCGTTGCACTATCGATGAGCTGATTGAGAGGCGCTATCAGAAGTACAGATCGATTGGGGCCTTCACGCGCGTAGCCGTGGCGACCACATCCTGACCGGCGTCTGCATTGCATAAATCTTCTACCAACCAGGACAGCATGGCCGCCTGGTTGGTGCTCCCCCTTCAACAGAATCTTCGAACGCTTCATATTCCAGTGTTTGAGCTTCAGCTCCGAGAACGCTTTGACGGCATATGCTGCATGAGACAAAAGTTCCCTTATTTCATGATTATATGTATCCGCTTCCGAACCTCAAAATAGTGGTTTTGTCCCTCATCCTCGTACTCGCTCGTCACAGTGAGTCCAACGGTTGAGAGCAGCCTCCGGTACTCTTCAGCTCCAAGAGAGCGTGATTCCAGGTCCGTCATCGCATCGTTCCAAACAATTGGTTTCTCAGGAGAGGTAAACAGCAGGTGTCCGCCTGGCACGAGGATGTCGGCGATTCTTCGTATCAGTTGCCGTTGATCTTCGGGAGAAAGCAGGAACATGAGCCCCCATGCGAGGACACCATCGAACGTTCGACCAAAAAATGGAGAATCTTGGACGGCTTCGCAAGCCACAGGGATGCCTGGAAGATTGCGTCGGAATGCCTGGACGAAAGATGGGGATGCATCAACGCCAAAGACGGTCAGCCCTTCGGCGACCAGAACCTCAGTGATGGGGAAACCGGGTCCGCAGCCCAGATCAAGAACAGCGGCCCGGCATGGGAGCGTTCGAGCCCACTGTCGCACAAAACTCACGCCGACGCCCGTAAAACGGCCACTGCCACGGCGGGCCAAAAACTCCGCTGCGACACCTTCATATCCATTT
This sequence comes from Ktedonobacteraceae bacterium, assembly GCA_035650355.1. Classification (GTDB taxonomy): domain Bacteria; phylum Chloroflexota; class Ktedonobacteria; order Ktedonobacterales; family Ktedonobacteraceae; genus DASRHT01. The sequence goes on from DASRHT010000075.1 coordinate 48,782, forward strand.
GATCGATCCATGATGACCTCACATTTTCCTTGCTCATTCGCTTCACGAGCTGCTTGTTCCTATTGCTACAGCACAGCTAGATGAGGGGAAATAGAACAGTTCTCTGCTACATCGTACTTTTGCGTAAAGATTGCACGTACAGGCCGATTTGTCGCCATACTCTTGTCTGTAAGCATACCTGAGAGAGAGAAAAGAGGCAAGAATTCTCGCAATTTTATGTGAAAAACGTCAGCTCAAGCTGGTCGCTACGGCTCGTTCAAGCGGTTAGAGCAATGTGTCCGGCTCGAACACGTTGCTGTTGAGGAGAGGGAAAAATTGGTTGATGGAGTAAACAGAACGCCCAAAGCAGTAGAAGAAGTACTTTCCCTGCTGCTTTGGGCGTTCTATCTTATCTTGATCAAAAAAGGTGGTTACACCTGCCTGCTTTCAAAGCGCCCCTACATGGCTATGATCCCCGAGCAGGAAGCTATACGTTCCCGGTTTGGCTGAGTACGGTAGAATCTCTGTTTGCGAGCCGATAAGACTATCTTCAATGCAGCGGTCGATGTCGCGGATCAGGCATTCTTCCAGCACAATGCTATGCTCGATCTCGCTGTTAATCACCACGCAGTTATGGGCCAGGGAGGTAAAAGGGCCGATACTGGCATTTGCCAGGGTAGCATTGCGCCCGATGATCGCGGGTCCGCGCACAACGCTATTGATAAGCGTGACATGCTCTTCGAGCACAACATCACCATCGACTCGCGAGGTAGCATCTATGCTGGCACTGGCAGCGATGCATCTCTTCAGGTGGCTGAGCACGACGCGGTTGGCGTTGAGCATATCCTCTTTATTGCCGGTATCGATCCAGGGTCCGCGGACGATGTAGGGGCGTACGGTATAGTGGTGTTCGATCAGGTACTGAATAGCGTCTGTGATTTCAAGCTCACCGCGCCGTGATGGGGTAATAGCGTTGATCGCCTCAAAGATATGGGCATCGAAAAAGTAGATGCCTACGACAGCAAAATTGCTGACCGGCTCCTTTGGTTTCTCGATCAGGCGCGCAATGCGAACATGGTCGTCATGCAGATGGATCTCAGCATTAAACGTCTGGCCGTCGTCGGTCTGGAGTTGCGCAACGCCAAATATCTCCGGGTTAGGAACCTGTTTAAGCAATACGCGCGCCTGAAAGCTGCAAGCAGGGGAGGAGAATTGACGCACCAGGTCCTTGATACTTTCCTGGATGAAGTTATCCCCGAGGAACATCAGAAAACGGTCGTTCTGGAGAAACGGTTGGGCGATCTTGACCGCGTGGGCTAATCCGAGAGGCTGCTCCTGGTAAATGTAGGTGATAGTGACATCAGGGCCAAATTGTTTGCCATCCTTGACCGCTGCACGGATAGATTCGTGCGTCTCCCCTACGATAATACCAATATCCGTAATGCCGGATTCGACAATCGTTTCCAGGACATAGAACAGCACAGGTTTATTAGCTATGGGCACTAATTGTTTGGCATGAGTGGAAGTAAGGGGCTGGAGGCGTGTGCCTTTGCCCCCGCTCAGAATCAATGCTTTCATATATTTCCATCCCAAAGGTGAAGTCACTGCTCCTTGTGGAGAACGAATTTCAATCACTGAGACAAGTATAACGCTCATCCTCTTGCCGGAAGCTTTTAGCAGGGGTAAGTACCAAGCAAGTATTTAAGCCTATGCTTTGCTCATAGTATGTGCATCGAGCAAGATGCGTACGTCCTTTGTAGTGTGTTTTTAGAATGCATCGCAAGCTGTCTGATCGCTAAAGGGAACGACATAATGAACAGTGAAGAGATCGAGAGAAGGCGAGAGTGCCTGGTTGATGCCGGCTTTACCCAGGCAGAGATAGAGATGCTGAGCCGGTTTCGCGGTAAATATCTTGAGAGGGAGAAGCAAGCGGTCTCGGCACAGGTGCGCCGTCTGGAGTTTTTGCGCTGGCTGGTTGCGACCGGTCGGTTAACGCTTTAGCGACATTTGCCCGCTTGTCACCGTCGTGGGCGCACTAAGAACAAGCCGTAGCAGGCGAGGATGAAACCTGGAATGATGAGGACGAGAGCCGTCGCCAGCGGCGAGATCGCTGCCAGCGTTGCGTTGATTGTGCGGGCATTGCTGGCATTGAAGAGTGTAATGTCGGCAGGGAGGTCATAAAGCGCGTGGAGGATGATGAGCGGCCAGAGCGTTCTGGTGCGCAACCGGCAGGCGGCGAAGCCAAAGCCAAGCAGGAACGCTCCAACGACCTGCGCGAGAACAATGAGCGGTGGAGCGTGAGTAAGTAGATTGTTGAAATGGGCCAGAGCGAAGAAGAGGCTTGAAAGCGCCGCCGCAGCCAGAGGTCCAAGAGGTGAGAGGGACTGCAAGATGACCCCTCGAAAACGTGCTTCTTCGTCTAACCCCGTGAGCAATGCAGCGATGACAGCAAAAATGACCACGCCTGCACTGGCTGCGGGAGTGACAAGCGTCGATGCAAGGTAGAAGAGCGCCAGCAGCGCAGGCACCCATAAGAGATAGAGATCCCGCCACTCCGCCGGGCGATTGAAGCCCGCCGCTCGCAGCCAACCCAGCCTCCCGAGTATCCCCAGAGCGAAGAGCGATTGCATACTGACATCGATAATACCCGCGTTCCCTGCTAATACCCCACTCTGCCCCACAAAAATGATGCCTATATCCAGGCAAGAACTGACCACAAAAAATGCCAGCGCAAAGAGGAATGGAGAGCGAATAGCCCATGTTTTTATGCTCTTGTAAATCTTCTCCAAGCTTGTTTCGCCCTTAGTGAACTATCATGCATAAAAATCATAGCACGCCGGTCAATAGTAATATTTTGACGTTGCAAACGTGTCTGAGATAGTGTTTGATTCTCATTGCATCCGCGTGTTCGCGCCTGTATCGCTCACTTTCAGGAGAGAGCGTCGAGAATCAGACACATTCTGAGATGCGAAGAGACTGCGAAGAGCAATATCTTAGTATGCGAAGGAGGCGCGAATGATCTGTAAAGATTGCCTGGATATGCTATCACCAGTCGGAACGATGAAAGTATCCCGACCGCAATGTTTATATGATCATTCCTGCCCAGTACAAATAAAGGAGATAGAAAGATGGCGGCGCAGCGTGTAACTCATGGACGACATGTCGTTTTTTCGTGGTTCTCAAAGGTGATGTTCTTCTCGGCCACCCGTTATGGCATGCTGAGCATAGCCATTCTGGTAGTGGTTACCGGTTTAGTGGCCCTGAGCGCGGTGGCTCTCCACCTCCCTGTTCTTCATATGCTGAGTTCTACCTTGCAGCTCTCCAATAAAGTTCCCTTTGGAGAGCCCTGGCCGTAACCGTAATCCTCTCGTCTGAAAGCATCCTCATGGGAGGACACTACAGCATATGAAGTGTGATAGCAGTGGGGATAAGAGAGTAGTTTGAGAATGGAGAGAAGATGAGCTGGAAAATAATCAATGCCATCCTGGGGCTGGCAACTGTGGATGACATATTTTGTCAGGATCTGTTGCAAAGCCCCGTGGAAGCGATTAAGCGACGACAGTTTACTTTGACAAAAGAGGAAGAAGAAAAGCTGAGCGGCATTACCGCCGTCAATCTTGCTGAGTTTAGCCAACAGGTTCTGATCCTGTTTGGGCGCAAGGAGTAGCAAACTATGCGTGATCCGTCAAGACAAGAGACGATAGTCAACGCTACCGCACATCTTCGCCAACCCGATGCTCTCTATAAGGTGAATTTCTTTGGCCCGTTCCGCGTCACCAGAAACAATCAACCTGTAGGAGAGCCAGTATGGCGGAGAAATAAGGCGAAGTCTCTGTTGAAATGGTTTTTGTTGAACGTCAATGGCAGATATTCATCTGACCAGCTCATCAAAAATTTCTGGCCGAGTGCAAGTGGAGCGCCAGCAGAGCGCAACCTCTATGTTGCGATCCACTATCTGCGGCATCTCCTCGAACCCGATTTGCCGCCCCGGCACGAATCCAGCTATATCCGTCGTAACAAAGACAATTTTTATTGGTTCAAGGTAGATGAGAACTGGTGGGCCGATATCTTCGACGTGCATTATCACTATAAGGAGGCCAAAGAGGCGGAACAGCGTGGTGAGCTGGTGTCGGCCATCACCCACTACCAGCAGATCGTCGAGTATTGCCGCCTGGGATTTCTGCACGAAGATTCCTACGAAGATGTCTTTGCTTCCTATCGTCGCTACTACGAGTGCATCTATACCGAAGTGCTCGACCGATTGATGCAGCTCTATTCTCAGGCGGGCAAAGCTGATGAGGTGCTGACATATGCTCATTATGCGCTCTTGATCGATCCATATAGCGAGTCTGCCATTAAAGCTGTTGCTCAAGCATACTTTCGCCAGGGCAATACGGCGAGCGCCATCCGTGAGCTAGACAACTTCCAGGCATTCCTCAGAGAAGATCTGGGTATAGAGCCTGGCGAGGACCTTCTCGCCTTGCGAAAGAAGATCGCCGCGTTCAAATAGTTCTGTGTTGTCAGAAATGTGCTTCGCACATTTCTGACAACACAGAACTATTAATATTTTTGAGCACCGAGGGCGCAACAGGAAGAGCCAGGAAGATTTGAAGAGATCTTCCTGGCTCTTCTTTATATATACCCTCCTTACTTGTTCTGCTCTTTCATCGGGCGCTTGAAAAACGCCATGAGGTTGTTTTTATAGGGTATGACCGTGGCTAATTCCCATCCATACTGCCCCCAACGAGCCAGCGCCTGGTCAAGCATGGCTTCACTCACTTCGAGACGATGGGGATCGAGATAATCACCCAGACCAAGCTCCACGCTATATTCCCAACCATCCTGCCTCTGATCATCCAGCGGGTCTTGCATAAATGTTTTCTCATACTGGGTATTCTGCTGCCGGGAAGATGCATGCGCAAGCTTCTCGACAATTGAACTGGTGGCAGTTTCTTCGATTGTCAGGGTGCCGGGCGGGTGCGGCAGGCGGAAGCGGGTGTGGTCATGGAATATTCTAAAGACCAGAGTACCCAGCGGCCCCTCATCAGCACGTTTTACAATGCTCCACATGCAGCGTTCTCGCTCTTCTGGCGGACCCCAATGCTCTATCGACGTGGAGAAATTACCCCCTTCATAGGAGAAGCCCGCTTGCTGGAATTGCTCATACAGGGGTTGCAACAGCGCCCGTCCATAGACGCCGTATGCAAGCTCACCGGCTCGCTCAAAGACGCTAAGCAGCTCCTCCTGATTCTCCTCCAGTATCGGATGCCACCGCTCCTGCAAATACTGCCGACTATATGCGGCGAGCGTGTGAATAGTGACCTCCCTTTTCTCCGCGAGAAACTCTTTTAATGGTTTCATCCAATGAAGCTCCTTTCCGCTTTCCGTACTAAGATGTGGTCAGATCAGGTCGAACTGAACACAAGTAAGCAAATGTCTGGGTCGCATCATATACTAGAAATGCATTTTCTGTAAACAGAGAATGGCTTCCGCTCTCGAACAGACGTGAAGCTTCTCGTAGATACTCGTGAGATACTTCTCGATAGTTTTTTCCTTGAGTCCAAGCTCACACGCGATACGGAAATTTGCTTCGCCGCACTTCAAGCGCGTAAGAACCTGGATCTCGCGCCTGGTCAAATGGTTCGTAACCGGGGGGAGCGGCGTGGATAGCAGCGCGCGAATGTGTCGGCTCAAAAAAACATGACCGAGTGATACCGTTCTGATAGCCTGGACCAGATCTTGCTCTGAGGCGTGTTCATCCAGTAATCCATGAACTCCCTGCTTTACCAGCATACGGGCTGTCTCGGGATGCAGGTCCTGTTGTAGCACAACAACTTCACAGCGAACTCTTTGCTCGTGAAGCTGCTTTGTGAGAGCGAGACAATCAGAAATCGCAATGGATGGGCTAAGTACCACGATCTGCTCTTTTGATGGATCGGTAATTGCTAAAACGTCGTGGACGGCGCTCAGGCTGGCGCTGATATGCATATGCTTAAACGTCGCTATCACCTGTTGTAGTGCCAGGCGCGTGAGCAGGTGCGAATCAACCAGGATGATGGATAGCGAGTCTTTGCTGGTGGTCTGATCGCCTGTGCCTCTGAATTGAAGAGTTGTAACACCTTGTGCCATATACTTTATCTCCTCACGCTGGCTTTATGCTGCGTAGTCGCGTATGCAAAAGATCGTCCCGGGTGCCATTAGCGTGGCCAGGGCTCCCCGCAGGGAGCTTTGCTCAGTTGCATGCTTTTCCTTCCATTGAGGATAAACGTCTTGTGCCTACATCATCTTTAGCATCACTGTGATGGCTAGCTACTTATCTCTGCCAGAAGCATAATGCATTTTCATTGACAGATTCTTCGCAGTTACTTCGCAGTTGTGACAATGCAAGCGCCCATACGGTTGGAGAGAAGACGTTTTAGCACGTTTTGAGGCTACTTCACTCACAAGTAATTTGCTGGTAATGGCATGCGGTCATGATTGGCATGACCGGAGTTTATAGATACAGCTCTCCTGCCGTCAGGCAATGGAGACAATAGCGGAGGAGAAAATTGTCATGTTTACTATGATCCTACAAGCCCCTCTACTCCAGATCCTCTTTTTTCTCAATATTGCTTCTGCTGGCTTAGTGACCGGGGGGGTTATGGTGATGGCGGCAGCCTACACCCCCCTCCTGGCCGATTTGCCGCAGCGCGAGACTATCATGATCCATCAGGGGATGGGGCGCTACATAGATCGCTATCAGCCTAAGATGGCCTGGGCGGCCCTGGCAACCGGATTGGTCGAGTTGGGGTTAAGTCGTGATATCTGGCAGGCGCTCTTCGTTCTGCTAGGGATTCTGGGGATTGTGGGCCTGATCGTCATTTCACGGACGACGAGCATCCCCCTGGCGCAAAAAATCGTTGCCTGGAAGCCCGGCGCCACCAAATCTCTGGAACAGCTCAAAGCGCGCTGGATTCGGGTTCACTATCTGCGTTCCGCCAGCGGGCTACTGGGGTTTCTCTTCTTCATTATCGCTCTCGTGCTGGTGGTGGCGCATTAAGGCCAGCGGGCCAGCACTATGATACACAACTGGGAGGTTACTATGGATCTCAATCTGGCCGGAAAACACGCGCTTGTTACCGGCGGGTCACGCGGGATTGGCCGGGCGATTGCTCTGGCCCTGGCGGAACAGGGGGTGTCGGTCGCCGCCTGCTACCACACTGAAAGCGAGGACGTGCGCAGTCTTGCAGCGGAGCTTGAGCGTTACCGCAATGGCAGCTATGTGGTACAGGTCGATATCAGCAGCAAAGAATCCGTTGCCAGGATGGCCGAAAGTGTGCGCCAACACTTTGGCAAGCTGAATATCCTCGTCAACAATGCGGGCGTTATCAGTCATATTCCACTTGCCGCTATGGAGTTCGACCAGTGGCAGCAAGTCATTGCCACCAATCTCACCAGCCTCTACCTCGTCACCCACGCCACGCAAAGCATGCTGGTAGAGGGAAGCTCTATCATCAATGTTGGCTCGGCGGTGGCCTCGGTTGGCATTCCTGCTCGCACCCACTATACCGCTTCAAAGGCGGGCGTTGTCGGCTTCTCGCGTTCACTATGCAAAGAAATGGGGCCGCGAGGCATCCGTGTCAACGTTATTGCGCCAGGCGTCATTGATACCCACCAGGCCGCCGGGCTTTCAGCGCAGCAGCGCGAGCGCTACGCGTCGATGGCAGCTCTGGGCCGACTGGGCCAGGGAGACGATATCGCCGGGGTAGCCCTCTTCCTCGCCAGCGATCTCTCGCGTTTCGTTTCGGGAACCACCATTAACGTGGATGGCGGCATATAGCCATCCACGGCTCTATGATGAGAAGGTGAGTAATGACAGCAGTACGTGTCATGGTATTCGGTAAGCTTCACCGCCTGGAAGACCGTGATGCCTTCGAAGCCATGATTCCCACTATCAGTAGCAAGATCAAGGATGCAACCGGCTATATCAGAGATGAGCTGTTGCGCGATGCCGGTGAGCCTGGTGCTTACATTATGATGAGCGAGTGGGCCAGTCGGGAGGATTTCCTCTCCTGGGTGCAATCCTCTGTGCATCCGCAGAACACCTCTCCGCTGAGAGCTTATTGGAAAGCTGATGAAGTCTTCAAAATCTACGATCTTATCGCATCGTGACGGGATCGTAGAGCGAGCATACAGAAAGGGAAAACTATGTCGTCGAGAATCCGGGTCATGGTATTTGGCAGACTGAATCGCCTGGAAGATAGCAGTGCGTTTGAGGATGCCTTTGCCCAGGTAAGCGCCAGCGTGAAGGGCACCCCCGGCCACATCAAAGATGAGCTGCTCCGTGACAGCAGCGAGCCCGGCTCCTACATCCTGATGGCCGAGTGGAACAGCCGAGATGAATTTCTGAACTGGGAGCAGACGCCGATTCATATGCAGAAGACGCTGCCCATGAGGCCGTACTGGAAGGGCACGGGAGAGCGCAAAATCTTTGAAGTTGGGGTCGCATTGTAGGGGCACACCCTTGCGGTTGCCCTGTCCCGGTCCCGCAAACCTGTAGGGGCACACCCTTGCGGTTGCCCTGTCCCGATAAACATAGCAGACAGAAACATGGAGAATATCGATATGATACGCGCAACTCTCACTATGAAAGTCAAAGCTGGACGGGAAGATGATTTCGAGCAAGCCTGGAAGCAGGTAGCGGCCAATACGCAGCACGCCCCCGGCAATCTGCGTCAGGCCCTGCTGCGCGATCCGCAGGACCCGGCAACGTTTGTCATCACCAGCGATTGGGAGAGCCGCGAAGCTTTTGCACGTTTCGAGCGCAGTGATGAGCAGGATCGTTTGACGGCTCCGCTGCGTGAAATGCGCGAATCCGTAAAAATGACTATCTATCAACTGGTTACAGCCTTTTAAGTAGTGTGCCAGGGAGTGCTCCTCATGCTCCCTGGCACGGGATGAAGGAGAACTTCATGGCAACGCAATTCCTTACCACGAAATCACTCGACGAAATGCCAAAGGACACCAGGCGCGGCGGCACCGTACAGGTGTTGCTCTCACCCAAAACGGTCGGCTCTACCACCGGCTTTATGGGAGTAGCCACGCTCAAGCCTGGCGAACGCATCAGCGAACATTACCATCCTTATTCCGAAGAGTTTGTCTATGTAGTAAGTGGCAGCATCGAGGCCCAATGCGATGACGTATCGTACGAGGTCGGAAATCAGCAGGGGCTGGTCATTCCCATCGGGGTCAGACATCGTTTGCTCAACACGGGCGGCCAGGAAGCGCAACTGGTCTTTCACCTCTGCCCGTTAGCGCCGCGCCCTGACATGGGGCATGTAGATACAGAATAGCAGAAAGTAGAAGAAGGCCGCTCCAGTAAGTTACTCCTGGAGCGGCCTTCCTCATTGCACTAAATTTGCAGCTCATATCATTCTGAGCATTTTCTGTCCTAAAACCGTGTACCACGCCAGAGCCACAATCACCAGCACCCTCTCCAACACGCCTCCACCGAGATCGTGCCGTGCCAGGAGAGAGAGGAACAAAATCATCAGGATGACGGTCAGCAGTGCGGTAATCACCGAATACCAGGCGGAGCCGCGCCATGAGCTAGCTTTGCGTAGCCGGGCGCCAACAATTAAAAAGGCGCTAACCAGCGAGATGATGATCAGAAGAAAGCTGAAGCCATGCAGGATGCCATGAATGAATAGCCCGGGATTCCTCTGGAATTCACTGACCGTACTGGGCATATCCCCAGCCACAAATGTGGGGAAGATACCGGCGCTGATAAATCCTATCCCCGCAAGCATCAGAAAAATGCAGCTCGCGACCAGCCCTCTCTTCATTACGGGCTGCATCACCTGATAAAAGCCGATGACGAAGATCATCATGAGCAGACCCAGGATAATAAAGCTGGTATTTTGAATCCATGTGTTGGGTTCAATTGCGCCAAGCTCGCTGATCGTCTGGTTCACCGCTGAGTAGTTGGGATGAAACAAGCCGGCTAAAGTGAATTCGATGACAAAGAGAATAGGGGCCAGCGTGCCAGCCAGCACACAGAAGTATGTGAATGGAGCTGGTCTGCTTTTGAGCCCTGTGCTAATGTCCTTCATATGGTTGTCGTGCCTTTCTAACGAGAGAACCTTTGTTGCTTGTACTGAGAGACGGTCGCTTATGACTGCTATTTTATTTGGAAAAGCTACAGGACCTTTATTGAGAAAAGAGCCTTATTTGCATCCCAAATGTAATTATAACACCACAGCAGTATCCAGCCTCACGATGAATGAACGCTGTATGCGAACAAGGGAACCGGTCGGGGCGGGGCAGGCGCGAGGCCCTGCCCCGCCCCGACCATTCCCCGATGATGGTGCAGCGCGCCTCCACAGGGCAACCGCGAGGGATTGCCCCTACAGCATCGTGCAGACCGCAGCGACAGGGCAACCGCAGGCATTGCCCCGACCGTCCCCTTCATAATTTGCCATGCCGTCTCCCAATGTCCACCATCGCATCGTGCCCGCCATGTTCGACCGAACCCGTAGGGGCACGGCCTTGCGCCTGCCCTGTCCCAGTCTCCTACCTACGCGATCAGTTCTCGACCACTGCGCATTAAACGTAACCCGTAGATGCCAGCGCAAGAAGCAACGATAAAAGCTACGGGACAGGTAATCAATAACGCTGTAATCAGATCATGGCCTGCCATACTTTGCAGGAAGTGCAGTCCACGCGGATCAAAGCTGCTCGCCAGCATGCCTATGACCAGGGGAGCTGTAGCCGTGCCCAGGATGCGCACAATGAAGAGGAAGAGCGCCACCGTAGAGGCTCGCTGGTCCTCAGGCGCTATATCAAGCACAGCCGCGCTCAGTGGTCCAATATGCAGGATGTTGAAGAAGAAGGAAGGGATCAGGAAAACGGTCGAGAGCGCCAGGTTGTGGGTCGTCATCATCACAATCAGGGTCGTGACATTCAGCGGCGCGGTAAAGATCACGCTGATCACGCAGACCAGTAGATTGCCCTCGCGATAGCGCCGTCTCAGCCAACTGGACAGGTAGCCGCCGACCAGAATGCCTATCAGAGCCGTGGGACCAACCGTCACACCGGCATAGAGAGCGGCCTGGCTCGAAGACATCCCGAGCGCATCCTTCTGCTGCAACAGGGTAGGAAAGTACGCCTGCAACGCCGTGGCGGTAAATTCGGTCAGCATCCCGTAAAAGAGCAGGGCAATGAAGACTTTGCTGCGCAACACGGAGCGCAAGCGTGTGAAGAGCTTGAAGGGCTCCTTGCTGATGGCGGAAGTTTGAGCTGCCTGAGCCGCTTTGCTGCTCTGCTGGCGTGCTGGTTCTCGCATGTACCAGGCGCAGGCGGCCAGGATCAGACCAGGAATGCCGGTAGCGATAAAAGCCCAGCGCCAGGTGCCGTGACCCAGACCGGCAAAGACGCCGCCCAGCACCATCCCCAGCACGGAGCCGACCAGCGTAGCGAGGGCCAGCCAGCTCAGAAGCTTGGGCACCTGCTCCTTGCGAAAGGTATCGCTGATCAGAGAATTGCCGGCGGGGGTATAACCGGCCTCACCAATGCCGATGAAGATGCGCGTCGCTGTCAATCCCAGAAAGCTGCCCGCCAGAGCGGTCAGGGTAGTTGCCAGGCTCCAGACGGCCAGGCACGCGCCAATGATATGTGCGCGTCGTGCCCGGTCGGCCCAGAGCCCGACCGGAATGATGCTGATCGTCAAGAAGATGGTAAAGGCCGAGGTAAGCAGGCCGATAGTGCTAATGCTCAGATGTAATTCTCTGGCAATCACAGGAGCGGCGCTCGTGAACTCGTTGCTATCCAGGTTGTAGAGGAGCGTTGCAGCGAACAGGACAAAGAACACATAGAAGGAATAATAGTTCCTGCTCTTGCGCGGCTCTGGTGCCGGAGCGGTATCGTGAGACTGCTGGGCAGCGATACTCTCAGCGGTTATATTCTCGGGAGCAATCATGCTGCTCATCCGTTGACCTCCTTTGAATGAACGGTGGTAGCCATTAGCTGGCGATTTCTTTGCGCATGGCCAGGAAACCCAGCGCCAGCGCGATCAGAGCGGACCCTGCAAGGATGGCAGCATCGCGCCCAAACAGTTCTGAGGACCCGTAGAAGACGGTCATTTCCAGGGCGTGTCTGCCATAGGTCAGAGGTATAAAGGCAGCGATATTCTGAATCCAATCCTGCATAAAGGCGAGCACACCTATGCCTCCCGAAAGGAAGAACAGGTAGAGGACCGCATTGAGGCCGATGCCAATCACAGGCTGCAATCGTTGTAAGGTCGCTCCCATCGCCACCCCGATGCCAGCTCCCATCAGAGCGATCAGCCCGATGATTGCCAGCACATAGAGCCAGTAGATCCCCTGGATATGGAGCCAGCCAAGCAGGTTCGCCATCACCATAACCACGATCCCCAGCATCATGGTGGTAAAGAGGCCAGCCAGCACCTTGCCAACAATAATGGCGCTTCTGGCTACCGGGGCGAAGAGGAGCTCTTTGACCGTCAATAGTTCCCACTCGCGGGCCGTCGCCAGTCCAGAGTTAACCACTCCTGACATCGTCAATAACAGGATAATGATCGGCGCGACCGTATACTGAAAGAGCGCCACGTCCTGTTGCCGCATATCCTTTTCCTGAACGGTTACCTTCAGCGCGCTGGCGTCGCCTTGAGCATGGTAAAACTGGGTAATCACATCAGGCACCGTAATCCTGAGATCATCAGCAAAATCGGTATTGAGGTTATTGATGCGAACGTCGATAGGGGTACGCTGATGAGCCAGCACCCTCTGGGTAAAATCGGCGGGAATAGTGATGATGGCAATCACCTGGATATTTTTGAACAGGGTCTCCGCCTCGGCAGGCGTTGCGTCGGTGATGCGGAACACGTCGGCATTGTGAAAGATCTGTTGCATTTGCAGCCCTTTGGCGCTATGATCGAGCGTGACCAGGGCCACCGGGCTGCTGCCCACGGCTGACGAGCCCACGGCTGTAACAAGCAAGAAACAGAGCGCGGGTACCAGCGTCGCCATCATATTGGTCGGTTGTTGTATCCAGATGCGTAAGTCTTTCCTCAGAATAGTCCAGACCACGCGTAGGAAGTCGCGAAGCATCTTGATGATCCCTTTCGTTAATGTGCTATGGTGCTCCTGCGCAAGGCCAGCGCGGCCAGGAGAATGAGCAGCAGGGTATAAGCGCCCAGGATCAGGGCATTGACTCCCGCCCCATAGGTGTTGAGATCAAAGCCATGAAAGGCGTGTTGCTGCAAAACAATCGCGTAATAGACAGGAAAAAGATGGGCGATGCCCTGGATCAAGGGGACGCTGAAAGAGATGGGGCCAAAGGGACCGCTTAAAAAGAAGAGCGGGATGGCAAGCCCTAGAGAAAAGACTACCACCTCTTTGCGCTGCTTGATCACCGTGCCCAGCAACGTCCCCCAGGCAATAAAGATGATAATGCAGAGGAGGCTGAAGCCAATAACCTCGCCCCAGTGAACCGGCTGCACTCCAACCGCCAGGATCAGCACTGCCAGCACGATGGCCGTTGACACCACGTTGACGACAAAGGCTCCCAACATCTTGCCCAGGACGATACTCCAACGACTGGCGGGCGAGAGCAAAAGTTCTTTCATCGTGGAGGTTTCCCACTCGTGCGACATCGATGTGCCCGCGTGGATCACGCCACCGAACATCATGCCAATAATGATGATGGAGACGGTCAGGTAGCGGAGATAGTCGGTATCCTGTGGATACACATCCTGCTCTTTAGGCACGATGGTCACCACATCGGGAAAGGCGTGGGCGTAGAAGCTGGTAATGGCGAGCGGAACGGCGCGCCGGATATCATTGGTAAAATCGGTATTCAGATTGTTAATCTGGACGCCTACCTTAACTGGCTGGTTTTGCTGAACGCGCTGATCAAAATCTGCCGGGATCGTAATCACAGCCACGGTACGGCCAGCTTGCAAGAGGCTGGCTGCCTGCTGGGCGTCGGTCTGGTCCAGGTGGAATGCATGCGTTGCGTTCATGCTCTGGTAAAATTGTTGGGCCAGCGGTCCGCGATCATGCATGACAACGACCGCGGGCGCATGATTGCCCGCGAGCACAAACAGGCTCATCAGGAGAAAGGCATTCAAGGGCGTCAGTATGCCGATAAAGGTGAATGCCCGGTCGGTGAGCATACTTCTGATATCGCGTATCATGCAAGCCCAGATGACGCGCAATGTGTAGGAGCGTTCCTGTATCATCGCTTTCTCCTAATCTCGCAGGGATAACCCTGTCAGGCGTAAGAAAATCTCGTCCAGGTTGGGATCGCGCATCGTAATATCGCGCAGAGCCCCGTTATGCGAGACGAGATTGATCATTTCCGGCACCAGGTTATTGACCCCCTCTGTGATGATTTTGAGGCGATAGCCATCCTGTACAGTTTCAACGGCGACATCTTTTACCCCTGGCAGTGCCCGTATCTGCTCTGCTGGATGACCGGTTCCGGCAATCTCAAGCTCAACGACCTGTGCTCCGTAAAGCTGTTTAAGTTGTTGCGGCGTGTCCAGGGCGACCAGCTTGCCATGATCGATAATCGCCAGGCGATCACAAAGCGCCTGTGCCTCTTCAAGGTAGTTAGTGGTGATCAGGACGGTTTTGCCTTGCTCGCGCAGAGAAAGGGTATAGTCCCAGATGGCGCGGCGGGCCTGCACATCAACGCCGAGCGTCGGTTCGTCCAGGTAGATAAGCTGCGGCTCATGCAGAAGCGCGCGCCCCAGGGCCAGGCGGCGCTTCATCCCACCGGAGAATGTGCCAACGCGCGAATGCTTGCGGTCCAGCAGTTGCACCAGCTTCAGCACATTTTCGATGCGTTCCTTTTTCTCTTTGCGCGGAATGCCGAAGAGGTCGGCGTGAAAGTCTAAGTTAGCCCAGGCGCTTAACTCTTCGTACAGAGCCGTTTCCTGTGGCACCGCTCCCAAAAGCTGCCGTATCTGGCGAACCTGACGCCGCACATCGTAGCCTAGCACTCTGATCTCGCCGCTACTGGGTGTGCTCAGCCCACTGATCATATTGATCGTCGTGGTCTTCCCCGAGCCATTGGGGCCGAGCAGACCGAAAATCTCCCCCTGCCGAACCGTCAAACTGAGGTGATCAACGGCTGTGAACTTGCCAAAGGTCTTGCACAGATCCCGTATTTCTAATGCTGGCGTAGCAGTTTGCGCGGTTGATGCTAAGGCATTTGCTACTGCTGCCACCTCTTTGCTCAGAATGCTCTCTTCAATGATCATATTTCGTTCTCCTTAATGCATTTCCACTTGACATCTTAGGACTCGATAGTATACTTCCCCTCAAGAGGGGCGGCGGGAGTCAGTGGCTATCTCGACCCGCTTGAGGGTACTGAAAACGGGTGACGTTTTGACAAAATTTTGCAGCGCGTCCGCCGCCGCCTGGAAGCCGCCCGCTAAGCGCGCATCTTTCTGCATCTGGAGCGCACGGACGCGAAAAGCCGGATTAATCAGCACCTGAGTGACTGCGTTTTGCAACAGTGCGGCGGTTACAGATGCTTTATCGAGCAAGATTCCCAGACCGACCTCCGCAATCCGGCGGGCGTTTGGCTGCTGATTCGCCGCTTGAGGAATAACGACCATAGGAATGCCCAGGGAGATGCAATCCATGATGGTTGCCATGCCGCCGTGATGGATACAAGTCGCGGCATGCTGCAATATTTCGAGCTGAGGAACATAACTACGCACAATAAAGTTTGTGGGAATCGTGCCTATATTCAACTGCTCAAGGGGTCTGCCCGTCGTGATGACGATTTGCCAGGGGCGATCCGCAAAGGCGGCAAAGCAGGTTTTAAAGAAATCGGGATTATTATTAGAGACGGTACCTAATGTGATGTAAACGAGTGGCCGCCGGTCCAGTTGCTCAAATGGGAACTCAGCGGTCGCACAGCGCGCACCGATTGAAGGGCCAACAAACACATATTCCGGCCCAAACGACTCCCCATAGGGCTGTAAGGAACGTGGAACGTAGACGATGTTGAGAGCTTCTTTATGCAGGAACATACTGACAATGTTGAAGGGCTCGATTGGATACTGGCTGCACAGGCGCTGCATCGACGTCCGCAGCCTCTGCTCCACGGCTGGATCTCGCTTATTCAGTTGATAGGAGCGCAGATTGTTCTCATGAGGAGCGAAAAAGGCGCGCGAGATGACCGCAGGGATACCCAATAGCTGAGCAATAAATCTGCCGCTCAGGGACATAGGATTGTATATCAGGCAATCAGGCTGTTCTTTGCGCACGCTCTCCAGGATTTGTGGCATGACGGAGGAGCACTCGTCTACCATGAGCATGGGTAGCGCCAGCGGGTTACTCTCTTCTTCCACATTCCCGCCAGGTTGCTCAAGCAGCGACGTGTAGCTATAGAAGGTTGCCCCGGTGGCTTCAATGGCGTTGCGGTACTTCTCGGTCAAATAGTACACAACCTTATGACCGCGCGCCACCAACTCCTGAACCACGGGAAGGGTTGGATTGATATGTGCGTGAAACGGAAGATTGACAAAAGCAAATTTTGCCATATAATGTCTCCTCTCCTCTAGATAGAGTCTTGAGCAATGAAACGGGCTCGCTTTAAAAGAGCTAATAGTTCGAGCTGGAAGGCAATCTCATGCCAGTATTCTGCCCATGAGCATATGCGTCTCTACTTGCTTTCTGCTTATTCGCCTGGCAAGTTCTTTGTAAGGATGCACTATTACCTTCAATTTGCTACATCATCGCCATATGCGCACTAATTGAGCGGTTTCCTGGCGATCCATTTTCAAAAAGGAGAGCAATATGACTGATCGATACGAAAAGATAGATCGAGCTGAATACTGGTTCCATGATGGACTGAAGGTCATCGACCCTCCAGATTTTGTGACGGCGGAAGAGGTGGATATGCAAGCCACGCAAGAGATTATTGCCAGGCTGCGTCAGCAAGGTATCAAGGCGACCTATACCCATGTCGTCGTACGTGCGGCTGCGCTCGTTCTGGCGCGGCATCCTGAACTCAATCGGATCACCTATCGTAAGCAATCTATCTATCTGGACGCGGTTGATATCGGTCTGTCGGTGAGTACTGATCTTACGCTGACCGTTCCTCCAACGCTCGTCGTGCGCAATGTGGATCAGAAGTCGCTGGTGCCACTGGCCCAGGAGATTATCCAGCGGGTGCCGGAGGTGCGCGCCAAAGAGGAAGAGCGAACAATCATGTTGCGCAAGCTGACGCGAGTGTTCTCGATGTCCTGGATGCGGCGGATGTTTCTCCGGCGAATGATGACCCATCCGGCAACCGTGAAAGAGAAGCTTGGAACATTCCATATTACCTGTGTGCCTCATCTTATACAGGCGGCAACGTTTAAATCCCCGACTGCCGCTCTCACCTTCGCTCGCGTCCAGGACCGCGTCGTTGTGAGAAATGGGCAGCCCACCGTACGGCCTATGGCGATGGTGAGCTTCACCGGCAGCGACCATGTGTGGAACGGCAATAGAGTATCCATATTCCTCGATGAGTTCAAAACAATCCTGGAAAATGGAGAACTGGCGGCGGAGATTTCCGCAGTCGAAGCTGCCGTCGCCGCTCGCTAATCAACCGGCAAAACGAGAAGGGGATGCCAGGCGCTGGATCTGCATAATGGTTGTCTGGCATTCCCTCAATTACATGTTTTGCTCTTTGTAACGTGCTAATCCCTCCTCCAGTGAAAGCGGGGCTATCCCTGAAGCGCGACTGATTTTATCAACACAGAGACCGACATTCAGGGCTCGCTGGAGGCTCAGCCCAAGTTTAGCTGTACAGATTGGTTGGATTAATGCCTCGTTGAGGTTATAGGTTTGCGCGACTTTGCGCGCAAAATGATAGCGACTGATAGGAGTGCTCCCAGCGACGTGATAGATCCCTTGCAATCTTTGCTGCACCACAGCGCCGAGGATCGCTATCAGATCGTTTGCATAGATGGGCGAGTTCACCTGATCGGTAACGACATTGAATGCCTCGTTACGCTCAAGCATCGAGAGCACCCACTGTACAAAGTCTGGTCGGTGCCATTGTGGGGAACCACCGGTCAGGCCATACACCGTCGATATGCGACAGATCGTCCAGAGTGCGTTGCCAGCACACTCTTCCTGCGTTGCCAGCTCTCCCTGCACTTTGCTCTTCCCGTAGTGGTTAAGCGGCTGGACCGGATCGCACTCGTGATAGAGCGTCTGGGGCTGGGGAGCGCCGCCGAAGACGTGTTCGGTCGAGAGCATGATGAGGTGCGTCTGAGATTGAGCGCATGCTCGGGCTAGCATCCGTGTCGCCTGAGCGTTCATCAGATAGGCGAGCGACGGTTGACGTTCGCAAGCGGCTGGATCTGCCAGGGCGGCGGCGTGGATAAAGGCGTGGGGCCGTACCGCAGCGAGCCATTGCGCGATCTGCGGCTCTGCAAGTGTGGCGAGATCCAGCGTCGTCACGGTCGCATCCTCCCGGGTCAGAGGATGTCCCGCTGCCAGGGGAGCGCGCACTAAAGCATGAACGTCATAGCCCATTTTCAGCAGATGCTGCACAATATTAACTCCCACTCGACCGGCTGCTCCACTGATCGCGACAGAGTGTTTTGTCATAATATCCCCTCTTTATACGTTATGCCAGATTGGCGGCGGATAATTGCAGCCGCCGAGTGTATCCCTGCTGTTAGTGAACGTAATCGTTCTTACCCGGCTCTTCTATTGCGAATAAGGCTCTATTCTCTCTATTTACCTCTGTTGAATCTTACACAGAAGAAAAGTCATCGGTAAGAGAAAAGCACTATGCTGCTATTGGTTTTGTTAAGGGTAAGAGCTAGGGGGAAAGCTCCTCCTGGAAAGGAAAGAAAATTGAGCAAAACGCTGATAGAGCCTGGGCTGTATGAGGATATGAGGATCATGGAGGATAACCCCCCCTCCAAAAAACGTCGTCATCCTCGTCCTTACCAGCCATTGTCTGTTTATAGCAAAACTTTTGTTGTGGTGCTTCTTATTCATATTGGCTTAATGATTGGCCTGGCAATAGCAGTCGATCAGCCTGTAGTACTTATTCTGGCGGGGTTTGAATCGCTGATCGTTGCGCTCACCTTGTTTGGGCTGCGCTGGGTAATGCTCCTGGGGAGTTTTCTTGGTGGCTTCATGTTGTTTGTTTTTACAACGGCGACCAGCTTCCCTGTTCATCATCTGAGCCACCCTAAGGACGCCTTTGGATATAACGTGCTGCCCGCGGTCTCGTTCCTCATGTTTACCGTGATGATAACGCTTTTCTGGTGCGCGGCGGCGCTGCTCGTCACGGGGGTGACGGCGGTAATCCATAACTACTTTTCGCGTAACAGGCAGACGCCGTCCTGGTTCAAAACCGTCATGGTCGGAGCGATTTGTATCTGGCTGGGCGCCTTCGTGCTGGGCGCGCTGACGCAGCCAGAACCCAGTGTCGCTGCAAACTCTGCGCCTGGGACTGTACACTTGCAGGTTGGTAGCTTCAGTCAAAGTTCTATCAATCTTTCCAAAGGGGATAAGCTCACGCTGATCGATGATGGGACATATCACCATAACATCTCGATGGGTCGCTGGGTCAACGGGCAGCCTAAGCTTCAAGATCAGCCCGGCGCGCCAAAGGTGAGAAACCGAGAAATCAATGCGGCTGGCGCAAGTCTGGTAATCGGGCCATTTACCACTGCTGGCACCTATTACCTGATATGCTCGCTTCATCATAATATGATGCTAAAGATCATCGTTAAATGAGCAACGACCGTAGGCTGTAACAAGATATTCTCATAACTTTGAGTGAATGAAGGGATCAGTCCCGTTTTGTTGATCCCTTTACTCAGGTTACGTTACCAGGAAAAGAGGTTAGGAATCATGCCCAGAACGGCGGCAAAAAATAGAAGATACATGTCTCAAATATACCAGGAAACAGCAAGGGGGAAGAGGCCAAAGCGAAAGATATTCGCCTATATTATGCTGGTGTTCGCTGTCATCCTGGTCTCAGGTGGTATTATCGGGCTTAAAGCAAGCCCATCTCAGGCCGACACAGCGGATAGCGCGACGTTGTCGAATCCCGAGGTCCCATCTGGCCCCGGCGTACCCGTTTCGGTGAATATGGGGATGCCCGGCGCGCCTCAATCGATTACGAGCTTGCAGGCTCCTTTGACTGCCGAGCATGTAAAGCAGTTCACCCTTGTAGCTCAGACTACGATGATCTCTTTAGGAGGTACCAAGATTCCTGTCTGGGCTTTTAATGGCATGGCACCTGGACCAGCTTTGCGTGTGCAGCAGGGCGATCTTGTGGAGGTGCATGTTGTCAATCATCTCTCGTTTGGCATCAGCGTCCATTGGCATGGCATCAATCTTGCTAACTCGGCTGATGGCGTGGCTGGCGTGACTCAGGATGCGATCAAGCCTGGGCAAACATATGTCTATCGCTTCGTTCCTCCCGATGCCGGAACTTACTGGTACCATGCGCACCAGTTCGCTTATGAAGAGACTGCGGGCGGCCTTTTCGGGACGCTGATTGTGGACCCCAAGACGCCGACGATCCACGCTGATGTGGATACCACGGTCACCCTGCACGAGTGGAATGGCGCCGACGATCAGACGATTTTCAGCATGGATGATGCCACCAAAGTGCTCAATAAAGCTGCCAGCCCGGGTCAGTGGGTGCGTCTGCGCCTCGTTGAAACCTCCAACACCGATTCCAGCGCGCCCCACCTGGTCACGCTGATAGGCGCGCCATTTAAGGTGATCTCGATGGATGGTCATGATCTTAATGGCCCCGGTTGGTTGAATGAAACTCCGATCCCCATTGGGACCGCTCAGCGTTATGACCTGTTCTTCCAGATGCCCGCACATGGCTCGGTTGCCCTGGTGGCGGCAGACGAGAAGAACAATAATAAACAGTTTCTGCCGGCTCCTGCGGTGGTGTTTGGGCATGGCACAGTGCCGGCGAAACTGCCGCCGGTGAACAAGTGGTTCGATCTGACAACGTACGGTCAGCCGACATCAACCGCCATCACCATGCAGACCCATTTCGATGTGACATCGAATATCGTGCTCAATAACCAGATGGGCACTTCGCTTGGACGGTCGGGCATGGTCTATACCATGAACGGCAAGGTCTTTCCTGATACAGGCATGATTATGGTCAGTGAGGGACAATTGGTCAAGATCCATCTTGAGAATCAAAGCGATCTTTACCATCCCATTCACCTGCATGGGCACACCTTTACCGTGTTGGATAGCAATGGGAAGCCTCTGACCGGCAGTCCTGTCTTGCTGGATACTGTCCTGGTACCGCCCCATACCTCGTATGATATCGGCTTTGTGGCTAACAACCCTGGCATCTGGATGCTTCACTGCCACAACTTCTTACACGCGAACTGGGGCATGGATATGATGCTGGTGTACAAAGGCTATTCGACTCCATATACCGTGGGGACTGCTTCGGGCAATTTCCCCGACTAGCATTACCCGTCCTGCTCACCATCGCTCCTGTGTGGCAGATGAAGGTCACTGACTTTCATCTGCCACACGCTTTCTTGCAACCCACTGTAGGGGCAGGGCTCGTCTCCGCCACACGCTTCCTCGCAACCTACTGTAGGGGCAGGGCTTGCCCCTGCCCTGCTAGCTATTACACCAGAAGTCATTTTAAGGTAAGCAGCATACGCTAGACTGGTTTCCAGGTGACCGGGTCACTGCAAGAAAAAGGAAAGGATTATCATGAGCACAGAGTATATTCAATCTCGCGTGAAGCGAAGCCCCTTTGTCAACAAGAACTTTGTCATGCTCTGGATCGGTGGGACCATCTCCCGATTGGGGCAGGTTCTTCTGCTCGAAGGCTTTGGACTGTGGATTCTCTTTGACGTTGTTAAAGGTCCGTCGGCGATTACGTTTGCTCAAAAGGGGCTGGCGATTGCCGCTTTTTTTGCCCTGCTGACCATCGGCGTCTTCGCGGGCGTTTTCGTTGATCGCTGGCCTGATAAGAGGCGCATCCTGTTGATCTCCTCTGCTGGCCGCGTTCTGGGTTGTCTGTTACCAATCGTTGGCGCTTTTATGCTGTCGTTTACGCCAAATCCAGCCCCCTGGATGATTGCTCTCGCACTCGTTTCGATGTATCTCACGGTGCTTGTAGTAAGCACGTTCACGCATTTTGCCATTCCAGCCAGCTATGCCATTTTCGCTCAATGTGTTGAGGAGCAGGACTATTCTTACGCCAATGGGTTATTGCTGACCACCACCTTTTTAAGCATCCTCGTTGGTACCTTCATGGCGTTTGAACTGTTTTATGCGACCGGTATCTATGGCGTGTTAGTGCTCAGCGCGGCGTTGTATGGAATCTCGTATATTGCTATCGCGCAAATCAAAGTTACGGTTCTTCCCTCCTTCCAGAAGAGGCGCGGCATGTTCCGCGAATGGTGGGAGAGCATTGTCTTCGCCCTGAAAACGCCTTTGTTTGCGATGCTACTGCTCGCCCTGGTGTTAATCAACACCTGGAACGGGGCATTAACGATGCTTTCCAGCAACTTCATCATCCAGAACCTGCACATGGCTTTTCAGCAATCGCCGATCTATGATACCAATGACACCTTTTATGGCGCGCTGGGTATCACGATAGAGATAGCGTTCTCCGTTGGTGCGTTGTTCTTTGGCATTATTGCCAGGCGTATGGGCGAGAAACGTATCTTCAGCTATACGTTCTTTGCCGCAGCGGTGCTCATGATCGCGGTGAGCCGCTTCACCCAGTATATGCCTGCCGCCGTCGCCATTTTCATGATCAGCTTTCTCACCACCGCTATCAATGTGATCGCCGTCCCCATATACCTCTGGGTTACTCCCTGGCACCTGCTTGGTCGTGTGCGCTCAATCATTGATGTGACGATGAATCTGGCCGCGCTGGTTGCGGGCGCGATCTGTTTTGCCTTAGTCGGTTCCGCTTTTGGCGGTTTCCATGCCCAGGTCTTTGGCATGACCTTTACTCCTATCGACACGATATTCGGCGCTATAGGCGTTATCTGCGCGATTGGCGCTCTGGTGATTGCCTATCGTCTTACCCAGATGGGCAAGATGGCAACTCCAGCCAGGGCGCTTGCCAGGCCGGACGCTTCCAGCAACGAGTCTGAGCCGGTACGCAAGTCAGATAGATCCGGTATGCGCTGATTGAGAGTTTCTGGGTAGCAATATCCAGATCTACGAAAAACTTTACCTGACCAATGGCTGCTGAGCGGCAAGAGGGTAGCAGCAAGTGCAATAGGCTTTCCCCTTGTCGCTCCGCCGGTGATGAGGTGTCAAGAGCAAAAATTTCGCAGCTAAAAGCGGTTCTCGCGTCTCAATAGAGTTATGCAGGTTTGTTCCTGCAAGGAGGTTATAAGCAATGTCATCTCGGGCGTTGTATCGATTATGTGGAATGGCCTTGATTCTGGGGAGTATCCTTTTTGCCACTGGCTATGCGATTAGCTCCATCCTCCTTCCTCAAGGCGGGATACATATCTATACCGATCCCCTCGCTGTTCCCGCGTATGCGCTGCGCATCAGCGGGGCAATGTTGCTCTTAATGGGTATGTCAGGAATGATCATACGCCAGGCTCAGGCCGCACGTTCTATGAAATTGAGCTTGATTGGTTTTATGATGACGTTTTTGGGGCTGGCAATGCTCGAAGTGGGAATGAATTCGGTCTTTGCCTTCATCTTCCCTCCCCTCGCTGCACGTCCTGATGCGCGAGCGTTGTTGATCTCACTTGATGCGAACCGCCCAATCGTCATCTCAATTGCGTTTGCTCTGGGGCTGGTATTAGAGATTTTTGGCTCGCTGATGCTTGGTATTGCCATCCTGCGCGCGAAAGTCCTTCCTCGTTTGTCCGGCATGATGCTCGTAGCAATCCCGTTGCTGATTATCATCGCGCTGCCAGATATTCTGATGGTTCAGGCTATTACAGGAGTGGCTTTTGCTGTGATGTTTGGTCTGGCCTTCGCAAGCTGTGGCTATAGCTTCCTGACTGCTACAAAAACAAGTGGTCGCGCGGAACCAGCGATGAATGGACATGCAGCCATGTCTGAGCAGCAGCTCAATGCCGAAGAATTAACGGCTTTACGAGGATAATGCATCGTGTGTATATAAAAACGAGAGACTTATAAATGGGTCTCTTGTTTTTTGCGTGGGGGTAGGGGCAATGCCTTGCGCTTGCCCTGTGGCGGTACCTGATCCCGCTGCACCCATCCCCCCACCGTTGCATCTGTCTCCTCATGCCTGAATGGGATCGGCGATGATGACGTGTGGGGGGGGGTACAGGGCAGGCGCAAGGCACAGCCCCTACAGGTCCCGTGCCGCATCGTGCCACCCGTTTGGGGCAATGGAGGGCGAAGGCCACTGGTAGGGGCAATGCCTTGCGCTTGCCCTGCTGTTGTTCTTGCTATGCTGAACCGACTGTTTATCGCTGTTGTGCTGATTTTTCGAGCAGGCCACTATTGTCAGCGAGCTGCGTCTCGCGAGTCTCGGCCAGGTGCAGGGCATGCTGTAAGAAGGAGCTGCTGCGGGCGTTGACGTCGGCGATCCATTCGCTGTTCTCTTGATACCAGGTCACCGTCTGCTTGATGCCTTCGATAAAGGAGATAGCCGGCTGCCAGTGGCAGACGCGTTTGATCTTTGCAGCATCGACGGCATGGCGGAAGACGTGTCCCTGGCGGTCCTCGACGAAGCGGATCAGGCTTTGCGGCTTCTCCAGGAGTTGCAGCACAATATGCGCGTTTTGCAGGATGGTCCGCTCCTCGCTGGCCCCAATATTGAACACTTCGCCGTTAACCGCGTTGCCATCGGCATGCAGCAGGGCCATGATCGCCTCTGCGTGGTCGTAGACGTGAACCCAATCGCGGATATTCGAGCCGGTGCCGTAGACGGGGATAGGCCGATTTTCCAGGGCATTGAGAATGAAAAGCGGCAACTGTTTTTCGGGATACTGATATGGCCCGTAGTTGTTGCCACAGCGGGTAATGACGACCGGCAGATGATAGGTGGTCCAATAAGAGTAGGCCAGGCTATCTGCGGCTGCTTTACTGGCTGCGTAGGGCGACATGGGGCGATGGGCATCGGTTTCGAGCGAAGGGCGGCTCACTCCCTCCGGCGAGAGGGCGTTGCCATAGACTTCGTCGGTGGAGATTTGAATGAAACGCTGCACAGCGCTTTTGCGCGCCGTGTCGAGCAGGACATAGGTCCCTTCGACGTTGGTCTTGATGAAATCATCGGCGGAGATGATGGAGCGGTCCACATGGGTTTCAGCAGCGAAGTTGACGACAGCATCACAGGACTGCATGGCCTGTTTTACCACGTTTCTATCGGCGATGTCGCCGTGAATAAAGGTGCAGTTTTTGCGTGGCAGGACGGACGCCAGGTTATTCAGATTGCCTGCATAGGTCAGTTTGTCCAGAATAACCACTTCATATGTTGGATATTTTGTAGTCAGCAGGCGCGTGAAATTGCTGCCAATAAAGCCAGCTCCGCCGGTGACGAGGATACGCATACCTTTTTACCCTTTCTGTAAAGATGCCAGAAGGCATCATAGCAAATCAACCCTTTGAGGCTCACTATAGCGGAAGGGGCTTACGGCTGAATTACCGTACTGCGAAGTGAGTGCGAAGGCGTTGTCAAGCATGGTGAGCTATGCTCTTGCCAGAAAGGGTCTCTTGTAGAGAAAGGATAGATATGTGAACGTTGTAGGACAACGCCCGTTTCGCTTTGGGGTTGCGACGGCCCATATTCGCTCACGCGGCGATTGGGTCGCCCAGGCCCGCAAAATTGAGGAGCTTGGCTACGATACGCTGCTGGTCGTGGATCATCTCACCACCAGTCTTGGCCCGCTCGTCGCCCTTGCCGTGGCCGCTGAGGTCACTGAGCGTATCAGGGTCGGTAGCTTTGTACTCTGTAATGATTTCCGCCATCCCGCCATTCTTGCCAAAGAACTGGCAACCCTCGATGTCCTTTCCGAAGGTCGCTTCGAGTTTGGCCTGGGCTCAGGATATATGCCATCAGATTACCAGCAGGCGGGGCTCAAGTTCGATAGCCCCGGCATGCGTGTGAGCCGTTTTGAGGAGGCGATTCACCTTTTCAAACATATCTTTAGCGCAGAAACCGTAAATTTCCAGGGGGAACACTATACCATTACCAATTTGCAGGGGCTACCAAAGCCGGCCCAACGGCCTCATCCTCCTATCTACATTGGCGGCGGCGGCCAGCGCGTGCTCTCGTTCGCCGCGCGTGAAGCGGATATCGTGGGGATCGCGCACAAGAGCGGTACGCGCGGGCTGAATCTCGCCAATACGACGGCAGAGCCGACCGCGCAGAAAATAGCCTGGGTACGCGAGGCCGCCGGCGAGCGTTTTGCCCGGCTAGAGTTGAGCGTGATGGTTTTTCAAACTCATATTACGGAGCAGCGAGACAGGGTCGCGGAACAAATAGGCCAGCGCGTCGGCCTTTCAGCCGCTCAAGTTTTGGATTCGATGCAACTGCTGGTCGGGACTGTTGACCAGGTCGCAGAGACGCTCTGGACGCGCCGCGAAACCTACGGCATCTCCTATATTGTTGTCACCGAAGAGCAAATAGAGAAATTTGCCCCGGTTGTGGCTCGTCTCGCAGGCAAATAAACGCTGCCATCAGCAAGGAAGGAAACGCTTATGCAACAGACAACGGCCCCGCAACAGGAAAAGCACAAAGAGCAGATTGCAACCACTTGCTGCATTGTCGGTGGCGGGCCGGGCGGGGCGCTGCTGGCGTTCATGCTCGCCCGCTGTGGAGTCGCGGTCACCCTGCTGGAATCGCACCTCGACTTTGACCGCGAATTTCGCGGCGATGTCATCTATCCATCCACACTGGCAATCATGGATGAACTGGGGCTGATCAAGCGCGTCTTGCAGTTGCCCCATACCAAACGCTCTGCGATTATCTACGAGATGGGCGATGTCTCTATGGTCATGGCCGATCTTTCTCTGCTCAAGACCAAATACCCTTACATCGCTATGATCAACCAGGCCCAGTTGCTTGAACTCATCACCGGCGAGGCGCGGCAGCATGCTAACTTTCGCTTGCTAATGGGCGCGCGCGTGGAGGGGCTGATCTATGAAAATGATAAGGTCTGTGGCGTGCGTTATCGCGGACAGAACGGTTTCGGAGAGGTGCGGGCCGCGCTAGTCGTGGGGGCCGATGGGCGCTTCTCCAGGGTGCGCAAGGAACTGGGTATTCAGCCTAAGAAGGTTTCTTCATCCCTCGATGTGCTCTGGTTCCGTCTCTCGCGCAAGCCTGAAGATACGAGTGAGGGTCTGATCCGCTTCGGCAATCAACGCGTGATTGCTCTGCTTGATCGCGACGATCACTGGCAGATCGGATACGTCATTCCTAAAGGGAAGTATCAGGAGGTACGTGCGGCCTCCCTGGAACGCTTCCGCCAATCCATCGTGGAGACCTGCCCGCTCTTTGCCGACAGGGTGGGAGAGATTCAGGAGTGGAAGCAGGTCTCTGTCCTCTCGGTGGACGCGGATTGCCTGCCCCGCTGGTATGCGCCGGGCGTGCTGCTGATTGGCGATGCTGCCCATGTGATGTCGCCTGTCGGTGGGGTCGGGATCAATTGCGCTATTCAGGATGCGGTGATGGCGGCGAATATCTTGACCGCGAAGCTCAAAAATGGCGGCGTGGAACTGCAAGACCTGGCGGAGATTCAGCGCCAGCGCCAGCTATCGATCAAGTTTCTCTTGCGCTATCAGTACTTCCTGCAAAAGCGGCTGCTTGATGCGACCGTCAATTCGAGCGAAGATTTTCGCATCCCGCCCATCATCCGCTTCCTGTTTGGCCTGCCTCTAACACGCGACTGGCTGGTACGCATGATCGTCTTTGGCCCCAGGCCTGTCCATGTCAGGGAGCCCGTCCCCTCGTAGGGACGGCAGGACGAATGGTGAGTTGCAGCGTTGGGCAAGGTCATCGCAGGCGGACAGGGCAAGCGCAAGGCATTGCCCCTACCCATCCATCCTGCCGTCCCGACCCGCTTGATCGCGTCCGGTTGACCGCCTGCCGCATCCAGCATCGTACCGATGCTGGAGGGGGTGTCCCGCGGCGGGCTGTCACGGTGGCGCATGGCGAGGGACCATCCCTCGCGCTTGCCCTGTCCCCATTGTGACACGCTCGTCGGTGGGCGACAATGGATGGGTAGGGGCAATGCCTTGCGCTTGCCCTGTGGCGGTGCCCGCGATGATGGGGGAACGGCAGAGCGATCAATCGGGTCGGGACGGGTGCGGGGAACGGCAATCCCCCGCGGTTGCCCTGCTAAGAATTCAAAAGTGCGAAGTCAGTGCGAAGAGTTTATGAAGATTCGCATTGTAGTATGTGAGTAAGCTCAGAAAGAGAAAACGGCAGGTTGATTATTCGCCTGGCGGCACCAGCGTAGACTGATTTGAGGAGGAAATAAACGTATGCTTGCACCATATCTGGACATCACCTTAGGCTTGCAAGAGGATGATGATGTTGCGCGTCACATTGAGCAATGGCTACTTGATAAGTATATCCATACTCAAAGCAGATCCACTGTGACAGCATATCGCGACATCCTGCTCTCTCTCCGCGCGTATTTGCGAGAGAGGGGGCTGGATCTGGATAGCCAGGCAGCGGCGATTTCTTCCGCCGTACAATTGTGGGCCAGTCTACGGCTTCCTGGTAGTAAGCGGCAGGGCAGCGTCGCTCCGTCTACCTATAATCAGCGGATCGCAGCGGTCTCCAGCTTTTATCGCTGGTCAATCGAAAAAGGTATATACGTTGATAGTAATCCGGCTGATCAGCTTGCGCGGGCCGAGGTGCAGAAGTATATGCATGCGCGGGCACTCAATCCGCAGCAAGTCAGTGCGAGGCTCAGGAGCATTGACCGCTCTACGCCGCGCGGGCTGCGGGACTATGTGCTCTTGCAGGTAGCGTTGAACACGGGGCGCAGCTCCCAGGAACTGGCCTCTCTCGCCTGGCGTAACGTGTATATCGAGAATGAGCGTGTCACGTTGCTTTTTGAACGCTGCAAGGGTGGCAAAACTATGTCTGCCACCCTTGATATCCGGCTTTCGAATGCCTTGCTTTCGTATCTGCGTACCATCTATGGTGAGCAACTGAACATGCTGGCGCCGGACGCGCCGCTCTGGATGTCCTTCAGTGATCGCACCTATGGACAGGCGATTGGCCCACAGACAATCAGCGATATCTGTGAAAGCCATCTCGGCGTTTCGACCGTCCAGACCCTGCGGCATACGTTCGCCTTGACGATGGACCAGTTGGGCGCTGAGACAAGCACCATACAGGGACAACTGGGGCACGAAAGTCAGGCCGCCACCAACTATTACCTGAGCAAGCTCAAACAGGCATCTAATCCTTACGCATCCGCGCTGGCTCAAGCGTTCGGCGTAGAGGAGACGTGCGTATGATGAGGCTACTCAATAGCAAGAGGCAGCACCATTAACGGTTGCTGCTTCACTATGCTGGTTAGCGTATCGATATAGTGCTTGAGTTCTTCATAGCGCGTCCGCTCAATCAACTGGCGTTGCCAGGCTTCAAAGAGGAGGGACTGTAATAAAATGTAGAACAGCAGATGCGTCACGGCATCCTTCATATATTCGTTCTTGATATGGGCCGTCGTGCTGTTTACCGTCTCTCCCTGTTGGATCTTCGTCCAGCAGCTTAGTGCCTCATCTGTGATCTCTTTGACAGCGCGCAGTTGAAGCTCTTCCATAGCCTGGATAAATGTTTTATCTTGCATTTGTTTTTCTCCCTGAAAATTAGCGCTCCTGGCAATATGAGCCATCCCCGTCTTTAAGTGCAAGAACGAACGCCCTTTGCAACAGTGCTCTTCAGGGCGTCGGACGCTATTAGGGGTGGCTCATGATTTTATCTGGTGTCCTTCTCACCTCCCTCTTTATCCAGCAAGGTGAGCAGGACATCATAGACGATGTTGGCGACCTGTCTGCAAAGCCCCAGCTTCTCCACCATCGTTTTTGGCCGCTGGAGAAATTCTTCCAGATTGAGAATTGGGATGACAGATCCTTCCTGGATGATTGCTAGAGTCAACGGCTCCCACTGCTCTCTGCCCCTCAGCTCCTCTTCTTCCACCTCCGCTTCTATGTCATCCCCTCCGAGCAGGGCGAAACCAGTTTGAATGATGTCAAGCGCCTCTGCTTCTGATCTGCTCAATAGACCGGCCTGGTGCAGAGCCGCAATCTCTTCATTGCTATACATTGGCCTCTCAGCAGAGCTGTCAAGCCAGTTTAGTTCATCCATGCCTGTTACTCTTTTCTTCTTCGCTCAACAGTGGCGGTCACTGTTTTTTAGGAAGGACCTTTATATGCATTGTATAATTTATGCCGTTGCCAGAAACTTAATTGCTCGCAAACTGAAAGGTAATGAAGGACCATGCTACTTGCGGGCCTTGATAATTTTTGTGTGCAACGAATGGATCTCTTTGCTCGGTTCTATCCCCAGCTCTTGTTGCAGGAAGAGACGGAACGTGTCCAGCCTGTGCATGGCCTTTGTCGTATTACCTTGTTTGACGTAGACATCAATAATGGCTTTTACTGCCGGTTCACAATAGGGATCGAGCGATAACGCCAGATAGGCGTATTCCAGCACTTCTTCCAGCTCATTGCGTTGCTGATAGATCTGGATCAGGCGCACCAGGACCTGGATGTAGATATGCTCATAACGCTGGCGATAGGGCCGCAGCCATTCCTCATCCTCATCCTCCGGCAAAAGCCCTAACGAGCAATAGTTGACGATCCTGCGATAATAGAATGACGCTCTAACATCATCTTGACGCGCATCAAACGCCCTCGCTGTCTCGAAGAGCTGCTGCACCTCGGCCAGGTCTGTCCACCACGTCTCGTCCATTTCAAACCAGTAAAATTTGTTAGACTGGCGGCGAATATATTTTGACATGGTTCTGGCGCCTAGCGATGGCTCCAACAAATGGCGCAGGCAATGAATGGTGACATGCAGGTTGCTGGAGGCCGTCTCCAGGGGGAGATCGGGCCAGAAAAGTTCGATAAACTCGTCGGCAGAGCATAACTTCCCGGGGTTGAGCAGGAACCATTTGAGCAGGACCCTGACTTTGCTGCGCCGCCACATGGCCTCTTTAATGGGCTTTCCCTGGCAGAATAAACGGAATTGCCCGAAGACGTAGGCGCGATAAAACGCGTCTTGCTCGCGCTCCCGGGGATGCGGGACTTCCGTCTTGCCGAACAGTTCATACTTATCACGCGCGATTGCCATGTTCTTTCCTTTCCTGATCTTCTATTTCAGCAATTAAACTGTACACTTTAAAGGCGTAGTGTCCCTATTGCACGTCCACTTGAGAAGCTCTCTAATTCCTATCGTCATCGTACTTTCGCTGACCTTTGATAAGCTCGCGCCTCCAGTGCTCGCGCTGTTCTTCGAGTGTGCTACAAAAAGTGTGCAAAGCACACTTTTTGTAGCACACTCACCTGCTATTTGAGCGCCGCAGGTGCGGGCCCTTACAGTGCAAGCGTGCGGAGCATTCCAAAATCAGGCCCTCTCTGCCATCCTCGGATATGGTATGTATAGTGATCCTCAAAGGCGGCGAGCGGGTGTGGCTCTCGATCCGCTTGAAGACACTGAAACGAGGATACTGCAACTATCACAAGTATAGGCTGAGCCGCGGGGAGATACTATCTGGATTCCCCTCCACTTTCTCGCTCCGCGCTCGACCGCGATGATAAAAACAAAGCATAAACGGTGAGGGATCTTGATCTACCGCTTATGCTTTGTTTTGTAGGTAACGCTACAATATCTATGCTTTCGCCACATAGCGATAAATCTCTCGCCCGACGCCGGGGTTAAATTCTGGAGCGAGCGGCTTGACATATGTATCCACATCCGCCTTGACCTGCTTGAAGAGCGGATGCTGCGCATATTCCTTGATGATGGTCGGTAAGGACGCCTGAGCTTCTACAAAGTGCATGTAGATATCTCCAAGCACC
Source organism: Ktedonobacteraceae bacterium (assembly GCA_035650355.1). GTDB lineage: Bacteria > Chloroflexota > Ktedonobacteria > Ktedonobacterales > Ktedonobacteraceae > DASRHT01. The sequence continues at coordinate 80,782 of DASRHT010000075.1, forward strand.
CAGACATGGCGTGATTTCACTCCCAGCATGTGGGGCAGCTCGGTTGCATCCGAACGTTTGAAGGCATCAACAATCTCGGCTTCGCTCCCATGCTGGTAGCGTCCGATGATGACTCCACGATACGGGACATCTTCACATTGAGGGGTCTGTATCATCTGTTCGATGCGCTCTTTGATGACGCGCTGCTGAATCTTCGTCTGCTTGTTCAAGTAAGCGGTGGCCTGCTCTTCGGTGACGGGGGCATCGGGTTTCATGGTAAACGTTTGTTCCCATGTCATCACTGCGCTCGTTTCCCCTGCTGGATCGTACCACCAGCGAATTTCCATGCGCTGGAATGGGCCGGAGGAGGGCATGCGTTCGGAGTAGGTGGAGCGTTGCTCTTTGTTGGTATCTCTTTTGGCGATCCAGCTCCACTGCTGCCCATTCTCGTCTGGACGGGTGGTCAGCCGGAAGGTAACGCTGGTCTCGGATTCTTCGATCACTTCACTGCTTTCGTATTCAGTGAAGAGCGTCGGCCAGGTGCGCACGTTATTTGTCAGCCTGAAAACGTCGTCCACCGGCGCATTGATCAGTACGGCGTTGCGAATATAGCCCATGGATAAAAAGCCTCTTTTCTTAAAACTGTGCGTTGACGAGGGTCACAAGCTCCCGCAGGTTGGTCGTGCTCATCGCTTCCTCATGCGGTAGCTCTATGCCGAGCAGATGCCAGATACCGGCAATCACCTCCGAGAGGCCGAGCGAGTCCACGCCGAGTTCCTCCCAGGCTGCCGTCTCGATTGCTGGCGTGTTGGCTGGCACCCCTACTTTTGTTGCCAGGATGTCAACCACCATATCAGGAGTGCATAGCTGAGTCATTGGTTGTTCTCCTCTTGTATACAAAGGTAACGATAACGGTACAAGCGTCATGGTAGGAAACAATAATTGCCCCGAGCTTTTCGTCCAGGTAAGTCATCGGCAAGCCCTCTAGAGGTAAATTGCTAGTAGCAGAAAAAGTGTATCTATGCCGCGCATCCTCTGATAGTGCGATGCGAAAGGGAGGAGAAATCTATTCATGAGACGTGTTGTTATCACGGGCATCGGCGTTGTCGCACCAGGCGGCACCGGGAGGGAGGCATTCTGGGAGACGTTGGCGACCGGTAAGTCCGCGTGTGATATGGCGCAGGTCGAGCACCTCGAAAACTTCCGCTCCCAGGTGGCTGGCACCGTTTGCGACTGGCAGCCGCTCTCATATGGGCTAACCCAGGATGAGGTGGACCAGGCGGACCGGCATATTCAGTTCGCTCTGGTGGCTGTAGCTGAAGCTCTGGCTGATAGTAAGCTCAAGGTAGAGCAGTTCGATGCCACGCGCCTGGGCGTTTCGGCAGGAACGGCGATTGGTTCCACCATACGCCTCGAACAGGAGTACCTTGCTGTGAGTAACCAGGCGACAGAGTTTATTGTCGATCCAGACCTGGCTACGCCTTATCTCTATCATGCCGTTACCCCGTCAAGTTTAAGCTCGGAAATTGCTGCGAAGTATGGCGTGATGGGACCCGTTGTCACGGTTTCAACCGGATGCACAGCCGGAATCGATGCGGTGGCCCACGCGTTTGAATGGATTCGCGATGGGGAGGCCGATATCGTGATTACCGGAGCGTCGGAAGCTGGCATCTGTCCCATCAACATGGCCTCCTTCGATGCGATCAAGGGCACGACGCCGCGCAATAACGAGGCGAAAACGGCCTCGCGACCCTTTGACAAGACAAGAAACGGCTTTGTGCTGGGCGAGGGGGGAGCCTTCCTCATCCTGGAAGAATATGAGTATGCTCGCCGGCGTGGAGCTCCAATCTATGCTGAGATCAGCGGCTATGGCAGCGCTTTAAATGCCTACCATATGACCGGCCTGCAACGCAATGGCCTGGATATGGTGCAGGCGATTACCGCCGCGCTCGCTATGGCCGAGATAGAGCCCGAAGAGGTGCAATATATCAATGCGCATGGCTCCTCGACGATGCAAAATGACCTGCATGAGACCAATGCCTTCAAAGTGGCGTGGGGCGAACGGGCTTATCGCATCCCTGTGAGCTCGATCAAGTCGATGGTCGGGCACTCTCTCGGCGCTATCGGGGCTATCGAGATTGCGGCGTGCGCCCTGACCATCCAGCGCGGTATTATCCCTCCGACCATTAATTATAGTACCCCCGATCCAGAATGCGATCTCGATTATGTTCCCAATCAAGCCAGAAAGCAAGAAGTCGATGTGCTGGTATCTACGGGAAGCGGCTTTGGCGGCTTTCAATCGGCGATAGTCCTGACGAAAGTGAAAGAGCCGCAATCGGTGTATGCTCATCATATGCAGAGAAAAGGAGCAAGGGTATGACCGGAGAAGCAGTGATTACAGGGGTCGGGGTTATCGCTCCGGCTGGTATTGGACGCAAGGAGTTCTGGAGCGGCGTGCTCAGCGGGCAATCATTTCTTACGCCGATCACGCGCTTCGACACGACAAAGTTTGTGAGTAAGGTCGCCGGCGTCGTTCAGGATTTTCAACCCGCGCAGACCATCGACTCGCGGATCATTGCCCAGACGGATCGCTGGACCCACTTTGATCTCGTTTGCGCCAAAGAAGCCCTGGCCGATGCGGGGCTGGACCTCCAGCAGGAAGATCAAACAAGGGTTGGCGCTGTTTTCGCCGCCGGCACCGGAGGCAACGAATACGGTCAGCAGCAGTTGCATCTGTGCTGGCAGAAGGGTCCCCGCTACGTTAGCGCCTTCCAGTCCATTGCCTGGTTCTACGCGGCCAGCATCGGGCAGGTATCGATTAATAACGGCATTCGTGGCTATGGCCGCAACATTTGCGCCGAAGCCGCGGGCGGCCTGATCGCCCTGACGCACGCGGCGAAGATCATCGCTCAAGGGGTGTGCGATGTCGTGATTGTCGGCGGCTCCGAGGCTGCCATCGCGCCGTACGCTTTTGCCTGCTACCAGGCTTCGGGGCTGATGTCGGCGGAGACGGGCAACTACCCATACCGGCCATTTGATGCGACGCGCTCAGGTCCCATTATGGGCGAGGGAGGCGCGGTCTTCTGCGTGGAAAGCCGAGAGCATGCACAGCGGCGCGATGCGAACATCTATGCAACCATCGCCGGAGGAGGACAGACCTTTGATGGCAAACGCACCCGTGGGCCGGAGATCTCTGGTCGCGCCTATGCCCACGCCATGAGTCGCGCTCTGACGGAGGCTCGCGTAAATGCGTCCGATATCGACTGGGTACTCTGTGATGGATTGGGTACGCGCGACGGCGATATTGCCGAGGTGAACGCCTTGCAGTGCGTCTTTAACGGCGATGCGGCTTACGTCCCTGCCTCCGCTCCCAAATCAATGTTTGGACGCCTGTTTAATGGCGCTTCGACCGTCGATGTGGCGATGGCGCTGCTGGGATTGCGCGAAGATGTGGTCCTGCCCACTGTTGGGTATACGCAGCCCGATCCAGCGTGTCAGATCGACTGCGTCCCCAATACTCCCCGTTCCCGTCGCATGAAAAATATCCTGGTGGGTGCGCGCGGTTTTGCGGGCTTTAACTCTGCACTGGTTTTACGTAAATAGAAGAGAAAAAGGGATAAAGATGCAATTCATGGCTTATTGGTTGACAGACGGAGAGGCAGAGAGATGATCCTGCCTCCTCTGCCCTCGCTTTTGATCACGCTCGGCATCTCGTTGCTGATCGTTGCGCTGGGCATCGTGTGGCTGGATGCGCGTCGATCAGATGCCACTAAAACAACGCAATCATGGTATGAGACTGTCTCGGGGCAAGCGCGAGGCCCCTACCAGCGTTCCCCGACGTCGCATCACAGCCTAAAAATCTCAACGGGTACTGTACCGTTGGACGGCACCTGTAGGGGCAATCCCTTGCGGTTGCCCTGTACCGGTGCCCGCCTCGATTGATCGGGTGCGTTCCCCGCCCTGCGCTTGCCCTGTGGCGGGACACGTCCAATTCGTGGGAAGGCAATCATTGGGGGCGACGCGATCATTCGTGGGAAGGCGATCAATCGCGCCGGTCCCGATCAATCGGGACCCTACGATATTTGTTCCCCCATTTCATTTATTCCACCGTTGCGTTACGGCGTCTGTTCCCACAGCGAGCGCCACTCCAAATCATCCTGTTACCTTCGCAACATTATGTTTTCCTGTTACTCCTGAGGAGGAAACGATTGGAACTTCGCCTGATTGCCGCTCCCTTTCCGGTAGGTCGAACCCTCTTTGCAAGGTGATCACATCTCCTAAAGCGCACTGTCTCCAATTCTGGTCAACCCGCATCCTTTATTCCTCATCTCATTTAGCAATTATGCCCTGTGGCCGTGCTCAACGAGCCGCCGGTCGCCACAGCATGCTCGTTCGGCGCGTCAGTCTCTTTTTGGTGCAGATCAAGTATAACAAAAGCGAGCAAGAGGGGGAAGAGGTAGGAGCTTGCCCTATTCGCTCGGAGCCCCTACGCCAATGTCCCTCTCATTGCCATCGTCGCTCTTGGCGCACGGCTATCAAGCTGTTTTTGCGCCTGGTTGTTCTATGCCTAAGGCAACAGCTTCTTCCTGGATAAAACGCGTGTATGCCTCGCCTTGCACAAAACATGGATGGTCGAGCAGACGTCTCAGGAATGGGATCGTTGTGGGCAGGCCCTCGATCACGTATTCATCCAGCGCCCGCCGGGCTCTGATGATTGCCTCTTCCCTCGTTTTGCCCCAGACGATGAGTTTTGCCAGCAGAGAGTCGTAATGTGGGGGGACTGTGTAGCCTGGATAGAGATGGCTGTCGATGCGCACGCCGGGGCCGCCGGGCATCACGAGATGCGTGACCGTGCCGGTCTCGGGGCGAAAATCGGCTTCGGCGTTCTCGGCTGTGATACGACACTCGATGGCGTGATAGTTGAACTGCACGTCCTCCTGGCGAATGCTGAGGGGGAAGCCCGCAGCGATACGAATCTGCTCTTTCACCAGATCGAAGTTTGTGACCTGCTCGGTCACGGGATGCTCCACTTGCAGACGGGTATTCATCTCCATAAAGTAAAAGCGGTTTTGCTCATCGACCAGAAACTCCATCGTGCCCGCGTTGCTATATCCGACCGCCAGGGCCGCTTGCACGGCTTTCGTACCCATTTCATGGCGCAGCTCCGCGGGCAGATGCGGGCTGGGAGCCTCTTCGAGCACTTTCTGGTTGCGCCTCTGGCACGAACAATTGCGCTCGCCCAGATGGATACCATTGCCGTGCTGGTCGAGGAGCACCTGGATTTCGACGTGGCGCGCCCGCTCCAGATAGCGTTCGAGGTAAATGCCATCGTCGCGGAAGGCTTCGCGCGCCTCGTTTTGCGCCAGCAAGAAGGTGCGCTCAAACTCTTCTGGCTTCTTGACCAGGCGGATACCGCGTCCGCCGCCGCCGGCAACTGCCTTGAGCATCAGTGGATAGCCGACTTCTCTGGTCGCTTTCAGCCCATCGGCCAGCGTGCGGATCACAGAGGTGCCGGGAAGCATAGGCAGTCCGGCTCGCTCCATCGCGATGCGGGCGGATACTTTGTCGCCCATGATAGCCATTGCACTGGCCGATGGGCCGATAAACGTAATGTTCATATCCGCACACATCTCTACAAAACTCGTATTTTCTGAAAGGAATCCATAGCCTGGATGAATGGCCTCGGCCTGTGAGATGACGGCTGCGCTGAGAATATTGAGCTTCTGCAAGTAACTTTTGCTGCTTGGTCCTGGTCCAATGCAAATGTGCTGGTCAGCAGCACGTACCGGAAGAGAGTCTCTATCGGCTTCCGAGTGGACGATGACGCTGCGTATGCCCATTTCGCGGCAGGCGCGAATGACACGCAGGGCGATCTCTCCACGATTGGCGATTAAGATGGTGCGAAACATTGGCGATCTCCTGAAGGTGTGCGAACCTCCAGGTCTCCCTTCTTTAATATAGAATATCAATGGCGCTTAGGATACACTTCCCATCCATACAGAATAAGCATCTCACTTGCCGATCAGTTAGCTGCGTGGTAAATTAGGCGCATGGTGCCTTGTCGTTGCGCCTTTTGATCCTATCAAGCATGCCTCAGGACCGGGGGAAATACGCCTCGTGGGGCATAGCAACTCAACTTTCCAGTAGTACTCTTAACAAAAGTACAAAAGATGGAAAGAGTTTATTAACGTGAGATATAAGGAATGAAGATATGCAATCAGGACGCAATGCTAATTTGTGGGTATTCAATGTCAGGCAGCATGAGGGCGCTCGTCTACGCCTGTTCTGCTTTCCTTCGGCTGGCGGGGGCGCTTCAATGTATGTACCCTGGATCAACGCCTTTGCGCCAGATGTAGAAGTCTATCCGGTGCAACTTCCAGGGCGCGAGAACCGCATGAAAGAGCCTCCTTGCTCGCAATTTGATGGATTGATAGAGGAACTCTGCGAAGCTCTGCTGCCCTATTTTACTGCACCGAACCCCGTAGGGACCCGCTTTAGCGCGTCCTCCAGCGATTTATCGCCTACCCCCGCGTCCAGCACGCCATTCGCGTTCTTTGGTCACAGTATGGGAGCCTTGATCAGCTTTGGCTTGACGCATCAGTTGCTCAAGCGGGGAGATCCTTTGCCCGCGCACCTGTTGCTATCGGCGTATCGCGCTCCCCAGATCCCCAATCCCGAATCGTTGCATACGCTGGCAGATGAGCCGCTCGTTCGCAAGATGATCGAGCTGAATGGGACGCAGCGCGGAGTGCTGGAAGATCCAGAGATGCGGCGGTTGATCTTGCCTCTGATGCGGGCAGATTTCTCGATTTGCGAAACCTATCACCATACCGCTAGCGAGCCGCTTGCCATCCCCATCACGGCCTTTGGCGGGTTGGAGGATACCAGGGCCGGACGCGATGTGCTGGCGGCCTGGCGCGAACAGACCAGCAAACAGTTCCGTCTGCACCTGTTGCCTGGCGGCCATTTCTATTTTCGGACGACGCCGCAACCTCTCTGGCAGCTAGTGAAGCAGGAACTGCAACCGTTGCTAGAACGGTGATCTATCCTGAGCAATCCTATTTCATTGCTAAGTAGGTAGACAAAAGAAACTGGAAGCGGGGTCCAGGGGCGCCGCCCCTGGTGGGGCACGGGGTACCCCCGATTTTTCTCCTTTTTAATGGAGACCTACTTAGTGGTTATTGAGCCATCAATAACTGCGCTGCCGATCATAGATGTTGCGTAATGGTTCACCTTTACGAAAGAGCTTGAGATTGTTACAAAACACCGCTACAGCATGCTCTGCATAGCGTTTTGTCCACCCGGCAATATGGGGGCTGACAACAATTTTAGGATGCGTGAGAATGGGATGGCCATCCGGCAAAGGTTCTTCTTCAACAACATCGAGCCCCGCTCCCCTGAGCCATCCTTGATCAAGAGCTTTAAGCAACATCTCTTGATCAAGCACTGCGCCCCGGGAAATATTGATGAGGAAGGCGTCTGGACGCATCGCACGCAATTCAGCTTCTGCAATGAGATGCTTTGTCCGGGCAGTCGATGGTACACAGATCACCACGAAATGAGCCTGACCAAGCATCGCGTGGAGATTTTCCGCTACAAAAAACTGATCTACGTTGTAATCGCTTCCGCCAGCCGGGACTGTGCGGCTGCTCGCCAGTACCCTGAGGCCAAGTGCCTTACAGAGCTGTGCGACACGACGGCCAATGTTCCCCAACCCAATAATGGCGACGGTTCGCCCAAAAAGTTCATAATCTAGCAGCTCAGACCATTCATCTCTGCGTGCCCAATGCCCTGCCTGTTGTAAAGCCAGGAGCTGAGGCCAGTGACGAGTAAACAGCAGCATCAGGCTGATCACATGCTCGCTGACCGCGATAGAGTGCGCACCACTTACGGTCGTAATTAACACATTACTTTCGATGACGTCACTGCCATTGAGGAGGTCCGCTCCTGCACTGAAGAGCTGTACCCAGCGAAGTTGAGGAGCGTGGCCGGTTCGCGGTGGAAAGCGAGAGCCAAAAAGAATATGAGCATCCGGTAACTTTTGCAAGAATCGCTCTTTATCCGTCTCTTTCCACACGCACGCAGGGGCAGCCGCTCGCTCAATGGCTTCCAGATGAGATGGATGCAAATCGACATTCGTAAGAATGTTCAGGGTCTCTTCCATGATAGGGTACACCTCTTTGCTAAGGAAAATAAGCGCACAAATCCAGTTTCACTGGATTTGTATTGATAAAGGCTCACAGCCATAATACTTGCAGGCAATGAGCCAGGTAAAAATGTAGGAATAGGTAAAGATTGTTTAGAATGTGTATTGGCACCCTGGTGAGCGGAATTCTACCATGCCGCTTTATCAGACTGCTTTCCAGCATGTAGAACCAGCTTTTGATAACTTTTTATTAGTATAAATTATCTGTTGACTTTTGTCCAGTTAAAAATAGGGATAAAAGAGTCGGCAATGTGTGCAGACCCACATCGTTTTGACCAATGCCGACCCCTTTCAGATATATAGTTGACTTTAAATGCCAATAAGTTGCGGGTTTCCCATGCTCTTTCGTGGCGGGAAGCACGCACTCTCTATTTCTGCTACCTTTTTTGGGAAGCTCAGGAAGAATAGTCACTTAGAGAATACTTGCAATTGGCAAGTTATTCCTTGCAGATGGCCTGAGCGAAGCTAGCGCGTCAGCGGCGTTGGCAATCTGCATAACAAGTTATTAGTGTGAGAAGGGAACGCGAGTGGCACGGATAGATGCAACTATTTCGTCTGGCGCCTGTACTTCTCAAGATAGGAAAGGATCAAACGCATGAGCACCGCAGTACTGGAACATGGAGCGATTACCAGACCTCTGACGGAAGAAATGAAGGAAGAGCCAATTGCAGCCTCATCGGCTCGCCAGGCGCGCTCTCACACCGTCGCGCTTCTGTTCCTGATCGGTTGCGTCACGTTAATGATGACCGGCTTTGCCGTGATTATTCCTGTCTTCCCACAACGTTTGCAGGCAATGGGGCTGGGCTCTGAGATGCTGGCATTGATGGAAGGAGCTTTCGGCCTGGGAATGTTCCTCTTCAGCACGCCGATGGGGACCTGGTCTGGCCGCATTGGTCGCAAGCCGATCCTCTTCATCTCCCTGGCTGGCTTTATCGTTACCAATCTGCTGCTGGCCTTCGTCAATGTGCCATTGTTCTTCATCCCTATCCGCTTTGTCGAGGGCATGTTACTTTCTGGCCTGATCCCGGTGGCTATGTCGATGGTGGGCGATACGATCCCACTTGAGAGGCAGGGACGCTGGATCGGCTTTCTCACCACAGCCCAGGCGGTTGGCTTCGCTCTTGGTCCGGGCCTGGGTGGCTTCCTCTACCAGAACCTGGGTTTCAGCAGTCCCTTCCTGCTCTCGGCTGGAATCGCGCTGGCGGCCTCTCTGCTGGCTATATTCCTGGTGCCGGAGACGCTGCCCAGGCATGTGCTGCAGACGAAGCTGCAACAGGAGAGCGATGGGGAACGAACCAACCAGCCGAAACAGTGGCGTTTAGCCAGCTTGATCTTGCTCGTTGCCCCGTTCCTGGTGATTGATTTCGGGATGATCTTCACCTTCCCCTTCGTGTTCCCACAAGTTCCCTTCTTCTTTGAGAGGGTGCTCCACTACGGCCCGACGCTATACGGTCTGTTGTTCAGCACCTACGGCATGGCGCTGGCCGTCTTCCCGCTTGTGCTGGGACCGCTCTCGGAGAAACTGCCGAAAAGGCCGCTCATTGTGACGGGTAGCCTGCTCTTCAGTGCCTTGATTGTGGTTATGTTGGTGGCTCCGCTCTATCCGCTGCTGGTATTAGGGGCGGCCATCTCGGGGCTAGGCAGCGCCTTCGTCGAGCCTGCGATGGGCAGCGTGTATCTGGCTGCCACCACCGATGAGAATCGCGGCCAGGTGATGGGCATGCGCGGCTCAGCCATCTCGCTTGCCATCATGCTCGGCCCGCTGGTGCAGGCGCTGGTTGGCCTCTGGATCACTCCGCAGATCACCTTCGCCATTGGCGTGGCGCTATCGCTCATGATGGCGCTGGTGGCTTTTCTCCTGTTGAAGACCCCTGGCCGGTCACGCTAGCTTCTTTGGAGACCTGGACCACTAAAATGCGCTCTGGAGAGCGTTGACGATAGTGTTTCCATAAGTATAACAAAAAGGAGTCTTCAATGAGCAGGCAAGAGTCAATGTTTTATCCGCCGGAACAGTCCGAGCGGGAGGCGCGAGAAGAGAGGCGCATGGGGGACGAGAAGCTCCAGCCGCGACCGCGTGGGAGAGTGTCGCGAGGGCAGTTCGCGTTGCTGGGGGTCGTGTTGGCCGTGGCGCTCCTGTTCCTCCTGGGACTCGGCGTTAAAGAGATTGGCACCAGCGTCCAGAAAACGACGGTAGAACCCACGCTGAGCTATACCGTCCCTGCAACCTCTCATCTGGTGGTGCATACCCAGGGCGGCGATGTGCAGATTCATGAGGGTGGCAGCAATACGATCATCATCAAAGCGACCAAACATTCAGGGATTTTTGATAGCGATACCTCGAAGGATGTCAGCGCCTCGCAAAATGGCGACACGGTGGATGTCACAGCGCAGGTGGAGAATCACCTTTTCCTCTTAGGTAACGTGCAGTCATATGTGACTCTGGATATTACCGTTCCTGCTAACTGCGGCGTCCAGGTAAATAGCGACGCGGGCAACATCGATATTGCGGATGCTAATGTACAGGCCGCATTACATACGGATGCCGGAAATATCACCATGACCGATGCGCATTTGGCTGGCACATCCAGCGCCATGACCGATGCTGGCAATATCACGTTTAGCGGCTCGCTGGATGCGCGAGGCAGCTATACCTTCAATACGAAGGCAGGCAACATCGATGTAACGCTGCCCGGCAACGATGCAGTTAACCTCCATGCCCAATCTCTGATCGGGAAGGTGGACAACGAATTTGGCAATGCGGCTGGCAGCCCTCCTCAAGCCCCTGTAACGATCAGCACCGGCGCCGGCAATATTACCATCCATAAACAATAGCGCCCGTAGGGACCCGCTTGAGCGCACCCGTAAAAACAGCCAGGGAATAATCTACCCTGGCTGCTTTTCTATTAGGGAAGATCTATACCAGATTCTCCACTTCCTCCTCGGGAATACTTTCGATCTCTTCCAGGATGGTGGTCTCGATGAGCAATGCCAGTTCGGCCACGGTGGGAGAGTCGAAGAGCGCGGCCAGCGGCAGATTGACCTGGAACGCCTGGCGTAGATGTCCCATCAACTGCGTGCCCATCAGCGAATGGCCGCCCAGCTCGAAGAAGTTATCGTGGATACCGATCTCTTCGATGCCCAGCAACCTGGTCCAGATCGCTGCAACCTCCTGTTCCACCTCGCTTTCAGGCGCGACATAGGGCGTGCCCAGAACCGGGCGGGCGTATCCCCCCTGAGATGATGCTTGCCGGTACCGTTTGAGCATCTCTATCAGCATCTCGATAGAGACATCCTTGATCCCTTCAACCACATCGGGCAAGTCCTGCGGCGATACGAGGACCTGTGGCAGGCGATAGGATAAAATGCGTTCGATAGCCTCCATGCCTTCTTCAAAGGTAATGCCATATTTGCGCCTGCGCTCATTGAAAAAGATCTGAGCCTCTTTAGGGAAATCTGCCAGCCCTGCCGACCAGGCGTCCCATTGCCAGTGATTCCAGTTGATCGAGATCACCGGATAAGGCGCTCTGGATTTTTTGAAGTGCGCGAAGGCATCCAGAAATGAATTGGCGGCACAATAATCAACCTCGCCCAATCCGCCAGTCACGGCGCTGATAGACGAGAAGAGCAGCATAAAGTCAAGTCGGTGCTGACGTAAAGCCTGATCCAGGATCAGGGTGCCATCCACTTTGGGGGCCAGAATTTTAGCTGCTATCGCGGGATCTTTGAGCTGGATCTGTCCTTCCGGTGGCAGCGCCGCGACATGAATGACGCCATGAAGCGCGCCGTATGTCTCGATTGTTCGTTGGATAACGTGGTGAATCTGATCCGCATCGGTAACATCGGCGGCAAGGACAAGAACGTCGGTTTCTTGCTCCTCAAGAGCCTGCACCTGGCGTATGCGCCGCGCAATCTCTTCATCCTCGCCATGTTGCGCTAATACTATGTCCCAGCTCTCGCGAGGAGGAAGCCCTGAACGACTCGTTAAGACCAGCCGGGCCCTCACTTTCTGAGCAAGGTGCGCGGCTATAGCCTGACCAATGCCGCCCAGGCCGCCCAGGATCAGGTATGTCCCACCTTCGCGCAAAACAGGCGCAGGCGTTGCTCTCCCTTGCAAGCGGGCGGGCTCAAAGATTTGCGTCCAGCGGTGAGCGCCTCTGAAGGCAATCACCCTATCGGAACTGCACACGCTGGCTTCGCAGACAAGTTGATCGATCAGCAGCTCTTCCTGCCAGCTACCAGGCGTCGGCACTATCACATCGATGCTGCGACAACTGATATGCGCATACTCCTGCGGAATGACGCGTATCGGGCCGAGGACAGTGGCTTTAGCGGGGCAGAGCTGATCAGTTCCGGTGACATCGTGTAAATGGTTGGAGACCAGCGAGATTTGACAATGCTCTACTCCCACGTTGCTCAGCGTCTGCACCAGGCTGATCAGGCTATAGAAGCCGAGTTGCAGGATACGAGCAGTATACGCGCGCATATCCCGCTCCTGCTCTTCATCTGCAGAGACCGTCCAGAGGTGGAGAATGTGATCAGGCATATGACCGCCAGCCATCACTGCCCGCAAAAGAGTCGCGTAATCCTCTGGATTGCTCGGATGCACGCGATACGTGTCTTTATCGATCCTGGCAAAGCCATCTCCGGGCATCACCATAACTACTGGCACAGCATAGCTTTCCAGCTTCCGCTTAATCCGCGCACCGAGTCCGCACTCATCAGCGAAGACGATCCAGCAGCGCTCATCTTCCGCCGTCAGGGTTTCCACAGGCTGAGATGGCAGCGTCTGCTTCCAGGAAGGGAGGTAGAACCAATCAGCCATATCGCCTTTGCGCTCCATCGTATTATTGATGAAAGCCTCTATTTTTGATCCCGCCTCATCCGCCACAAAGCGCACCTTCTTAGGCTCAATCCAGTAGCGTTGGCGCTCGAAAGGATAGGTGGGCAGGGGCACACGCAAGCGTCGCTCCTCCTGCCAAAACGTCTGCCAGGGTACTACTGCACCCGCCAGCCACAGCTTGCCCAACATCGCCAACGCCACGCTCACATCATCTTCGTGCTCAAAGCGAGCGCGCAAGGTGGGCACGACCACCGGCGGCTCCTCCTGTGCCTCTAGACTGATGGCTTGCTTGAGAAACGAGCCCAGGCTCTGCCCAGGACCAATCTCGACGAACACGGGTTGCCCCTGCTGCCATAGGCGCTGCACACCAGCAGCGAAGTGGACCGTCTGGCACATGTGGCGGCTCCAGTACTGCGGGTCGTGCAACTCCTGCTCGCTGATCCACTCGCCGGTCACGTTGGAGAGGTAGGGGATCTGCGGCTGTCGCATCGTGATAGAGGTCGCCAACGTATCTAGTTCCGCCTGCGCTGGTGCCAGCAACGGGGAATGGAAGGCATGGCTGCTCGGGATGAGCCGCGAAACAATCTCTTGCTGCTCCAATCGTCTCTGCACCTCAGCAATCGCCTCAGGGGTACCTACCAGCACGCACTGTTTGGCACTGTTGATGATTGCCAGGCTGATCGCATCGCTGAGCCAGGGCTGGACTTGCTCAGGAGAGAGGGCGACAGCGAGCATGGAGCCAGCAGGCAACGCAGCGATGAGCTGAGCGCGACGACAGACCAGGTGCAGCGCATCGGCGAGGCTCAGCGTGCCGGCGACGCACGCGGCGACATATTCGCCCAGGCTGTAGCCGATGAGGGCTTGAGGCCGCAATCCCCAACTGAGCAGAAGCTGCGCCAACGCGTACTCGATGATGAAGACGGCGGGTTGCGCGTATTCGGTCTGCTGCACCAACTCCTGCGCGGCAGAGGTTGCAGGTTGCGAGCGTCCGAGCATGGCAGCCAGATCAAGCCCGCCTCCCTTGTTCTGAGAAGCGTCGCTCTGAGCAGGATAGAGCAGGGGACGCAGATCGCGCGAGAGCCAGCCATGTTGCAGGGCCAGCTCGCAGCACTGATCGACCGTCTGGCGGAACACGGCTTCCTGCTCGTAGAGGTCGCGGCCCATGCCCACATATTGCTCACCCACCCCCGCGAACATCCAGGCGATGGGCCGCTCGCTCTGCTGGGTTGTGGCCTGCCATTTATGTGGGTCGAACTCGGCCTCTAAGAGGGTGATGGCCTGAGCGTGATCGCGACAGAGCACGACCTGGCGATGCTCGAAGCAGCGCCGCCCCACCTGCAAGGTGTAGGCGATATCTGCCAGGGAGACCTGCTCATGCGAACGCAGGTAGACGCTCAGGTTGGTCGTGGCTTGCTGCAAGGCGCTGTGCGTGCGAGCCGAGAGGGGCAGCAGATGCCACGAGCGGCGCGATGGCTCGGCAGGTTGTGGCAGTGGCGCTTCCTCCAGCACGACATGGACGTTGGTGCCCCCCATCCCCAGCGAGTTGATGCCCGCTCGTCGTGGACGCTCGCCACGGGGCCAGGGACGTAACTGTGTATTGACGAAGAAAGGGCTGTGCTCAAAATCGATCTCCGGGTTGGGCGACTGGTAATGCAGGCTGGCCGGGATCGCCTCATGGGTAAGGGACAGCACGGTTTTGAGCAGGCCCGAGACGCCTGCCGCGCGGTCGAGATGACCGATATTCGTCTTAACCGAGCCGATGGCGCAGTAGCCGGTACGCTGCGTGCTGCGCCGAAACGCTTTGGTCAGCGACGCCACTTCGATGGGGTCGCCCAGCTCGGTGGCGGTGCCGTGGGCCTCGATGTAGTCGATGCTCTCAGCATCCAACCGTGCCTGTTGCAGCGCCGAGACGACGACTTCAGCTTGTCCAGCCACGCTGGGAGCGGTGTAGCTGACCTTGAGGGCGCCATCGTTGTTGATGGCTGACCCTTTGATCACGGCATAGATGGTGTCGCCATCAGCGACGGCGTCAGCAAGGCGTTTAAGCACAACGATGCCGACGCCATCGCCGAAGGTGCCGCCGTGGGCATTGGCGTCAAACGTACGACAATGCCCATCGGGCGACTCCATGCCACCCTCGTGGTAAAGATGCCCTTTTTTGGCGGGAACGCGGATGGAGACGCCACCGGCCAGGGCAAGGTCCGACTCGCCATTGAGCAGACTCTGAGCGGCGAGATGGACGGCCACCAGGGAGGTGGAGCAGAAGGTCTGCACTGCAAAGCTCGGCCCCTTCAAATTGAGCTTGTAGGAGACGCCGGTCGTCAGCGAATCTTTGTCGTTGCCGATCACCATCTGGTAGCTATTCGCCGACTGCATCACCTCCGGTTGGTTCATCAGACCAAGCATGTAGTTACTGATATTCGCGCCGCCGAAGACGCCGATGAGGCCATCATAGGAGAGGCTATCATAGCCGGCATGCTCCAGAGCTTCCCAGCAGCATTCGAGGAAGAGGCGATGCTGCGGGTCCATCAGCTCAGCCTCGCGGGGGCTATAGCCGAAGAAGGCCGCGTCAAAGTGCTCGATATCGTTGAGGATGGGACGCGCATTTACATAGTTGGGGTCGCGAATCTCCGCCAATTCCACGCCCGACGCCAGCAGCTCCTCCTCGGTAAAGAAAGAGACCGACTCCACGCCGTTGCGCAGGTTCTGCCAGAACGCTTCGAGCGTATCAGCGCCAGGGAAGCGACCGGTCATGCCGATAATGGCAACGCCTCCGGTATTGACCTGCTGGCGAGCCTGCAAGCGGCGCTGGGCCAGCAGCTCCTGTTGGGTATTGATGACGGGAGCGGCGGGACGCAGGTAGCGAGCCAGGGCGCTGACGGTGGGAGCTTCGAAGAGCGCCACCGCCGGTATTTGCACCTGGAACGTCTTTTTGATGCGTGCCAACACTTGCAGGGCGATCAGCGAGTTGCCACCCAGATCGAAGAAGTTGTCGTGCAGGCCGACATGTGCCACACCGAGCACGTTGCACCAGATCTCCGCAATCCGTTGCTCGTAGTTCTCGCCACCCAGGACCAATGCTGTTTGTCTGTTCGCTGCTATTTGACCGTCAAGAGTAGAAACTCTGGCTTCTTTTTCCGTCAGATCCTGTAATGCTTCCAGCCGTACCCACTGGCGAATGCGCGTTTGCAAATCGCCTGTTGAGTTGATAATCTGAGCGTGCCCCTTGCTCAACAGCACGCGTTCAAAAGCGTCAGTGCCTTCCGCTGGTGACATTTCATAGGCCGCGATACTGGCCCCCAATCCGCCGTGTGCGTTCTCTTTGACGTGCCACACATCCCAATTGACGCTCAGCCAGGGATAGGATGCTGAGCGATTGTGAACCTGGACGTAAGCATCCATGAAAGCATTCGCCGCCGCGTATGCCATCAGCCCCAGTCCGCCCAGGATTGCCGAGAGCGAGGAGAAGAGCAAGCAGAAATCCAGTTCGCGCCCTTCCAGCGCCCGCTCCAATGCCAGCAAGCCATACATCTTCGCCTGGAAGTGCTGCTCAAACGGTGTACGATCAAGAGATTGAATCGCGCCAAAAGCTCGTTCATCCGAAATGCCCGCCGCATGAATGACGCCGTGGAGCGCGCCGAAATGAGCGTATGTCTGTTCGACCACCGTACGCATCTGCTCCTCGTCAGCCACATCGGCAGAGAGCGCCAGCACCTGGGCTCCAAGCTGCTCCAACTGCTCTAACTGCACCAGACGCTGGCTCATCGCATCCTCGGGGCCATGTTCCGCTTGCCATTGCTGCCATGCGTGCCGTGGCGGAATGGAACTGCGTCCCAGCAGGACCAATCGCGCCTGGTAGTGCCGAGCGAGATACTGTGCCAGCACCAATCCGACAGCGCCAAAGCCGCCGGTGATCAGGTAGACTCCATGCTCTCTCAAACGGCTTGCCTGCCCTTGAGGCCGTGCCAGATGCAGCGGCACATACTCAGGGACAAACCGTTGCCCAGCACGATAAGCGACCAGCGGCTCCTGCTCGGAGGTGGTCAGCTCCTGTACCAGTCCATCAATCCAGGAGGTATCGGACGCCTCAGCAGGCAGGGTGAGATCGATGCAGCGCGCCGACAGGTGCAGATACTCCTGTCCCACCACCGTACAGGCAGCCGCGAGCGGGGCCTGCTCTGGATGCACTTGAGCCGCCCCTGCAACATCGTAGACCTGCTGCGTCAGCATAACCAACTCCGTCGGCTCACCAGGCTGCACCTCTTCCAGAGCCTGGAGCAGCCATAGCAGGCTGTAGACCCCATTCTGCTGCTGCTCACGCACCTGCTGAGCGGTAAGAGGGAAGACGGATGACGAAGCAGCCTGCAAGCTCCAGGCATGCACGACTTTGTGAGGCCAACGACCCTGAGCCTGCAAGTGGCGACACAACTCCAGGTAATCGGCCTGCTCCCCTGGACGGAGCTGGTAGCCATCAGGCAGCGAAGCAAAATGCGCGCCTGGATAGACGTTGAGTATCTCAATACCTTGCTGCTGCAATTGTTGGACCAGCGATTGCGCGTGCGTCTGCCCATCCTGCAAGACCAGCCAGAGCTTGTTTTGAGAAACAAGAGGCGTGCTTGATGACGCAAGCGGCTGCGCCTGCCACTGCCATTGATAGAACCAATCGCCTGGATCAACCTTTTTGCCCTCATCTTTGGGAGCAAGGAGGCGTTGCGACCGGCGGGGCTGCTCAGTAGGCGCTTCAATCCAGTAGCGTTGGCGCTCAAAGGGATAGGTGGGCAGGGGCACGCGCAATCGCTGTTCATCCTGCCAGAACGTCTGCCAGGGCACCGCCACGCCTGCCAGCCACAGCTTGCCCAGCATTGCCAGCGCCACACTCACATCATCCTCGTGCTCAAAGCGAGCGCGCAACGTCGGCACGACCACTGGCGGCTCCTCTTCAGCCTGCAAGCTGATCGCCTGCTTGAGGAAGGAACCCAGGCTCTGTCCAGGACCGATCTCGACAAACACGGGTTGGCCTTGTTGCCATAGGTGCTGCATCCCAGAGGCAAAGTGGACCGTCTGACATAGATGCTTGCTCCAATACTGCGGGTCGTGCAACTCCTGCTCGCTGATC
>DASRHT010000076.1:0-10138 GCA_035650355.1 Ktedonobacteraceae bacterium
CTACGAGAACATTTACGCGCCCCGGAGACTGAAAAAGTTTACCAAGACTTTACAAAGGTCGAGCCAAAGACTATCGAAGCAGCCAAAGAGGAACTGAGGCTGATCGAACGAGATATAGAAGCCACTCAGGCCAATATGGCAAGGATTAAGGCACAAGTCGAATCAGGAAAGTTAACCGATCCTGATTTAGCTCAAACTGCTAATCAGAGCTACGACGCAGCTAACCAACAATTGAAGCAGTTCGAAAGTCGAAAAAAGATCCTCCAGCAAGTAAACCGAGCAAGCGAAACGAGCGAAACACTAAAAGATATTGAAAGAGACATAGAAGCTACTCAAGCCAATATGGCAAGGATTAAGGCGCAAGTCGAATCAGGAAAGTTAACCAATCCTGATTTAGCTCAGGCTGCCAATGATAGCTACACAGCAGCCAAGCAGGAATTAAAACGGCTTGAAGAACGGAGAGCAGCAACCGAACAAATAGCACAGGAAGATAACGACCGACGCACCTATAGACAACTCATGCGCGATGTGGATGAGGCGTGGAATGAAGTTGTTTTTCCTGAAGAATATCCTCGGCTCGTTTATCTGTTTATTTCAAGTGTGACACTAGCAAGAGTTTCACCTAATTATTGTACTATCAGAATTGAATGGAAAGACCCAACATGGGATACAGACGAAGGTTTATTCTTCAAGGGTCCGTCAGCTTCCCCCAAATGGGAACCGGAGGAAATTGCAACCTTAGAAGAGCACTACCCTACAGCTAGCTGGGGAGAGCTAGCAAAATTGTTACCGAGAAGGAGCAGACGAGCAATGCATGATTATTATAGGCATAGGAAGATGGTAGACCCAAGAAAAGTACCAGGTGAACCTCTTCTAAAAGATGAAGAGGGAGCAATACCCTATAACATTTGTTTGGAAGACTGGAAAGTCATGCAGGAGTACAATATCTCAGTCGAGATGTGGAAAAATTTTGAAGGTGCGGTTTTGATAAAATGGTCTAGACGCTGTTATTAACGTGGGCCAGCGGATCAAGGTCGCGAAAACGGATCTGGAGCGGATACCAGCAATGATACTCATCTGTCATAAAAAAGCGCCTTTCTGCATAGCGATATGTTCTATAATCTTAGCAGAAGTGATATGCAAGAGGCAACTTTTTAGTATGATAAAACAGGGCTTCTCAAACGTTGTCTTTTTATAACAGAACGGCTCGCAAGCGAGCCGTTCTGAGAGGAAGGTGCTGGCTGTGGGCGCAGCCCACAGCCAGCACCTTCCTCTCCTTAATGAGCGCCGAAGGCGCGAGCAGTCAGAGCATGCACCGACGTTTGAGAAGCCCTGATGATAAAAGGGCCCTGGCGTGGGCCCTCTCGCAGCCAGGTGCGCCATCTGTATTTTACTTAGCGACCGTGTAGCCGATATCGTCCAGCGCGGTCTCAATTTGCTGCATAGAAGCCTGGTCGGGATCGTAGCGTAAACTGACGGTTTTTGTCTGCAGATTGGTTGTAATACGCTCTATACCAGGAAGGGCGCCCAGAGCGGTATCGATAGCTTTTACACAGTGCTCGCAGCTTACATCTGGAACTGAAAGGGTGACGGTTTGTTTTTCTGTCATAACAATATCCTTCTCAGATGGAACATCAGCGGTTGCCTGCGATATCATAGAGCTGGAGGAGTTCCTGGATCACCGCATCTTCGCGGTCGCCCTTGATGCCCTCCGGGACGCAGGTGCGCAAATGGCCTTCTAAAACAATTCCCTCCAGCTTCTCCAACGCTTTGCGAACAGCATAGGTCTGGCGCAAGATATCGACGCAATATTTATCTTCCTCTACCATCCTGCGAATACCGGCAATATGCCCTTCAATATAAGAAAGCCGCTTCAATACCTCTTTACGACGCTGATCCTGCATACCATACTCCTCTCTTGGATGAAGAAACTGACATCCCCATCATACCACACCCACGGGGGTAGGGTCAACGCTGGATGAAAATTTCTCAGACACTGTAGTGCAGTTCCACTTGACAGCTTTGAGTTTGATGTCTATAGTGTCCTGGAGGGGAGTGGCACGAGTTGATGGCTATCTCGATCCGCTTGAGGATACTGAAAGAAAGTAGGGTAAAAAATAGGGATCTCTCCTAATGGACAAGCGGACAAATAAGCGATAAGCTACATACAAATATCCCGCAAAGTATCGTAGTAGAATATACCTAGTTCCATTTCCAGGAGAAGGCGAGAACAATGTATAAGAGCAGTTTACCGCGTTGTCTTTCCGCATCTGTCGTGATTCTACTGAGCCTCGGCTTGCTATTTTTTGTGACGACGGGCACGGCCTCAGCTCACGCTAAAGTGCTCAGCGCCACGCCCGCCATTGGCTCAACGATTGCTACCGCTCCCACCACTGTAACAGTGGAAACCGCAGAAAATATCAATCCCGATCCGAAGCTGAGTAATCTTTTCGTCTACGGTCCCAGCGGCGCTCTCATCAGTCAAGGGAACGCAAAAGTTTCGCTCAACAACCCGAGAGAAATGTCCATCCAGATCAAACCTGAAAGCACCGGAGGGGTGTATGTGGTGCGCTGGATTACGGTTTCAGCGGAAGATAACGAGGCCGACGAGGGCGCTTTCGTCTTTACCGTAAAGTCTGCTGCTGCCGCAACGCCGACGCCAAATGCAACAACCAGTGCAACCCCAGCACCAACGCCGACGGCATCAACGACTGCGAACAACAGTTTTCCGTATGTTCCGGTGAGCGTTGCTGCCATCCTCGCCCTGCTCATCGGGTTAGCAGCCGGCTATGGCTTTGGACGCAGCCAGGCCAGCCCCGCGACCAGCACAGGCAGTAGCGCAACAGGGGAAGAGGCTGCTGAGAAATCGCCTGATAAAGTTAAGTAGGGGCAGGGCTTGCCCCTGCCCTGCTTGCCCCTACTGCTTCTGTAGCATTGATCGGCTGATAACAGGCCAACGAGGTGTACTATGCGTGTACGACCGTTTTTCTGGTTCTTGCTATTTTTTTCCTGCGTTGGCATCCTTGTCTTTGCCGCGACCAATCAAATGCATGCACCTGCCAGATTGCAGGTGCATGTAGATCAGCAGCACCTGACCGCGCAACAGCTCACGACTCTCGAACTTGATTTAACTGATCCGCAAGGCATCCCTATCGAAGATGCGCAGGTGCTCTCAGACGCCCATATGACCAACATGGATATGTCAACCTATGCCAGACATATTGCAGTGCAGGGGCATGGAAAATACCTCGTTCAATTTCACCTGGCCATGTCCGGTCCCTGGGCCGTCGTTATCCAGGCCCACGCCAGTGGCTTTACTCCTCTTCAGCAAACCCTTTTTTTAGAGATTCGGTGATGCACATAACCCTTGACCCCTTGCAGCATTGGGAATATAGTTATCTCCAGACAGGTGCCGTTTTGAAGGATAGGAAGAGAGCATAGCAATGAGCAAAACCCGCCATTTTTCTCAAGCGCTGCTGCAACGCTGGCATCTTTCGCTCTTCGAGAAGGTGATTCTGGTCAATAGTCTCATGCTCATTGCGGAAGCTATGGCCGGTTTTTGGGTAACCAGCCATAGTCTGGAAGCCCACCATTATATTATTGATACCAGCTTCATTGTGCTGGCTACGCTTTTTACCCTGCTTATTAACATCATCCTGTTGCGAGCAAGCTTCCGCCCCCTCTTCAATTTACTGGCAACGATTCGCGAAGTCAGCGCGGGCAAAACTGAAGCGCGCGCAACGGTAACACCCTCCGCTTCCGAAATTGGCGAGCTGGCCCAGGCGTTCAATAGCATGCTTGATCGGCTGGAGGTGGCACAACATGAACAGACGATGCAGATCTTGCTGGCACAGGAAGAGGAGCGGAGACGCATCGCTCTTGAGCTACACGATGAAACAGGGCAGAGCCTGACAGCCCTGCTCATCCATACGGAAGTGCTCAAACGAGGCATCTCGACTATGCCAGCGGAGACTCGTCAGCACCTGGCCCAGGGCCTGCACCAGCTTGAACAACTGACGCAGCGCACGCTGGATAATATCCGCGTCCTCGCACAGCAATTGCGGCCTAGCGTGCTTGACGACCTCGGACTGCTGGCGGCGTTCCGCTGGCTGGTAGAAGACGGCAGCCAGCGGCTACACCTGAAAGTTGAGCTGACTATAGAGGGCAGAGAAGAGGCATTTCACCACCTGCCGCCAGCTTACGAAACAACGCTCTTCCGCATCGCTCAGGAAAGCCTGACGAATATCGCGCGTCATGCCCATACGGGCAACGCGTCCATTGCACTTAAAGAGGACCGGGACCATCTTTATCTGCAGATTCAAGATGACGGATGCGGCTATGATCTCAACGCAGGCCACAGGGGTTCAGGGATTATTGGCATGCGCGAGCGGGCCGCGCTGCTCAAAGGAAGCCTGACTATGCACTCGCAGTCAGGCCAGGGAACGGCGGTAAAAGTCGTATTACCAATGCCGGTAGCAAATGTGGAACGGGAACAAAAGGATAACAGCCATGCTTTCAGAATTTGATGCCTACGATATCCCCACAAACTCATTGCCCATTCGCGTCTTATTGGCTGACGATCACGATATTTTGCGTCAGGGACTCAAATTGCTGCTGGAGACGCAGCCGGATATTCAGGTTGTCGGAGAGGCATGCACCGGCATTGAAGCCATAGAGCAGACAGACAAACACACGCCAGATGTTGTGGTGATGGATATCAGCATGGCGCATATGGATGGGCTGGAAGCATCGCGGCAGATTCGCGCCCGTCAACCAGAGACGCAGGTGCTTATTCTTACCATGCACGAAAGCGAGGAATATTTTCTCCAGGCGCTACGCATGGGCGCGGCGGGATATCTGGTGAAGAAAGCCGCTCCTGCTGACCTGTGCGCAGCCGTCCGCACTATCGCACATGGCGGCGCATTTCTCTACCCCGGACTGGCTAAATCGCTGATCCGCGCCTATCTGGCCCCCTCCAACATGACAACCGCTGCTGACAGAAAATATCCTGATGAGACAAAACATGCAGCGCCTATACCCCCTCTCGATGTTTTAACACCTCGCGAGATGGAAGTGCTCAAGATGGTTGCAGAAGGCTACACCAACCAGGAGATTGCGGACCGCCTGGTCCTGAGTATCAAGACAGTGCAGGCGCATCGCGCTAACGTGATGGAGAAGCTTGGCCTGCACGATATCACACAGCTCGTACGTTTCGCGCTCCTCCATCGCTTGATACCTCCTGAACCTTAGCCGGCGTTTAACAACCGACGACGACAGTTCGCCGCCCCACTAGCCGCAAGCGCAAAACTACGCCTCTTCGTTCAACGCTTCGCCGCGCTGCATCTTTAAAGCGTTCTGCGTTGAGAAGAGCACATTGCGACGCAGGCGTTGCGCGACCATATAGCGGGTGGCGGCAACAAGAGCGAGACGACCATCGGGATGATCGGCTCCCTGCACCTCATGCTGGCGCATCCCCGCCTCAAGCATCTGGAAGGTGTGGAAGGTGGCATCCTCTCGCAATAAAGCCTTCCCCAGCGCGGCCTTCAATTCAGCCAGCGGATACGCCGTTTCCTGATAGTAGTGGACAATGGCGGCAGCTTCCTCGACCTGCTGAAACTCTGCACAGTACAACAACCGTTCAAGCAGTGCATCCTTATCATGCAAGAGCGCAGGAATGGCGGATTTGCCGCGCTCAGCAGGCAACGCGGCGCGTGGAATGTTCAAGAAATGCGTCAGGTAAACGAACATCGCCCCGTGGGTAACCGCCTTCATCAGAGCAACATCGCCCTCTAAAGAGCGCCCGGAGGCTCGTCGCGTCAGCATATCAATGGCATTGGCGTAACTGATGACATGCAATACATCATCCCAATCTTCCTCATTTTGCACATGGAAACGGGCCACGCGATGAATGCCAGCTCGCGCCAGCACACTACTGAGATCGGCAACGGCGGCTCCCTGCTCTAATGCTTCTCGCAAAGCCTGGGTAATCTCGGCAGGCTTGCCAGCCAGCATCACATCGCGCAAAGCCTCGGGACGCCCATCGCCTGCCCAGTTGGTGTTGCGGGGTTGAGCAAGCAAGGCCGGTAAAGCGGCAAATAGCGCCTCTTGAGGTTCTATCGTCTCATGCCAATCGGCAGCTTCTTCGTGACGGAAGCCCATCGCCATTGGACGAATCACGCCCGAAAGCGTTGTTGCCAGCACTTCACGCGCATCAGTCTCTCCGGTCGGCAGAGAGCCATTTTCCGTCATCACCTCAAACAGCTCAAACGCTTTATTGGTAAAATCGATGACATGACCCGTGCTCAGGAAGTAGTGATCGGTGGCGGCGGAGAGCAGCAAATCAACCAGATCTTCCAGCGCGTAGCCTGCTTCTATCGCCGAACGCAGAATACGTTCAGCCCCCGCCGCCTCGCGATCTTCGATGAAGAGACGAAACCATTGGATCAGTTGCGCTTTATCGACAAAGCGCGTCGTGGGCAAGGGGCGCAACATACGGCGAGGAGGGCCGGAAAACGAATCGCGAGCGCAGTTAATAAGAGCATGCACATCGGCCAGAGCTTTTTCGTCGTCGCGCAAATGGGGCATGAGCAATCCCATGCAGGTGAGAATGGTCAGCCCCATTGCAAAGCCGCCCTGGCGGAAACGCAGGCCATGCATCGCGCCCGCGCTGAGAATATCGCGATCCGGCACACTATGCGCCCGCAATCCCGCCACCGCTTTGGCGATCAAGAAAGTGTTGCGCTCCTCCATCCCCTGCCGCAAATCGCCCAGAAACTTCTCGGTTCGTTGGCGCACATAGCCTTCAAAGGGCACCGGACAAACCCAGATTGCGCCATCTTTTATGGCTATAGGAAATACTGCCACGTCATCGCCCCCCTCGGTAAAGCATCCGCCGGAGGCCAGGTCAAAGCGCCAGTGATGCCAGTGGCAACGTAGCACCCCATCGCGGACCGTCCCCTGTGAAAGGGGATAGCCCATATGTGGGCAGCGACTATCAAGCGCGTAAATATGTCCATCCGCACGCATTAAGAGGATATGTCGATCTTCGAGCGTTACAACCTTAAAGGGTCGTTGTTCAAGTTCTGCCACGCTGGCAACATTGTAATACGGTCCATCGGCCTCAAAACTATTGCTGCTCGGGGTCACGGAAGTGGTTTGCATGGAAGAGCTTCATCCTTTTCTTAATTATCGGTTCTCAGTACAGCAAACGGCATGCGTTACGCGAAAGTGATACATCTGGATCAAGCATAGCCGAAAAACGGGCGGATGACACTGTTCAAGAGGACAGATTGCGGGCGGTCTGGCATTGCTGCATCTTTTGATAGGAGAGTACGCCTGACGGCAATGGTGAATAAAAACAACGAAGGAGAGCCAGTTACTGGTCTCTCCCTCGCTGCTCCCCAGAGTAGGGACCCGTGTGCTGAGTCTGAGACATCCCCCCAAGGTGCCTCAAATCGCATGTACATTCTTGAAACACGCCAGCGAGACAAGCTTGCCGGGCATCCCTTCCTGCTTCAACCAGAACAGCCCCAAACGGTATTGAGTCTATCCTGTCCACAGGCGTCACTTCCCGCCGAATAAGCGGTACCCATGTCCCTTGCCGTATGTTACATAGTGGTCGAATGACCCCCCCAGGACATTCTCCCGTAACATCGTTCCCCGCTAATATACTACCCAATGCAGAGTAAGATAAGGTTGACGATGTGTTAAGATATGATGGAGATTCATCGGAATATGGTGATTTAGGTTGAGAAAATTACATTTATTAACGCTCAACAGAGAAAGAGAGCTATCTGTAAATGTTTACCACGATTACACGTTACCACAGTATACAAGAGTTACACAGTGAATATATATGGGAGGCAGGAGAAAACTCTTCTATTGGTTGGTTGGCTGGAGCGATGCTGGGTAGTGAGATTATACGTGTACGTTTTATACACACCCCCCACCTGGACAAGACCCGCTACCAGCTCGCCTGCGGTGGGACGGGAACGCTCCCTTATCATTCCTGGATCGTCAACCGCGGCGATGAGCAATGGCCTGCCACCGGCTCGCAGGAGAGCGCAGAAGCAATGCTGGCGCCTTATCTGCAAGGGTTCGCGTTTTCCGCTACAGCAATACGCCTGACACGTCCTCTAGCGGATGAGGAGCGCGTATACGGCCTGGGTGAACGCACCGGCCCAATGAATAAGCGAGGTCAGACCTTCCCCATCTGGAACGTGGACCCGCCCCTGCGCCATAACGCCTCTACCCTGACAATGTACACCTCTATCCCTTTCTATATTGGCCTCCAGAGAGATACGGGCAGGGCTTATGGAGTATTGATCGATCATACCGGACTAATTACTATGGATGTCGGACATTCCAGCGCATCTGAAGTCACTATGACTATCGAAGGGGAGAGCATGGTGGCCTATTTCTTCGTCGGCCCGACGCCCGCTGACGTGCTGCGCCAATACGCGGACCTGACCGGCTATATGCCCTTGCCAGCGCGCTGGGCTATTGGTCATCACCAGTGTCGCTGGAGTTATATGACCGAACAGCAAGTGCTGGAGCTGGCGACAAAGCTGCGCACACGCCACCATCCCTGCGACGCCATCTGGCTTGATATTGACTATATGCAAGGGTATCGCGACTTTACCTGGAACCGCGACAGCTTTCCCGATCCTGCCGCGATGACGCAAAAGCTGCATGAGCAGGGATTGCATCTTGTGACGATTATCGATCCTGGCATCAA
The DNA here is from genome assembly GCA_035650355.1 of Ktedonobacteraceae bacterium. Taxonomy (GTDB): domain Bacteria; phylum Chloroflexota; class Ktedonobacteria; order Ktedonobacterales; family Ktedonobacteraceae; genus DASRHT01. The sequence goes on from DASRHT010000076.1 coordinate 8,738, forward strand.
AGTTGATGAGTCGTATAGCATCTATCAACAGGGGATGGAAAAAGATTACTTCTGTCGCTATGAGAAGGGCGATTTGTTTCTGGGCAACGTCTGGCCCGGCGCCTGTGTTTTTCCAGATTTCTCTCGCAGCGAGGTACGGCAATGGTGGGGCAATCTTTACCAGGGATTGCTGAACCAGGGCGTAGATGCCTTCTGGAACGATATGAACGAGCCGGCGCTGACTAATCTGTTCGTTTCAACTGAGCAGGACAGGCCAGCCGTTGAGGAGGTAGAGGAAAAAGAGCCAGACGAGTCATCGCTGCATGGCAAAACAATGGATAATACCGTGCTGCACCGCGCGGGCGGCGATCAGCCATCTGGACCGGATGGGCCGCCTGTTCTTCATCAATTCTTTCATAATGCCTATGGTATGGAGATGGCTCGCTCTACCTATGAAGGGTTGAGACGCCTCCAACCCGACTCGCGTCCCTTTGTGCTCACGCGCTCAGGCACGGCAGGCGTGCAACGCTACGCTGCGGTCTGGACCGGCGATAATTCGAGTATCTGGGAACACATCCCACTCGCGATTACCATGTGCCTCAATCTGGGGATGAGCGGAGTGCCGCTGGTTGGCGCGGATGTGGGCGGTTTCTGGGGCAACACTAGTGGCGAGCTGCTGGCGCGCTTTGCCCAGCTCGGCGCATTTATGCCATTTAGCCGCAACCATAACGCGATGGGTAATATAGATCAGGAGCCGTGGTCCTTTGGCGAGCCTTATGAGAGCGCCTATCGCAAAGCCATCGAGACGCGTTACCAGTTCATGCCTTACCTGTACACCCTGTTCCACCAGGCATCAACCACGGGCGCGCCCGTGATGCGCCCGCTTTACTACCACTATCCTCATGATGAGCAAGCCTGTGACGTAGAGGACGCCTTCCTGATCGGCGAAACGTTGCTCTCAGCGCCCATCTACGAGCAAGGCGCAACCAGTCGTAACGTCTACCTACCGGCTGGCATCTGGTTCGACTACTGGGATGGCACCGAATATCCTGGCGAAGGAACAAGCAAGATTCCTGCTCCATTGGAGCGTTGGCCTCTGCTCGTTCGCGGCAATAGCATCCTCCCTTCTGCTCCCATCATGCAATATGCTAACGAGCGAACAGCCGATCCGCTGACATTCACCTGCTATATGGCAACCGACGGCTTAGCCAGCTACACCCTCTACGAGGACGATGGCAGCACCCAGGATTACACCAGGGGAGCCTTCGCGCTCACCACGATAAGCTGCCGCGTCGATGCAGATACCGTTACCGTCAGCATCGATGAACAGCACAGCGGCTATCGTCCCTCGCGCCAGGAATACGAGATAGTTGTGCGCACCGGCGGTCGCGTATTGCAGCAGCGCATAAAAGCGGGCCAGGG
>DASRHT010000077.1:0-94714 GCA_035650355.1 Ktedonobacteraceae bacterium
TTTGGATAAAAGTATAAGACGATGTCTTTCTTGCCAAGAAATTCGCTCAGGCTCACCTGCTTCCCTGAGAGGGTCGGAAGAGTAAAATCTGGAGCCTGGTCCCCTACCTGCACTTTCCCCTTTGTCGGCTGCTTCTGACTATCTGGTGTACTCATCGTAAATCCTTTCAACTCAATCTGGTGGACGACGATTACCTTAGATGGTTGCAAAATAAATAAACAGGTTGATTTTTCGATGGAGCCGGAAAGTACGCTCGCTCCCAACAACAACCTGGCAGGGTAGGGACAAGCCCTGCCCCTACAGTTGTCTACAAGGAATAGCATGGCGAGCAAACTCTTATTGCATAATACCACATGTAATTACGCAACGAGTTACTCGCCTGCCCGGCCTCTCTCGACGGCTTCTCCCTTTTATCGCTCCTGACTGGTTGGTCGAATCAAAATCTCGTTGACATCGACGCGAGTTGGTTGCGTGACGGCGTAGAGGACTGCCGCCGCGATATCTTCACTTTCGAGTGGAGTGATCGACTGGAGCCATCCTGCCAGCTCTTTCTTGGCCGTGTCATCGGTGATATGCTCAGATAACTCGGTCGCGACCGCGCCCGGCTCAATCGTCGTCACGCGAATATGCTGCTGATAGACCTCCTGCCGTAGCGCCTCCGAAAAGGCTACCACGCCCCATTTCGTTACGTTGTAGCCTCCGCTGCCCGCGCGCGCTGTGCGACCGGCAACCGAGGATATATTGACGATATGGCCGCTGTTTTGCTGCTTCATGATAGGTAGCGCGGCATGGGTGGCATACATCAAGCCAAGCACGTTGATGTTCACCATTTGCCGCCACTCTTCGGTATTGGCGCCCTCAATCGGGCCAAGCAGCATCACGCCAGCGTTGTTGACCAGGATATCCAGCCGCCCAAAATCTGAATGCGTCCGCTCCACCATAGCGTTAACTTGAGCTTCGTCCGCGACATCAACCGCGATTGGTAGCGCCTTACCGCCATGCTGCTCGATCTGTTTGACCAGCGCATCCAATCGCTCAACGCGCCGGGCGGCAACCGCGACATGGGCGCCCTCGGCGGCTAAGGCAGTGGCGGTCGCTTCGCCAATACCAGATGAGGCGCCGGTAACCAGCGCCACTTTATCCTGTAATTTACCTGTCATGTGACGTGTTCCTCCCCATCATTGCTCGCTTTATCAAGCCTGGACTAACCAATGTTTTACGGGGTATAACACGCCTGAAGAAAATGAAAACGTTTCTCTACCGTATAAAAGGCAAAGCTATAAGTAGACCAGTGTTTTGAGCAGGTGTTGCAGGGTGGCGGCTGGATCGGAGCAGAGGCCGGAGTGGACAGGGGAGGTCTGGATAATGGTGCTGCGGGGAGAGACGAGCCAGTGGAAACGCTCCGACTGCGATAACTGACCGATGGTGCCCGCGTCCGCTCCGCCACGACAGATCAAGGGGATCTGATCAAGATGGCAGCGGAGAGCGTCAAGATCGACATCGGGAGCAAAAGCTAAGAGGCGCGGTGCGTCCAGGTGGATCAGCGCATCAAGAAAGCGGCGTGTGCGGCAGAAGAGAATCACGCCGACGTTCATACATTCGCCGCGTTCCACAAGCGGGACGACGCGAATAATAGCGTAATCATAAGAGCTGAGCGCGGGCATAAAGCGCCTCCTCCACAAAAAGATGGGACGCTGCCAGGCGGTCCAGCAGGTAAGATAGATAGGCGGCGCGGCGCTCGCCCGGATCGGCAAACTGCGGATCGTCTATCAGCCAGGCGTCAGGGATAGCATCAATGATCCCCTCCAATGACTCGCGGGTCAGGCGAGCTTTCAAAACGCTATCAGCTTCGGCCAGAGAGCTTGCCACGGGCAGCAGAACATGATCTTTGATGGGCTTGAATGGCATACGACTACGCTCCATATAATTTGTGCCGATATGGTGAAAGTAGAGGGCCGACCCATGATCGATGAGCATTAATCGCTGATGCCAGAATAGCATGTTGGTGTTGCGTGGAGTCCGATCCACGTTCGTCACATAGGCGTCAAACCAGACGATAGACGACGCCAGAAATGGATCAAGCTTATGAGCATCAAGCGCATCAAAAGCAATAGCACCGGGCAGATAATCGAGGCCCAGATTAAGACCGGCGCTGCCTTTCAGCAGAGCCTGAATCTCAAAATCCGGCTCGGAACGGCCCACCACAGGATCTAGTTCGACGAAGACAATCTCGGGTACAGGTAATCCCAGCTCGCGGGCAATCTCGCCCGCCACCAGTTCAGCGATCAGTGCCTTAGGGCCTTGCCCGGCGCCCCGAAATTTGAGCACATAAAGCCCATCATCATCCGCTTCAACAATGGCGGGAAGCGAGCCTCCTTCTCTGAGGGGAGTAACGTAACGGGTTGCCATCAGTGTTCTCAACATAGTCCTATTCTAGCATAAAATGGCTTTGCTGATACATTGACATATGCATATATAGGTATTGTTGAGGGAAAGGAGTACCATTTTTCGGCACAACTGCAAACTATTTGTAATACAAAATTACCGATAGCCGTAATCTACGTTATACGTATACATAAGGTACTAACACAACAATAAGATCGTTACTGGCGGCTCACCCTATAGGGAGAGTCGCATTGTCTTTTAGAGTGATGCCTGAATTGACGGTTCAGCATAAAGGGCATTCCCTGCCGGTGGTAGTATCTTTTAGCGAACATAGCTCGCTAAAAATTTTAAGCTATTGTTGTACCTGGGATTGATTGGCTGTCGAGTTGTTCCTGTAGAGAAAGAAACTGCCATGACGAACAATGGGCCAGAAGCATCGTTGCTCTCCGAACTCAATGGTGAGCAGGTCGTACAAATCGTAGTGGGCGAGCTTGAAGAACAAGAGCGCCCAGACAGCAGCCATGCCACACAAATCACGCTCAAATCGGGCGACGCCTTCCTTGTAACGGATATCAGAGGCGATTTCCTCTCATCAAGGCAGGAGATGGGTCTGTTCTGGCATGGGACCCGCTTCCTGCGTACCTGCAATTTGTTCCTGGAAGGCCGTCCTTTGATGACGCTTTCCCATCATGTGGCCAGATTTGGCGATGCCTGCCAGATTGATTTAACCAACAGGACTTTTACTCCTGGCGACACCGTTGTCGTCGAACAGGGCGCGATCCATATTCACCGGCATCTGGAGTTACAAAAGGATCGGATGCTCCAGACGATTACCGTCACAAGCTTTCATGAGGTACCTCTTCCTTTAACATTGAATCTCAAAATAGGCGCGGATTTCCGCGATCTTTTCGAGGTACGGGGTTCGATCCGAGAGATGCGGGGCGAGCTATATGCCCCCAGGAAAGGTCCCAGCGGGCTTACGCTGGCTTATCGTGGTCTTGATGACGTAGAGCGCGAGACAGAGCTTTTATTCGAGCCAGCGCCCGTGCAGGTGTTAGACGATAGGGCCTCCTGGAAATTGCAGCTTGCACGGGGCAGGCCAGTCGAAATATGCGTCACAGTCAAAATGTGCGAATCCAATCCCCAGCAGTTCGCGGAGGATGTCGCGCTCCCTGCCCGGCATGACCTGCCTGAGCCAACCACCACCACCAACGATACCCTTTTCAACCGGCTGCTGACGCGGGGTATGCACGACCTGATGATGCTCAGCACGCTCACCTCGCATGGACACTATCCATATGCTGGCATCCCCTGGTTTTCCTGTCCTTTTGGCCGCGACGGCTTGATTACCTGCCTGGAATTTCTGCCCTGGTTCCCCGATGTTGTGCGCGGCACCCTGGCCTTTCTCGCAGCTTACCAGGGAACAAAGGTTGAGCCGTTCACCGACGAAGAGCCGGGCAAGATGTTACACGAGTTCAGGACCGGCGAGATGGCAAATCGCCGCGAAGTCCCGTTTATTCCGTATTACGGCAGCATCGACGTCACGCCGCTTTTCCTGATAACGCTAGAGGCTTACATGCGCTGGACTAATGATCTGGCCTTGCTGGAGCGGCTCTGGCCCAACGCGGAAGCTGCCGCCCGCTGGATTACTGACTACGGTGACCGGGACGGCGATACCTTCATCGAATACCACAAAGCTTCGGAGAAGGGGCTGACCAACCAGGGATGGAAAGATTCCTGGGATGCCATCTCCTGTGGCAATGGACAGATCCCCGCCTCTCCCCTGGCCCTCTGTGAAGTGCAGGGCTACGCCTTCGCCGCGTATAAGGCCATGAGCTATCTCGCCACTCGCTTGAACAGGCTGGAAGAGGCTGAACGCTGGCAGCAGACGGCAGCCGCGCTCCAGACAAATTTCTTGCGCCATTTCTGGTGGGAAGAGGAACACACTTTTTACCTGGCGCTCAATGGCTCCAAAGAACCCTGTGATATCGTGGCATCTAATGCCGGCCAATGCCTCTGGACCGGCATTGTCCCACAGGAAAAAGCCAGAGAGATGATCCCCAGACTGATGCGCGACGATATGTTTAGCGGCTGGGGCATTCGTACCCTCTCGACGCATGCAGCCCGCTACAATCCTATGAGCTACCATAACGGCTCCGTCTGGCCGCATGATAACGCCATCATCGGCGCGGGTTTCGCGCGCTTTGGCAAAAAGGCGGAAGCGGGACAGTTGCTGAGGAGTCTTTTCGAAGCCAGCCTCTACTTCGACGGTGGGCGCTTGCCGGAACTCTACTGTGGTTTCCCCCAGCGACATGGCTACGGACCAACCCGTTATCCCGTCGCCTGCTCTCCTCAAGCCTGGGCTGCGGGAGCGCCGTTTATGCTGCTAAACGAACTGCTGGGCTTTCAGCCGATGGCGGAAAAGAACTGCCTGGCGCTGCACAGGCCGACACTGCCCAACTGGCTCCAATCATTAGAAATACAGGGCATGCATATCGGTCAGGAACATGTACACCTGCGCTTCGTCCGCTCGGGCAACCGCACCAGGGTAATTCCTGGCGCGCATAACGAGGTTGAGATCAGCATTGTATAATGGGATACGAAGAGCAAATTTATCCTGGCAGAAAGAAGTAATCAATGATACCGACAGCCATGCGCACCGTACTGACCCAACAACCGCTGGGGCTCGTTTTTGACATCGATGGCACCCTGAGTCCCATTGCGCCCACTCCTGACGAGGCGCGGCTCTATCCAGGGGTGGCTGCGTTACTGGAAAAGGTCAAAGCTTATGCGCATGTCGCGATCATGACGGGGCGAGCAGTCACCGATGGGGCGCAGATAGTCAACGTTGAAGGGCTGACTTATATTGGCACGCATGGGCTGGAATGGTGCGATGGACTGCCTTCGTCGCATCCGATCCAGCTCATGCCCGAAGCCCTGCCCTATGTTGAGCCTGGCAAATACCTGCTCGACCTGGCCGAGCGGGAACTGGCTGCCGTGCCTGGCGTGATCATACAGCACAAAAACGTGGGGGGATCAATCCACTATCGCCTCTCACCAGAGCCTCAACGAGCCAGAGAGCTGATCCTTGCCGCGCTGGAGCAGCCTGCGCGCCAGGTAGGGATGCGTTTGAGCGAGGGCAAGAAAATCGTCGAGGTGCTTTCCCCTTTGACCGTTGACAAAGGGAAAGCCCTGCGCCGTTTTGTAGAGCACTTCAGGCTTGAGGGAATTTTCTTCGCCGGGGATGACCGCACCGACCTGGACGCTGTATTAGAGACAATACAACTACGGCGGGATGGGCTGGCGACCTTTTCCGTTGTCGTCCAGCATCCCGATACGCTGCCGACGCTCCTCGAACAGGCCGATAGCGTCGTACAGGGAGTCGCGGCGATGGCCGAGCTGTTAGGCGAAATTAGAGCGCAACTGGTGCAACTGCGCACGCCTTGAGCAGCCGCATCACCTCTCACATTCCAGATTATATCGCATTGGCGACAACGCTTTCGCCTAACGTTGCAGCGCCGGCGGGAGAGGAAAAAGCGCGGTCGAGCAACTCATTAATATCCATGATCTGACGCGTCAGCCAGACATTAAGATCGCTGCGCTCTACCGCCTGGCGAGCGAGAACCGCTTTGACGCGCCGCTCCTCCGGTGAGAGTGTTAAAGCTTTGTACAGGGCATGAGCGGTCTCCATCACATCGGTAGGAGAAGTCGGGATAGAGCCTTTTGCCAGTTGTTGAAATGCTCCGGCGGTGCGAGAAAGCACCAGCACGCCATTGCGCTGATTGACTACCGGCCCCTCTTTCGCGACCAGATTCATGCCGTCGATAATTGGATTAACCAGCAGCACATCATAGAACTGCATAGCGGCAAGTGCGCGTGTCCGGTCATTATCACAAAAGGCATGGATCGGCGTCCACTCAGCCGTGCCGTACTTTTTGTTAATCTCTTCAATAGAGGAGAGCACATCAGAAGTACAGCGTCTGTAGATCGGCAATGATTGGCGCGATGGCACCAGGAAGGCCAGAAACGTGATCTTGCCGTGTAGCTCAGGATATCTTTCAAGCAGATACTCGTAGGCTTGAAAGCCGCGGAGAATATTTTTCGTCGGCTCAATGCGATCCACGCGCATGATCGTATGTTCGCGCAGCAGCGGCTTAATCTTCTCCGCCTCGCGTCGTCCGGCGGCGCTATTGACAGTGCGGCGTTCTTCCGCGACCGAAATCGAGATTGGATAGGCCCGCGCATACGTACGATGGCCCTGCCACCAGACAGCGCCCTCTTCAAAGTCAACCACGGCCCCATCCAGCATCGTGCTCGCCCCCTCCAGGAAATTACGGGCGTCGCGCGGAGTCTGGAAGCCAACAATATCATTGCCCACCAGCCCGCTATAAATAGCTTGCGCGATATTGCTGGGCAGGAAGTACCAGCAACGGACATCAGGCCAGGGAATATGAATAAACTGCTGCATCACGATAGTTGGGTGCCGCTTGCGAATCATCGCGGATACCAGATAGAGGTGATAATCATGCAGCATCACCACCGGGGGCGTGGTCTCGCGCTCAATCTCAGCGTTCACCGCATCGGCAACGGCCTGATTGGCGATACAGTAGCCATTGGCCCAGGCATCTTGCAACTGCCGCGCAGAGGTCGAGTTCTGAATGGGATCATACAGGTAATGTTGTAAGAACCAGAGAATCTCATTGCTGATCTTCTCATAATGTTTGCGATAAGCTTCTTTCGAGATAGCCACGTACCGCAGTTGCATCTTTTGCCCTCGTAAAGGCGATTGCAGCAGCTCGCCATGCTGTTGGGCCTCCCGCACCGCGATCCGGTCACCTTCGGTCATGGTCATGGCAACCCAGGTAACTTCCATGCTTTTACCAGCATCAATAAGTGCCGTTACCATTCCTCCCGAGCCGCGACGAGACTTGAGTGTTTTGTCCCGGGTCAACTGATACTCGATGGGACCTCGGTTAGACGCAATGATAAGACGGCGAGCATGCATCAACTGCGGAACTTCCGGCGTCATCCGCATAGGCATGGTTTTATCCTTTCTAACAGGTGCTCACTGTTCTTGCCTCTGAACTACCTGACGGTGCGCTCCTAAAGAGTTGCGATACACGCTTACAAAAACATTTGACACGTTTTGACATAGAAACACACCGGATCACGTAAGACGAAGATACGCAAGACACCCTGTCTAATGTTACCATACGGAGGAACAGAATTACCAGAATTCTGGCTCTGGCGTTGATCTGATCATTCAGAAATAGGCACGCTGTTCCCATAGCAGGCATTCAAGTACCGAAAAGATCTACTCCTGACACGAATCGATGAGTACTTTACGACTCAAATTCGGACAAAGGGGCGATGAATTTGCTCGCGTTCATGTTGTTATCGAGGGGAATTCGTGTATTATTCGCCTCGCGCCAGCAATATTTGTAGAGATTATAATTAAGAGAGAACGGTACTATGGTACCGTTCTTATTCTCCGCCATTTGGCTATGCGTTTTAATGAATGTGGAACAAGATGAAAAGAGAAGCGACGTGGTTGTACACCGCAAAAGTGTTGTTTTGCTCCACAATTTTCTATGCTAATCTTGTAAAAGATGGCTTTTTAACAACACTTGCGCGGCAGAAAGTGCTGTTTCATTATCACCCATAACTACTGAGTCTCAGCGCAAAACTTGCAGATGCCCAGCACTCATGCTAGAATTGCCTGCAAGAACCTATGCGAAGAAATATAGATTCTGCCGGACCAGCGGCAGAGCCGAGAGGAGCGCACATTGGAAGAAACAACTGGCAGGAAGTGGCTTTGGCGTATTCTGGATTTCATTAATCCGCTACGAGACCCCAGCCTGACCGTAGCCGCTGTGCTCACATTTATTGAAGAAGCAGGGCAACACGAAACCTGGTATTGGATTATTGCAATCGCGCTCGTGAACTGGTTAGCAGTGCGAGGCATCGTCTGGTTAATTGTCAACTTTACTTTCGCCTTCACGTTTATGGTCCGCCGGGTCTGGTGGGCGATCAAACATCCTCGGCTCGCCTGGCGCATCCTGGACGCGGTTGGGCATGAGGAGATTGTGATCGGCGGCCTGCCCACGCTCTCCGAAGGCATGGTGCTGCAAGATGGCACAATGATGCATCCGATGCTTGGAGCCAGCGGCATTCATATCATCGGTGAACTGCCTGCCGGAACCGAGTTGCCCGTGTTAGGGCTTCCCGGTGGCTCGATGAACACAAACCAGCTCACAGGCACAGGATTTTTCCCCGGCGCAAACAATAACTATCCCGCTCAGTCTACGATGGCCTTCCAGCAAATGGGAAATAACTATGTCAGCCCCCAGAGCACCGACGGGCTGCCCCAGAGCTTTTCACAACGCTCTTCCGCGGAGGAAGCGCAGTTACGCCAGCAACTGGAGGCGTACGCACGCCTGATCGAGGATTGGATTCAGTTTACCGAGGAAAAATGGCGTACAATTAGCGATAGCCAGATTGGCTGGAAACCTTTGCGTGGTCGCTGGGGCAGTTGGGACGATATCTTCCAGGATGTCTATGCAGCTCAAACCTCGGACCCTCTGGCTCATGCCGCTCAGGTCTCTGGAGAAGCAACTTCCAGACGCTTTGACACTGCGCGAGATAAAGGTTCCGCTGCTTCTGCCGTTGCATGTTTTATGCGCGACATGATGACTTTGCGTAGGGGCATCGATATTGTGCAACAAGCCACTGAACAGCCTGCTGACACGCCCATGATGCGAAGGCAACCGGTATCGCAACCGCTTAATCGGTTCGCGGATACCAACAACGGTCCCCGGCTCAACGGGACCAATACTGGCACTGGCCCTCGTAACTCACTCATTCGCCGCCCCGCGCAAATATTCGTGGACGCCGACTCTGAGAAATAGGACAAATGATGTATACAGATCCCCCCAACCTTGTGTGTGCGCGCCCAGAATTGGACCAGATGGCTGAGTACATTCCGGGCGAGTCTCTGGAAGCATTCAGCGCGCGCACAGCTATCCCGACTCATGTATTGATTAAGCTCAATAGTAATGAAAGCCCTTATGGGCCAGCGCCGCAGGTGCTCCGAGCACTTGGCGATCATGGCAACTATAACAACTATCCTGATACTGACTCAAATGCTCTCCGCCAATCCCTCGCTGTGTATACCGGAGTGGATGACCGCTTGATTGTAGTAAGTCATGGTAGCAATGAACTAATTAACTTGCTCTGGCACATTTTCCTTTCTCAGGGCGACAATATCATCTGTTGCCCGCCGACCTTCTCGCTCTATACAACGATCACGGCATTCTGTGGCGCTCACGTTCTGGAAGTGCCACGCACTGAGGATTACGAGGTGGATGTCGAGCGCATCCTGAGAGCGCTCACCCCGCAGACAAAATTGATCGTGCTCTGCTCGCCCAATAATCCTACCGGCAATCCTGTGGCGGAAGAGGATGTGCTGGCCCTGCTCGAAACTGGCCGGATCGTGGTTGTTGACGAGGCGTATGTGGAGTTTTCCGATAATCCAGGCGGCTTCGCCCACCTGGTGACCGAGCATCAAAATCTGATTGTGCTGCGTACCTTTAGCAAATGGGCCGGACTGGCGGGCTTACGTATCGGCTATGGCCTTTTCCCCGAGTGGATCGTGGCCTATATGCGACGCGCTCAATGCCCCTTCGAGGTCAATGTCGCCGGACATATTGCTGCCATTGAGACGCTGAAGCAGCTTGACTACACGCTTGCTAAGGTTCAGCAGATTGTGCAGGAGCGGGAACGCCTCTTTACGATGCTCGCCTCTCACCCATTCCTGAAACCACTCCCTTCGCAAGGTAACTATATTCTCACTCATGTCAACCATCAAGATGTGTCGATGTCGCAGGTACGGGCGCAGGTTGAGGCGCATGGCATCTTGCTGCGCTACTTTAACACTCCTTACCTACGCGATTTTGTGCGCATCACGGTCGGCTTGCCTGAACATACCGATAAGCTGGCTCAGGCCCTGGCGAAGCTCACAGGTACACATAGCATAATGGAAATGAGCCATTAATGCTCTTGTGATGCGTAGGGACCCCACCCCTACGCACCTTGCCCTCTACCTTCCCCACGATGTACAATAGCCCCGCGAGGATGAATTCCTCTGTATCATAAACAATAACCAGCATAAGCATCCCATAGACAACTATGGTTTCCAGGAGGATATATTTATGGCAGAGAATATCAATGACATTACTACTATCGAAGCAGTCATGGCACGCGAGATCCTTGACTCGCGCGCCACCCCGACGATCCAGGTCGAGGCGCTACTGATGGGGGGAGCTAGAGGGATAGCCGCGGTCCCATCCGGCGCCTCTACGGGCGCTCACGAGGCGGTCGAGTTACGCGATGGCGACAAAAACCGCTACGGCGGGAAGGGCGTGCTTCGGGCCGTGAGCAATGTCAATGATAAGATCGGTGATGCGCTGGCAGGACTCGACGCTACCAATCAGGTGATGTTAGACGAAATTATGATCGAGCTGGACGGTACCCCCAACAAGGCTAATCTGGGCGCTAACGCGATCCTCGGTGTCTCTCTGGCGGTGGCAAAGGCAGCAGCCCAGGCTCAAAATCAGCCGCTCTATCGCTACCTGGGAGGCGTCTCAGCCCGCACACTACCCGTTCCGATGATGAATATTTTGAATGGGGGCAAACACGCCGACAATTCCACTGATATGCAGGAATATATGGTACTGCCGGTGGGCGCGTCTACGTTCCGCGAGGCGCTACGCATGGGCGCTGAGGTCTACCAGGGACTGAAAAAAGTGCTCCATGATAAACATCTTAACACGAACGTTGGCGATGAGGGCGGCTTTGCTCCCTCCCTCAAGTCCAATCGCGAGGCGCTGGAACTGATTGTGGCGGCTATCGAGACGGCTGGCTATAAGCCCGGCGTTGACATTTTCCTGGGGATGGACCCTGCCGCGACCGAACTCTATCACAACGGCAAGTATGAGTTGGCGCGCGAGGGCCGCACCCTGACCTCACGGGAAATGGTGGACCTGTATGAGCAGTGGATCAGCCAGTATCCTATCATCAGCATCGAAGACGGCCTGGCTGAAGACGACTGGGATGGCTGGGCTCACCTGCGCCAGCGCCTGGGTGATCGCATCCAACTGGTGGGCGACGATCTATTTGTGACCAACACAGCCCGCCTCAAACGCGGCATTGCCGAACATTCGGCCAATTCCATTTTGATTAAGCTCAATCAGATCGGTACCCTGACGGAAACGCTGGAAGCGATGGAGATGGCGAAACGCGCCGCGTTTACCGCCGTCATTTCCCATCGCTCAGGCGAAACCGAGGATACGACGATTGCCGATCTGGTGGTTGCGACCAACGCGGGCCAGATCAAGACCGGCGCGCCCGCCCGCAGCGAACGAGTCGCGAAATATAACCGCCTGCTCGTTATTGAGGATGAACTGGGCGATGAAACTGCTCGCTACGCCGGCTTCAGCGCCTTCTACAACGTACCGGCATTGCGGGCAAAGGCTTGAGCACGCTATAGTATAAGATAGCTATTTGATTGAGAATGTGTCTGATTCTGAGTGTCTTCACCCTTGCATAGCGGATCTTGCGCGGCGAAGCTGCGCAAGGAGTTGTGGAGGGGTTGTGGGAAAATGCGCTTCGCGCATTTTCCCACAACCCCTCCACAACTCGGCGAGCGTCTGCGACGTGAGCGTGCGCTCGTGCTGAGAATCAGACACACACTGAACACCTGTAATATTTGAGAGGATTTATGGCAAGTACCACATCGAACGCAGCTAAAACACAGGAACGACGCACAGCGCGCGCCATCCATTACAATATCAGTTACATTGTTCAGGGCGCGGAACATGGAACGGATGGAGCCATCGTTCTCCTGCACGATATTCCCGCTGGCGCCTTCGCGTGGGAAGGGGTCATGCCGCAACTTACCGACTTGAAGCGAGCGGTTTACGCTATCGATATGCTCGGCTATGGCCTCTCCGATCATCCCTGGCCCGCGGATACCTCTGTCTGGGGTCATGCCGACGTGATGGCCTTTCTGCTGAAGAAACTCAATCTCACCAATGTTATTCTGGTCGGGATTGGCCTCGGTGGAGGAGTGGCGCAGGTGCTGGCAACGCGGCTCTATCGCGAAAGAACGGCGGCACTCGTGCTGATTAACAGCATCTGTTACCTGCATTCGTTCGCGGACAACTGGCCTCTGCCGGATATGAAGAAGCGCCAGGAGTTCGACGCCCCTCAACACACAAAACTTGAGGATATGATCAATGATCTAAAGGCGGCACTGCCCAACGGCGTAGAACATACGCAGCAGCTCACGAACGTCAGCAATCAATATATTGATCCCTGGAACAGCGAGCTGGGCAAAGAGGTACTTTTCCAGCATATTCGCCTGCTGATCCCCTACTACACCAATGCGGTCTCGACCGATCTGCAACTGGTGGACAAACCAACGCTACTGATCTGGGGCGAAAAAGACCAGCAGATGCCACCAGAGTACGGGCAGCGCCTCCATCATGAGATCGCAGGCTCGCAACTGGTGACCGTTCCCAACGCGGGCCATATGCTGTTGATCGATGCCCCCGATGCTGTGGCAAAGGCAATTGCCGATTTCGTCAAAGAGCAGTAACATAACAAGGACTGGTCAGCAATGCCGACCAGTCCACATGCTTCCGCTACGAGACCATCAACCTACGAGACTTTCTTCTTGCGTCCGCCCTGCCCCATTGATGCAGCCTCCGGCTTGACCGGGACGGGGATGGGCTGATCTTGATGTTCGCGCTGATACTGGTCCAGGCGACGATTATACTCCTCGACGGTAAGAATATACGAGTTATACATACGTTCAAGCACCTGCACGGAAGCCCCTTTCTGTTCCGCCATCGCCAGATCCCGCCACTTTTGCTGCATGCGCTTTTCCGCGTGTTCAAGCTCTTTGGGTGTCATAATTTCCTTTCTCAGGGCATTTCCTCTTGATATCTGAGAATTTGATGTGTATACTTCACCCCTAAAGAGTCGGTGGAGTCACTGTTCATTCTCGACCCGCTTGAGGATACTGAAATTTTCAGGAAGCCTTGCTGCTCTGTTTCATGGCCCTGTACTCGGCAGTGAGCTGGTTAATCAGCTTTTTGGCTGCCAGGTAGCTAATGGCGGTGACATTCTCCGGCTCGGACTTACTCAGGTACTCGCACAGTTTACGGATGCTCGACAATTGCTGCTCGGTTACTAATGCGTCTGCATCCTCCGTGGCGGCGCTCTTCGCGCCATTATTTGAACCATTGGCAGCGCCATTCATGTTGCCGTTCTGGTAGCTGGCGCCAGGAGACGCTGCAGGCTGGCGATCAACCGGACTATCGACGATACGATGCTCTTCCGAAAGCTCGGGGGCGAACTGCGTGCCATAGCCTAACGCGGCCAGGGCGCGCCCGATGGCGCCAGTCTCCGCCTTCTCAATAAAGTCAGGGAAGCTCGCGGCCTTCTCCGACTTGGTGCCGGTCGCCACGCCACCCTTGCCATCCTTGACGATGGCTTTAAAGAGGACAAAACCGTTGGCCTGCTTCACCACTTTCTCGCTACGCCGCTTTTCGTTATTCCAGACAAAGGTCTCTTCCTCCGTGGCGCGATCAAGATCGAGATGGAGCATCTCGGTTTCTATGGTCCCGTGGGGACACTGCTCCCTAAACCAGACGAGGCGCCATTGCACAGGCAGATAGTCTTTGGCGCCGTCCCTGCTCTTCAACTGAATCACATGATCGTTCGGATTAAAGGTACGGGTACGCGGCTGTTCTTCACGACCCTGCTCCTTGCCCTGGTCACTCATTGTGTGCTCCTTCTTGAAAATTTGTTCTAATATTATATGACAGCAATGATATTCTGTCAAGTAAACTACTCTGAGTTCGCGCTCAAACGCTGGCAGGTACACAGGAATATTCTTTTTGGGACGGTTGGAGGTGGTAATCAGAATAGAACAGGTCGTTGTTGGCGAAATATGTCTAGCATACTCTGACCTTGTACATCATCCCTTTGGAGGTTTTTCCCAAGAACGGCAAGTTTTCCTTGACAGGAGGGCGTATGCTGATGGTGAAGAGCGCGAGTACGACAGCATACATAGATAGCTGAATACCATATGCGCCTGCTAAAGATGGAAGAAACGTAACCATATGGGAGAATGACTTCAGCAAGGAGGTTGGTCACACCAGAGAAAGGTAGAGAAGGCGATGAGAAGAACGCTTGTATATCTCCTTCTGGTCATCAGTTTAACGTGCTGGGGAATAGGAGGCGATGTTACAATGAGCCTCTTCAATACTCATACTGTCAGCTGGTTCATGCCACGATTTCCAGTCATCGCCTCCATGAGAGGGACAACCTTCACCGTCCTTCCCCATCCTCCGGCAGAGCGTCTCATTCCCCGTAGTGCTTCTCGCGTAATTGCTCTGACATTTGACGATGGGCCCAGTCCAGTATTTACTCCACAGGTCCTTCATGTGCTCAGGCAGTACAGAATAAGAGCCACGTTTTTCTGTATTGGCCAACAAGTACAGCGTTATCCGTATCTTTTGCAACAAATGTATCAGGCTGGAGAGGTGATCGGCAACCATACCTGGAGCCATCCAAATCTGACAGAGCTGCCTTCTGCTGCAATACAACAGCAACTCCGTTCCACATCCCTTATCATTCAACGGACCATAGGAGTGTCGCCAAAGATCTTTCGACCGCCCTATGGGGCAACGAATGCAAGAGTGCAAGGGATCGCGGCGCAATTGGGGCTACAGCAAATCATGTGGACGATAGATACGCGTGATTGGCAACAGCCCGGAGTGAGAGCCATTGTTAACGCGGTCCTCACCAACGCGAGGAATGGCAGTATTGTCCTCATGCATGATGGAGGAGGTAACCGATCACAGACGGTGCAGGCGTTGCCTCAAATCATTATCGGGCTCCAGCAGCGCGGCTTCACCTATGTTGTTGTATAGCAACGACTGCAAGCGTATGCAGAGCCAAAATGCACAAAGAACACGCTCATCTTCATCTCCTTCTTTCTGAGGGAGATGAAAGATGGTATATTGACACTCTGATGACATTTGATCTACAAAAGATGAAGAAAGGATTGATAAATGCCCTCAAGTAACGCGACACCACAGCGGCTCTACCTGATGCAGCTAGCCACCTCTACCTTCCCAACGACCCCGCCGACGCCGGCATCGATGGGATGCTACCTTGTGCAGATGAGCGACGGGCAAAATATTCTTATCGATAGTGGGCTGCCCGCTGATCACACACCACCGCCAGAGGCGCCGCCCTCTGAGAATGAAAAAAACGTACTTGAGCATCTTGCCGAACTCGGCTTGAGTCCTGATGATATCAATATGCTCATCTGCACCCATTTCGACGTGGATCATGCAGGTTATCATGATGCCTTTCGCAAAGCAGAATTTATCGTCCAGCGCGAACATTACGAAGTAGCGCGCGGTGGACATCCACGTTTTGCGGGCGCACGCGTACATTGGGATCACCCAGAGCTGCGCTACCGACTGATCGATGGAGATACTGAAATCCTGCCCGGTCTGACATTAATCGAGACCAGCGGACATGCGCCCGGGCATCAATCGGTCCTGGTACGCCTGCCCCAGACGGGTCCGGTGCTACTGACAATCGACGCCGTCGCCATGCAGAGGCTCTTCACTCCTGAGCGCAAGGCATGGCCGATTGAGGACGAAGAACAATTGCGGGCTAGCACCCGTAAACTGCAAGATCTGGTTGAGCGCGAGCATGTAGCGCTGGTCGTCTTTGGTCATGACGGTCTCCAGTGGCAAACGCTCAAGAAAGCGCCAGCGTATTATGAGTAACGGGCTGATCAGCACCTGCTTCAGGAAAGCGTGCAAGAAAACCTACATCTAAACGTTGCGAGAACATTTTTAGGGTACAATAGAATAGGCTGTGAGCTTTTTTGATCACACCATCTGGAGCAGGTAAGCTATCAAGCCATCGATAATAAAGATGGTTTTGTGTACGCAAAAGGAGACGAACATGGCTGAAGCCGTCATTGTCGCTGCCGCGCGCAGCCCTATTGGGCGAGCCTCTAAGGGATCGCTGATCGAATGCCGACCCGATAACCTCGCCGCCACCGTCGTAAAAGCGGTACTGGCGAAGGTGCCCCAGCTCGACCCCGACTCAGTTCAGGATTTACTGCTTGGTTGTGGCGAGCCTGCGGGCGAGTCAGGGTTTAATATGGCCCGTGTGGTAGCTCTCCTTGCGGGCATGCCAGAAGTACCGGGAGTCACCGTCAACCGCTATTGCTCTTCGTCCCTGCAAACCATCCGTATGGCCTTCCATGCCATCAAAGCGGGCGAGGGCGACGTATTTGTGGCGGCTGGCGTCGAGACCGTGAGCCGCTTTTCCTCTGGCTTCGCCGATAGCGGCCCTCACAATCCAATCTTTGCCGAGGCTGAGGAGCGGACTTTCCAGCAGGCGCAGGGCGCGACCTCGTGGGAACCGCCTGCCGGCCTGCCCAATGTTCACATTGCTATGGGCCAGACCGCCGAGAACGTGCGCCTTCTCGAAAATATCAGTCGTCTTGAAATGGACGAGTTTGCCTGCCTCTCACAGCAACGAGCAGTTGCATCACGAGATAACGGCTTCTTTGATCGGGAGATCGTGCCAATCACCACTCCAGGCGGCGCGGTCGTGAGCAAAGACGACGGTCCCCGTCCCGGCACCACTGTCGAGGTGCTGGCAACCTTAAAGCCGGTTTTCCGTCCCAACGGCGAGATCACTGCTGGCAACTCCTGTCCACTCAACGATGGCGCTGCCGCCGTAGTAGTGATGAGCGATAGCAAAGCGCGCGAACTGGGCATCACCCCTCTGGCGCGTATTGTCGCCAGCGGCGTCTCAGCTCTCAACCCGGAGATCATGGGCCTGGGTCCAATCGAGGCCAGCCGTCAGGCGCTCAAACGGGCAGGCATGACCATCAACGACATCGACCTGGTCGAGATCAACGAAGCCTTCGCCGCCCAGGTCATCCCATCGGCCCGGCATCTTGGCATTCCCTGGGACAAACTCAACGTCAACGGTGGCGCGATTGCGCTCGGCCACCCCTACGGCATGACCGGCGCGCGCATCATGACCACCCTGATCAACGGCCTGCGAACCGCTGATAAGACCTTCGGCCTCGAAACCATGTGCGTCGGAGGCGGCCAGGGCATGGCGATGATTATCGAGCGGCTGAGTTAAGAAGCAAAGTGCCAGCACCAAATTAATACGGATGAAGTTCTGACAAGCAGAGCAGTTCTGGCTGCTCTGCTTCGATTTTAGAGTTCAGCACAACACAACTTTTCTTACCTTGTTCGCTGTAATGGCCCTATTAGCAATTGTGCTTCGAAAATTAGCGAGAAAGCAGTTTAATACTTCATTCTCCTTTCGTTTATATAATAGTGCCTGCTGTCTTCCCTTAAATTTAGCGGTTTTATATAACAGAACAAGGCATTATTATCTTGAGACGGAGGAATGGGTATTAACATATGAAAAAGATCGTTGAACGTTTTGTAAACGATATCAAGCTCGGAGAGAATATTGACGTTTACATAACTTTATCTCTTTCTCTGGTACTGGCTATACTTGGGACAATAGGAGTGGTTCAAGTTTCTATTCTGTCTGCAGGGATACTTGCTACTCTGAGCACTCATGCTTATAGCATGCTCGCGACACGGCGCACACTCATTGATTTTTCCGAAAATTTTGCCTCCCTACGCTCTGCAGAAAATATCCCTTTCAAATCTCGGAAGGGTTATAAGCCCTTTCGAGATTTAATAGCAGATACCAGCACTCTTTGGCTATTTGGTCCAAGCCTTATTAACGTGTGGCCGCCTCACCAGGATTTACTCCTTAAAAAGGTCCGCAGCGGTGGTGAGTTACGAATAATGGTTTTTAATCCTATGAGTGCTCGTCTTCCGATACTGGCAGAACAGGTTGGAAGAAGTCCAGAGAGGCTGAAAATAGATATCATCAAAACACTAGAAGAGTGCAAAGCGTTTATTTGTGAAGGATTCGGCTCAGGTCGTTTTGAAGTGCGTTTGACAGAAATGCTTCCTGGTTACAACATGGTTATCTGTGATCCTACTCAATCGAAGGGATGTATGACTGTCGAATTCTTCGGTTATCGCTCACCTTTAAATGATCGACCACACATTGAACTTAGCGCATCGAGAAATCGAGAGTGGTTTGACCATTACCTCAATGAATATGATGAGCTGTGGAAATCCGCTATTCCCTATGATACAAACTCAATTTAGCAGGCATCCAAATCTTAGGCTCGCGCACAATCTAAAGAGTTAACTTTTGGGTAGGGAGTAATCTCATGCGAGGGAAATAGCTCCAACGTGTATACTAAAGGGCGTAAACTGTACTGAAAGGAAAAAGATATGTTTCCACTAACAATTCCTGCCAGTGAGGGAGCGCCCACGCTTGTTATTCATGCCAATCTTCTACATAACCTCTATCACTATTTGAGCAAACAGGCGCGGCTCGATCTCTCAGAGTTGCAACCAGAGACCGCTGAGGCCGCTTTCCTTCTATTTCAGGCCCATAATCCACGGGGACCGCGAGGAACATGGGGCGTCTGGGAAGAAGCTCTCACCAACCCTCAAACAACGCAGCAAGCTGATACAGCATTGAGGACGGCTATGACTCAGACGGTGGAACAGATTGAAGCGGCCCTCGCGCAGGCAGAACCCTTTTTTCGTGAAACGCTCTGGCCGTAGCGAGCTACACAGCTTGCGGAGGCTGCCTCCACGATCCAAAAAGATCTGGCTCCCCATTTCGCAGTGATGGCCCGCCGACAGGCAGAGCTATTGGAATTGAGCTGGCCGGAGCAGATCAATGCGTTTCTCGTTACTGATTGTTACGATCCGCGGGGAGCTTACAGCCATCCCTTAACGGTGGATATCAGCCACAACGTCGGCTCTACGCTCTGCGAGACGCTATTACACGAAGCAACGCATGTTGCCGATGTTCACACTTCGCAACTGGGGCAGCGCTCCCTCAAAAACAACGTCATGGAGCATTTACGCGGAACGGAGCTCCGTCTTTCAACAACAAAAGCCTGGAACGTCTGGCACGCTACCATCTTTGCCTCCAGCGCGTATCAGGTACGTACACATATTGACCCTGACCATATTGATTATGCCCTTCCTCGCAACCTCTATGCTCACTTCGGGGTTCCTGGCCTGCCAACACTATGGGAACGGTTTGCCACTCAGGAAATTGACGAGCAGGAGTTCCTGGCAGGAATTGTGTATGATCTCACGTCGGGACTTCGAGCCAGGACGAAACAGTCCTGACTTTGCTTGATGAAACTGATTTTAAAGCACCTGGAGGCTCTCTTGTAGCATCATCCAGGTACTTTTTGTGTCCTTGCTCAACGTCCCTGTAGTGGTAGCCGCGTATCAACCATAACGACGAGCTGCTTAAAAGCATCCAAGATGCGACTCTCAAGAGATGCCATATCCTCCTTGATACGACCCTCAAGAGATGCCATATCCTCCTTGATACGACCCTCAAGAGATGCTAGATCTTCCTTCGTCGCCATGCGACTCTCAAGAGATGCTAGATCTTCCTTCGTCGCCGTAATGGCCTCAAGTCTATCCAAACGGGCGTCAATGTGCCGAAAACGGATATCTAACTCACGGTCCGTCGCTGCGTGATACTTGGCCTCTTGTTGGAAACTTGCGATCATATCTCTTGATAACTCTTTAAAACATGCATGCAACATGGTCGTCATGCTTTCTTGTGCCCTAACTCTCGACTCAATATCTGGAAGCTGTGTCATTGATGATCCGCCCCTCACTTTCTATCTTGCAGAGAGTATAACATATCGTGGATTGCCTGAACATGGCTAAAACGGGCTACAACGAGAGGGGACATTTCGAACACCTCTATTCACCACCAATGGACAAAAATTGCCTCCCCCACACTTCTCTTGAGCAGGGGAATATCATGCCATCATCGCACGTTGTAATTAATATGTATTATTCAATCATTGAGTAACCATATATGATGAGGAAAGCCGATGAGCGCAAATGGTATTTATAACGAGATTCAGGCCGCACTACGACGGGGAGAGCGCGTTGCGGTGGCGACTGTGGTCAAGACGATTGGCGCGGCCCCCTGTGGCGTTGGCAGCAAGATGCTAATCCACACAGACGGTACGGCCAGCGGCAGTTTCGCGGGACCACATACTGATGGGAAGGTGGTCCAGGAGGCGCTACAGGCTATACGCGAGGGAAGGACGTACGCCAGCCATATTCATCTGGATGCCGATCAGGGCGAGGCTGTGGGCAGTTGTGGGGCCACACTGGAGGTGTTTTTCGAGGTGCTGCGTCCCGATGCGCGCCTGATTATCGCGGGCGCGGGCTACGTGGCGCAGGCTCTGGCTCACCTGGCGACGCGCCTCGATTTTCGCATTGTGGTCGTTGATGACCGGCGCGACCTGGCCGATCCGCACTCCTTCGGTGAGAAGGTTCAGCTTACCTTCGGCGATATTCCCCAGACGATCCGCGAGATGGAGCCGGACGAGTCGAGCTGGATCGTGATTGTGACGCGCGGTCATCATCTCGATAAGGATGCGCTGAGAGCCGCGCTGGCGACTAACGCCGCCTATATTGGTATGATTGGCAGCCCGAGTAAGGTCAAGCATATTTTCAAGGAGCTTTTGAAAGAGGGCATTGCTCGCGAACGCCTCGCCCGGGTGCATGCTCCCATCGGGCTTGATCTCGGCGCGGAAACCCCCGACGAAATTGCTTTGAGCATCGCCGCTGAGATGCTAATGCTGCGCAAAAAAGCGAGTGGAGCGCAGCTCAAAGAACATCATCACCTGCTGGAAGAAGCTGCTCCCACTATAGGATAGAAAAACCATCGTGGCGACTGGTGCCCCGTAGCGACGAGCTTGAGCGCGTCCGCTTCAGCGCCCATCCTTCCCGGAAAGGGCAGGCCAGACCGAAGAGGCCGGCGCTAAAGCGGACGCCATGAATCGCGTCGCCACGGGGACTATCAGACTCAAATGGATGGGGAAACGTCCATTAATGTCTAGCGTTTCACGCCCCGGATATAGCGTATTGTTACGGTGCCAAGAATGCAGTAGGCAATCGCCATACCAAAAAGCAGTTGGTAGCCAAGCACCGCCTGGCCGCTATGAGTAAAAAAGTCGGTGAGCGGGCCACCCAGCACGGGAGCGATGACCTGGGGCAGCGAGAGCGAGATGTTCCAGACCCCCATATCACGGGCATAATTGCGATGTGAAGGCAGCACATCGGCGACCAGCGCCCAGTCCACGCTTTGATACGCTCCATACCCAAGTCCGAAGATCGCCCCGGCGGCAATCACAATGGTGAGCGAGTGCGTCACGATAAAAATGAAGCCCACCAGCGACATAAAACCGCCGGAGAGGTAGACCATGCGTTTGCGACCAAAGCGGTCGGACAACCAGCCAGCGACAAAGGCGCTCACCAGGCTGGTCAGCGAGACGAGGATCACAAAGTTGGTCGTTTCCTGTTCCGGGTTCGCCACCTGAACAACGTCGCGCATGTAGAATTGCAAGAAGGTCTGGATCGTGTAAATGCCCAGCATCATGAGCAGGCGCGTCGCCAGCACCCAGGCGAAGTCGGGATCGCGGCGTGGATTAAAATCGAACAGGCGCAGCAATCCGATGGTAGCAATCACCTCAAGCACGACCGGCTCTACATCCCCGCTAATCTGGATGTTAGCAATATGCAACATATTCCAGCCAGTTATTAGTGCCCAACCTATCGCTACAGCGGCCAGCGTTCCCCCAATAGTCAGTAGTGCTGAGCGCGAAATCCACATCTTTTGTGGCCGATCCTGCGCAGGTAGAACCGTTGCCTGATCGCCTCGCACAGAAAAAACCGTCACGAGCATCAGCGCCACCATCACGAGCATGATCACACCATAGGTTAGCCATATCTCCTGCTGATAGATGGGAAAGGGTTGAGCGGAATTGAGCACGCTGCCAGCCAGGATCACGCCGCCGATATTGCCCGCGATCAGCAGCAGGCCCATGACGCCAGAGGTCAGGCCGCGCTGCTCAAGCGGCACCACATCAGGCAACAGGGCATGGAAAGGAGCCTGGGCGGCATTGCTGGAAAACTGCACGATGACATAAGCGATAGCCAGCGTCGGAATATCGCGCGCCGCCGCCATCCAGGCCAGGGAGGCCACGTTCACCAGCGTCCCCAGGAGGATATAGGGGCGGCGGCGTCCCCACGCAGCGATTCTGCCTCGCGTCCGATCACTGAGCATGCCAAAAAACGGATTGGCGACGAGCGAGACAAAGGCGCCCGGCACAAGCACGAATGCCAGCGCGGCCCCCTTATCCAGATTCCCTACAATCTTGAAAACCTGGCTCGGAAGAATGATAATACCAAGAGCGGCCCAATGGAAATTGAGCGCAAAGTAGAAGATACTGATAGAAAAAATTTGAGACCATCGCAGCCTGGGAAGAGCGATAGGAGGGCTATGCGAGGAAATCACGGCCTCGCCTCCCTGCCCAACAATAGCCATTTCGTCGCTTTCTTTTCTCACTAGTTGCCTCCTAATAAGCCTGGGCAGGCGCAAGACCTGCCCCTACCATAACATCAAGAAACCCATAGCAGGGATTATAGAAAGGATACCTTATGTTGGCCCGACGCACCAGTGTTATTTGCCCCATTATTTTCTTCTGCTGCATCCTTCTAGCATCTTGCGGCGGATCGGCAGCGCCATCGGCAGCCGCCACACCACGGGCCAGCCCGACGAGGATCGCTACTCCCACATCCACGCCCGTGCCAACAGCTACCAGCACAACAGGTCTCGCTCCTCAACATTACAACTCCCGCGTGTTTTATCGCGGCTCAGCTCGACCGGACGACCTGGCGTTTGATCAGGAGGGACGCCTGCTCTTTGGCGATTTTTATAATGGGACCATCAGCCAGGTCAATAGTGATGGCACAGTCACAGTGATAGCGCGGGGGCTGGCCGGACCTGAAGGCTTCACCGTACTATCAAACGGTACCATGATTATCGCGGAACAGCGCAGGCATCGCATCGTTTCCCTTGCGCCGGGAGCCACGTCCCCGACGGTCTTACGCGCGCTACCGGGCACGCCCAGTACGGCACGCTGCAAAGATGGCGTTGACGGTACCGCTTATGATGCCACCACCAACACGTTGATTGTGCCCGATAGCCCCACCGGCGCAGTATATCGTATGAGCCTGGACGGTCGCACGTTGACGCTGCTAACTTCGGGCATGGTGCGTCCGGTTGGAGGAGTAGTTGATGCACAGGGCAATATGTATATCGCCGACGAGTGCGGTGGCGAGGTCTGGAAGATTGCGCCAGGGGGCAAAGTACAGCGTTTTGGCGGCTTTAGCATGCCCGATGATGTAGCACTTGATGCGTACGGCAACCTGTTCGTGATTGATCTTGATCCAGCAATCCACGCTTTGATTCGCCTGAATCTGGCAACCGGGCAGCGCGAGACACTGGCAAGCCGGGGATATATTGAGCCGCAGGGACTCGTGATTGATCAACATGGTAACATATTCGTGTCGGATGACTTCGCCAATATTATTGTGGAGTATATGCCTGCATGAGTAAACTCACCACCATGAAAGAGGCCATCGCTCGCTATGTGCCTGATGGCTCGTCGGTCGCGCTAGGATTGGGCCTCGAACCGCTGATCCCTTTTGCCGCAGGACATGAGATGATTCGCCAGCAAAAGCGCGAACTTACCCTGATCGGGCCTATTTCGGACGTGCTTTTCGACCTGCTGATCGGCGCTGGCTGCGTGAAGAAGGTCCAGGCGGCCTGGATCGGCAATGTGAGCGAGGGACTAGGCCATTGCTACCGCCGTGCAGTGGAGAAGGATATTCCTCATCCCTTGATCGTCGAAGAGCATAGCAATCATACCATTGCACTCGCGCTGCTGGCCGCCAGCCTGGGTTCGCCTTACATCCCCACACGTACGCTGCTAGGAAGCGACATACCGCGCCAGAATCCCACCTTTCTTTTTGAGCATTCGCCGCTGGATGGCACGCCGTTGCTCCTGGTGCCTGCGATCAGGCCCGATGTGACGATCATTCATGTGCAGCGTAGCGACGAGCAAGGCAACGCTCATCTCTGGGGCAGCTTTGGCGTGACCAGGGAGGCCATGCTGGCGGCTCGCGACGTTATCATCGTCGCTGAAGAAATCGTGCCGCACGAAACCATTGTGAGCGATCCCAACCGCGTGCTTGGACCGTCCTACAAGGTGCGCGCCGTTGTCCATGAGCCCTGGGGAGCGCACCCTTCCGCAGCTCAGGGCTACTATAACCGCGATCACCAGTTTTTCCACGAGTATCACCTGCAAACCCGTACCGTCGAAGGTTTCCAGGCGTGGGTCCATGAGTGGGTTTTGCAGGTGCCGGGACGAGCAGAATATAGAACCAGATTGGGAGAAGATCGTGTCCGTGGCCTGGGCGTGCAGGAACACCGGTACGCCGCGCCGGTCGATTACGGGTACTGATACTTCTAAGGAGTGCAAAAATGGATTATACTTCCAGAGAATTGATGGTTGTCTGCGCAGCCAGAGAGATACGTGATGGCGAGAATGTCTTTGTCGGGATGCGCCTTCCATTGCTCGCCTTCGCCCTCGCCAAACATACCCACGCGCCCGGCTGCATCGGCTTCTTCGAAACAGGCACCATTCGCGATACGCCTGCTGCGGAGTTGCTCTACACAATGGGCGACGCTGCCAATATTACCGGCGCGCTGTGGACTACGGGCACATCACAACTGATCGGCTTGATGGCAGCGGGCGAGGTACAACTGGGCTTCATCGGCGGCGCGGAGATTGATCGCTACGGCAACCTCAACACTTCTATGATCGGCGATTGGCAGCATCCCAAAGTACGCCTGCCCGGCAGCGGCGGCGGTGCGGACATTGCCTCATTGTCGCAGCGACTCGCCATTATCATGCCGCACGAACGCCACCGCTTCCGCGAGCGCGTGGACTATGTCACCAGCCCTGGTTACGGCTATCCTGATGAACATGGCGCGGGCGTTGCATGGCGGCAGCGTGTTGGCCTGCCCAGAGGCGGTCCGGCGGCCTTGATTACAACGCTCGCGGTCTTTACCTTCGACCCCGCAACGGGCGAGGCCCTGCTCAAGTCCTATCATCCAGGCACCACCATCGAACAGGTCCAGGAGCAGACGGGCTGGACGCTGCGCCTCGCTCCCGATTGCGCCGAGACGATCCCGCCCAGCGAAAATGAGCTGCGCCTGATCCGCGCATGCGACCCACAAGGGGTATGGACGCGGTAAAGGTTTGCTTCGCTGGTGGATCGTCCCGGTCAGCACCTTCTATCACCGACACTGTGTAAGGAGTTCGAGCAGACGTTTTCGATCAGCATTATTGCGCACGCGAATGACCTTAGGCTGATACTTTTCGAGGTATCTGCACACGAACTCCTCGGTTGGCGCGAAGATAATCTCCAGACCATATTTTTCAAGACGAGCAAGCAAGCGTATTGCATCAAGCGGTTCTATGCTCTCTTCATGTTCTTTAAGGTACTGCTCAATCGTTTTCGCTGTATTAGCACTGCATTTGTTTAAGTAGTAATCGTGTGTATCTTTTAAGAACAGCAAGAGCCTCTTTACACCAGGGTACTGATTGGTTCCCTGGAGGCTTTTGTAGATATGGCGGCGCACAATGCGCCAGGCGGCCACGGGCCAGGAGACCTCAAGCAGGACGATATAATTGGCTGCAAAAAGCAACGGATCGACCCAGATGAGGCCAATGTTTTCGGTCACCCATCCAGGCTGCTGAGCAATCGCAAAAGCATCTTTTACATATGCCGCGTGATCCATGCCATTCTTCCAGCCAAGCTGATCCAGATCGTAATGAGGAATGTTAAATCTGGCAGCGATCTCCTGTCCCAGGGTTGTCTTCCCGCTGCCGGGACCACCTATAATATGTATTTTAAGCACGACGTTTCCTTTCACCTGTGTGGCAAATCTTCATAGGGATGGCTAATCTCTCTTTTTTCCAGGAAGAAAAAGAGGATGATCTGCCAGAAATGCACACAGAAACAGCTCGTCATGCTTTAGAGTGGGAGACAACTTCGCAGCGGTGTTTATCAACGGGCAAGAGATTGCCGACCTTTTAAGAGAAGTTGCTAACGCTCTACCATATATTGTTGAGGACAAAACGAATCATCTGTCGCATCAAAGCAACAGCGTTAACCTTTCGTTGCGTTCTCTGGCAGACGTTAGCAGCGATCCGGCATATACCTCTCCTGAACGAAGAATTCTTGTTGCTTTGGAGTATACTTCAGATTGGATAAAAAGAAAAGAACATATTGCATCTCGCCCAGGGCTGCTCAAACGTCGTCTTTTCAGACAGAACGGCTCGCTCGCGAGCCGTTGGACAGAGGAAGGTGCTGGCGGTGGGCTGCGCCCACCGCCAGCACCTTCCTCTGCCTGTGAGCGCCTTCGGCGCGAGCAGTCCGAGCGTGCAACCACGTTTGAGAAGCCCTGGTATCTCGCCGGAAAGCATGCTCAGCGCATGCGCGATATCAGGTCTCCCTGGCAAGCTTTAATACTGTTGACGGGGTGAGGCAGGACGATAGAAATAACATAGAGAATCGTCATGCTATCTATATTAGAGGTCTGCCTTATGCTTGCATATTTTCGCAAACATTCAATTTTTGGCGCATTACTACTGGTCCTTGTCCTGCTCAGCAGTTGTAGCCCCTTTGCAACCCAGAATAGCAAGTCCACGCCTGCTGTCAGTCCAACCAGTACCGCCTACGCCTGGCAATCGTGCAGTGCTGCCAACTGCCCGCCCATCTCCACTATACCAGGAGTGCGCCCGTTTCCTAACACCTGGGATAATATCCATCTTTTCCAGACCTTCACCTTCAACCTGGACGATCCCACGATAAAACGTATGGCCGGAGCTTACGATTTTGTATGGGGCGCTCAACCGGAGACGGTCGCAGCTTTCCGCGCCGCCAACCCGCATATTCTGCTCAGCTACTACATGCCCTTGAACCGCGATCATGGGACATTTGACAATAACGATTTGGGCCGCGAGCACGATCTTGCTTACTGGAAAGCGTTTCATCCCGACTGGATTCTCTACAAATGCGACCGTGTCACACCGGCGCGGCAATTTTCGGACCCCAACCTGTCGCTCGACTTTAGCAACCCGGACGTGATTAACTGGCAGCTTCAGATGTATGCCATACCAGCCAGTAAAGCTGGCTATGACGCGTTGGGAGTGGATAATCTGAATCTGGATAATATGTTTGGAGCCTGTGGCTTCTATCGCAACGGCAAGTGGGTGCAACGCTATAGCGGGCAGCCCAGCGATCCACAGTATCATGCAGACTTGCTGAACTGGGTCACTGAGATGCAAAAGGCGCTTCACGCGCTGCCGCATCCTATGGCGCTGATCCCCAACCTCGGCTATGGGCTGGTTGCTCCCTCGCCAAACGACCCTTACATCCAGCAGTTGATCCAGCATACCGATGGCATTCTGGATGAGGGGGCCTTCACTTTCTACGGTCAGAATTACATCATGGATAGCAACTGGGTAAAGCTGGTGCAGTTTATCCAGGCGGTACAGCAGCAGAACAAGCCATATTATGTTCTTGATGAATTTCCGCGCCCTGCAATCCACAACGATCAGCTAGAGTGGGCGCTCTCCTCGTACCTGATGTGCAAAGACCAGCTATCGGCTATCTTCCTCGCCACCTGGCAGGAATATGGAGCCGACAACCGTCTCCCGCAGTACACAATCCACATTGGCAACCCGAAAGGAGCTATGTACTGGGCACAGGGGGTATACTGGCGCGATTATAGCGGCGGCACGGTGATTGTCAATCCCAGCAGCAACTTCAGCTATACCATCATGCTCAATTCTCCCGGCGATGTTGATCTTTTCGGGCATCCGGTGGCTCAAACCGTGACGCTGCCAGCGCACTCCGGCATTGTTCTGCTCTCAGCGCGATAGCTGATGACCTTCGCGAGTGATATACTACAAACATATTTATTTTGTAGCATCTCACCTTGTGAGCAAGGAGCATTATGGCAGAGTACCAGTATATTCTTGTTGAGCGGGAAGAGCGCGTTGGCATTGTCATGTTGAACCGCCCAAAGGAACTGAACGCGCTTAATTTCAAGCTGGTGAGCGAGCTGGCGAACGCGCTCGAAGAGTTTGATCGCGACGAGGGGATTCGCTGTATCATCCTCACCGGAGCAGGCGAGAAGGCATTTGCAGCGGGGGCAGATATCAAGGAGATGGCGGGCAAATCGCCGATTGATATGATGCTTGGCGGCTTTGAAGCCTGGGGTCGCATCCGGCGCATTCGCACGCCGATGATTGCCGCTGTTGGCGGCTATGCGCTCGGCGGAGGCTGCGAGCTGGCGATGCACTGCGATATGATCGTGGCCTCAGAAAATGCCCGCTTTGGGCAGCCGGAAATTTTGATTGGCGTCATGCCCGGCGCGGGTGGCACGCAGCGTCTCGCGCATGTGCTCGGCAAGTATCGCACAATGGAGATCGTACTGACCGGAGCGCAGGTCACGGCTCAAGAGATGGCCGCGCTTGGCCTCGTGAACCGGGTCGTCCCTCCTGGAGAGCATCTGAACGAAGCCAAAAAGCTGGCACAAACCGTCGCAGCACAGGCCCCCATCGCGGCTCAACTGGCGAAAGAGGCAGTGCTGGCTGCCTTTGAGACTTCACTAGAAGAGGGACTGGAGATAGAGCGCAAGAACTTTTTCTTGCTGTTCGCCACAGAGGACATGCGAGAAGGGATGCGCGCCTTTATTGAGAAACGCAAGGCAAATTTTCAAGGAAGGTAAATCATGGGAGAAGCGGCTATTGAGCCTGTCCCGTTTTTGCAGAGTCTCCAGAAGTGAGAACTGAGGCTGATGGGAAACGTTTGTACGTAACGTTAACGTTCTTAGTATGAAGAGAAGAAACGTTGGGCGTCAAATGTTTTCCGTAGCCTGTTAATACGCCATCTGCTCATACTGAGAGCGATTCTCAAGTATACCCATTGACTCTTGATTTATCAACAAGTGAACTGTATTTCATCTGCGCCACCAAAATAGCGAAGCTCCTTTTTATCTCTTGACGTAACGTTAGCATCTACGATATAATAAAAACACGTTAGAATGTTGTACATTACATTTTAACACGTCTTCTTTCAGGAAAGTACCAGCGCCTCCAGCGAGCTTTTCTTCGTTTTCCAACTTTCTTGGCTCCAAGAAACGGGATCAAACTCACTTTACTAGAGGGAGTACTATGCCTTCAACAAAACGCCATCCTCATGTATTCTCGTTTGGAGAACACTTAGCTCAGATACGCATCCATCTTCACCTCTCACAGGAGACCTTAGCTGAAGCTATCAGCACCACAGCTCGCAGTATCAGTCGTTGGGAACAGAATCAAGCTTTTCCTCAAAATGAGCATCTGAAACGGTTGTGCAAGGTGCTTCAGGTCTCCCCCGGGGCTCTCATAGGAGGAGAAGAGAAAGAGCAGGGAGTCACCTCTCAAAAACCTCTTCTCTGGTATGTCCCTTATACCCGCAATTTCTATTTTACCGGTCGTGAGGCTCTTCTTTGGCAGTTGCGGGAGAGGCTAAAAGCTGAGAAGCGTGTGGCACTCACCCAACCCCAAATTCTCTCAGGGCTTGGTGGGATCGGCAAAACGCAAATCGCACTTGAATATGCCTATCGCTATCGCGACAACTACCGGGCCGTCCTTTGGGTGGAAGCCGAAACAACTAAAACCTTGATGGCAGATTACCGAGCTCTGGCCCATCTCTTCCAGCTCCCAGAAAAGGATAACTCAGATACCTATATGATGAGAGACGCAGTGAAGCGCTGGTTCCAGAATCATACAAGATGGCTTCTTATCTATGATAATGTGGAAGATCTGGAACTACTTCAGACAGCACTTCCTGACGTAAATCAGGGGCATATCCTGATCACGACACGCTCCCAAATTATAGGTACACTGGGGGTACACATCGATCTGCAAAAGATGGAACTGGAAGAAGCCACCCTTTTGCTTCTCCGGCGAGCTAAGTTGCTGCGCTCGGATCAGTTTTTAGCAGTGGCTGAGGCCCCTTTGTTGGCTCAGGCAAAGGAGCTTGTAGAACTTCTCGATAGTTTTCCCCTGGCCCTTGATCAAGCAGGAGCTTATATCGAAGAGACAGCATGTGGTCTCACGGCATATCTTGAGCACTACACTACTCAGCGGCAGGTAGTGCTCAACACGCGTGGGACATTGTGCAGTGTTCTTTACAATGGTTGCGTTGACCGGAGCATACAAGGTGATGAACGGGAAGGTGGCCAGGTAATTATCGTGTAGCTGATTAAAGATCGCCTGGCGTGCAACCGGGTCAGTAGTAGCCTGTTCCTGATCGAACAGCTTATCTCTGTTGGGGTCGCAAGCGAACGAGTAGTTCTGTCCACCGAAGTCGTTGGCCTTTGAGGGGATCGAGGCGCAGTTCAGCGTCAAAGCGTCGTCAGCGTCATATGTATAAGTATTCTCAAACTCGCCAATGTCGTAGACCCCTGGGACCCCCTGAGGCAAAGTAGTACCAAAGAAGGTATCGCTAGATTGATTGACAAGGGTTGTTTTGATACCAATGGCACTCAGATCTTGCTGCACCAGAGTCTGGCCTGCTTCACGCCAGGCAAGAAAGGTCGTGGTATATTTAAAATCCAGGCGCAGGCCATTCTTGCTGCGTACACCATCGGCACCTTTTACCCAGCCATCCTGGTCTAGCAGCGCGTTGGCGGCAGCCGGATCATATTTCGGGCATTTGGCATTGGCCTGATAGCCAGGCACCAGTGAGGCAGGATGGTCGGTACACAGAGGCGTAGCAAACCCGTTACGGGCCACTGTGATGAGTTTGTCATAATTGATTGCCATCGCAATGGCGGTTGTTCCATTGCTCACAGCTACGGCGTGCTGAGAACCCACAAACGCAGCCCACTCTTCTTCAAGTTGTTTGACCTCCAGCTCACCTTCTGTGTTAGAGGTAAACTTACCACTCCCAAGAACACGTAGCACCGCCCGCTCATCATCAGGAGTAACGATTGGCCACTTTATCGTTCTCTGGTCGCGAGGGACAATCGCAGGGCCACCAAACATCGCCAATTTGGACATAAGATTACTCCTCCGTCTTTACTCCAGGTACAAAGTGCGAAGCCGATTAACCAGTTCCTCCTCTTCATCCTCCGAATAGACATCATCTGCAAGGTGAATGGGATGCCCCACCAGATCGGCTGGTACGGGCACTTGTAGAAGGTCTAATATGGTTGGCGCGACATCTAACAAATGGAGAGCTGCAAAATGTCCCAACGCCTGTACACCTGGACCGGCCATCGCAAAGAAGCCATATGGCGCGTGACTGCCATTATCAAGGTCCTTCGCGGAAAGGGGCGTTAAAAGCTGATCGTGTCCTACAAGGTCGGATGTCAAATAGTGTAGATCATTTATTTGTATAAACAAGTCGGGGCAGCGTGCAGCCTGCGGACCGCTATAAATATCATCCCGGCGGATTGCATGAATGCGCACGGGATAGCCACGAAGAGACGATACCTGCTCAAAATTATGGATAAGTTCTTTCATCAAGGCTTCAGCATCACCAGGCTCTACACAACCTTCCGCTTCTCTTCCCCGAATATTAAGATAAATTTGTCCGCCGAATCCCCGCGCCCAGGCGCGTGTACGGCTCCAATCTACCGCAGCTTTGGAAAGCGGAGTCGGCCTATCAACAGCCTCGTTGAGATATAAATAATTATTTTCTATCAACCAATCATTGATATTTACCTTACCATCTAATCGTTGCATACCGTGATCGCTGACAACCATGATCACTGTATCAGGCCCAGCTACTTGCATCAGTTCTCCAAGACGTTTGTCGCAATAGCGATAGTGCTCGCGAATGGCATCACAATAGCGAGAATTGGGAACGTATTGACAATGGTCCGGGTCCAGGAAACGCATAAAGTAGTGGCCGACTCTATCGGTACCCATTGCAACCATAAATAACAGATCCCAGGGATGGGTTTGCATCAAGTAGCCGGTCATATCGAAACGTTGTCTATCCATTTCTTTAATGCGCCAGAGCAAACTATCTAGATCGACCTCCTCCGCACCATCCACAGACGCATCAAGAATGTAAGGCGAGGATGTTTGTGCTAGCAGTTGCGCTTGTAATGCCGGCGGAAAGACTATCGGCTTTTTGAGGGAAGGAGCCATAAAACAGGAGACACAAACCCCATCAGATATAGGCACAGGCGGATATGTAATGGGTACTCCAACCATCATAACGCGTCGCCCGGCTTGTGGCAACAAGGTATACAGAGTCTGTACTGTTATCATCCGCGAATGGACCATCCGAAAGTCTAAGTAACTATTTCCAGTTCGCGACATGAAATCTGTGAAGCCAAAATGGCCTGGATCTCTTCCACTCAGCATTGCAGTCCATGCAGCAGGAGTGACTGGCTGCACGATACTTTGTAATGGCCCATGAATGCCACGCTCCATTAACGCTCGTAAATTGGGAAGATCAGGTAACCACTTGTTAACCAGTTCTGGACTTAACGCATCCAGGCCTATAACTAGCACACGGCCCATACCTAGCCCCTTTCCATCAGGCTGTTCAAATCCTCAAGTAGCACCTGTAGTTGATTGATAACAAGTTTTTGATCTGCGAGCAATTGAGTTGCTCTCAACATTAGTCGCTCTCGTATCTTCCTGGGATGCGCTCGCCCATGCGCGCCTAACATGCGTAAAGCTGTCCAGTGATGGGCAAGGTGAGCCACTTGACGACCAATGCTGCCAAGCCGAGGCCAGTTGAGCTGTTTCCCTACCTGCATAAGAAAATCTGCATGCAGTGCAGTAGCTGCTTGTATAGACCAGCCAAGTACGTAAAGTTCCTCCAATGCATGATGACCAGCAGGATTTGCCATATTTTGATCGAGAAGATCGAAGTAGCGAGCTAACCCGCTCATGCCGGAAAGAGCCGAGCCATCACAAGGTGTAGTAAAGCGGCGTAGATTAGCATTAATCACATCCATAACCCATTTCTCTGTGAACTGGGGAAACGGAGCTTCGATGTTGAGTTCTAGCCAACGATTGGCGACCGGCGCATTGCTAAAGAAATAATCCCGTTCATCAGCCGGGTTTAAAGAACTTCTGGATGCCTTCAAATCGGTTAAAGCGATGGGTCCTATAAATGCTGGAGGCATCGAATCTAGTACATAGACTTGATCTGTTTCTTCATCAAAGCCGTATACCAGGATGAGATGTCCTGCGTGAATATCTTGATAAGCAGGTCGAAACGGAAGATAAAAATTATCTACAGCAACAATGACCGGCGAGCCGTTTTGGACGACTTCCTTGACTTGCAACCAGCCAACTTCCGGGTCATCAGGTTGGTGCCAGCGTGAAGTCACCGGATGATATGGCAGCAGGCTCTCAGCAAGCCCTGACCAACGGCACGGGGAATAAAATTCTTCCTTTCGCAGGTCCTCTGGCGAGTAATAAAAATCCCAGACTGCTCCTAATGTTAGTATGGGATCTCGCCCATAATAGTGCATAACAGAGGCCATACAACATTGTAAGCAACTACATAAATCATGATGCCAATGTGCCATTGGCGCAAGGATATGCTTCATGGTAAATATTTTCCTGTATTTCTAATCGCAGTCATGGCGAATATATGAATAGCAATATTATCGGGGAAAAGTATCTGCTCCAGCGTATCTTGCCTGGTAACAGGTATACGTTGACGCCAGATGACAGGCTCGACACCTGGTTGAACATGACGAGGATAGTGCATTTGCTTACAACGGAAGGCGACATATTCTCCAAAATATGGAGCATATCGTGAAGGGGCAGGCCAGAAATCGGAGATACGTAACCACTCGGATTCAACGGCGCCATTGGTATAGTGCAGGTAAACAAGATCCTCTGTTCGTCGCTCACCTGCTGCCAGGATGTAAAGCCAGTCGTAGATGCTGGGTGGAACATCTAGCGTTTGTCCGCAGCAGACAACTGTGTTGAGCTGGCCGTCTTCTTTAGGCGGAAAACAGAAAGGCACGCCTGCAACTTCTACGATGCTGTGGCTGGCAGGTAATTCCTCTGCTGGGAAGCTATTTCCCCAAACGTTAAAACCGCCATCAGCAGTTTTAGTGGCATAAGATATGCTATCGTTATTAAACAATGGTGATAGATCAATTAAGACATAGGGGTCTCTTGTAAGCAAGATAGTATGTTCCTCTCTCAACTCTTCAAGTTTTAACGCCGTTCACTTCTATCGTTCAGTGCAGTTTCATGAACCAGTGATAGCAGCATTTGATTAAATCCTTCTTCCTTTCCCTCGTGTGTATCGCTGCCTTTTCCCATCTTTTTTCTTATCCCCTCCTACTTCCACCGCTGTTCCCTCTAGTGCATCCACATTTACAAGCGTCTCTTTCGGCCCTCCTAGAAATTCGAGAAAAACACGCACCCGTCGGCTGGGAGTTGTGGGTCCAATAAAAATCACTTCCATTCCTCGGAGGGGGCCGTTTCTTATTCTGAGAATGTCGTTGGGCTGGAAACCATGGGAATTACCTGGCTGATTATTCAATCGCTCCAGTTCTTGAGCAATGGCTTCAACAATCTCATCTTCCAACACTAGAGGATCGTTCCCAATGCTTAATATCCTTACTACAGATGGAAAATAATTAATAGACGATAGAGACATTATTTTAAAGTCCACGTTTATAAATATATATCCAGGGAATAATGAAACATAAACGGGCGCTCTATTTTTATATTTTTTCACAAGGGGTAGATAAGTCACAATCCCCAACGTTTTTAGCATGAGGTCAAGATATTTCTCTCTTCCAGTTTTACATTGCACTACATACCATTTATTATTCTCTTGCCCATGATCAGATGTTTTCATCAAGTATCACTCTTCATCTTGTAAAAACCATCAGTAGCGGCAATTTGGAGAAACATCGCAAGTGCAAGCCCATCAACAACTATGCTAAGAGGGGAGACAGGACATACTCCGTCATACTAATCCCTCCTGAATTAGATGCTCCAACCGCTATAGAATCTCTGGCAGGAGCTATCGCTACAACACACCAGAAACTTTGTTTTCTGCTCTCGCCAATTAGTTCAAGAGCTAAGATAAAGTATTTTGCAGCACAACACCACGACAATCGCTAGACACTTTTTGTCTGGATGCTCTTTTCGGCAAACTATGTCGTATGACAGCGCTGAACGAAGGAGACCTGAATTTAAGCTGCATTGGCATTTCAGTAGAGTCGCTCTCCCTGGGGAAGAGTACGCTGCCGTAAATCATTAAGGTAATAGAGTCCCTCTAGTGTCTGATCAATTCCCACACCGAAGTCAATCAAGCAGGCAACCTCGTTAACGCCAATCTCTTCCAACTTTCGGACACGCTGCACACAAATTTCGGGGGTACCTAACAGTGAAAGTCCATTATAATAGCGCTCAAAGGCCATATCAAGGAGTTCTTCTACGAGTCTGGCTCCCAGTTCCTGGGATTCTGCTTGATGCCCAATCGTAGTCGTCCCGGTTGTCAGAGAAACAGATGATCTCAGGTATTCTCGTAAAGATGGGCGAACGATTTCCTTCACAGCCTCATCATTAGCACCAAGAAATGTATGCACCATTAATGTAACTACTCCAGTTGCTGGATCATATCCATGTTTCGCTCGTGCTTCCCGATAAGCCGTGATTTTTTGGACAAGATTGCCTATATCTTGATAGACCAGATGCGTGAGAATATTCGCACCAATCGAGCCTGCAAATACAAATGTATCAGCACTTGCCGATGCGGATGTAAGCCAGATCGGTAATTTAGATTGAATTGGACGGGGATAAAGTAGTACATCGAGGGCCACCCCCTCGCTATTTGTTCGTGTTATACTTTTTCCTTGCCAGAGATCCTGAATTTCAACAATCTGTTGATGCATAATGTTGCGGCGGTCTTCAAAACGCTCTGGGAAAAAAATGAAATCGTTGATATTCCATCCTGGAGCAAAAGAGATAGATACCCGGCCCTGCGAAAGATTATCCACAACTGCCCATTCTTCGGCGATTCTCATAGAATCATGTAGTGGTGAAACGACACTTCCAGCCCGTATATTAATATTTTGAGTGATTGTTGCAAGGCCAGCACTGATGACAGAAGGATTGGGGAAGATGCCACCGAAATCCGCAAAATGCCGTTCCGGCGTCCATACAGCACAAAAGCCATGTTGATCGGCAAACTTTGTTGCCTCGATGATTAAACGATACTTATGCATAGCATCCATCTGCATCTGGCTAGCAAAAAACATGATACTGAAATCC
Organism: Ktedonobacteraceae bacterium; assembly: GCA_035650355.1. Taxonomy (GTDB): domain Bacteria; phylum Chloroflexota; class Ktedonobacteria; order Ktedonobacterales; family Ktedonobacteraceae; genus DASRHT01. Next base: position 36,842 of record DASRHT010000077.1, read on the forward strand.
ATCAAATTCTCCTATTCTTTGGCAAGCCAACTTGCGATGAGCTTTGGCCGAGAATTGCTTTGGTTCCACATCAAGTGGCTTAAACAGTTATCTCTATTCGGGAGCTAAGATAAAATATTTTTCGGTATAATACCATGACAATTGCTAGACACTTTTTGTCTTGATGGATGCTCTTTGAGTTTTCTCCTGACAAAGCCTCCTTCCCTCCTTTCCCAACGGCGGCATATAATGGTGAAAGACCTGAAGATTAGCATGTCTAAGGAGGATTTTTGACATGGCAACGATGAAAGAGGCCGTCATTGTTGACGCGCTGCGAACACCGGTCGGACGCCGCAGGGGGCAATTAAAAGAGTGGCACCCGGTCGATTTAATGGCTCAGGTGCTGATGAAAATCGTGGAGAGAAACGGTATCGACAGTGCATGCATAGATGATGTTATTTTAGGGTGTGCGAGCCAGTTCAGGGAGCAGAGCAGGAATATTGCTCGCAACGCGGCACTCGCTGCGAACTTCCCGGTGACTGTTCCAGGAACAACTATTGATCGTCGTTGCGGTTCCAGCCAACAGGCTATCCATTTTGCCGCTCAGGGCATTATGAGCGGAACGTATGAGGTGGTGATTGCCGGCGGGATCGAGTCCATGACTAAAGTTCCTCTGGATGCCCCTATGGATGGAGATATGTTATCGCCTTACGGAAGTTTTTTACTTGCTCAGTATGACCGGGCACTCGTCTCTCAGGGCCTGGCCGCCGAGCGGATCGCGCAGAAATGGAACCTGAAGAGGGAAGAACTGGATGCCTTCAGTCTAGAAAGCCATAGACGGGCAGCAGAAGCTACCGCTAAGGGTCACTTCGCTCCTCATCTGCTACCTATTCGTGTGCAAAACGAAAATGGCACCGTCATGAATATGGAGAAAGATGAGGGAATACGCACGGACACCAGCATGGAAAAGCTGGCTAAACTCCAGCCAGCTTTTCAGAGTGATGGACTCATTACCGCCGGAAACTCGTCACAGATTAGCGATGGTGCTGCCGCCGTGGTGCTGATGGAGTTGGAGACCGCTCAACGGCTAGGACTCAAACCTCGCGCACGTTTCGTCTCATTTGCCCTGGCTGCTGCCGACCCAACTTTTATGTTAACCGCTCCAATCCCAGCCACGCAAAAGGTTCTTAGTAAGGCTGGAATGAAACTTGATCAGATCGATCTGGTTGAAATTAGTGAGGCGTTTGCCAGTGTTGTCCTTGCCTGGCAACGCGAGACAGATGCAGATATGAGCAAAGTCAATGTCAATGGAGGAGCCATTGCCATTGGGCATCCTATCGGGGCATCGGGCGCTCGTCTCGCCGTTGACTTGTTTAGCGAACTCGAACGTACCGGCAAACGCTACGGCCTGCAAACGATGTGCGAAGGGGGCGGCATGGCCAACGCGATGATCCTAGAACGGTTAGATTAGCAGCAACGTCACCCCCAACTTTATGCCGAGCGATGTTCACGAGGGAGCACAGCCGCCCAATCCCACTCATTTCATTGGGGCTGCCAGCTCCCCTCTCGTTTCACTAACGCCTGGTGTGCCTCAGGTAATCTCTCAAGTTTTGTCGTCACCGCTCATCTTTTGAGCAACCCCGAAATTGCTACCAGGGCTTCTCAAACGTTGTCTTTTCATACGAACGGCTCGCATGCGAGCCGTTCGTGAGAGGGAGGTGCTGGCGGTGGGCTGCGCCCACCGCCAGCACCTCCCTCTCCCTGTGAGTGCCGAAGGCGCGAGCAGTTAGAGCATGCAGCGATTTTTGAGAAACCCCGAAATTGCTACGCGCAACTGATGACAAAGATTGCAGGATATGATATATTTACGGCGACGGGGCTGTAGCTCAGTGGATAGAGCGTCGGTTTCCTAAGTGCGCCGTTGAGCTTATATCGTTCTTGCTAGAGTCGTCTAGCCCATCAGGGTAATTGTGGTTAAAACAGTGTCTTACTTTGGGCCGAAAGGTACCAGGGGACAGTAGCATGACACGAAAAGGGCATTGAGGGCGAAATGTCTTAGCCCAAAAAGAATGCTCAGTTAGGCCGTACAAGGTCAGGCTTGGTAGAGTCGAAACCCAGGTGAACCGGTCAAAACCGAGACCTCCTCGTAGAGACATTGAGACGAGGAATGTGGAGCCGTTAACGAACTTTTTAGGATGGTTGGCGGATACCCTCTCCACAGGTGCCTACAGTGAGTAGGTAAAGCACCCAATGGGAACCTACATACGGACCAGAGCGATATAGGAACTACGGGATCACCTAAAAGACGAGCGTCTCATGGTGACGGAGTACCCATAGTACTCAAACGATCAGGGCAACGCCTGATACACGGGGAAGGGGTACAGGGCAAGGTACGGTTACATAACGGTGTCGCGTAGGCGGCAGAAGCCGTTATATTAAGCAAAATGCTTGCCTGGAGAGCCGGATGCGGTGAAAGTCGCATGTCCGGTTCGGGAAGGGGTAGTTGGAAACGTGCTCTTATGGTGCATGTGAGTAGCGCGCCAGCTATCTACTTCACACCGTGCGTCGGAGGTTCGAGTCCTCTCAGCCCCACTCTTCCACAGTTCTTCGATTGGTTTATAAACTTTGCTCCTTTGGCATACCATATAACTGTCTTTAATCTAGTTCTTGAAATACGATATACTTCCCCTCGAAAGAGCTCATGAGGACAAGATGCACTTACTATCTATCAACGAACGCCGGAGCAATGGCGTAATGAACGACAAATACAAGCGATAGCGCATGACATCTTTTTTAAAACATCAGAAAGGGTATATAGTTCATGATGGAATTCATTCTTGTAACAACAGCCATAGATACCCAGGAAGGCGCACAAAGAATAGCTGAAACTGTTGTTAAAAACCGATTGGCTGCTTGTGTGCATGTTTCTGGTCCTATTACCAGCACATATTGGTGGCAAGGTAAAATGGAAGTCGAAACCGAATGGGTATGTGCTGCGAAGACAAGGAAAAATTTATACAGTAGACTAGAAAAAGCTATTCGAGAAGCCCATCCCTATGATGAACCTGAAATTGTAGCAGTTCCTATTGTGGAAGGCAGTAAGAGTTATCTTGATTGGATTGTGAGTGAAACCACTAAAGAATAAAGTGAAAGAAGCATCGGGTGGCTTGGAGGTGGCTTATGCTTAAAGTTCTTTCAAGGAGGAGACTAGATATGGACAATGGTGAGACAGGAAGTGGCAAATTAATCGCCTTTGGTTGGTATGGTGGAAAGTATAGTCATCTCAATTGGCTCCTGCCCTTATTACCTCGAACGAAACTTTTTTGTGAGCCGTTTGGTGGTTCTGCTGCGGTACTCATTAATAGAGAACCCTCCCCGGTAGAAACATATAATGATCTTCATGGCGAAGTTGTAAATTTTTTCCGCGTTCTTAGAGATAAGAAAGAGGCTCTTGTAGAGGCTATTGGACTAACGCCCTTTTCTCGCGAAGAATTCGAGATCGCTTGTGGCTCATCCACAGGATTGTCAGATTTAGAAAGGGCCAGGCGCTTCTACGTCTTAGCTCGGCAGGTGAGGACGGGGTTGGCCCAAAAAGCTAGTGGTGGAAGGTGGGCGCATTGCCTTTTAACCAGTAGGGCGGGAATGGCAGGAGCAGTTTCAAGATGGCTGGGGAGCGTAGAAGATTTACCCGCAATTGCTCAGAGACTCCTTCGCGTACAGATAGAACATGCATCAGCGGTAGAAGTCATTCAACGATACGATAACGAAGAAACACTATTTTATTGTGACCCTCCTTATCTGCATGACTCGCGTGGAGATAAAAATGCGTATGCACACGAAATGACGAATGAAGAGCATCGGGAACTTGCAGCAGTACTTCATAATGTAAGAGGAAAAGTAGCATTATCCGGTTATCACTGTGATATAATGGACGAACTATACAGGGATTGGACCTGCATTGAGGCTCCTACAAAGATGTGTCATTCAACAAAGACGCCCCGTCAAGAAATACTCTGGGTAAATTATGATGTTGAGGAGGCGATGGAATGCCAACCGCAGCCGGAAATCCTACAAGAATCCTTACTTTAACTTTTGAAAAGGCTGAAATCCCTGGATAGTTCCACTACTCTATCCTCAGAAGACATAGGTAACGCTAATTGCACAACACATTCAATCACCTTATTCCAGCCGCCTTCCTGTTTTAGTCACGTACCGCTTGAGTTTCAGTGGTGACTTTGAAGAAGAGCATCGTCGCCAGCAAGGTGGTGATGAGCAGCGTGGGCCAGGCGAGGAGGGAGAGCAACATGATGCCATTCTCGCGCTGCTCCACCTCTCGCAGGGAGCGACCGGCAAGGACGAAACCAGAGGTTGGTCCCTTGAATTGTGTCACAACAATGGCGCTGCGTACATCGGGCTGAGGCTGCCAGGTAATCCTATCTTCGCCCGTTTGCCTCACAGTATCAAACACGCCCGCGGGAATCGTCGGAGTTTGACCATTGAGCTGGGCCGAAGAGGCAATGGGGTGGCCGTTTGCGTCAAATATGATGATGTAGGGGGCTAAACTTTTGGCAATGTCAACCTTATCCGCCGGCACAACCTGTTGAATTTGCTGCCCATCTTCCAGCTTTGCGGCGGTATCCTGGGCCATCTGGATCTGAGGATCGTTAGCGGACTGTCTGAGCACCTGCTGCCCTACTGCATAGGGTAGCCAGGCTATAGCGGTCGCTAAAATGGCAATGGGCACCCAGTATCTGACAATGAATTTCAGCACAGATATATCCCTCCAACCAGCGTTCCGTAGGGGCTGGGCTTGCCCCTGCCCTGCTAGTAACATTTCAATGGATTTAGGACTTCTCTTTGCAGCATAGTCGATATTTCCGCCTTTTGCCAGGTTTTGAGTGCCTGCAATAGCGTCCCTGTGTGCCCGGATGTGATGAGCACTTATTCGGTGGCCTGCTGGTCAGCTTGCTGGCGGTTCTGGCCGCCGGTCATCAAAATGCCCAGTTCCTCTTCGGTCGCGTCTGGAGTGATGATATCGACGATCCGGCCCTCGTACATGACGGCGATACGGTCAGAGAGCGAACGAATCTCATCCAGCTCGGCGGATACCAGCAGGATAGCTTTGCCGGCGTCGCGCTGCTCAATCAGACGGCGGTGAATAAACTCGATAGCGCCGATATCAACGCCGCGCGTGGGTTGCGCCGCTATCAGGATCGTCGGGTTACAGGCCAGTTCGCGCGCGATGATGATCTTTTGCTGATTGCCACCGGAGAGCGCACGCACCGGCACCTCCGACGAGGGTGTACGTACATCAAAATCGGCAATAAGTTTAGCGGCCCAGTCCCTGATATGGCGCAGGAGCAGCACAATGCCAGCACGAGAAAACTCCGGCCAGCGCTGCCGCCCCAGCACAACATTGTCGTTGATCGATTCAGCCAGCACCAGTCCGCTGCCACGCCGATCTTCGGGTATGTGCGCAACGCCCATTTGACGCGAGGAGCGAGCGCCCATCGTGGTAATATCTATCGGCGCTCCTGTCTTGTTATTCAGCCGACCAACGCCGCTCTCGGTCTTGCTATCCCGAGGATCAACGCCGCTCTCGCGGCTAGCTGCGCTCAGATCCTCGGAGCGGAAGCGTCTAGCTGCGCTCAGGTCGTCTGCAAGGAATGGTCCCTCATCTTTGACCGGGGTGATAGCGATAGTGCCGATGGTCGGCTTGCGCATGCCGGTCAGCGCCTCGATCAGCTCGCTTTGCCCGTTCCCCTCGACGCCCGCGATACCCAGGATCTCGCCTGCATGCACATCAAAACTGACGCCGTGCAATATCTCCAGCCCGCGATCAGATTGAGCGTGCAGGTTCTCCACATGCAGCACAGCGGGACCAGGCCGGGCTGGCGTTTTATTGACGCGCAAAAGCACTTCGCGCCCAACCATCAGGCGCGCAATATCGCTCTGGTTAGTCTCGCGCGTCACCAGTTCACCGACATTCTTGCCACGCCGCAATACCGTGATCCTGTTAGTAATCTCCAGCACTTCGCGCAGTTTATGCGTGATGAAAATGACGGTTTTCCCCTGCTTCACTAGGTCGCGTAAAACCGTGAAAAGGTCGGTCGTCTCCTGTGGCGTCAAAACGCCCGTTGGCTCATCCATAACCAGGATATCGGCTCCCCGGTAGAGCATTTTGAGGATCTCAACGCGCTGCTGTAAGCCCACGGACAGCTTTTCGACGCGCGCATCGGGATCAATGGGCAGGCCATAACGCTTGCTTAACTCCAGAATACGCGTACGAGCAAGACTGGCCTGGTAGGCGGAGGAAAGCCCTCCTGGCTCTTTACCCAGTACAATGTTCTCCGCCACCGTGAGGGGAGGGATGAGCATAAAGTGCTGGTGGACCATGCCGATGCCCAGGGCAATGGCGGCGCGTGGCCCGCCGATGGTGACGCGTTGTCCATTGATCAGGATCTCGCCGCTATCAGGATGGATCAGGCCGTAAAGGATGTTCATCAGCGTCGATTTGCCCGCGCCGTTCTCGCCCACCAGCGCGTGAATCTCCCCTTTGCGCACCGACAGATTGATATGATCGTTGGCAACCACGCCAGGCCACGCTTTGCAGATATCGCGCATCTCCACGACCAGAGGAGCGGCCTGTCCTTCAACCGGTGTCGTCATTGTACTCTCTTGCATGATCGTCTGCTCCTACTATCAGTCGGCTTCCGGCTCGTACGGGATGCCATCGGCGGCTGGCGGTATAGTGCGACCCACCAGGCCAACCAGCGCTATCAGCGTAAGCGCATAGGGCAAGATGCTCAGGAGGTTGGCAGAGACGCCAGTATCCTGCAAGCGCGTACTCAGCGCCTCTCCCAGACCGAAGATCAGGCAGGCTCCGGCAGTGCCAAGCGGCGTATACTTGCCGAAGACCATCGCCGCCAGCGCAATAAAGCCTCGCCCCGCCGTCATATTGGGATTGAAGATACCCGCGATCCCTAGCGAGAGAAATGCGCCCGCCAGGCCGGAAAGGAAGCCGCTCCCAACCACACAGAGATAGCGTACGAGGCGCACATTGACTCCTGCGGTATCAGCGGCCTGGGGGTGCTCACCCACCGCTCTGATGCGTAAGCCGATATTGGTACGGAAGAGGAGGAACTGAATGCCCAGCAGAATCAGGATAGCAAAATAAAAAATAAGGTTCTGCTGAAACAGGATCGGCCCGATGAAAGGGATATTAGCCAGTGGCCCCCAGGTCATAGTGGGCAAACGCAAATCTCTGGGGAGAGCGGAAACCCCCTGACCGGCGGTTTGAATGGGCAAAAGGAAGTTGGTCAATCCCAGAGCGGCTATATTAATGGCGATGCCGCTGACAATCTGATTGGCCTGAAAGTTGATAGAGACAATCGCGTGGGCAAGCGCCAGCAGGCCGCCAGCAATAATGGCTCCCAGCATGCCAAACCAGATGCTATGCGTTGCCAGCGTCGTCATCACGCCCACATACGCGCCGATCAGCATCATGCCTTCCATCGCGATATTGATCACGCCACTGCGCTCGGAAATCACACCACCCAGCGCCGGCAACAGGAGCAGCGCGCCAAATTGCAGGGTCGCCTGCCAGAGATCGCTCGATGTCATGACACGCGCCAGTACTTGAAAAAACATCCTTAGTCCTCCTGACTTCCAGGCATGGCCGTCGGCTGTATCATATCCTCATCCACAACGCTGCCTGGTTCCGTATCTTGTGGCATTGGCTCATCCTTCGCGGGCAGATCGATTATCGTATGCCCCATGATATCCGGCACCAGTGAAGGCTTACGACCCAGGCGCGCCCACGTCGGCAATGCGCGCTGGATGGCGGGCAAGAACTCGGTAGCGATACTGAAAAGCACCAGGGCTTGAATAATCAGGACCAGATCGCCCGGGATGTGGGCAAATAGCTCCATATAGGGTCCCGCCTGTTGCAGCCCGCCAAAGAGCAACCCTGCGAGCAGGATACCTATCGATGTTGTGCGTCCAAGCAGAGCAACTCCGATGGCATCAAATCCGGTGGTATCGGTGCTAAAGGCAGGACCGATCAATTGATAGGGAGCCTGCCCCATCAGGTGCAGGGAGCCTGCCAGCGCGGCAAAAGCTCCAGACAGAGCCATCGTCAGCACAATATTTTTTTTAATCGCGATACCTGCGTACCTCGCCGCCTTCATATTCTGTCCGATCACACGCAGTTCATACCCAAAGGTTGTGCGCGCGGTAATAAACCAGTAGACGACAAGGGCCAGCAAAGCCAGGATCAGGCTGACATCGACTGTATAGCTGCTCGGCGAGGCAATCTGGGGAAGAAATGTGCCCAGCGTTTGATTATAGAGTACCGCGAGCGAAGGGAGCGTTGCCTGTGGTGGTAAAGGAATCGTCTGTTCGGAGAGGCGGGGAGCTTGAAAGGGACCATCGATTAAATAGGCCGCCACAAAAAAAGCAATCCAGTTCAGCATAATGGTTGTCACAACCTCGTGAGCGCCGCGCCAGGCTTTGAGAACGCCAACAATGCCGCCCCAGACCGCTCCGGCCAGGATGCTGGCGATAATCATCAACGGGATAAGGAGCCAGCCGGGCCAGGAGGGCAGCCGAATGCCAATAATGCCAGCAGCCACCGCTCCGACCGTGAGCTGCCCGGCTGCGCCAATATTGAATAGCCCGGCTCGGAAAGCGATTGCCACGGAAAGGCCAGCAAAAATAAGAGAAGTAACATTCACCAGCGAATATGAAGTGCTTTGAAGATTGCCAAAAGAGCCTGCATAGAGATTCTGGTAAGCTGCAACCACGCTCATAAAGCGGTCCACCAACGAGCCTGGGGAGGTGATCATAATAATGATGCTCCCGGCAATCAATGCCAGCAGCACCGCCAGGAGCGGCCCACCGAGGGCCATTTGTAATTTATGGGTCCATAAAGCAATTTTCGATCTGGGCGGGGGGGGTTCATGATGCACCGTTGGCACAGCCATACCAGCTCCTCCTGTGCGAAAAGTAGTATTTTCCTTCCATCCATCCAATAGGAAGGCCATAAAACAGTCAATCTATCATAGCATCGGCGCTAGAGAGAAACAAGTGGACAATTTTGTAGAGGCAAAGAGAAATCATACATTGCATACTTGTTGCTTTGATATGCAATATACGACTTCTCTTCTACGCGGCTCGCCCCTACGGGACCGTGTTGGGGATAGAGAGCGCGCCGGATTTGATCTGTGCGATCAGGTTATCTGCTGCCGCTTTCGCATCGGCGGGTACATCGCTGGTAGGCGTGGCATAGCCCACACCATTGCTATTGAGATCGAATGCAGGAGGATTGTTGGTATATTTGCCAGCCTCAAAGGAGTTAATCGTGCTGGATACCGCCTGATCAACGCGCTTGAGGGCGCTGGTGATAACGCTCTTATTCACAGCAGACTGGTCTTTATCAACGCCAATGCCGTAAACGCCCTTTTCATCGGCAGCCTGTAGAGCGCCAATGCCACAACCGCCGGCCACCTGGAAGATGATATCGGCCTGGTGCTGATTGATCTGGCTCAGCGCCACGTCTTTACACTTCGCGGTATCATCAAAGCTCTGCGAGTAGTTATAAATGACCTGGACGTTAGGATTAACTTTTTGCGCACAGAACTTATAACCGGCAATGTAGTGATCAACAGGCGGGATCTTAATGCCGCCGATGGCCGCAATCGTATTGTGGCCGAGCAGCTTCGGCACCTTCGCCTTGCCATCAGCCTCCATCTGTGCTGCTACCGCGCCAACCAGGCAGCCTGCCTGCTCTTCTTTGAAGAGGAGCGGGGCCACATTGGGCAGCGTATCGCAGTTGCCCTGCGCATCGGTGGCGCACGAATCGATCAAAGCGAACTTTTTCGTCGGATTGGCTTTGGCGACCGAATCAAGGGCCGTTGCCATCAAGAAGCCCACGCCGATGACAAGGTCTGAGCTTTGCGCCGCGCGCGTGAGATTGCTGACATAATCACTCTGCGACTTCGTCTCGATAACCGCCCTGGGGAAGCCATACTTTGCCCTGGCTTGCTCGTAGCCAGTGTTAGCCAACTGGTTGAACCCCTGGTCATTAAGGCCGCCGATGTCAGTTACTAACGCCACCGTCTTCGCGGTACTCGTGGGAGGATTGCCACCGCTACCGGTACCACCACCGCAGGCTGCAAGCACGAGAGAAAATAGAGTGAGCAATGAGACAAGAGAACTCAAAGCTCCCAACTTTCGCATCCGTACCATTCTTAATAATCCTTTCTTCTCTAGAAGAATATGCACATTCGTTTTCCTACCTTTACACGTTGATAGAGTAGATATTGAATGCAGAGATAGGAAGTGACAACGAACGGATATACGCACATATGTACGTACATCCAAATGCATTTTATCACAGATGCCCCTTCCAACAGGCAGGGATCAGCGCATCCCCGTTTCCCCTGAGAAACCGGTATCCGGTTTGCTTTTTTTGCAAATCGCCGTAAGTTAGGAGAGGCTAATATAAAATTAAGCAAAAAATAATTTCTGGGCGAAACCAACCAATCCTGCAAGACGTATGAAAATTAGCGCAGTAGGGGCAGGGCTGGCCCCTGTCCTGGGCAATGGGCAACCGCGAGGGATTGCCCCTACCTGTGCGTGTAGCTCCCCGATTCATCGTGGGAGCGTTGGAACGCGGAACGTTTCAAAGTACATGGAGGTTGTAGTTGATAGCTGTATGAGACGGTGGATATGGTTATGCAGAAAGTTGAAAGATCTTCCCCGATTAAGGGTGAAATAGATGAAAAAACGATTCTTGTTGTAGAAGACGATACGAGTATTGGCGCTTTACTGGTCGAAGCGCTGGCACAGGAGACGCCTTATAGCGCGATGCTGGTAACTGACGGTATTCAGGCCCTCAATGTCGCTCGCAGCATTAAGCCTTGTTTATTCATCACAGATTACTGGCTTCCCAATATTAACGGCCTTGAGTTGTATGACCTACTTCAGGCAACAAAAGAGCTGGTGGACACGCCTACCATTATTATGAGCGCGTACCTTCCTGAACAAGAGATAAACAAACGCAACCTGGTGGGCTTGAATAAGCCATTTGATCTTGATGAGTTTCTAGAGGCGGTTGAAAAACTGCTGGCCTGAGGGGGGTTCTCACAATAGTCATGGACTATTGTGTATAAATAGATAAAAAAAGACGCCTTTCGAGGTGTCTTTTTTTATCTATTCCATCGGTGGAGATGGAATTATTTGGCCGCGATACGTGTTACTTTTGCCGATAGATATCTTATCTCGCTAAACAGGAGAGCTTCGATGAACGTTCTGGCCGCCATCGCCGGCATTGTTTTGATTTTTACTATTCTGCAAGATTGCTTCGAGACCGTCGTTTTGCCGCGGCGTGTCGCGCGGAAATTCAGGCTGGCACGTCTGTTTTACGCTACTAGCTGGCTACTCTGGTCGGCGATAGCGCGCAAGCTCCGCTCAAGCAATCGACGAGAATATTTTATTAGTTTCTATGGGCCGCTTTCGCTATTGTTGCTCTTGATTATCTGGGCCCTTATACTGATCATCGCCTTTGCGCTCTTACAATGGAGTCTAGGCTCCGTTATCAGCGCGCCCGAGAAAACGATTGGCTTCCTCACCGATCTCTATATGAGCGGCACAACGTTCTTTACCCTGGGTCTGGGAGATGTCGTGCCGCGTTCGGGATGGGCCAGGGTCTGCACGGTGATAGAAAGTGGGCTGGGGTTCGGGTTTCTGGCTCTGGTGATTGGCTACGCGCCAATCATCTATCAGGCGTTTTCGCGCCGCGAGGCCGAAATCACGCTGCTGGATGCGCGGGCAGGCTCCCCTCCAACGGCGGCAGAATTTATACGCCGTCATCTAGGAGAGAACCTGCATGCAGAAGAATTTGTCGAGTTCTTGCGGAGCTGGGAACGCTGGTGCGCTGAATTGCTGGAAAGCCATCTCTCCTATCCCGTGTTATCGTATTACCGTTCCCAACATGATCGCCAATCGTGGCTGGCCGCCCTGACCACCATCCTCGATGTCTGCGCGCTGGTAATGGTCGGACTTGACAACATTCCAGAACAGACCGGCAAATTTACCTTTGCCATAGCGCGCCATGCTGTAGTCGATCTCTCCCAGAATTTCGGGACGGAGCCATCCCCGCTTAAAAAGGACCGGCTGCCCTCGACCGAATTTGCCCGCTTACAGGAACAGATGGCTACAGAGGGCATCCGGTTTCGTGACGAGGAGACGGCGGAAGAGCGGCTTACCGAGTTGCGGCATATGTACGAGCCATACGCCAACGCTCTGGCCAATTACCTGCTCACTCCCCTGCCAGAATGGATCTCGACTGTGGAGCACCTTGACGACTGGCAAAGCAGTATCTGGGATCACTTTGCGCTGACGTCACAGCGCCCACTGCGTAAAAGATGAGGTTTTGATAAAAATGATGCCGACACTTCATGGAGTATCGGCATCAAATGCATGGGGTCCTGTACTTTGACTGTAACCGTCTATTATGCCTCGCGCCACATCACAGCGGCGCCGAGAAGACACGCTACCTGGTTACGAATGCCACGCCAGGGCCCGGTGTAAATTGCCAGGTGGTCACGGCCCACGGGCGGCTCCCCCAACTCATTGAACTCGCAATGACATGTCCATTGCTGAGCACGCGCTCCACTATCGCGACGTGGCCCAGCCAGTACGCCCCCTGAACCCCCGGCTGGAGCACCATAATATCTCCAACTGCCGGAACACTGGAAACGTGCCAGCCAAATTGATGGGCGCGCGCAACCCATTGTCCTGCATTCGCTTGGGCCGTCCACGGCACAAAAAAGCCATGTATCTGGTAATACCGCTGATTAGCCCACCATGTACATGCCCCATATGGGAAAACATTTGTATGTCCTACGGGGCCATGACCTGTCGTAGACACAACAGGATCGGGGGTTGTATTCACAACAGGGCTGGAGGTTGTGTTCACAACAGGACCTTGACCAGCCCCATCTGAAGAACGGGTCGGAGCTACTGGCTTTGGCTGGGTATTGGACGAGTGCGAACTCGAAACGGTGCTGATGTGAGGGATGCAGATTAACTGGTGGGTATATATCAAATTAGCGCTGGCGATATGGTTATATGCTGCAAGGGCGGTTTGGCTCATACCATAACGGGAGGCAATCCTGCCCAGAGTATCCCCTGCTGCAACTACGTATGAATGATCACTGGCCGAGCAGCTACTAAAATAGTTCGCCTGCACCTCCTGCAAGCTTGTTCCTATAGTTGCTCCTGTCAATAATAATCCAACTGCTACTATGCTCACCTTCGCTACAAGTCTGACGATATTATGCTTCTGGAAAAACTTCCAGAGGTATTGTTGTGTTTGCAATGTACCCTCTTCCAAATATACAACTTGCAGACCCCCTGCAATATGTCTCTTTCCAGTAATTGACGTGTATACAAGCGATACGCTGTCTTACACATAAATAAGTGGAAACAGACATATATTAGCACTATACACAATGAATTAAAATGATGTATGTTGATACATAGCAAAAATAGGCTACACAGATTCGAAAAAAGAACTCGTGTGTATGGGTGCGTTTGTGGATTTTCGACAGGAAAAATGAAAGTAAAAAATAACCTGAGCATGCGTGCTCGAGTACATATCAGGTACGCCGATTTACACAAATGCTCAGGTTCTTTATAGAAGCCAGCATGCCGCCTGCAATTGCAAGCTGCTCAGGATGAGTCGCAGGTAAGAGATATTATAATCTCTGCTTGCGCTTCCCAAGCAGTTCCTGGCCGGTCTGTCGTTGTGCAACCTCTTGTTGATCATAAGATTGCGCATAGGGCTGGGGTTGACCGCCAGTCACATCGGGAGAGCGATCTTGTCTGGGCTCGCCTGTTTCCTGGTTGTAAGCGATTTCAAGCACCTGCTCCCGGCGCATGGCATTAGCAACCGGTCGCATGCCCTCCGGTGGCGGAGTTTCCCAGGGACCAGGCACGGAAGTGGGCCAGGTGGGATAATGGGGTCGCACCTCTTCCTGAATCGCTCTTTGCCCGTCCGGTACCCCTTCCTGGAGAGCCCTTTGCTGATCTTGCGTGATGCTCTGCTGCATCGCTTTTTGTTCTTCGGAGGCTAGATCCTGTACGTTTTGCTTTTGAACCAATTACTACTCCTTTCACTCTTTCTCCACGGTTATCTATCTATTTAGATGTTGCTGATTACAGCCCTCTTACGAACACAGAAAGCGAGTATTGCAGGGACGGAAGGCCCTGGCAATACCTCTTGACTCGTTTCATAATACGGGTTAGATAGACACCTTTATTTTGTATTGTACACCGTTACATCCATGTAATGTGATGATGGTAGGAAAGCCCACTTTTCTCTGCACCATATTTCTGCTATGCTACAGCTAGCAAAAACCATTTCCGCTTTTTCTATCCTGACGAAGAACACTGTAGTAGAGGAACACCAGAAGAAAACGCAAACCACCAAAGTCAGTACTACTTGTGGGAGAAGATATGATCGACCTGAGTGATCCTACGCTCGATGAGCGGCTCAGTCGTCGGACGCCGGAGGGGCGCTACGAGATTAGCGAGATCGAGCTTATTTTAACGATTCGCGCTTTGCGCGCAAAGGGTGATATGAACGGAGTGCGCAGGCTCTGTGGAGTGCTATTGTATCGTTGCGCGCCAGCGTTCCAGCGGCATTCTCAGGGATTGCGCCACCGTCCAGAATTGCGCGAGGAGGCTATTGCGAACATGGGTGAACACCTGTTGCGCGAGGCCCAGAACCCGGATGAAGTGTTTATGACGCAGAATTTTGTGCATTACCTGCGCTGCCTGTGCGTGGATGAGTTTAATCGCATCCTGCGCCAGGAAGGATTGATTTACCGGCGCGATGATGAAGGACGGCCATCGGGGCGTCCGCAGCATGTGCCGCGCTCGTTGATGGAATCGCTGCAAACCTTTCCATCCAACGATGAAGGCGGGCCGGTAGCCGATGTAGCAGACCCGCGGGACCAGTATGAACAAATGCACGCGGAAGATGAGAGTCAGCGTATTCTCACGTATCTTCAAGACCCTCTGGACCGTTTGATTATGGTCTTGCGCGCCATTGAGGGGATGAAATGGGATGATATCGCGGTGGTATGCAAGCGCACCGAGCGCACCGTACGTTTGCGCTATGAGCGTGCTCGCAGCTACTTGCGCGAATGCATTGCTAAAGAGCAGCAGCCTGGCTATGCGCCAGCCATCCGACAACAATAAGGGTTGAAAAGCAGAAAGGCAGATAGCGTAATGAATACTCCCGAATTACAGCAATTGAAAATACAATGGTTGGCCGCGAAAGAGACGGGCGACATCCAGGCGCAGCTTGGCCTGCTGCGAGATCATCCGGGCGAGCAGGCCGCGCTCACCGACTTCATCGCGGCCTACTACGCAACGGGTGGAGACGAGGCCGTCGCCCAGGATATGCCTCTCTTAGATCTAACTACGCGAGCCTGTCAAAGCGTCCTGGAGCGTGTTTTCGAGGAACAAACCGTGTTCGCCACACTGGGCGAATTGCGTAAGAGCCGCAATATGAGCAAGGTGGATGTCGCGAAGGGTCTGCGCCTGACCGTCGATGTATGGAACAAGTTCGAGAGTGGAGCAATCGAGCTGGTAAGCTTGAGCCAGCGTCACCTGGAGCGCCTGGCCCAATTTTTCCAGGTAAGCATCGACCAGTTCGGCAGTTTATTAGATAATAGCCAGCCCGCCGTAACGCTCAATCGGCGCCAGACACGCTCGGCAGCGAGCAGCGAGCGGCAGGGACCGGAGAAGCAGAGTTTCGCCGAAGCCATAGCGCGCAGTACAATGTCGCGGGCGGATCGCCAGTTCTGGCTGGATGAATAGTTCACGAATTGATCTGACGCCCTTTGGTGGCATAGCCGACGTACGAAACGCCTTTGAACCAGCCAGGCCCTAAGGTCAGGCGACCCTTGACCAGGCGCGGCATAAAGCCTGTCAGTTCGCACACCTTGAGATTATGAGTTGTGAGCATTGTTTGTAGCTCATGAGGTTTAATAAAAGCATGGTAATCATGCAATCCTGGAACCAGGCCCTGACGATGGAGAAAACGTTCCCCGAACCAGATCAGCACGATGCGAGCCAGCAACGTGCGGTTGATTGTATCGAAGATGAAGATTCCGCCGGGAGCCAGAACGCGCGCGATCTCCCTGATGGTTGCCTGCACATCGCGGACGTGCTCCAGCACATCCAGGCAAACGATAACGGAGAAGCTGCCATCGGCATAGGGCAGCGATTCGGCATACCCCTGCTCGTAGTAGGCAATGTGCCCCAGTTTGCTCTGCTGCGTATGTTTGCGTGCAGCCTCTAACGCACCTTGCGCTGGATCGATCCCCACCACCATCGCGCCTCTGCGTGCCAGTTCCTCACAGATCAGCCCGCCGCCGCACCCCACCTCTAAAATCTCCTGCTGCGCCAGCGCCTCCTGTCCAAAGACGCGGTTAACGCAGGACGCAATATAATCGCAGCGTTCCGCGGTAATATGGTTCAGAACGCAACTTTTATCCCACCATGTATACGAGGTGAAAATCTCTTCCTGCGAATGTTTGCCTTTTCGTTGCAGTTTCACATTGCTCGCTTTCTATGTTATGCAAAGAACTGTTCAACCTGTACTTCCGTAATCGTTGGAACGACCCGCGATGATAAGCGCATCTGCCCGCTAAAGACGCCTAGAGAATAGTATCCGCCGCCCTCTAACAGCAACACCTCGACCGTTTGCGCTGCCGGATCGGCAATCCAGTACTCTTGAATGCCTGCGCGCGCATAGGCATCTTGCTTGATGTGGCGATCATAGCCAGCCGTACCTGGAGACGACACCTCGACTACCAGATCGGGAGGGCCAATAATGCGAGTTGGCGTGATTTTCTCCAGCCCTGCGTTCAATACAACGACGATATCCGGCTGAACCACCACATCCGGCGCCAGCTCGACATCAAACGGCGCTACAAATACCTGTCCCAGACCGGCAATTCTGACATAGAGCAACAGGTAATGTGAAAACCACAAAACAGCATCCTGGTGTGATTTATTGGGCGAGGGCGTCATGTAAAGCACTCCTGCTACAATTTCGTAGTGCTGCCCATCTTCTGGAAGGGTTGCATAGTGATTGTAGGTCCAGTGCCCTTGCTGTGGTCCCGCTACCCAATCCGCAGGTGTCACTGCCATCTCTTGCTCCGTAGTTGTTATCATTCTCAGCTCCCTTCTACTGTGCATCCTCTACGTAGCTAAATCATAGCATATGTTACGTCGCAGAGGTAACCCTCCTAATTACGGAAATATGCGCGGCGTGGCCGTAATGATAAAATAGTAGCAGGGATCAGTGAAGGTATCGTCTTGAAATTCCGCCAGCCAACGCTGCTGGCGCGCTAGCTTCGCTCAGGCTGGCGGCAAGGTATAGCTCGATCAATACCTAAATTCTCGAATATGTTACCATTACGCCATAGTTACTCGATATAGTAAGAGAAAGCATAAAAAATGCGCCGACTAACGTGGTATAATGAGGGCTGATATTTGGCATAATTAGCAAACGGTGGAGAGAGGAACAAGTCCAGTTATGGCAATGTTTGAGAGTCTATCGAAACGCCTGGAAGGTATTTTCAACAACCTTAGCGGCCAGGGAAAACTAACAGAGGAAGATGTCAACGCCGCGCTGCGCGAGGTGCGCATCGCCTTGATCGAGGCGGATGTCAATCTCAAAGTGGCGCGCAAATTTGTTGAGCGCGTCAAAGAGAAGGCCATTGGCGCGGACGTGATGGGAAGCTTCTCCCCGGCGCAACAGGTGCTTTCAATCGTCAATGACGAGCTGATCGAGGTGTTGGGCGGGAGCGAAGGGAAAAACCAGCTCGACCTGGGCAGTTCTCCAACCATCATTATGCTGGTCGGTTTGCAGGGCTCTGGTAAAACTACGATGGCGGCCAAGCTCGCCAATTACCTGCGCAAACAGGGGCAGCGCCCGCTGATGGTGGCGGCAGATATGTATCGTCCCGCCGCTATTGAACAGCTAAAAACGCTGGGGAGACAAATTTCCATCCCCGTCTATGCCGAGCAGATCGGAGCCAATCCAGTCGATATCTGCATGAATTCGCTGGCGTACGCGCGCGAACAGGCGTGTTCTGTGATTATCCTCGACACCGCGGGTCGCTTGAACATCGACGAGCGAATGATGCAAGAGGTGATGAGCATTCGGCAGCGCTTGCAGCCCCGCGAGGTGTTGCTGGTGGCAGACGCCATGACTGGCCAGGAAGCGGTGCGGGTGGCGGACGACTTTAATAAAGCCGTCTCGCTCACAGGCATGATTTTGACCAAGATGGATGGCGATGCCAGGGGCGGCGCGGCCCTCTCCATTCGTTCGGTCACCGGAGTGCCGATTAAATTCATGGGCGTCGGCGAGAAAACCGACGCGCTGGAACCTTTTTATCCAGATCGGCTCGCTTCACGTATACTAGGTATGGGAGATGTACTCTCTCTGATCGAACGTGCTCAAGAGACTATCGATCAGGAAGAGGCGCTCAAAGCCCAGGCCAAGTTGCAGCAAGGCAAGTTCGACCTGGAAGACTTTCTGAATGCGATGCGACAGTTGAAACGCATGGGACCACTGCGTCAGGTGATGGAGATGATCCCGGGCATGAACAAGCTGGCAGCAACGCCAGAAATGGAAGAGGCGCTGGAAGGCGATCAACTCAAGTATATTGAGGCGATCATCCTCTCTATGACGTTGCAGGAACGGCGCAACCCCGATGTGCTTAATGGGAGCCGGCGCAAACGTATCGCCAACGGTAGTGGGACAAGCGTCCAGGAAGTCAATCAGTTGTTGGAGCAGTTTGGCGAAATGCGTACCATGATCCGCCAGATCAGCTCTGGCAAAGGACCCTGGGCACAGTTAGCTCGACAATATGGTGGAGGGGCAGGGATGCCAGGCATGCCTGATATGCCACGACCCGCTATGAAGGGCGGCAAAAAGACAGGCAAAGCCGCACGGAAAGAAAAACGGAAAATGAAAGCTAGAGGCGGAAGGAGATGACCTCTTATGCATGTATCGCGTCCCGTGGGTATGATGCCCCGGCTCGCTCAGGTCACGCTTGCTGCTATACTCCTCGGCACTATCCTGGTAGCGATTAGTGCCTGTGGCGGCAATAGCACCCTGCAACAGCAAGCGTACCAGAGCCAGGTCGCGCTCGATCACCTGCTCCAGCAGGCGCAGGCAATCGGCGTCCCTGCTTCACAGATCAAACCTGTCCTTGACCAGAAGCAACAGTTAATTCATGGCAGTGCGCCTTTCAGTCTCTTTTCTGATCAACCATACGATAGTTATTATAAAAATCTGAATACTCGCTATGCGCAATTAACGACCCAGCTACAAGGGATCATCACGGCAAGCACGGAGCAGGCGCAGGCACAGGCGCAGCAAGATATGCAGACGTTCCAGACGATGCTGGCGCAACGTCGCTCCCAGGGCTTCACGGTCGATTACTTCACACAGCAATATGACCTGGATCAGTCCCTCATGGCTGCCGCTAAGAACCCCAAAGACTACGCCGCAATCAGTAGCAAAGCCAGCCTGGCAAAACAATCTCTTGATCTCATGCTGACCACATCTGGGAAGTTGGCAACGCTTAAAAAGACTATTGATCAGATGCAGAACGCCCGCCTGGATGTGACTGCGATGCAAACGCAGTACCAGAATTATCAGCAAGATTTAACGACCGCTGAAAATCCTGCCGATTTCCAGAAAATGCTCGTCATGATCAATGCATCTTACCAGCAAGCAATCGTCAACAGCATCCAGGCCCTCCCTTACGTCACAGCCGCCAAACTCAACGAGTTCGAGCAGCAGATTCAGCTTCTCAAGACCTACGGTATGGACCCCACCCCCTATCAGAAGAAGCTTGATGCAGACAATGCGCGCATGAGCAAGACGGTAAGCATTCAGGATTACTCCAGCTTCGCGCAACAGGTTGACACCGATCTTGCATCGATGCATAACGATCTTATTCGGGGGGAAGCTGGCTACCTGGTCAAGCAGTTCCATCAGGAAGTCACCTCCTGGGGACAGGCTCACCTCTTCCACGATAATTTTAATGGGCAGAACTATGTACTGGACGCTGGCTACGATCAAGCTGGTATCGGCTCTGATCTGGATCTGGATCTCTCCCTGGCTGTTACGCCTGATGATTATCAGGCGATGGTCGATGAAGTCAACAACGCACTCTTCAATCTGCATATGACAGAGCAGGACTACAATGATCCAACGCCTTTTGATCAGGTGCATGCAACCGATATGCAGTTGCTTAACCGCTATAAGCTGATGGGACAGCAGGTGATCATGGTCTCGCTCACAGAGCAGGCGCTGCGCCTCTATCAGAATGGGAAGCTGGTGCGCGGCATTCAGGTCACTACCGGTCGCGTGGAACTGCCTTCGGTTCCCGGCGTCTGGTCGGTGATGAATCGCCAATCGCCAACGGTCTTCAAATCACCCGATCCTAAAGGTTCGCCTTTCTGGTACCCGGATACGCCCATTAACTATGCTATCCTGTATCATCGCGGCGGCTACTTCGTCCATGATTCCTGGTGGCGCGTTAATTACGGCCCCGGGACGCAATTCCCCCACTATGATACAGGTGGAGACGAAGCCTTCGCAGGTGGCGGCAGTCACGGTTGCGTTAATGTACAGGAGCAGCAGGCGGCCTGGCTGTACAACGCTACCAATTGGAACACCATCATCGTGATCTACTAGCAGCATTGATAGGGCAGGGGCAAGCCCTGTCTTGAAATTCCGAACGACAACGCCGCAGTCACGGCTAGCTTCGCTCAGTCGTTCGGAAAGGAAGGCCCCTACAGGCGGCTGTTACGGTACTGCATCGTAGCAGCCTTTTTTATTCTTCAACAGAAACTACCTAAGGAAGTGAATACTCTATTCCTTTCAAGGATTTTCTCTGCTATATTTATAATTAAGCATAGCAGGGGCCTTCGTGATTTTATCGGTATGATGACTGGAGAGCAGTGACATGAGTCAATCCTTAGTAGAGCAGGCAATACCGCGGGATATCTACCAGTATGCGCCTCAGCAGCAACTGGGGACACCGCAGGTGGCCTGTGAACCACGCAAAGCTTCCATGTTCTCTCGTCTGCCGGGGATCATTTGTGTGCTCATCGGCTGTCTGCTCATTGCCATCTTCTTCTTCCTCTACGATAGCATTTTTAGCTGGTGGCCCATCTGGCAGCAGACGCTTCTCCCTGGCATTGGCATCGCCTGGATCGCCGCTGGTCTCTGGCTGCTGCTCGCACCACTCCTTTATCCTCCTGCGCGTGTCTTTATCTGCTCGGACGGTCTCATCTACGCCACGCGTAAGAAAGAGCCGGTTCCCTGGGAGCTGATCATGGGCCTCTGGAAAGTCCCTGCCATTAACCAGACAAACAACGCGGCTTATACTTATACAATACGACGCGTCGATGGGAAGACGTTCGAGCTGGGCACCGAGCTCTCCAATCTCGCGCAACTAGGAGAGCGTTTAGAGGATGAGGTGATGCATCGCTTGTTGCCACGGGCTATTGCCACTTATAAAACTGGCGCACCGCTCTACTTTGGCGATGTCGCGGTAATGCCGCAGGGTATCAGCATCAGGCATGGCAACAAACTGCTGAACTGGGATGAGGTAGAGAATGTGACGCTCAAAGATGCAACCGTGAGAATCCATCGCAAAGACGACTCCAGGGATTGGGAGACGATGAACATCGCGGACATACCCAATGCGAGCGTGCTCAAAGGCGTTGTTGACTATATCTTGCGGGAACACGCGCGCAATCAGCATCCCCATATTACCGCTTTTAACGAGGGCACTGCCATCTGCTTTGGGGGTTTGAGCATCAGTCGGCAGGGGATAGAGCTTCACGATAACCAGTTGAGGCTTCCCTGGGGGGAGATTGCTGGCGTCGGCATCGGAGAAAACGAGGTGATTATCCATGCTAAAGGAAAAGTCCAGGAATGGTATACCCTCCCTCTATGGAGACTATCGGATACACCCAGGCTGCAAGAACTGGTAGAGTATATTATGCGTGGTAAACCTTAAATATGGTTCTGTATGTGCCATTCTGCCTAATTTATTGCTAAGCTGTATTTCCTATGCTATAGTGGCAGTAAAGCTCATGATTTACTATAGGTGTTTCTCTTTTCCATGCCCCTGGTTGCTTTTTCAATGGACCGCGCCAGGGCTGGAAGACTTTATCATAAACGGATGGTTGTAGATGATTAATGCGCAAACACAACAGGAATTGCAGGTATCGCAGGAAATCTATGACCTGGTGGCAGCACACCAGTTGGGTATGCCTACAGCAGAATATCGAACGCGCGTCGCATTTAAAATCTGGTTCGGGCTTTTCTGTCTTTTTCTCTCCGTACTCGCCTTGCTATTAGCGCTGCTGGCATTCTTGAACTTCTTACCCTTGCCAATGCGTTACACCCCCTTACATGTCCTGGTGGTTGGCCTGCTCTTGCTGGCATACGGGCTCTATCTCTCTTTCAAAACACTTCCTTTGCGGACAGCACACATGTATGTATGTCCCGCCGGGCTGCTACTCATCAAAGGGCGCAAAACGCACGTCATTCGTTGGGACACGATTGAAGCAGTCTGGCATAGGAACGATGTCTACGGTTATATTTACGACACCCACGTTTTCATTTTACGACTCGCCAATAAGCAGACCTTCAGATTCGATAGTAACTGGCGCGACCTTTTGAATCTGGGCGAGATCATAGCCAACGAAACAGCTCAATTGATGTTTTCTCAGGTGATGGCGGCCTACTACGCTGGCCACCCGGTCGCTTTTGGCGATCTCAAGCTGAGTTTGCAGGGCATCAGCGGACGCAAAAGAACGCTGCCCTGGCAGCAGATTAAAAACATCGATATCGGGGCAAAGGTTGTGACTATAGAGGCGGTCGGCGAAGGAACATCACCCTGGGGGCGTTTCCACATCTCCGGCATGCCGAATTTTCTCCTCTTCGAAAAAATGTTAGAAAGCGTCTGGACCGGGCAGCCTCTTCAGCAACAATGGTAGTCTCTCTTACTTTGCCAGCGGCGGTAATAGCTTAGCCGACACAACGGGTAACTGGCGGTAGAGGTCTGCGCCAGTTAAATGCGAACGCCAGCTTTTTGCCGCTTGTAAATCCTTGACGAAATCCGGCTGGAGATCGACTGCGAGCGCCTGCCAGATCAGGCTGATGGCGCGGCGAGCGAAGGCGATATTGTTACGCGGCTCGATACGATCCAGGTCTTCAAAGAAGAAGCCACAACTGGTAAAGCTGTATTGCTGGTAATATTGCGCTTCCAGCAAAAGCATAGCTTGCTGCGCCTGCCGCGGATCACTCGGCTTGCGCTGTTTGATCCCGTGGCGCGCCCAGAAGTTTTCTGTTGTCTCCCAGCCATTGCGTACCGCGAGATAATCATTGCGTGCAGCCCAGGGGTCAGCGAGGATCTTTCCTGCGTATTGCTCAAAAAGGCTATCGCCATGCTGCGCTAAATGGACCAGCGCCTGCCGTAACACGCCCTTCCAGCTACTATCGCCCTCGGTACATTCACAGCCGCTATCCCAGCGCGCCACGCCATGCCCACAGCTCCACGCGCTTGGCTCGCGTAGACGCGCCTCTTTCGTGGCCGGATGCATACACATATAGCGTTCCAATGTACATACTTTAAAGCCTGATGCGGCGGCTCCATGCTGGATCAGGCGAGCCAGAAACTTATCGCGCCAGGGCTTATGATGGCCGTAAAGCTCGCCATCGGTCGCCACCAGGATGAGCTGAGCGTCTCCGGCGGCAACTTTGCTCTGCATAAGTTGCTCGGGCAGATAGTGAGCGGCGAAGGCATCGGCGTCATTGGTGGTGTTCCAGTCGAAGGAGACGCCACCAGAGAGGGGGGCATTGTAGAAGAACACGGTCATGCTGCGCCCATTGTGCAGCGGCACAATGTATGGTTCTGTGGGATCAATCGGCGCGGTTGCCTGCCAGGGAGCAAGGATCGTATAGGTGATGCCGCATTGTGCCATCAAATCCAGGCACTCCAGATCCATCGCGGTCTCTGCCAGCCAGAGGCCGTGGGCCTCGTGGCCGTAGCGATGACGAAAATCTTGCAGGCCCCATAAGATCTGCGTGTACTTATCGCGGGGAGTGGCTAAGGGCAGGATAGTATGGTTATACGCCTGCGCCATCGCATTGCCGACGCGGTAACGCTCGCGATGATGCTGATCGGCTACAATGATTTGTTTGTAGACAGCGGGATGGGCTTTTTCCAGCCATGCAGCCAATGTCGGTCCCAGATCATAGCTAATAGCCTCAAAGTTGCCCTCTTCAGCGTTGGGCCGGTAACATTCGGCAGTAATTTTCTCGTTGTAGTTGGCAAACGGAGTAGCGCCAGGCTCTACAGGGATCGTGCCGGTAAATGGGTCCTCACGCGGCGGCTGGTAAAAATGGCCATGCATGCAGAGGTAGACCTGGCTCATCTTTGAGCCGCTGGAGGACTCATCGGGAAGAATCTGTTCAATCATATGTCTATCCTCGTCGGTATACAGTAAAAACAGCACCGTGTACCAGAACAGAGTCAAACCTTACGTCTAGTAAAACAACCAGGCAGAACTATTTATTCCTGAGAATATATATAGATGAGGAACATGTCAACCCTGTAAACCTTTCCACCTTTCCTGAACCTGAGGAGAGTTGTACGTTTTTGCTGATAGCGTATCCCCATTCAGACAAGTCTGGTACGTATCGCAAGTCCTTGTAGATGCAACCTGGGGATATGCCGGGCATATCCCCATTACGGCTCTATCACGGCTCACAATCCTGCCGGCTAACGCTGCTGACGTGCTGGTAGGGGGTCATCCCTCGCGGCTGCCCAGGTGAAAGCCTGGCCCCTACGCGCTGATGCCGCCCTGCGCGCTCATCATGAACTCCTCGTAGGCTTCGCGCAGCTTGGGGTAGCGCAGCAAGAAGAGCCCCGCGTACTCCTGAGAGAGCGGGCGCGGCTGGCGTAGTAGACGCATATTCACCTCTTTCAGCAGGCGATTCCCTTTCTTCCCATTGCACAGCTTGCACGAGGCCACGAGATTTTCCCAGGTGCTCTGGCCCCCGCGCGAGCGCGGAATGATGTGATCAAGGGTGAGATCGCGGCTCCGCTTGCCGCAATACTGGCAGGTTTCGTCATCGCGCAGCAGAATATTCGACCGCGTCGGTTGCAGGGCAACACGGGGCACGCGAACATTGGCTAGCAACTGCACGATCACGGGCCGCTCTAACTCAAGGCGACGCGCCCGGATGCTTTCCTCGATCAACTCGCGTACCTTCTCATCGAGAAAGGTCACTTTCCGCTTAGAAAGCAGAACGATGAGACGGCGCTCTGGAATGACCGAGAGAGGCTGTAGGGAGGAATTCAACACTAGAACAGGCATGAATAACTTACCTTCCTCTCTGTCAGAGCCGATAACTGTCGCAGACAGCGAGGACGATAACTGAAGCATTGCGGAAGACTCGACTCGCCGCTTCAGCCTCTACCGCGCCTGCAACGACCAGGTGGATAAGAATGGAGGTATCCTGCATGTCCAGGTGAGCCAGGTACTGCGAAGAGGGTACCATCCATCGCCCATATAGTACACGGTATCTCCGACGTACTATATGCCGTATGCGGTATTATCAGACAACAGCCTGCTAAAGCAGTGGCGTGGATCTGATACCCTTGCATCTGTAAAAACTCCTTCGTACCTGCTAGTAGAGATGTGACACATACTTTTCGTCGTCCGTAAGCGGAACGCACTCTGGACCCTTGAACAGGGAGTATGTGTGATCCTGGTCGGGGTGAGAGGACTTGAACCTCCGACCTCAGCGTCCCGAACGCTGCGCGCTAGCCGACTGCGCTACACCCCGGTCTGATTATCATGCAAGCTTACCCGCTGCACTTATCCGCTGAACCGAGCTTCGCCTTTCCACTAGTTCCAGGCGCTTACTCTGCTCATGCCTAGTATAGCATAACTTCTAGATTTTTGACAATAGCCAATTTGCGCAAATTCAGAGCTTTTATTGGCTTATCGCCAGAGGCATAGGGAGAATATGGTATAATACATTATATTAGGTACTAGAGAAATCATCTACATCAGAACGGTTCTGGCACACAGTTTTTGACGAACAGCCTTATACATGTTTTTATGAAGAGGAGCAACTCTATGAGTCTACCTGCAGATGGGGGTTCTGGCCCAACTATTGCCTATCCTCTAGGACGCCTGACCGAGAGCGCTCAGCGGCTCCGCGCTACTGCTCATCAGGCTCTGGGCACACACGAACAATCCTGGCAAGCAGTCCAGAATTATGTGAGGAGTTACCCTGAATTTTTGCAACCTCCACTCCTCAAACTACTGGACACCTATCAGCAACGCCTTCGCTCTACCTACACAACATATCTCAGCCTAGCTGATTGGCTGGATTACGCTCACGATCAGATGCAGCATACAGATAATACCATTGCTAAATCCTTCAACCAGTTTCTTGACAACCCGAAGGGATAATCATGCACAATGTTGAGATTTCCCCGGTGCCAACACTACGCTTGAGTCGAACTGAGCTGTACGTTCTCATTCGCCTGCTAAAGGCGAGCGGGATAGCAGGAATTGACTTCACCTGGTTTCAGATCCCTCCAGTTGATCTCCCGCGAGAGACACTTGTACGGACGGTTGACGAAGCTGTCAAATCGCTGGTTGCTCGTGGCTACCTGGTGCCTCTGCCAGAAGGCTCGAACGGGCCACTGTCATTTACTTCTTACATGGACCAGGAATCTGGCCAGCAAAACTGGAAAAAAGTGGGTATCCCAGAGGAACTCGCGACATTGCTAAGTACCTGCACATTTCCAGCTCAAAGCCTCGCACTGACCTGGCGTACTTCCAGAGGTGCAGAGTTGCTCTGGCTGCACACGCTCGATGAGGTTATTGTCGCTGTCACCAGTCCTCTGCCGGATATTTACCAGTTCATGGTTCTGCCTTCCTGGGATACTGCGCAGCTCATTATCCTGGAAGCGCTGGGCATCAAAGAGCAACAAGCTCCCCGTCAGCCGCTCCCCATAGGAAGGCTTCAAGCTAACGTCCTCCCCCTGGCGCGCAAGGCTCTTGAGATAAATGACCCCGCTCAGGCGCTTAGCCAGTTGACCGGTGCGGGCTTGCCAGAACCTACCGCGCTGGCGTTTCTGGAAGCCATCGGTGCCTGTACGACGCTCGCGAGGGTAGTTGTTACCAGCCAGGGACCTGAGCCGGACGGTCACGCACAAAGAGCAAAACTAGTTGCAATCATCACGCCTACAATCTGTTTTGTTTTGAGCCCACCCGATGCCTCTGAGGAAGCCTATACAGTGCGAGCCATGTCGGCAGATGAGGTGCGTGCGTGGATCACCGCTGCCTGGTCGGCACAGGTTGCGACACGTCAGAGAGCAACAGCCGGAAGTGCTTCAAACTGGGACCTTCCGACGTGATAAGAGAAAGGATAAGCAGGTATCATGAGTCGTCTAACGTCCTGGGAAGCGGCGCTGGTCAATCTGCTCGACAATTTTCACAGCGCGACGAATCCGCTCGATAGCAATTTTCAGAACGCGGTCCACGATTTTCAAAATATCGCCAAAGCCCTGATGGGCAGTGGCCCCGAGGCATTTCAGGGTCAGGCGGCCAGCGCGCTTGAGCAGGCTGTCGGTATCTGTCTCGCTCGCGACCAGGCGCTTATCGACGCGAATGTGTTAGGCCAGGGCGCTAAAGCTTCGACCGACTTTGCCCAAAAGATCAACGAGGCAACCAGTTGGGCAGATCCTTTCATTACCGATGAAACCGTACTGGCTGAAGTGCTCTCCGCGATGAGCATTTTCCAGGCCGCACAGTATGGAGCCAGCGCGATTCCTCAAGGGGTTGTAGGCTCGGTAGCGAAGCAGGTGAATCACCCGTCGCATTCCCTCGCTGCAGGGCTTGCGGCGAGGAACGCGGAGCAGACGCTGGGCGCTCTTGAAGGTATGGCCGATAATATCCACAGCGCAGTGTCTCCGTGGGAGCAAGCCCTCGCAGGCGATGTTAGCAACCATGCTGCTTTGTGGGAAACGGTAAAAGAGGTGTGGAACAAAGCCGAGAGCCTGTTTGAAATCCTGAAACAACTTGTGCATAACGACCGTTTCCAGAGCTTCGCGGATAGCCTCGAAAAGGACAAAGGCAGCTATATAGCAGCTCTTGGCTTCCTTTTGACCATGCTCGCTAATCCGCCGAAAGATCAAAATGAGTTTATGAGGGAACTGTATGGAGCGGGCTTGTCCTGGGGAGCAGCCTTTGTTCCGGGCCTTGATGTGGCAGTCGTTATCTTGGAAGGGGTCCACCAATTCGGGCCTGTGGTAGCCTCGGGACAGGATGCGGTTGCCACCGCTTTAAGCCGAGACTTTAACGATCCTCAACTCCTGGCCGAGTTACAATATACGGCCACCGGCATGAAGGAGGGTGCGGACAAGATAGAAGTAGGCTCCTTTTTTAATGATTTGGGGGCGTTCCTCTATGATGGAAGTACGTACTCGCAAACCTATGGGCAGCAGCTAGGAAGGCAGGCTGAGCTGCAAGATTTGCGCAATTTGGGTCGCGACACCTGGCACATTGTTGATGGCACCTGGCAATTCTCGACCAATTTGGTTGGGGGCGGCCTTGATGACCTGACAGCCCTGGCTTTCGGAAAAAACGATCCAGTAATTACGAATACAATCATTCACGGTATCAACGTCGGTACCCACTGGGTTGCCTCTGCGCCAGACAAGTTACTGCATGGAGCCGAGGATCTCGTTAACGATATTTTCTAACAAAAGACTATCCGGGGACTTTTTGGCAGCAGTCATAAAAATGACTGCTGCATCTGCTTTACCACCTTATCAGCTAACTCAAGCGAGTAGTTTTGCCCACGGTCGTGCGGATAGACCTGAAACATATTTGCCACCCATAATCCTTCGAGAGGGGTACGCAGGGGAGGAATATGCTGTCGATACTCGGTTGTCACAATCGGCTGGGCAAAGGGCGCATGAAAAAGCCAGCTCTCCTGAATCCAGGCAGGCTGGAACGCGGGTACAATGTGCTGAATATGCGGTACGAATTGCGCGATGACCTCTTCCTTACTCATAGTAAAGAGAGGATCGTTCATTGCGCGATAGTTACCGAAATACGCCAGGTGCCGCCCTCCGTATTCGGCGGGCGCGCGAAAGTTTGTATGCTCGACCATAGCCATAAAGGGGTAGCCACTATCGCAAATGTTGATCCAGTAGCAGTTCTCGGTCAGCTTGCGGTCCAGCGAGAGAATCAGGCAGTGCGCGCCATACGCCTGACCCCAGTCATATTTTGCGCGGTAGTCGTCCGGGAGCGCGGGAACGAGTCGGCAGGTGAGGCGCGTCGGCAGCGTTGAGAGCACGCGGTCAAACTCCCACGTTCCCTGGCCGGTCCTGACGTTCCAGCGCCCATCGATCTGTTTCACCTGCTCTACACGGGTACCGAGCAGGACTTTGCTTCCTTGCTGGCGGATGCGCTCTACCAGTCGTTCATAGACAAGCTGAAAGCCGCCGCGCAGATATCCGAGCTGCGTGGTACGATCATGGAAGCGCGCCCAGAACCAGGGCAGGGCGATTTGATCATAGAGCGCGCCAAATTTTCCGATAAATAGCGGCTCAAAGAGCATTTCGTAGGGATGTTTGCCCATCCAGCGGCGCAGCCAGGGATCGGCGGTCTTCCCTTCCATCGGGCCAGGTCCGCTGAATTTGAGAAAAGCCGCCACCGCCGCCACGCGTAGACGCTCATCGATACGCCAGGGCTTGAAGCGCAGGAGGGAAAGCGGCGAGTCCAGTTGATGGATCTCTCCCCCGATCAAGCTCACTGTGCGGGGCCGCAGCCATTCCAGCCGCTCGCCCAGCCCCAGCTCCTCTATCACGCTGATCGCCGTCTTATCCGTGCGGAAGAGGTGATGATAGAATTTTTCCAGCCAGACAGCGTCGATTTGAAAGCCTGCCGCCAGCCCACCCGCCACCTGCTCCTGCTCAAACACAATCACCGACTGACCGGCCTGAGCCAGTCGATATGCCGCCATCAGCCCTAATGCCCCCCCGCCGAGGACTGCGTATTCCATGCCAATTTTCCCATTCTTTGATGCAATGATGTATTCTAATTTTTGTTCATTCTAACACAACAGGAGCAACAACGGTATTGCTCATTTACCTGAAGCGGTGTATCCTGGACACAAATTGAAAATAAGGAGCTGTATTACGCGCTACCAAGCGACAATCAGAGCATGAATATACCTTGCACACATCTACTAACCTGCCCCGTCTGTAACGCGGCACTTGCCGAAACCGATCAAACGCTCAAATGCGCTAACCGACACAGCTTCGATATTGCGCAGGAGGGTTATATTAACCTTTTACTCAAAAGGCTGCCCGGCGATAGCAAAGCAATGTTACAGGCGCGACGGAACTTTCTTGAGCGCGATCACTATCGCCCCCTCTCTGATATGCTGAACGAGCTTGTTTCCGGCCATATCTATAACACCTCTTCACCAGTCAATATCCTGGATGCAGGTTGTGGCGAAGGCTACTATTTGGGCCGTTTGCAACAATACCTGACGGTCAGGCAACCAGTAATACAAAGTTGCTGCGTTGGCGTAGATATCTCGAAAGACGCGATCCGTATGGCGGCCAAACGCTACCAGGAAATGCTTTTCGTCGTCACTAATCTTAAAGAGTGTTTGGTCTTCGCTGATGATACGTTTCAGGTGCTCTTAAACATTTTTGCACCGAGAAATGCTCAGGAGTATGCTCGTGTGCTGGCTCCTGGTGGCTTGCTGGTGGTGGTTATTCCTGGTCCCACGCACCTGCTACAATTGCGTTCCGCTCTCCATCTCTTGAGCATTGAGCAGGATAAGCAGCAGCATATCATCGAGCAGTTTGCATCTCAGTTTGATCTTATTACGGCTGTTCCACTGGCTTACGAGATACACTTGACCGGGGCTGAGATTGCCCTGGCCGTGACGATGACGCCCAATTACTGGCATATGTCTGAAGAAACGAAGCGGGGCATGGCGGAGGTAACGGAGATGCAAACGCAGGTTGAGTTTATGTGTTTATTGTTACGGAAAAAATCTTACGAGGGGATGGTGTCATGAAGCGAATTCTTTTGACGGGAATGTCTGGAACCGGCAAGTCCACGATCATTGGCAATCTTGCCGCTCGCGGATACAAGGCTGTGGATGCTGACTGTGATGAGTTCTCCCAGTGGGTAGAGGTCGAAGGCTCCGCGGATGCCGAAATTACGCCGGTGGATGGGAATAGGGATTGGGTGTGGCGAGAGGATCGCATTCAAGACCTCTTGTCCTCCGAAGACGCCGATGTGCTGTTCGTGAGCGGGTGTGCGGAGAATATGCCGAAATTCTATCCTCAATTCGACCTCATCGTCCTGCTGAGTGCGCCGACTTCGATCATTGAACAACGATTGCATACCAGGACCACCAATCAGTACGGCAAGCGGCCCAATGAGGTCGCTCGCGTGCTGAGTTTGGTGGAAAGCGTAGAGCCGCTATTGCGACGTGCTGCCAGATACGAGATCGATACCAGTGCCCCTCTTGAAGAGGTCGTGGCAACCTTACTTCGACTGGTGCAGTCACCGCCATGATGCTTTCTCTGATGCTGGCATGGCTCACCATGCCAGCATTTTCGTCCGAAAAGCCTGAATCACATATATCAGCAAGACCGCGATGAGGTTTGATGTATATGATACCCGGCAAACATTTTCATCACATCAGTGCGTCACTTCCTGTCCTGGTGTCCAGCGCAAGTTTGGTTTGCGAGCGGCAAGGGCCTGGTCAAGTCGGCCCACAACGGTGGTGTGGGGGGCGGTCTTGACAATCTCGGGGTTGGTGCGCACTTCTGCGGCGATCTGGCGCATCACGCTCACAAAGTAGTCCAGCGTCTCGCGCGTCTCCGTCTCGGTCGGCTCGATCATCATGGCTTCATGGACGATCAGCGGGAAGTAGATGGTTGGCGCGTACATGCCGAAGTCGAGCAGGCGCTTGGCAATATCAAGGGCCGCAACGCCGAATTCCTCTTTCTGGCGCTGCGCTGTCACCACAAACTCGTGCTGGCAGGTTGGTGGATAAGCGATCTCGTAATCGGACTCCAGTTCGTACTTGAGATAGTTCGCGTTGAGAATGGCGCTCTCAGCAACGTGGCGCAGGCCATCGGGACCATAGGTGCGAATGTAGGTGTAGGCGCGTACCAGCACGCCGAAGTTGCCCATATTGGCACGCACCTTGCCGATTGATTGGGGGCCGGCCTCCTGCCAATAGTAGCCATGCTCATTTTTTGCTGGCAACGGGCCGGGCAAAAACGAGACCAGGTGCTCTTTAACGCCGATGGGTCCCGCGCCCGGGCCGCCGCCACCGTGAGGAGTGCTGCACGTTTTATGCAGGTTAAAATGCACCACGTCAAAGCCCATATCACCTGGACGCGTAATGCCCAGCACCGCGTTGGCATTGGCGCCATCGTAATAGAGCTGGCCGCCGACTTTGTGTACCATGCGGGCTATTTCCAGAATGTTGCCGTCGAACAGGCCCAGCGTATTGGGATTGGTCATCATAATTGCCGCGATATTCAGGCCGTTCGCCTCCAGCAGCACTTTCAGGTGCTCCATCTCAATGCCGCCGGTCTGCGGATCGGTCTTGACTTCCACGGCTTTGTAATCAGCCAGGGTCGCGCTGGCGGGATTGGTGCCGTGGGCATTATCGGGGATCAGGACGAGATTGCGATGCCCTTCGTTGCGGCTGTGATGATAGGCTTTGATCAGCATCAGCCCGGTAAGTTCACCATGCGCGCCGGCGGAAGGTTGCAGCGTCACGCGGGTCATGCCTGCGATTTCTGCCAGGTATTGTTCAAGCTCGTAGATCAACTGAATGGCTCCCTGCACTGTCTCTTCCGACTGCAAGGGATGGATGCGCGCGAAGCCAGGCAAAGAGGCCATATCCTCGTTGATCTTGGGGTTATACTTCATCGTGCAGGAGCCAAGAGGATAGAAACCTGTGTCAACGCCGAAGTTACGCTGCGAGAGGTGCGTATAGTGGCGCACCACTTCTATCTCGCTGACCTCGGGCAGAGGAGCTGGCTGCTCACGCAAGAGATGGGCAGGGATCATGCTCTCCGACGCTTCCGTGGGAACATCCATACTCGCCATTGTCGCTGCACGACGACCAGGGGCTCCCTTCTCAAAAATCAAGCTTTCGACGCTCATGCCTGCACCTCCCTCAATGCTGCGACCAGCCGGTCAATATCCTCTTTTGTGCGCGTCTCCGTTACGCAGAAAAGCATATAGTCATCCATGCCTGGATAGCTTTTACCGAGTGGATAGCCTCCAATGATATCCAACTTCGTCAGGTGTTGCTCCAGTTTCTCGGCGGAGATGGGCAACTTAACCACAAACTCATCGAAGAAGGGAGAGCTGAACGCGGCGGTAAAGCCTGGAATGGCGATAATCTGGCGGAAGGCGTAATGAGCTTTTTGCAGGCAGAGTTCGCTCATCTCGCGAAATCCCTGCTTGCCCAGAGCCGCGAGGAAGATCGTCGCGCCCACCGCCAGTAAGGATTGATTGGTACAGATATTAGAGGTTGCACGCTCGCGACGAATATGCTGCTCGCGCGTCTGCAATGTCAGGACATAGCCCGTCTGCTGCTTCCCTCCCTCCTCAATCGTCTGCCCAACGAGTCGTCCGGGCAGGAGACGCATAAACTTTTGCTTTGCCGCCATAAAGCCGAGCGCCGGGGCGCCGTAGCTCATCGTATTGCCGAAGCTCATCATCTCGCCTACCGCGATATCGGCTCCATATGCGCCAGGAGGGGCGAGGATGCCCAGGGAGGCGGGTTCGGTAATTGTCGTGACAAAAAGCGCCTTCCCTTTGTGGGCAACAGGCTCGA
Organism: Ktedonobacteraceae bacterium; assembly: GCA_035650355.1. Lineage (GTDB taxonomy): Bacteria > Chloroflexota > Ktedonobacteria > Ktedonobacterales > Ktedonobacteraceae > DASRHT01. Next base: position 70,866 of record DASRHT010000077.1, read on the forward strand.
TGGCGCGTACATCTTCGACGCAGCCAAAGAAGTTCGGCTGCTGGATCACAACGGCGGCGGTAGTGGGGCCGACGGCGGCATCAAGCGCCTCCAGGGATGTGACCCCGTTCTGCATCGGCACCTCTTTGACCGTGAAGCCGCGCGAGAAGGCATAGGTATGCAGCACGCGGCGATATTGTGGATCGACGGCAGCCGATATGACCACCTCACCCCGCCCGCCGGGACCGAGAGCCAGCAGGACCGCCTCGACCAGCGCCGTCGAGCCATCGTAGAGCGAGGCGTTGGCGATATCCAGCCCCGTCACCTGGCAGACCATCGTCTGAAATTCGTAGATGGCCTGTAGCATGCCCTGGCTCACCTCCGGCTGATAGGGCGTGTACGAGGTCACAAATTCCGAACGGCGCTGCAGATGTGGCACAACGCTGGGAATAGCATGATCGTACGTGCCAGCTCCCAGGAAAGAGATGGTCGAGTCTAAATTTTTGTTTTTTGCCGCCATCTGGCTCAGAAGGCGCTTCAGTTCTGGCTCAGGTAGTGCGGGCGGCAGATCAAGCGGACGACGCAGGCGCACGTTTTCCGGCACCGGCGTCAGCAAATCCTCAATGGTGCTGAGGTCCATATGCTCCAGCATCGCCTGCTGCTCTTCCGCTGTATTGGGTATGTAGCTCATATCAAACCCCCTCGGTGTCTGGAAGCTCCCCAGAAATAAATTGCTTTATTTGGGCACTGGCACACAAGGGGAGCTATGATGGATGTTATGGTACTGCAAAGTAGCATGCTTCTCCAGCATTGCCTGCGCTACAGCTTCAGAGAAACATGCTACTTTGGGGCGTTGGAGTTTCTTTAATTATACCGCAGGTTAGCGTCCCTGGATATACTTGACATATTCTTCAGCGTTCATCAGTTGATCAAGCTCTGCGCGACTGGAAGGCTTGATTACAAGCATCCATCCCTTATCATAAGGGTTATCGTTGATCAGTTCGGGGCGCTCCTTTAGCTCTTCGTTCACTTTGACAACCTGGCCACTGATAGGAGAAATAAGCTCAGATGTGGCCTTGACTGATTCGATATCGCCAAATTTTGCCTCGGAGGCGACTTCCTGGCTGCCATCCCACGGCAGGTCAATGTAGACAATGTCGCCGAGTTGATCCTGCGCATAGTCGGTAATGCCAATCACGACCTCATCGCCTTCAACCCTGACCCACTCATCTGTTCTGCTGTATTTCAAATTACCCGGATGATTTAGGCTTGCCATTATGTGTATCTCCCTTCTTCAGGACGATCTCCTGTTGCCAACAGTGTATTAGATAGTGTTTGATTCTCGTCGCCATCGCCCGTCAGGGCGAGCATCGGTTTTTTGGATGATGCCACAACGGGACTTCGCCCCGTTGTGGCATCATCCAAAATCGTTGGTGAGCGCCGCAGGTGCGAGCCCTCAGCGAGCAAGCCCGCGGCGAATACCGTCATCAAACATTCTCTACTTGCGCTTATAAAATGGTAATGCCACGATCTGAGCGGCAAGACGCTTGCCGCGAATCTCTATCTGTACAGGATGCCCAACCACAGCATGCGCGGCCTCGACATAGCCCATACCAATATTTTTGTGAACGGTCGGACCGGGAGCGCCGCTGGTGAGCGTTCCGATCTGCTGATCGGTGTCGTAAATAGGATACCCACCGCGCGGCACCCCACGTTCAAGCAACTCAATGCCGACGAGCAAGCGTTGCGGGCCTTGCTGCTTGACCTGGAGCAAGAACTCACGCCCGATAAAATTGCCCTTGTTCAATTTCACGGTCCAGCCCAGTCTTGCCTCCAGGGGATTGGTCTTTTCATCCAGTTCGTGACCGTAGAGGCAGAGGCCAGCTTCCAGACGCAGCGTGTCGCGCGCGCCCAGACCCGTGGGGAGCAGTCCGTATGGTTTGCCTGCTGCGAGCAGATCGTTCCACAGCCTGACCACATCCACCGGAGCGCAGTAGAGTTCAAAGCCGTCCTCACCCGTGTAGCCGGTGCGCGAGATGAGACAGTTTATTGCGTTCACCATCCCTGCTGCGCAATGATAGTAGTGAATGCCTGCCAGGTCGGTCTCAGTCAACCGCTGGAGAATCGTCTGAGCGGCGGGTCCTTGCAGGGCGAGCAAGGCAGTTGTATCTGATTGATTCGTGACCATAACATGCTGGAAGTGCTTCGCCTGTCCCTGCACCCACGCAAAATCCTTCTCGATATTGCCCGCATTAACCACCAGCATGTATTGCTGTTCCGCCAGGCGATAGATCAGCAAATCATCTATCACTCCCGCATCGGATAGGCAGAGTTGGGTATAGAGGGCCTGATGGATAACGAGGCGTGAGACATCATTAGGCACCAGGTATTGCAGGAAAGCCAGGGCATCCTGCCCCTCCACCTTGAACTCGCCCATGTGGCTCACGTCGAAGAGGCCCGCGTGGGTACGCACCGCCTCGTGCTCCTCCAAAATACTGCTATATTGCACGGGCATTTCCCAGCCGCCGAACTCCACCATGCGAGCTCCGAGTTGGCAATGTTGCTCGTAGAGCGGCGTGCGCTTCAGCCGGGCGACGGCGCTGTCGTGTGTTGTCATCAAAATACTCCAATGCGCTTCAGAAGGTGTTGCATCACTAGTGGATACCAATTTCACTATATCAGATTTTATGGCTGGCGTCGAGGGGAACACAACAGGCAGCAGGGCTTTTCAGTGTTCCTCTCCTCTGGCTCCTGCCAACTGGATTCGCGCCCCGTTCGGGACGCAGGGCAAGGGGAGAGGTGCTGGCAACGCCGCGTCGCGGCGTTGCCAGCACCTCTCCCCTTGCGAACAGGGCTTGGCCCTGCGAGCATGACGAAAACGGAAAAGCCCTGACAGGCAGCCCTACATACGGCAATGTATGTAGGGCCTGCTTGCTTACATTTTCCAGGGGTTTAGCGAATGGCTTGGAGCTGTGACATCGTTCTGGCATCATTGCCCGAGAAGGTGAGCTGCACCAGGAACGGCAAGAGCTGAGCCACGTTGGGAGAACCCCAGCCGGTAGCGGCATCCCAGCCTTTTTTGGCATCAAATCCTGTAATTGTCACGTTATTGCCATTGGCATCCGGGAAGGTAAAGGTGTTGTTTCCGGCAGTAACATCATGGAAGGTCTTCGCGGAGAAGCCCGTATGACCCAGAATATATAGCCCCAGGTTCAGAAAGCCCAACCGCCGGTGAGCCATCTGAGCGCCCAGTGCCGTAATCCCTGCCCATTGGGGAGATCCCGCGCTCGTGCCACCGAAAAAAACGACCCGATTCGGGCCTGCGCCAGAGGTACTCCATACGGCAAGCACGCCGCCATTGATAGCTGCATTGTATGAGATATCGGGTACGCCACGGAACTGACCAATGCCAGCGGTGCCGATCTGGTAGAAGGGCCTGTGGTAAATGGTGCTAAAGCCGCCACCGGTGCCAGCAAATAAATTAGGCTCGTTCCAGGCAACCTCGCTCTGATACGCGCCGGTTGTGAGATCAGCAAACAACTGTGTGCCACCAACAGCCGTTACTAATGGATCGCTGGCAGGCGAGCTAACGCTTTTGATAAAAGAATTGCCGTCGCATGTTGGCTGAGCTGCTCCCTGATCGCCGGAAGAGGCCAGCAACGTGATGTGCTTCAGCGTTGCTTCGAAGAAAACCTGGTGCTCCTGCTTTAAGATCGTAGGATCGACGCAGGACTCGGCCTCGCCGAAGCTCTGAGAGATCACATCGCCCAGGTTGTGATCGACTGCAAATCTGGTCGCGCTGAGGAGATCCGCGTCCTGGCTGGATTTAGCCAGCACGAGATCAATGGTCGCGTCGGGGGCAATGGCGTGCGCCCATTCCACGTCGAGCGTAATCTCACCGGCCCAACTGACCTGGTTAGCATCCCACTGATTGAACGGGGTAAGGCCATCGGGCGCGATGACATTGAGCGTGGTATCATTGATGCCGAAAGTCAGATCAAACATATGCAGATCGTTGGCGATAGTTGGGCTCTGAAAGGCGTCAATGATCACAATAGTGCGACCCTTGCCTGTAATGCCAGCATTGAGCGCACCCTGGACATTATAGGCGTTACGGATCTGCTGCGGACCATAACAGTGAACGAACGCTGTAGCTTGCTGGCAGCCAAAAGTCGCATTGGGCTGCGCCATGCCTGCAAACACATACTGCGGGCGTGTACTCACTGCATGGGGAGTAACAAAACCGGAAGCATGCGTCTGGGCGCCGTTCAAAAAAACTAAACCGACAAGCGTACTTGCCACTGCAAGCACCGCAACTATCAGATGAGATACACGACTGAGGGAGAGAATCCTTCCCTGCATTAAAGAACCTCCTGGTAACTGGTGAAAGAATACCGGTTAATGAGCGATTTACACAAGTGGCACGAAATAATTATAAGGGATAATATAACCTGGAAGCATCACCCTGAGGTTGAGATTGAGTTAAGAAGCGGTTAATTTATGGTTAAGAAAATGGCCAGTGGTATCTTTGGAGCTTGCTTGCCTGTGATAGCATCTTACAGAGCCACGAGCGCATGTTTAGAGTTGGCAAGACTGCTGTTATTGATCCGGCGATCTCAACCGTTCTGCCACCATTGCCAGGGTTGGTATGGCTGCAATCCCCTGCTGCTGGATAGAGAATGAAGCGGTGCAATTGGCAAAGTCAACGGCTTTTTCAGGTTCGCCATATTTGTACAGGTGGATCAGGAAGGCAGCAGCAAATACGTCACCGGCTCCGGTTGGATCTATCTCGCTGGCGACGTAAGCCGGGAAGCGTTGAGCCGTCCCGTGGCGGAACAACGTTGCTCCGTAACGGCCATTGGTAGCGACGAGCAGGGGGACGAGCTGGCTCCAACGTGCGAGCATGGAGTCAGCTTCCTCGCGATTGTCATTAGCGAAGGGCAACAGGTCATCGTGGCTGAGGATCAGGGCATCGAGCAGGGGCAGAACGTTTTCCGCCGCCAGCCAGGGGGTAGGCCAGACGCGTCCGCTTGTATCCCAGCGTCGCAACCAGCCCTGCGGCGTAGCCGCGATAATAGCGCCCGGGCGACGAGGGAAAAGCGTTACAAACGCAGGATCAAGTTCCTGCGCCAGCGGCCCCAGCAATACAATGGGAGAGGCGCGCCAGGCGGTGGGGACATCCGCAGGCAGGATCGATTCCGCTCTGGCGTGCAGATATTGTGTGCGAAACCCCTCATGGTAGAGATTCTTGAACGTTGTGGTTGCAGTTGAGGGGCAGAGCTGTAATGCGAGATCGGGCAGAAGTTGGGGAAGGTCGATGGCTAGCTGTGGATCGGCGCGTGTCACGATGCCGGAAGTTACACCCAGGCGGTGGGCAGTAAGCGCAGCAAAAGTTACTGTCCCACCGAGAGAGAATGTACCGTCTGGATGCAGGTCGCGGGCAACGTGTCCGATGGCCAGAAAATCGGGAGAGCCGGGCATAGGTGCTAGCGACCTGGTCGTTTCAGAGAGATCACCACGCGACGCTCGTCGCCTTCGCCGATACTTTCGGTGCTGATATCCTGACTATCGGATAAGGCTATATGAACAATGCGGCGTTCGTGGGGAGGCATAGCTTCCAGCGCAATCGAACGACGATAATTGCGTACCTGCTGGGCCACGCGCAGGGCCAGCGAGCGCAGGTTCTCCTCGCGCCGCTCGCGATAATTCTCCGCGTCCACAATAATACGAATGCGGCGTCTGGTACGATGACGCACAATCAGATTGACCAGGAGTTGGAGCGCCGCCAATGTCTCGCCGCGTCGCCCGATCAGCAGACCAAGATTCTCATTGATCCCATGAATATTCAGCGTCAAAGGAGAGGCAGAGCGCACCTGGACGGTGGCATGAATATTCATATAGCGTAAAATAGATTGCAGCACATCGACCGTAATCTCGATATCCTCGCGTGAAGGCGCTTCAAATATCGGTTCCTCGCCTTCTTCCACAGCAACCTCGCCTGCTGTTCTCTGATCTACAAATTGCTGTTCATCGATTCCCATTGTAGAAATAAACGGAGCAGGCTCCTCCTCTTCGAACTCTTCCTCACCCTCATATTCCTCATCCTCTTCAAATTCTTCCTCGTCATACAGCTCTTCTTCATCGTCAGGGAGGGGAATCTCCGGGCCATCGGGACCAAGAATAGCGTCGGCCATTTCGGGAGTAATCACTGCGCCAGGTTTGCTGCTGGCACGAGTGGTTACACGCACCAGAGCGTCTTTGCTACCCAGACCGAAGGCACCGCGGCTCGGCTCTTGCAGAACGGTAACTTCTACTTCGTCACGCCGTTTCCCCAGGCGGGTTAACGCCTGAGCAATTGCTTCGTCAACACTTTTGCCACTAGCCTCTATGCTTTCCACAGTTTCCTTGCCTCCCTAATATAATTATAATCAGCTTGCAGCCTGCGCCTTGCGCGTATGGCTGCAAGCGTTTTCAACTCCTTGATCGCTGGGCGCTACGACGTCGTGCTGACGCGCTACTGCTGCGCTGGCGACGTCGTGTATATTGCGAAGGGCCTCTGACGCCAGGCCGCGGCTCGGTGCGCAGGTTACGTTCCACCGGACCGATATCCTCGTATCCGTCGCTCTCATCTTCATCCTCTGCATCCCGCAGCAAGGCTTCCTCGCGCCGCCGGTCGCCGTTATAGCTTTTACTGTTTACTATTCCATTGGCTCCATTCGTCCCATTGTCGCTTTTTGGTTCACTCTGCGGCCCACGAAAGCTAAAGTTCGGCGTGACCAGCAACGAGCCCCAACCGGTGACGAAGTACTGCTGTACCGCCTGGAATGTTGATGAGACCGTCCAGTAGAGCGCCAGGCCAGCCGAGAAAGAGAGGCCAAAGAAGACCGTCACAAACGGCATAATGTACTGCATCATTTTCATCGACTGCATCGAGGGATCGCTCGGCGTCCCCGGGGCTGTCTTCGGCTGCGACATACGCAACTGCACAAACGTCGCCACGCCTGCCAGGATCGGCAGGATCAATGTATGATCGGGAACAGCCAGGGAAATGTGCCAGGCGGGATTAAGCCAGGTGAACCAGTTGAGATTCACATCTGGAAACTTAGTAAAATGCGGCACAAACGGGTAGAGCAGCGAATTGATCACATCGAGCCTGGAGCTTGCACTTGCGCTTGCTGCTTTTAGCACATTATTCAGAGCGTAAAACAGGCCATAGAGCACCGGCAACTGGACCAGTAATGGGAGACAGCCTGCGACCGGATTCACCCCGTACTCTTTATAGAGGCTTTGCACCGCCTGCATCTGCTCCTGCTGATTCTTAGCGTACTTCTTGCGGATCTCAGCCATCTGCGGCTGTAGCGCCTGCGTGGCTTTCATGGATTTCAATTGTTGCAACGTCAACGGGAACAATACCAATTTGATGATGACCGTCAGCACAATGATCGATAGCCCCAGATCGCCAAAGAGGTGATAGAGCAGCATCAGACCATTGAAAATGGGGTACGTGAAAATCAGATTAAATAGATAACCTATTTCACCCACGTTTACTCTCCTGCCTTCCTCAATCCAGTTTTCCCTAGCTGTTCCGGGACTGGATCATATAGATCGCCATGATAAAAGGGATGACAACGTCCGATACGTTTGACCGTGAGCCAGCCGCCTCGAAAAAAACCAAAACGTTGGATCGCCTCATATCCATACTGCGAACATGAGGGAACGAACCTACACGATGAAGGCAGGACTACCGACAACGTGCGCTGATATAAACGAATTAAGCCAAGTGCGATATATTTCACTGTGATAACCTTTGCGCGTTCTCAACCTCCGTCGCCCTGGCGGACTCCAGTAAGTGTGCCCGACGTAATAATGTAGCAACATCCTGTATAAGTATACGTAAATCAGCGCCAATGGTTTGACTTCTGGCACTAATTACAATATCCCATCCCGTTGGAATATCCGCGAGCAACGGGCGGATCGCCTCTCCCAGCAATCGTTTCAGGTAATTACGTTTAACTGCGTGCTTAGAGACGCGTTTACTCACCACAAAGCCGACGCGGAGGCCGGAAAGATTATTGGGTGCCCACGCAAGTATAAGCAGCCGAGACGAAACAACGCGTCCCTGCTGCCTTACCCGTTGGAAATCACTACTTTTACGTAAGCGTAATGCACGGTTGAGTGCCACAATATGTATGAGAATATTAAATGGTTAAACTCCAGCGCCCCTTAGCACGACGAGCCTTGATGACGCGTCTGCCGTTGCGGGTTGACATACGTTTCAAAAACCCATGCTCGCGTTTGCGTGGAATGCGCTTTGGCTGCCAGGTACGTTTCATAAAACCTTTTCCTCTCCTCTCCTCAGGATATCTCGTAGATTATAGCGATTCCGATGCCTCCCTGTCAATTGTGCATTCCAATCGGGGCAGGGTATTCTATCTGCCTGCCAACCAGGGCTACGGTCTATGGTCGCTACTGCTCGCGAACAAACTCTGTTGGTAATCTCCCCGTGGCGACGAGATTTTATCGCGTCGCCACAGAGGTGGGCATGGCCACATCAATTGGTTAAAGTCCATGAGCGGGCTCCCACGCATTTACGGGGTTACGGGGTTTTGAAGCGCATCAGGACGCGACCGAGCCGGACCTCGTCGTTATCGTTGAGCGGCGTGGGCGTCTTGGCGGCCAGGCGCTGGCGATTGAGGAAGGTGAAATTGGTACTATTCTCATCCTCCAGCATGTATTGCCCATTCTCTACAAAGATGCGAGCGTGCAGACGCGATACTCCCCCCTCCTCACCGCCGTGAGCGGTCAGGTCTACATCGGGGTAGATGTTGCTAACGGCATCCTCGCGGCCCATAGTGATGTTATCTTTCCCGCTCAGGTCAAACTCCTGGTTGTCGGCCTCGACGATCAGCCGGGCTTGCAGAGCTGGCGCGGCTGTTGATGCGACCGCCTCGGGAGCCTGGACCGGCTGCGGGGTGGGAGTGGGAGCCACGTTTACTGGGGCAGGCGCTCCCATCAGGCTCACGCCACAATTGGAGCAGAATGCCTCTCCCGCCGGATTGTTTGCGCCGCAGGATGGGCAGGTCTGCGTCCCGGCCTGGGCCGGCGGGGGCGCAACAGCCGTGGGCGCCTGAGTATTTGAAGCCGCAGACGACGCGCTACTCAAAGGCTCGCCGCACTCATCGCAGAAAGCGGAACCGTCTGGATTTTCATGGCCTAAAGAACACTTGATCGTCATAACAATCTATCCTCCTCTAAGAACTTGGCAATTTTTCCCATCGTATGGGGTCAATGGCAGGGAACCCTTCTCACCCCTAAGGCAACAAATCGTCCAATCGTTGTGTCAATTTGCGCGTCTTGTTCCCAATGGACTTTACCTGCTCCTGCGAGATCTGCTGGCCCTGGTTAATCTGTTCAAGGGCGGCCTGGGTTTCATCGTCGAGCACCCGCGTGATATTGGGGGCCAGACGTGTTGTTACCTTACCGGTACGTTTGTATTCGTCAAGCACACGCGTCACCAGGCGGTTCGCATTGGCTTTTTCCGCGAAGTTCATCACCAGCGCATTGACCTGCGCGGCCTGATTCGCGTCAGTTGTGAAAGTAACCTTGATGTCGTCGCGCTCTTTCTCGCCGGCAACGTTCGCAATCGGCACATCATAGGTCAGCTCGGCCTGAGCTATACGGAAAAGGCCAGCCGGGCGGGGATCGATCATCAGTTCAACCAGCACCGACTGAGGGGTATCCTTCTCCAGGTCGCCGAGTTGCACGACTACCTGCCGATCTGATAGCGAAGACTGGTCAACGTCGCGAATGAGGGGAAGCACCTTGACGGCCTTGCGGGGGGAGACGCCGGCGGGCAAGCGCAGAGTCATGGTAGCGTTGCGAACCGCGACCGCCACGGCGCTCTGGAGCTGCTGCTCGAAGATGGTCATAGCGTCGGCTGGCGATCTGATAAATTCTGCTGGCATGCCGCCGCTGAGCTGCCCGATATCATCCAGCAAGCCCTCATCCCAGTCAGAACCGATGCCCAGTGGGTAGATCGCGATGCCTCCGGCGGCAGCGTCCCTGGCGAGCTGGCGGCAACGCTCCGTATCGCCATAGGTGACGCCATCAGTCAGGAGGATCATACGGTTGACCGCGTTGGGGATATTCCAGCGGCGCAGTTCGCCGAGGCCCTGGATCATGCCAAGCGACATCGTCGTGCCACCTGCATCCATAATGCGGTCGATGGCGGCTTTCATGCCGGGCTTATCGTTGGAGGGCATGGATGGAATAATTACCTGCGCGGTATCGTCAAAAATGACGACCGAGATGTAGTCCGTCGGCTCCAAGCGGTCGATCACCATTTTTACGGCTTCTTTGACATTTCTGAGTTTTGCACCTTTCATGGAGCCAGAATGGTCGATCACCAGAGCAAAGTTCAGTGGCATACGCACCTGTGCCATCATTGATGTCGGTTTCGCCTCTAATAACACGTATGCGACCTGACTCCCTCCGGTTGTGAGCATATATTCTTTCCCAACCTGGTGTGTCAGTGTTACTTCTCCGGGCATAATACATCAGCTCCTTTCACATTGGCTGGCCCTAGTATATCATATCAGCGCACGAAAACGACCACGGCGCTGATGTTATCCTCTCCACCATTAGCATTGGCGGCCTCGATTAAGCGTGCGCATGCGGCCTGGGGATCAGGCGCGTTGGTCAGGATATCGGCGATCTGGGGATTGCGCACCATTTCCCACAAACCATCAGAACAACTGAGCAGGATATCTCCTGGGTAGACCTGTTGCTTGAATACATCTATCTGGACGTTTAACTTATCGCCAATGCTGCGATAAATCTGACTGCGCTGCGGATGAGTGTAGACGTCGTCCGGCTCTATCAGTCCGCCCGCGACCATCTGCCCGACCAGCGAGTGATCTAACGTCAACTGGTGTAAGTTGCTATCTCTTACCAGGTAGGTGCGGCTATCTCCGACATTAAAGATATACGCATGGTCCCCTACCATCATAAAACCTGTCAGGGTCGAGCCCATATCAGATTTGTCGCGCTGGTTGGCCTGACAGAGAGCGGAGTTGGCGTCCTCAATCGCTCCCCGGACCAGAGCCACGTAGGCATCCTCATCCATCTGCGCCGGTGCCTCGCCGCTCTTCTCGCTGCTGAGCGGCGGCATCAGCAATTCCCGCACAATACGCTCGGCGATAAGGCCAATCGTCATCTTGCTGGCCCCCTGGCCGTTGGCGTGGCCGCCCATGCCGTCTGCAACCACAAACACTCCCGCCGGGGTGGCTATGGACTCATGCACCCGCTCAAGCAATAGCACCAGCGTACTGTCTTCGTTCGGCTCACCGCTGCGTACTACGCCTGCATCCGACTCGCAGGAGGCCAGTAAATGTACTCCATTAGGAAATACGAGCTGACTGGCCTGAGGTTGCTCAATCACGTAGGTTCGTCCCTGATCTACAAAGGTATTGACGATAACGCCCTGCAAGACCTGCTCTTCCTTGTCTTTATGCTCGGCTGCCGGGTATTCATGCATAATGTAGGTAGCGTTGAGAAGCTCTGCGCCGCAGTCGATACAGAACTCATCACCCTCGGCATTTTGCTCCGAGCCACAGTTCCAGCAGCGCTGGTAGCCCTGGTGATCTACCACCTGGTAGACGTGTTCGTTTTCTTCCGTGCTATCAACCTGAGTGACTTCATAGCGCCCGCTGACGGTATCCCCAACGGCTAGAAGGGGAAACTCCGGGCTAGAAGTTGTCTGCTCCTGCTCGCCCTGTTCGGCTGCCGGTTGTGATGTTTGCTCCATTACCTCTTCCTTACTATTAGCTGTCTCGGAACCTGCTGGCATCTCATCTGTGGGGAGGGGAGGCGCCGGGGGTGGGGGCGCATTATCGCCGCTCTCCGCTGGCGCTGAAGCAGCCGATTCTGCAACCGGAGCATCTTCCTGCGTGCCATTGGCCTCTGAGCCTCTCGCTACTCCTGGCATCTCCATTGGAGTCGCGCTCATGGAGGCTTCCTGCGCGGGAACGGAGGAGGAAGCCGGGGCAGGCTGATCTAATGGAGCCAATATCGTCGGCATATCGGCTATATCCACGGCGTTTCCTGGCTGCCGCTGCTGCTGTTCCAACTCCTGCTGCCAGCGACGTGCATGGTAAGCCATCATCTGCTGCGGCGTCAGGATTTGCGTTGGCGCAAGGCTGATATCCTCCACAGCCTCTGGTTCTACTTCTACTGGAGCATTCGCCTGCGCTTCATATTGATCGGCGGGAGACTGCGGTGATTGTTCCTGAGCCATGACAGGAGCAGCCGGAGTCGATGGTTGGGGTTGTCCTGTAGCTTCTATTTGCCCGGCTTCTCCGCCAGGGGCAGTAAAGGACAGGCCACAACGTTTGCAGAATCTGGCATTATCACGGTTTGGTGTATGGCATGATGGACAGAGCATTACTGCCCTCCTTTAGAGTTGTTTTTGTACACGAATTGCCTCGCCATTCTTCGGATCGCGTTGTAGAGCCTCGTTCACCATCTGCCGGGCCTCTACTTTCTTACCCATCTTGAGATAGCAAGTTGCCATTGCGCCATAGGTTTCTGACGCAAGTTGATTTGTCTGGCGCGCGCGCTCCAACGCACTCAAGCCCAACCGCCACTCGCGCGCCTTCATATGAGCACGACCAAGCTCATACCAGCCCTCCCAGAGCGCAGGATCGCTCTGGGTCGCCTGGCGCAAGACGTTGATCGCGGAAGAAACCTGTTTTGTTTGTGTATAGAGCCGCCCCAGCGCCACTAAAATCAAGGCATGACTGGCATTAATGCGCAGGCCATCAAGGAAGTACGCCTCCGCCTCACGCAGATAGCCCTGATCCACGGCCACCAGCCCTAATTGATAGTAGATGGCAGGGTCCTGGGGAGCCAGTCCCAACGCTTTCTTAAAGGTGCTGCTCGCCTGAGCGTAGAGCCCCAGGTCGCGGTAGCACATTCCTAGCTGAAAATAGGCGTCCAATGCATCGGGTTTCAGCCGAACCGCTTCATCAAAGTACTCGGCGGCGGCTTTCATATGATCGGTAAATAGCTTCCGATTGTTGTCTTTGACGCTCTGCCCTTGCTGACGATAGGCGCGCCCGAGATTATAGAGCACATCATAAGACATTCCGCCTGCGCTGCGAGCTGCCTGGAACTGGGTAATGGCCTCGGCGTAATGCTTATTCGCCAGGTGCTGCAATCCCGCTCGATAGGCTGCGCCTGGATCGGAAGGAGGTGCAACGGTTGAGGCCGGACGGGGCTGGATAGAGCCGCCTGTGCGCGCGGGAATGGGCTGTTGCACGGGTCGCGGCTGGATGGAAGAACGAGCTGCCTGAGCCCGCATCTGTGGAGGCGCAATCGTCGCTCCCTGCACCAGCGGCTGCCCATCGCGCTTGCAGAATTTAGCCCCCGGACGATTTTGATAGCCGCACTTAGGGCAGATCAAGCCAGCCGCAGTGGTGGTTGCAGGCACAATAATTGTCGCATTTGGCGAAATGGCGGGAATCTGCACAGTCTGAGGCGCGGCCTGACCGGGAATACATTGATGCAGGGCCACGCGCATGGCTTCGGCATTCTGGAAACGCTGCATCGGGTCCTGCTGCATCGCTTTGATAATCACCTGCTCCACCGGACAAACCACCCTGTTGCCTACCTGCATTGTGCGCAGGCGCGGATTTTTGGCGTGGATACTGCCCAGCGGCGGCGTCTGAATCGGGTCGGGCTCGTATCCGGTGAGCAGGTGATATATCGTGGCGCCAAGCGAGTAGATATCCGAACGGGCATCGGTCTGCACCAGCTTGCCGGGGTTCTGCGCGCTCCGCCGCTGGCCTGGGGCTGTAACCGACCCCAGGTGTTCCGGGGAGGCGTATGAGATCGTCCCCAGGTTCTCTGTATTTGTGCGTTTATTGGGATCAAAGCGGCGGGCAATGCCAAAATCGATTAACTGCACCTCGTCATCGGGCGTCACCATAATATTGCCGGGCTTTAAATCGCGCAGGATGATCGGGGGATTGCGCGAGTGAATGTAGCTTAATGCCTCGCATACCTGCATCATCCACCTGATGACCTGCTCTTCAGGCAACGGGCCTTTGCTATTTTCCAGGATCTTCTCCAGGCTGCGACCGGGCACAAATTCCATCACAAAGTAGTAGTTGCCGCGTTCCTGGAATGGCAGCATCAGCGCGGCAATGCGTGGATGCTTCAGGCCCCGCAAGAGCGCAATCTCTCTGTTGAAGCGGTCAATAGCGGCTTTACGGTCTTCTTCGCTGGTATTCGGGTTGATTAACAGTTCTTTCACAGCATAATAATATGGAGGTGTCCCCGGGGGAGTCCCTGTCTGTTCGACTTTGTAGACGGTACCCATCCCACCTTCGCCAAGAACCTGCACCACTTTAAACTTGCTATCAAGAATTGTTCCTACTGGGAGAGCCATACTCCTGATTTCTCCAAAGGCGCTTAGCCCGCGCTAACATAGACGACAACAGCCGTGATATTATCTTCGCCACCACTCTCATTGGCCAGATCGATCAACTTATCGCAGATGCTCTGCGGGTTTTCCCCCTCGTTGAACGTTTTGAGCAGGTCTTTGGGCCGTATCATCTCCCACAAGCCATCGGAACAGAGGAGAAAGGCATCACCTGGCTGGATCGTCTCGTGGAAGATATCAACCTCAATATTTTTGCGTCCGGCGCCCAGCGAACGATATACCAGGTTGCGCTGCGGATGGGTATAAATGTCTTCGGGGGCGATCTGCTTCGCTTCCACCAGTCTGGCCACCAACGAATGGTCCCTTGTCAAAGGGGTCAGCTCCTTGTTGCGGAATAAGTATGTGCGACTATCGCCAACGTTCGCAATATACGCCTGATCGCCCTGGATCAGGACGGCGGTGACGGTGCTACCCAGGCCACGAGCGGCAGCCTGCTGCTCTCCATAGCGCAAAATAGCCTTGTTCGCCTGTTGAATGGCATTGCTCAACTGATCTTCGGTCGCCGTAACGGTCGGCGTTTCCGATAACTTGCGGGTTTTATGCTGAGCATCTTCAGTCGTTGCTCTGGCACTGTTCTCTAGCGCCGAGGGCTCCAGCTTGATCGTCGGTTGCTCTGGCAACGGCCTGAAAAGGCTATCGAGCGACTTGCTGACTGTCTCTACTGTCAGCTTGCTGGCAACCTCTCCTGCTTTGTACCCCCCCATGCCATCGGCCACAATGAATAGTCCCTGATCCCCCTCGGCTGACGACTCGATCCGTTTGTAAGCACAATCTTCATTTTGTTCGCGTTGTCTGCCAACGTCCGTTTTATCAGCGGCAGTTAGTTTCAAATGCATAGGTAGGTACCTCACAGAAGCGCAATTTTTCCAGGTCTATTCTCTGCTCACTATAACATATCGCCGTATCCAATACAATTCACGCTCCTCATCGCTTCTTATATAAGATAAGTGAGTATCGCATAATATATCTTGTATGCTTATTGACATACCTATATACGCCTGAGGTGAAGGTAAGGTTGCGAAAAACGTTGCGCTCGTCTCACCTCCACCACCGGTTACTTCTCTTCCGCCTTCGATCTTGGCCTGAAGTGCATGCGAAAAGCGGTGCCCTCAAAGCCGAATGCCTCGCGCAAGCGATTCTCCAGGTAGCGTTCATAAGAGAAATGGACAGCAGTGGGATCGTTGACAAAAAAGACAAAGGTCGGCGGATTGACCCTGGTCTGGGTCGCGTAATAGATTTTGAGGGGTTTAGTGCGAATAACGGTCGGATTGTGGCGGCGAATCGCCTCCTGCACCACCTCATTGAGCCGCGAGGTCTGGATGCGCAGGTAGCGCATGCCGGCGATACGCAGCGCAGCTTCAAGTATCGACTTTACGTGATAGCCTGTTTTGGCGGACGCGAAAACGATGGGCGCGTAAGGAATAAACTTCAGCCCCTCCGCGATGATCTTGCGGTACTCCTCGGCGCTCTCGATCTCTTCATCGGGGTGGGGAAATATACCTTCGCGAGCGGCGCGACGCTGCTCCTGGGCCAGGTCCCACTTGTTCACGATAACCACCACTCCTTTGGCCTTCTCATGGATCTCGCCCGCGATATGCGTATCCTGCGCCGATAGCCCCTCGGTGGCATCGATCAGCAGCAGAGCCACATCACAGCGATCAAGGGCGCGCGACGCCCGCAGCACGCTATATTTCTCAATGCCTGGAATCACGCGTCCCCGGCGCCGAATGCCAGCCGTATCGACGATGCGCAGGCGGTGTCCCTCAAACTCCATCTCCGTGTCGATGATATCGCGGGTCGTGCCGGGCACGTCGCTGACAATGGAGCGCTGCGTCCCCAGAATAGCATTGAGCAGGGAGGATTTGCCGACGTTGGGACGCCCAACGATGGCGATGCGCGTTATCTCTTCCTCTGCTTCTTCCTCCTCCTCCGCCGGGGGCAGCAATTCCACAACCCGGTCCAGCAGGTCGCCCGTGCCGACACCTTGAATGGAGGAGATATCGATTGGCTCACCCAGCCCCAGTTGATAAAACTCGACGGAATCCAGGCGACGAGCCTGGTTATCGGCCTTGTTGGCCGCGACAATCACAGGCTTGTTGGTGCGACGTAGCACATCCGCCACTTCCTCGTCAGCTCCCGTAATACCACTGCGGGCATCAACCATGAAAATAATCACATCCGCCTCATCGATAGCGAGCTGAGCTTGAGCCTTCACATGCTCCATCAAGTCGCCCGGCTGGCCGGTCAAGCCCACCTGCCCCACCGGCACGCCCGAGCCCAGTTCAAGGCCGCCCGTATCGATCAGCGTAAACTCGCGCCCGTTCCAGTCCGTATCGCCATAGAGGCGGTCGCGGGTCGTGCCCGGCAGATCTTCGACAATGGCGAGCCGTTCGCCGATCATGCGATTAAAAAATGTGGATTTGCCGACATTTGGCCGGCCCACAATGGCAACCAGAGGTTTCATACAGCGCCCCTCCACCCTTTCCTGAGTAAAAATTTGCAGACAGATAGATAGTTGGAGCCTATTATAGCATATAATCCCCTTGCTTGAAATGCAGTTGCGAACGCCGCTGGCTCGCTAGCTTCGCTCAGGCCGTCTGCAATGAATAGCAGGCTACTTGAACAGTTCAGTCACGGAGCGCCCATCGTGGATGCGACTGATGGCGCCGGCGAGCAGTTCGGCTACCGAGAGGATCGTTAAATGGGGCAGGTGTTTATGCTCGGGAAATGGGATAGAATCGGTAACGACGAGTTCCTTGATCGGAGCGTTGCTCAGGCGCTCAATGGCGGGTCCAGAAAAGACGCCATGAGTCGCGCAGCAGTAAATATCACGCGCGCCACGATCATAGACCACGCGCACC
This sequence comes from Ktedonobacteraceae bacterium, assembly GCA_035650355.1. GTDB lineage: Bacteria > Chloroflexota > Ktedonobacteria > Ktedonobacterales > Ktedonobacteraceae > DASRHT01. The sequence continues at coordinate 88,209 of DASRHT010000077.1, forward strand.
GCCTGCGTTAACGAGCCGGCGGTATCAATCTCATCATCAACGATCAACGCATTCTTCCCCTGGACACTGCCAATAATGCCCATCGCCTCGGTTACGCCATTATTGCCCAGGCGGCGCTTCTCGACGATAGCAAGAGGCGCATCGAGGCGATCCGCGAGCTGGCGCGCCTTCTTGGCAAAGCCCTCATCAGCGGCGACAATCGTGAAATTGCCCATCCCCTTCTCGCCAAAATAACGGGCCTGGATGATTTGCGCGGTCAATTCATCAACGGGAATATTGAAAAAGCCCTGGATCTGCCCGGCGTGCATATCCATCGTCAGCACCCTGTGCGCGCCCGCAACCGTGATGCAATCAGCGATCAAGCGGGCGGTGATTGGCACGCGAGGCTGATCCTTCTTATCGGTGCGACCATAGGCATAATAAGGAATAACGGCAGTGATACGAGCGGCGGAAGCGCGTTTGAGCGCATCGATCATAATCAGCAGTTCCATAATCGAGCGATTCACGGGCGAGCTGAACGGCTGAATCACAAAAACATCATGGCCGCGCACATTTTCATTGATTTTGACAAAGATATTCTCATTGCTGAATTGAAAAACATCGGCATCGCCGAGGGGGATTTGCAAATGTCGGCATATGGCTATTGCTAGCGGGCGATTCGCGTTCCCGCTAAAAATACTGAGATTCAAATTGCACCTCCTGCTTGCCAAAATTATATCATATGCTCTGAGTATGTGGCACGCCGGAAATACGCTTGTAAGCGGTGTGAGCGGCATTTCTCGCATGAAACTCAGCATTGAGGAAATTGCTGTGATAAGCAAGGGCAACCACGCGTGTAGTTGCCCTGATAGATTTAGCCGACGGGCTCCTCCGGGCTGGAGATGAGAATGCGCAGGAACTGTCTGATCGCCCAGAAAACCAGCCAGTAAATGATCATAGCAATCAGGGTGGACCATTCAAATGCCTGATTTGTATGGATCGAGGGAGCGCGCACGATATCGCTAAAAGGAACCAGAATAATGCCGGTCAGCGCATAGAGAAAGCCAGCGAAGAGATTCGCGGGGTCCGCGCCGATCAACTTCAAAAGAAAGCGTATCGCCAGCGTCACTTCCAGAACCATGATAAACCACTGAATAAAATCGTTCAGTTTGCCAATGGCATAGCGGACCGTGCGAGCCTCCTCCAGGCGAATTTCCGCGTTTTCGACCTCCTCTGGATTCCCGCCAGGTGGGGCTGGCATAGCAGGCGGAAGCACAGGCCGTAATGGCAAATCTTCCATGCGCTTTTGCGGCAACACATCGGTAGGACGTGCATTCGCAGCATCTTCAGGATTTGGATTATTGCGCATCCTACATTCCTCCATACATTAATCGAGTTCGCATGCACAGATGGGAGCCAGCATTTACTGCTCTTGATCGGATTATAACATTATTTGCTCATTATTTGCTATAGGCGTCGTCTGACTAATAATATAACGCCCTCGGCACGCGCTAAAACGCGGAACTGTTTGGAGTTGATCAACTGATTGAGTTCGTTAGCAGTGCCCACTTGATCTTCAGGAAAGACCGCTTGCAGGTCAACAATAACGTACTGAACGGTATTGTTGATGCTTTTCTCTGAGGAGGAGAAGGTGATGGCCGGAAAGACCGTCACATAGAGCCGCTCGCTCAGGTGTGGATTAAGGTTGCTGCCCGCCGATACCGAGGCGTTGGGGGGAATCATGGAGAGCAACTGCTGGATATGCTGCTCACGCGTCCCTGGCAGGTGATCGGGCCAGAACGCGTTGAGCAAAGGACTCATGATGATGAAATTAAGCGCCATCATGACAATGAGCCAGCCATAAATAAACCATTGCAGGCGCGTGGCAGAGGTAGTAACGGCCAGCGGAGTAAGGCGCTCGCTAAAACGCTGCCACTGGTAATTGCCACTACGCACCAGGCGCGTTAACCGTGGCTGAATAAATGCCGTTGAACGGGTAAATGCAGGATGAACAACCACGGACTGGGCGACGTTAGCGCGCAGCAGCGCGAAATTGTTGCCCAGTGGCGCCAGCCATACAGGCATGCCCTTGCTCGCCCAGGATGGTCCCATCGTAGCGAATTGCTCAACGGACCTGCGCCAACCTGCATGTTCTTTCGCCTCGCCTCGCCACTGCTGCCATAAAGACACAAAACGGCTTGTGCCGTGAATAATGGCCAGCAGCATAAAGGGGATAATAGCGGCATTATAGTGAAAAACGCCGCTATAGAGGAGGGGATCGGTGCTGAGCAGATTGACAGCCAGGCTAGGCAAGGCCGGTAATAACCATTCGGGGGCCAACAGTGCGAGAAAGCCGCCACCGCGCAGCAGATTCGCCAGGTAGTAGAGACGATCCAGCGTGATAAATGTCGTGAACAGCAACCAGGGGTGGAGCAGCAAATTGATGATCGCCGCGCCCGGCGAGCTTCCCAACGCCTCATAGCGGTACCAGTAGTTATTATGTTGCGCCCCAGGATAAAAATGCGGAATGATCACCAGGAAAGCCAGCAGGCTCCAGATCAACCCTCCGACAATAAGCACAGTCCCCAGGCGTGGCAACTTATATTTCCAGATCACCAGGATACCGAGCATAGCGATAGCCAGCGGTATATCTTCTTTACAGGAGGCGGCAAGGATGCAAGCAATCAAAAACCAGATGTAGCGCCCGTAGGTAAGGGCAAGGATGGCATAGAGCAGGAGGGGCGTTGCCAGGCTGACGGGATGAAAATCAAAAATGTTCAGGCTCAGCAGCGCAGGCATGAGCAGATAGACCAGCACCATCATCGGCGAGAGGAGCGGCCAGGCGGGCAAATACTTGCGCGTAAGCAGAAAAACAGGCAGAGCACCTGAGACTAGCGCCAGCGTCTGGAATACCAGCAGGATGCGCGGGTCGGCACCAAAGACATAGAGCAGGGAAAGGGGCAAAATAATCGGCTCAAAGTGGATCGCCAGGCGCGTGGGCGGCCCATACCAATCAGCTCCCTGATTGGTAAACTGGAATGGACGACCATGAATGGTATTCCAGAGCACCTGATCCATATTGCCCAGGTCAAAGGCGGTCGCCTTGAACGTGTCGTAGCGCAATACAGCCAGATAGCTGATCACCAGCGCGTATATCAGCATCAGCAGCGCCAGCAGCAGCCACGCGCTTCGTTCCTGAGTTTGCCGCGTAAAACGCAGGCGCAGAGCAGATATTTTCATATTTTTAACGCATTTCCGCTTGACTTCTCGGGATTCTGGGTGTATCCTCTCCCTCTATGGGGTCTCGGAGGTCGCCGTTCATGCTCGACCCGCTTGAGGGCTTGAAACCTAAACTGTAATTACCGACCACCAGACCCCGAGGGCCACTACAACCATAAATGCCCAGACGATGACAAACTCGGGCCAGGTTCCGGTACGAAAACGCCAGTGCGGATTGGGCGGAAACCCATAACGCTTACGGTTGGGCCAGAACAGCGGCACGCCTCCCTGAGTCAGCGCGTCAGCCGCTATATGCATGATTGCTCCAAATAACACACCAAAGAAGACCAGATGCGACGCCCCGACCAGTTGGGCCGGTAGGGACAAGCCATGCTGGCTTAGCAGATAGATTACCACCTGCTCTAACCCGATAGCAAGCAACGAACCAAAGATAAGTCCGAGGATGCTATGAAAGAACGTGCGATGGCCCGCAAGATGCTGGATCTCTTTGCTGACCACCCCCATCCTCCTGCCCAGCGTGCTGCGCGCATTATCGATATCGGGCAGAAGCGCGCCAAACCCCACCGCGAAGTAGTAGACGGCCTTTTTTACTAGCAGCACCAGAGGAATTGCCTTTGCCATCGTCAAAGGGTCGCCCGACAGGTGAATCATACTATCCAGCACCACGCCAGCCGTCAGGCCAATCAGCAGATGCGATCTACCTTCCATCCATTTCCTTTCTTGCGCGAAAGATACGTTTCCTATCTATCGGGATTGTAGGGGTAAAGCGCACGAATGTCAATATTCAGGGCTTCTCAAACGTTGTCTTTTCATCCAGAACGGCTCGCTTGCGAGCCGTTCTGGAGAGGAAGGTGCCGAAGGCACGAGCAGTCAAAGTGTGTAATGACTTTTGAGAAGCCCTGTGTCAATATTTTCCATTAATTGCTATTTATGTCGTGGTACGATATAATTTTAGTAAAAGTGTCCAGGATACCATAAGACCATAAGGAGGAACATGTTGGCTGCTGCTTGGCAACATCTTGTTGATAAGTTGAACCGTTTAGGGCCTAATGAAGAGGCGGGAAGGCTGGGTGACTTTACCACCAGGCCGCGAGTTGTTTATATCTCCCTGCTGGCGATAGGGATCGGCGTTTTGAGCGCGTTCGTGGCACTGATCCTGCTACGCTTAATCGGTCTGTTCACCAATCTATTTTTTTTCCAGCGCTGGGGCTTTGACCTGGCCTCGCCAGCGGGGAACCATCTAGGGCCACTGGTCATACTGGTCCCGGTGATTGGCGCGCTCATTATTGGCTTCATGGCGCGCTACGGCTCCGAGCGTATCCGGGGGCACGGCATCCCGGAGGCAATCGAAGCAATTTTGATTAACGGCAGCAAGGTGGAACCAAGAGTTGCTTTCCTGAAACCGCTTTCCTCCGCCATCTCGATAGGTTCCGGCGGCCCCTTTGGTGCGGAGGGACCTATTATTATGACCGGCGGGGCCTTTGGCTCGATGATCGCCCAGTTCATCCATCTTTCCAGCACTGAGCGCAAGATCTTGCTGGTTGCCGGAGCGGCGGGTGGTATGTCGGCGACCTTCTCGGCTCCCCTGTCTGCGGTCCTGCTCGCGGTTGAACTGCTGCTTTTCGAATGGAAGCCGCGCAGCCTGGTTCCGGTGGCGCTGGCAAGCGCGATTGCGGCCATCGTGCGCTACTATATCATCGGTCCCGGTCCCCTCTTCCCGGTACCCCCGCATGTGGCATTTATCGGTCCTATGGGTTTCCTTAGCTGCATCCTGGTTGGCTTGCTGGCCGGTCTCCTCTCGTCACTACTCACGGTGGCAGTCTACGCTTTTGAGGATGGGTTCCGCCTCCTGCCGATCCATTGGATGTGGTGGCCCGCGATTGGCGGCCTGATCGTAGGCATTGGCGGCTTTATTTTTCCGCAGGCGCTTGGAGTCGGCTATGATGTGATCGAGCAGATATTGCAGGGCCACTTTACGCTGCAACTGATGCTGGGCATCCTGATTGTCAAGTCGATCATCTGGTCAGCTTCGCTCGGCTCTGGAACGTCAGGCGGCGTGCTGGCTCCACTCTTGATGATGGGAGGCGCGCTGGGTGGCCTGCTGGGACTCTTCCTGCCGAACGAGGGCACTGGCTTCTGGGCGCTCATCAGCATGGGCGCGATCCTGGGCGGAACGATGCGCTCGCCTTTCACCGGTGTAATCTTCGCGCTCGAATTGACGCACGACTTCAACGCTGCGCTTCCCCTGCTGATTGCTACGGTGATTGCCCACGGCTTTACCGTGCTGGTGATGCGCCGCTCGATCCTGACGGAGAAGGTGAGTCGCCGCGGCTACCATATGAGCCGCGAGTACTCCACCGATCCGCTGGAGATCCTTTTCGTGCGCGAAGTTATGCGCACCAATATTGTGGCGCTGCCAGCCTCCATTACCAAGCAAGACCTGGAGCAGTTGCTGATCACCAAGCCGAATCAGCACGGGCAGCGGCTCTATCCCGTCGTTGACGATCATGGGCAATTGCTTGGCGTCGCCACCAGGCACGATCTCCAGCACCTGACGCAGAAGATGCAGGAGAGCGATCATCTCCTGACGAGCTGCATCCAGGCCAATCCAATTGTGGCTTACCCGGATGAGTCGCTGCGCCCCGTTGTCTACCGCATGGCGCAGACGGGCTTTACGCGCTTCCCGGTGGTTGAGCGCGATAATCCAAAGAAACTGGTGGGCATTGTCGGCTTGACCGATCTGCTCAAGGCCCGCTCACGCAGTCTGAACGAGGAACGCCAGCGCGAACGTGTCCTACGCATGCGCATCCTCTTCCCAACCCGCACACGCGTTCCTAAATAAGGTAGTTGAGCGGCTCCTCGTGATCTCAGTCAGCTCAGCCGCGAGAGGCTCAAGCTTGAGCCTCTCGCGTGTCTTCACAAGCCGTATCCAGGTCGATCTGGGCAGAAAAATGCCCGCATTGACCACCCCACAACTCCCTCCCCAAAAGAGCCTTTCGCAAACCCTTGCTTTATCTGGCTTCTCATGCTATATTATGCCCATCGGGGGTCTAAATGGGGGTGGCGGCTCGCTTGAGCTTGAAACGCGTCCCGCTTTTCAGCAACCGTGCTATGTACGACGGCTGAATGGGGGTGGCGGCTCGCTTGAGGGGTGCAACTAACTCATATGTAGAAGTCTTGCTAAAGTGCATTGGGCCGCTTTTCTTCGCAGAAAAGATGAAATACATCCAGCAGGCGGAGAAAGACAGAGGAAAAAGGGAGGATGAGCGACATAGAACTGGATCTTT
>DASRHT010000078.1:0-31667 GCA_035650355.1 Ktedonobacteraceae bacterium
ATCATATCTTTTCGGTGGCTTCGCACTGACTGGCCGACTCTGGGTTCGCACAAGGCCTTTCCCTTTGATCAGTCTCTCTGCTCGATTGCTTTACCCACTCGCTGACTGCTCATCTTTACACATAATTCGGGATGGCATCTCGAAGAGGATGGCAGTATATGGAAGGTGTCAGCATCGCCAGCGAAGCAGCAGGCACGAAAGCAATCTATTTCCCACACGCGTTACGTAATCATGCCCTTCATGCTGCCACAACGAACTGGCAAGCTGTTCAGGTGAACCAGAATCGCCTATGGAGTTGGGGAGGATATATCGTTGAATTAATGAAGGAACCGGAGTATGAGCAAGAACGATTACCTGAAAAAGTTGTCGAGTACATTCTCGCAATTCGGGAAGCCATAGAGAAAACTGGATGCCCAAGGTGGGACTATGAAACCCTCTTTGACAAATCTGGCCATGTAAAAAGTGGCAAGTATCTCAAAAGACTACAGGACTATATCAGAGAAACAGCAGATATCGCGCGCCTTCCACTGTTGAGAATGCAGGAAGCCAACTTAGAAGTCACGATGGTTGAGAAGCTAGCGCATTTAGGTATTCGATTCCTTTCTCCCCGATTAGTTATAGACCCTAAATCTGAAATAAAGCTTCGCAGGCTCACGCATAAGCTTCCTTTTTATAAAGGAACCTTTGGCTATCGCGGCTTACTACCAAAGGGTATAGATGTCGATAACACAAGTGAACACCCTGGAACTACTTGAAGCCACCATAACTACGATAGGCTTTTTGCGCAAGTGGAAAGACTATGGGAAGAAGATGTTTATTCCCATAAATAACCGCTACCGACGCGTTTGTTGGCGCTGCTCCAGTATGGACATCGAGCATCACTCCGCCCGCTTCAGTCACTATGACATAGCCGCTTCTCCAGTCATAGGGGCCACCGATGGCATCCGTCAAGCCAATTTCTGCTCTGCCAGCGGCAACTTGTCGTTGTTGATCAATATTGCTGCCTGTCATTCGATATCCTATTTTCCCCTTGTTATCTTCTCCTATCCCTAGCAACGCGAGTTGTCGAAGAAATTGTATTTTTGCGTCTACTGTTTTCGCGTTAAAGGACGCATCAATATAAGCTATAGACCCTCTTATAGAGCTTTTCTCGGAAACCGTGATCTTTCTCAATTGTTCAATGGTCGTGAATGTTGCATCGATGGTAAACAGATAGGCGCCTGTGTCTTTTTCGGCAACTACTAGCTCTCTCTCAAAGGGATTGATAATTACAGCAGATACATAATGACCATCTTTAGTGTAGACAGAGATGCCAACTGTCGAGTAACGCTGCCCTTTAATAAAACTGGAGGTGCCATCCAGGGGGTCAACATACCAGATATTTTCTTGCCCTTCATGTATCCCGGACTCCTCTTCATGGATCTGATGGGTAGGAAAATGTTGTTTTATGATTCGAGTAATGATTGCTTCTGATTGCCAGTCTGCGATGGTTACAGGAGACATGCCAGCATCAGCTTTGTATTGAGTTTGTAACTGCTCAACAGGTGTGCCATAAATAGAATCAACCAATTTTGCACCTAATAAAGCAGCTTCTATGGCAACGAGAGTAGTTTTCTGTGAAAAACAGGCCAATGCTGCTTGATTTTGGTTTCTGTAAAGATTCATTCTAACTAGTGCAACCTTTCTCGTATTTTGTATTCTCTTGCCTCTTTATCATTGTATCATAGAGCCACTAATGCAGACACACGAGCAGGCATTCGACTGCCTTGTCGGCTATCCTGGCCAAGACTAGGGATCTACGGGTTCGTGCAAATGCTCATGTATAAGGTGTATAATTTCTGGGAAAGAACTGGTACTCTTAGATGAGCGCGATACCTCGAAAACCTGTGGAAGCTGCGGATGCAGGCAACCTATGCCGCTTCTGGAAACGCACGTATCGCTGTGAGAATTGGGAATGCATCGAGTAAATGTGTTGAGTACCTTGCAACACATTTAGAAAGGCAGGGCACATGACAGACCCCCACGTATCCTTCGATCTCTCGGGCAAAGTCGCTTTGATTACCGGGGCAAGTCGCGGCATCGGAGAAGCGATTGCCATAGCGTACGCACAGGCTGGAGCGAATATTGTGATTGCCTCGCGTAAGCTAGAGGGTTTGCAGCAGGTGGCGACGAAAATCGAGGCCCTCGGCGGCAAAGTGCTACCGGTGGTGGCGAACGTTGGAGAGGACGAGCAGCTTGAGGCCCTGGTCGATAAGACCAGAGCGCAGTTCGGAGGCATCGATATTTTGGTCAACAACGCAGCTATTAACCCGGCCTTTGGTCCGCTGCTCTCCCTGGAAGACCGCACGATCGAGAAGATATTTAGAGTGAACGTTTTTGGCTACATCAAGCTGGCCCGGCTCTGTGTCCCCTCGATGAGGGAGCGCGGCGGAGGCAAAATTATCAATATGTCCTCGGTTGGTGGCCTGCGACCGGGCAGGGGACTCGGGGCTTATAGCATGTCCAAAGCCGCCGTTATCTCCCTCACAAAGGGCCTGGCACAGGAGCTTGGTCCTGACAACATTCAGGTCAATGCCATTGCCCCAGGCATTATCAAAACGAAATTCGCAGCCTTTCTTGTGGAGACCGAGAGTATTGCTGCACCCGCGTTAGCTGGCACCCCGCTCGGTCGCTTCGGGGAGCCGCAGGATGTCGCCGGGGTGGCCCTTTTTCTCGCGAGTCCGGCCAGCAATTACATCACCGGGACCGTGAACGTCATTGATGGCGGCGGCACATTGGGCGGCGGCGTGGGATGAGAGGCTAGTCTTGGCACCGCCTCCTCTTTTTGAACGGTACTGGCCAGATCGCCAGGAGGATAGCTGAGATAGAGGCCTCAGCTATCCTCTTCAATCAGTGGGGCAGGCCGCCAGATGAGCTTTGCACGAGTTGGACAAATGTTTGCAGCTCATTGAGGTTCAGATCCGAGATAGCCCAATAGGTCATCCCCGATTCCTTCCAGTGAATTAGATGATAGCCCTGAAGGGTGGTCGTATTCGTTTCGCTGCCCTCGTCTTGCGTCGCGGGCCAGATGAAGAGATTAATAATGTGCTTCTGATGCCTGTATACCACTGCTGCTACAGGTCTATTATCAAGATAATCCAGGCGTCCGCCAAGCAGGGGAAATCCTTGAGAAGCGAGATCGACGACTGAAGGTGAGAAATCAAGTTTTCCATCAAACCACGGTTTAACGGTGTGCTGGTCAGAGGATGGTACGTCTACCAGATGACTTGCCATCAATGAGCGCACATGGGCAGCGAGCACCTCCTGCGGCAGAGAAATTCCTGCTATGTAGGCAGGCCAGAAACGAGTAATCCCCCAGGCTGCGAAAAGCATGACGAAGAGCAGCACCGCCGCAACGCTCAGGCCGCGCCAGGATACCGCCTGAGCAAGCAATGCGGCTTTATTCGCTTTCGGTATCGATGACCGAATACGCTTCCGCAGTTTCTCAGGAGCCTGAAAATACAGAGAGCCTGTTTTTACTGCTGTGCGCAATGCCTGATCATTATTATAGATTGCTAAACAGGTTGGACACTTCTGGAGATGCTGCTCGACCTCTAAGGTGTCCATCATATCTAATTCAACATCTATATACGCATGGAGAAGACGCTGCGTCTCTGTACAATTCATATTTTCTTCTCCTCGTTCATTTCATCAGCGAGATAGCGTTGAAGCCATTTACGTGCGCGTGCCAGGCGAGACATCACTGTCCCCAGGGGTACATGAGCAACGGCACTAATCTCCTTGTAGGATAATTCTTCCAGTTCGCGTAAGATCATTACTTCGCGAAACTCTACAGGCAACGCCCCCAGCGCATCTTTGAGCCTCTGCTGATCGATACGGTGCAAATGCAGTACTTCTGGATTGAGGGCATCGCATTCCAGATCATGGAGTTCTTCCTCAAAAGGTATTGTCAACTCATCCGTCCGGCGCTGCTGTAGCCAGGTATAGCAGGTATTGCGTACAATGGTCAGTAGCCAGACACGGCCATCGCCACCACGAAAACCTTGAAAAAACCTGAAGGCTCGCAAGTATGCTTCCTGCACCATATCTTGTGCGTCCTGGTCGTTGTGTATCAGCCAGTAAGCCAGATTATACGCCGCATCCAGGTGCGGTAAGATAAGTTGCTCAAAGCGTAAACGTTGGTCGTGTTTTTCCACTTACTCTCCCTTTTCATCTTCTCTAGGAGAGACTGTTTTTTCGTGTTTTATTCCCACTACCCAGGTGCAAAAGCATGCTGATCTTTTCATTTCCATCCGACCCTACACCCATTACAACAATAATATTACAACATATGTATTTTAGATAGTGTATTTATAATGTAGAGTTTTTATATTTTACGATTTTACCGGGAATATTTTTGTAGAAAAGCAGTCTAGGTAGGTGAAGGAAAAACAAACAGAAAGATGTGCCTGGACAACTGGACTGTTGCACCATGACGTCTCACAGTATTTCCCGGTCGTGTCGTGGACAATACTTATCCAACAGAAGAAGGAGATGTTCGATGAACAAGTCACTCTCAATTGACGCGACACAATATGCAGCGGTTGCTCCCTTACCGAATAGATTTGTGAGGGGATATAGTTTCGTAAGCGCATGTGCGTTTACTCTGATCGGCATTGCTATGCTGGTTCTTGCCCTTTTTACCCCGACGAGCATCAGCCTCAAGAAGGGCGAGATTGTTTTGGGCCTGAGTATCATCTTCACGGGAGCAGAGGTTGTGTTCAGCCTCGGCATGCTCCATGCCGCTATTCTGCTCTGGCGTGGAATTTTGAACAAGAAACACATGGATCATGGCATAGGGATACTTTCCGGGGATGCTGCGCTTGCGAACGCATTTTTCTACCTGGGCTTCTCTATGACAGCCTTTCACCTGGGCTACGCTTCTCCAGCAATCGCCCTCGCTCAGTTCATCGTTGTCCTGGCGGGTCTGGCCTTTGGCGCTGGCGGATTGGCCTTATCCGGGATCTCCAAGCCCGCCCGCCCATCAGGACACATCACGTTTCCTATCATGCTCCGTGATGGTGTCATGCTAATTGTTGGCACTATCCTGCTGGTGATTGCCGTTGGGCAACTATCGGGAGCGGCGCTCAAACCTCCGCAGTGGAACTGGTTGAGCTTTTTGGGAATTGCGGTTCCTGGCATGTTTCTTCTGATGGGTCGTGAAGGCGTCAAAGCGCGGTTAGAGAACTGGCAGGGCCTTGCCAGATTCCCTCGTCTGCTTATCACAGAGACCCTCCTTGTTCTTGGCTTAGCGATCTTGTTAGCCGGAAGCTACTTCAACTTGACGGTAGGAGTAAACGGTTATCAGGTGGGACCAAAAGGGAATGCGACCGGGTTCATGCTCTGGATAGCTGCTGTACTTCTGCTCCTGATAATACGCGGAGCTTTCAAGGTAGTCGTTGCGCAAAGAGGTAACCACATCAACTATCGGATGGTCAGTAAGCTCTTCTACGTGATAGCGATAGTGTTCTTCTTCTACGGTGAACGCTCCTTCCTTTCAGGCCACGCTCCAATCTTTGCCATTGGGGGAGCAGCTCCAGCAGCGGCACTGATTCTGTTGGCTGCATTCACAATACTTGTTGTAGGAAGAACGGCTGCGCAAAAGGTGAGTGTGTCACCCTCTAGCTCTCAATAAGCCTTTTCACTACAACGTTACGTCAAAAAGATAGCTGAGATCCCTATCCCGGCTATCTTTTTTTCACACCGGCGGGACAGGCTCAAATATATCGTTTGGTAACGCTGCTACACTAAAAAATAGATATCAATGAGCCAAAAACTGTAATGGCTGCATATCCGTAAAGGGAGGTACTCAATCTTTGCTTGTAAAGATTGCTGTTGTTGGAGCAGGAATGATGGGGATGAATCACCTGCGGCTGCTCCGCGACTTTGCCAGGGATGAGGTCCAACTTGTTGGCATTGCGGAGACGCACGAGCCGACGCTGAAACTCGCCATGAACCGCTTCCATGTAGCGGGATACACCGACTACCGGCAGATGATCAAGGCTGTCCAGCCCGATCTTGTCTCGGTGGTTGTGCCAACGTATTTGCATTATGAAGTCGCTTCCCATGCCCTAGATCAAGGCGTCAATGTCCTGATTGAAAAACCAATGGCCGCTACTGTCGAAGATGCCAGAACGTTGATCTCTCTGGCGCGGCTGAGGGGAGCAAAAATCGCTATAGGGAGCATCGAACGGTTTAATCCTGCCGTGATTGAGGCAAAGCGGCGCTTGCTGGAAGGAGAGCTGGGTCAGGTATTCCATCTGCACGCGCGACGACTCGGGCCGTTCCCGCCGCGCATCCGTGATGTGGGGGTGACGCTTGACCTGGCAACACACGATCTGGAGGTGATGCGCTATCTCACCAATGCCGAGATTGAGCGGGTCCATGCCCAGACCCGGCGCAGAATCCATCACAAATACGAGGACTTGATGCTAGGAACGCTCCAATTCACCAACGGGGCTGTTGGGATGCTGGATGTGAACCGCTTGACCCCCACTAAGATACGCGAACTTAGCGTGACGGGCGATAAAGGGATGTATCTCATCAACTACCTGACGCAGGATCTTTACTTCTATGAGAATGATTGTCCTCCGTCTACCCAGAATGCCCTGTCCACGCCCGATGGCGTGAGCGAAGGCGCAGTGACCCGTTTGAAGGTGCAGAAGGCTGAACCGTTGCGCCTGGAGTATGAAGATGTTGTTGCCGCCCTGCGCAACGATACCTCGCCATCGGTGACAGGGGAAGATGGACTGGCGGTCTTAAAAACGGCTATCGAACTGTCAGGCGCGGCCCACGAGGAATATTATGCAGCATCAGAGACAAAAGTTGCTCAAGAAGTAGGAAGCAGGATATAAAACCCGCTATGCCGAACGTCCCTGAAGAGCAAAAGGGGCCGGGATAGTATTGCCCGACAAGTAATATTGATCATCATCTTTTTAGTAGTTCCCCAGTAATCAGCCACTGATCTCGAACACCTCCTGCAAATTGATAATCTCAGACATATTTTTATAGGGCTGTAAGTAAGGTAAAGGTGATAGCAAATTCTTCTTGCTGATCAGGAGAGTTTCACGGAAACACATGTAGGAAGGCTGACTTATGAGCGAAAACATTTTTATCCATCCGCTTGCTGAAGTTGAAGCGAATGTGCAAATTGGGGCAGGAACCCGCATCTGGAGCCATGCGCAGGTACGCACAGGAGCGCAGATTGGGGCCGAGTGTAACATCGCCAAAGGGGTGTACATTGATTTTGGCGTCGTCATCGGGAGCCGTGTCAAAATCCAGTTCAATACGGTGATTGGTCATGGGGCCGCTATAGAAGATGGCGTCATGATCGGGCCATGTGTTTCATTATGTAACGATATGTTCCCTCGCGCCATCACGCGTGACGGGCGGCTCCAGGGAAACGACGACTGGGAGGCTGGTCATATCCTGGTGCGCTACGGGGCCTCTATCGGAGCCGGGGTAATGGTGATCCCCAACGTCACTATCGGCTCATTCGCTATGATTGGCGCAGGCTCGGTGGTCACGCACTCGGTTCCAGATTTTGCACTGGTTTATGGGAATCCGGCGAAGATGCACGGCTATGTATGTCGCTGCGGACGCCCGCTCACCGACGTTCAACAGGCATCAGCAAGCATTGTCGGCAGATGTACTCACTGTAATGAAGCGGTAATCGTCACGAGTGGGGATGCTCTTGCTGCCAGCAGTGCCATCTGACCAATGCTATTGACAGCTACAATGAAGGGTTGAAATCGTGGCGCATATTCTCTTTCTCTCTCCCTATTACTTACCGGAAAAAGCTGCTGCTGCCGTATGTATTAGCGAAACAGCCAGAGGGTTAGTGAAACGAGGGCACCGAGTGACTATTCTCACAACAGTTCCGAGTTATCCTGATGGTATTGTGCCGCCAGCGTATCGAGGCCGTTTGCTACAGCAGGAGCTTCTTGATGGCGTGCGCGTGATCCGCGTATGGAGTGTTGTGAGCCCGAATACGTCGTTTGTGCGTCGTGTCATCTCCCAGTTATCCTTTGCGTTTCTGGCACCGTTACTGGGGGGGAAGGCAATAGGGGAGCCAGATGTGATTATCGTGCAATCGCCCCCTCTGCTGGATGCCCTTGCCGGTCGTATACTCGCGTCCTGGAAACGCTGCCCCTTTATTTTCATGATCTCGGATCACTGGCCTGAAGTTGCTATTCAGCTCGGAGTATTGCGCAACCGCATGATCATCAGGCTGGCAAGGTGGTTGGAGTGGTCAACATACCGCAGGGCCGGACTGGTATGGGCGCAGTCGGAACCTCTGCGCGACCTGCTCGTTCGCTGTGGGCTTCCCCCCAACCGGGTCTTTTGCCTGACAAATGGGGTGAATATCCATACGTTTCGCCCACAGTCTCAGAAACAGGCGCGCTCCGAGTTGGGCTGGGATGGCCGCTTTACACTGCTCCATGCCGGAAACCACGGGCTATTGTACAGTCTCGAAACCGTTCTCAAAGCAGCGGAAAAGATGCGGGACGATCCTGATGTACATTTCGTGTTTGTTGGCAACGGGGTGACAAAGGGCCAACTGATGGAGCGCGTTCGCAGGAGCGGACTTGAAAACGTCTCGTTTCTGGACGCCGTTCCGCATGAGGAGGTCCCTCGTCTGCTGGCCGCTGCTGACTGCTGCCTGGTCTCGTTGCGCAAGCTTCCCATGTCTGCAATGGCCATGCCGGTGAAGATGTTAGAAGCCCTGGCATGCGCCCGCCCTATTCTTCTGGGGGTTGATGGGGAGGCGCGGCGGATCGCAGTCGGATCTCGGGCTGCTCTGTATGTGGAGCCGGAGAACGCAGATGCGCTGGTATCGGCGATCCGTTATCTACGCGGGCATCCCGACAGAGCGAGATCAATGGGGCGGCAAGGCCGTATCCTGGCGGAAAAGCAATTCGATTACGATCTGCTCACTGAATGTCTCGACATGCACCTTGCCCGATTGCTTGGCACTGCCTCCAGTGCTACGCAGTGGGAACGCGAGCCTGAGGCGGAAGAGGAGCGATTGAGTATAGACGAACGAATAACCGAAAAACATCCTGTTCCTTTGACGAAGACGAAAGGGAGCGTTTGATGATGGGCTGGGAAAAGAAGCATAGCGATCTGCAAGTCCCACTCAAGCACGGCGCTCCCACGACACAGATCCAGGACAGGCAGCGCACACAAATAGAGTGGGGAAATGATACGCTCGATCAGCCCGAAAACGGGCGTTTCAAACAGCCGCCACATGAAGGACGGACCTCTTTTGGTTATCGTTGCTGGAGTAGCTGCCTGGATTTTACGTTCGTGCTGCTCGGCTTACTTATCTTACTCTTATTGTTACCGCTCCTGGCAATAGTGATTCGTCTGGACTCACCCGGTCCCATTTTTTACTGGCAGCCACGCAAAGGCTATCGTGGGCAGATCTTTTCGATTTACAAGTTCCGCACGATGTTCGCGGATAGTGGACCCGAAGGGCAGGAGGTATGGGCCAGTATCAACGATACGCGGATCACGCGGGTGGGGCGTTTCTTGCGCGTGACCCATCTCGATGAGCTCCCGCAGGTGATCAACATTGTGCGCGGCGAGATGAGCTTGATAGGACCTCGTCCAGAGCAGCCAATGCTGGTATCCCATCTGGAGCAATGTATCCCCCGCTATAGCTGTCGTATGCATGTCAAGCCCGGGCTGACCGGCTGGGCGCAAGTGAACTACCACTATGGAGGCTCAGACCTGGATACGCGCCAAAAACTGCATTACGACCTCTACTATATTGAGCATCGTTCAATCAAGCTTGATATTACCATCGTTCTGAAAACAATCATTGAAATGGTGCGTTGCCGGGGCAGGTAATGCATTGAATGACGAAGTAGGAAAAACATGACGTTAGGACATTATATTGAGATCATAGGAAAGCGGTGGCAGTTAATTACCACCTGCCTTGTTGTTGTGACCCTGAGCGCCTATCTAGCCAGTAAGCTCATGATGCCCCTCTACCAATCATCTGTCCTGATACAGATTACCATTCATTCTGGAACGAACCAGGCTGATATTAATAGCCTCCTGGCGAGCGATCAGCTTATTCAGACCGAGGCGGAACTGGCCGTAAGCAATACGGTTCTGCGCGAAGTAGCCTCACATCATCAAGGACTCAGCGTCGATGAGCTTGCCAGAAGGGTAAGTGCAACCCCCAAGCTGGATACACAACTCTTTGAGATCAGCGTGTTAGATCCAAGCCCGGTCAATGCTGCTACCCTGGCTAACGAGGTCGCGGCTGCCCTGATTAAGCATCAGCAGCAGATCTTTCAGGCAGATAACGGGCCGCACCAGCAAACACAGAATTTGCAGCAAAATCTTAGCGCAATCCAGGCCCAAATAAACACGATCACGGCCCAGATCGGCAAGTTACAAGAGCACGGGGGGGCGGAGTCACAGATAACAAGTTTGATTGCACAGGTGAATGGTTTGCAGCAGCACTATGATCAGTTGCAATCGACGCTGGCGCAGCTCCAATTAGCGGTCTCGCAAAACGACAATTTTCTGCAAATAGCCCAGCCAGCTCAAATCACATCAAGGCCCGTCCAGCCAAATACCCTGCTCAATACTCTGGCAGGTCTGCTGGCCGGCCTCTTGCTCGGCATCCTGCTTTCAGTGCTTTCTGAGCAACTGGATACACGCATCCGTACCCAGGAGGAGCTACCCCGCTTACTGGAGCGCCCGCTGCTTGCGACCATCTGGCAGTCATTGCCCGCCGATCTTGTTCATCCTCAAGGTGATAGCGCCAATGTTGAAGCCTTCCGCATCTTGCGCACCGGCATCGGCTTTGCCAGCGTAGATAGGCCTGTGCGTACGTTAGCAGTGACAAGCGCGCAGCCCCGTGATGGCAAAAGTGTTATCGCTGCCAACCTGGCGATTTTTATGGCAAAGACTGGTAAGCGCACGTTACTCATTGATGCGGACCTGCGTCGTCCGACACAACACCTGTTATTTGGCCTATCGTTAATGGGAAAGGACCTGCAAGGGTTGAGTGATGCCATTGTGGCCTCAGGCATAGGAGAAGCGTCGCCAACCTCAAACGCGCAGCAGCGTTCCTTCGTCAATGCTGTTGCCGGGCCAGCTCGCGAGGAAACGCGGCCCTCTGGCTTGCCGCTCGATAAGTTTATGTACCATGTGGACATCCCTAATTTACAGGTGATGCCTGCCGGCCTCTTGCCGCCCAATCCTACCGAGCTGCTCGCATCTCAGGCCATGCAGCGTTTCCTGGCTGCACTGGAGCATTGCCAGGCAGAAATTATCATTTTTGACACCGCTCCCCTGCTGGGGCTTTCAGATGCAAGTATTCTGGCCTCGAAGGTTGATGGCACACTGGTGGTGCTTGATATTACGCGCACTACTAAAAAAACGCTCGCGCAAACGAATGCGCTGCTGAAACAGGCAGGTTCCAATATACTGGGCTATATCATCAACAAGCAGCGCCGCAACCGCAAACATCCAGTGTACTCCTACTATTATGGCGCCGACAAGGCTGATAAGAGCAGTCATGCTCAGGAAAATCAGGCATTTGTGACAGTGCCCACCCACATCACTGGCGTTCCCAACTTCGATTCCTCTAGCGCCAGGAAAGGCAAGTGACGTGAAGATGAGAGCCGAAAAGCTGACAATGGCGTTCAGACAACGTCTACCTCGGCTGGAAAAAAATCAGCAGGCGAGTCACGGCAGATTACTTGTCCAGTTCCGTCTTGCTGTAACGATGGGAGGAATTGTGTTGCTACTGGGCCTCGTCGGTCTCCTTATTCCTCTTATTACTCCTATCGCGCTGCCAACCTTCGATGTTACGAAGATGGATCGCATACTCCTTGCCTCCACTCCCTATCTATGGGCGTTGGGGATTGCTGTGTTAGCACTGGCAACGATCATCAGTGTGCGCGCCGACGAATTGGCCGTCATGATAGTCGTTGCGACGCGCATCTACGTTGACTGGTATTTAGGGCTGGCTATCTTGGGGCAGATCATCACTGTTCTGCTGCTCCTGCTGTTCTTTACTACTCGCTCCACATATAAAGCCTGGGCGGAGCCGCCGATGCTCTGGCTATGGGGGCTATTCCTGGCGTTCGCACTCTTGCCCGCGTTCATGGGGCTAACCCTGTCCGATGGCCTCAGCTATTACCTGGATGTCGTTTTTGGCGCTTTCATCTTCTTCTGGTTAGGTACAAGCATCGGTCGGGATGTCGCCAGCGTTCGCCGCCTGTTCAAGCTGCTTTCTCTGCTCGGCACGCTTATTGCGTTGCACGCACTCTTAGAGGCCACCACCGGAATATTTCTTTTCAAGGACGGGCGCCATGATCTCTTCCTGACGACGGTAGCCGGGAATTATGCGCTGGGCCAGTCCGGTGTATTCCGCGTTGACTCTTTTTTTGCCAATCCAGATACGAGCGGAGGCTTTTTTGCCGCTATGCTTTTTCTCCCTTTAGGACTCTTTTTCGAGAGTCGCAGTCCCTTTGAAAAAACGCTGTACGGGGTTGAGTTTGCGCTCATGGTGCTGGCTTTGTTCTTTACCTATAGTGCGGGGGGATTGCTAACAGCAGGGGCCACCTTTGTGATTTTTGTTGCTTTCGTAGGGCGAATTCACTATGGTTTGCTCCTTCCTCTGCTCGGTGGGGTGGTGGTTTTTGTGTTGCTGCTCTGCTTTCCTCTACAGTTCGGCCTCCTGCTCCAGCACGCGGTTGCTCCGGGTGAGGTTTCATTGCGTCTCGCCGGATGGCAAACGGGACTGCGGGTCATCCAGGCATTTCCGCTTACAGGGATTGGCCTGGGGTACTATGTGTACTACGAGCGGGCTAATCCTTACCGCTCACCTGCTGAATTTATTCACCTGTTTCATCCACACAACTCCTATCTGGAACTGGCGGCTCTAGGGGGTATACCGCTGCTGGTGATTTTCCTTGCCATTATGCTGGGGATTGCGCGACTGGCGCTGCACAACTGGGCATTGGCCAATGCGTCTACACGAGCTCTGCTAGGCGGAGGGCTGGCCCTCGCAGTATCGTTGAGCTTCAACAGCGTCGCTAATCCAGCATGGACCCTGCCCCCACTTGCCTGCTCGGGCTGGATTATCCTGGGCGCTATCTCATCGCCTTTGCTCACCAGAGACCTGAAAACAAAGGAGCAGGGAGCAAAATGGGAAAAGGAGGCTCAATCAATTATGGTTACTGGTATAGCTACTGCAAAGGATTTGTCATGTCTGAGTTAGCATTAGCAGCTTTTCCTGTTGATATGTCGGCGGCTCTTACGCTGGCCCATCATTCACTTGACGCGTCGGGCGTACCGTATCGAGGGAAAATAGCTATCTATGATCCGATCATCATTACCCAATATGCCCTTGCTCACTGGAATCTTGCTCTTAAAGGTGATAACCCGGTCGCTCAACAGCTATTTCTGAAGCAGGCCGAGTGGCTGGTTAAGCATGAGATACGCATAAAGGACGATGCTGGCGGCTGGCCCATCCCCATTCCCGTAGCCAATAAGCATATGCGATCAGTATGCTTATCCGCATCGCGCCAGGGCAATGCGCTCTCTGTGCTCGTGAGGGCCTATCAACTCACCTGTGACCGCACGTTTCTCATGGCTGCCCATCGCGTCGTGCGCACCTTCGAGCGTGATATTCTTGATGGAGGGGTTTGCGCTCCCGTTGGCGAACATGGCGTCTTTTTTGAGGATGTCGCCGTCTACCCGGCAGCACACGGACTTGATGGCATGCTTTATGCTCTTCTCGGCTTATATGATTACCTGGCCGTCACCGGTGATACCATGATCAGTGAGCTTACCGAGACAGGTCTTGCGACCATGCATCGCCTTCTCCCTGAGTTCGATTCTGGCTTCTGGACGCGCACGGACCTGCTGTCGCAGCATCTCTCAACGCCCGTGCAGCTCTCACTGCACATACAGTTGATGGAGGCCCTTGCCACCTGTACCGGCTGCCAGCATTGCGCACAACTGGCGCTGAAATGGCAGCAGTATCGGCAGCGGCCTCAATCTTATTTACGCTATCGCATAGCGCGTGGTCGGGTCGGAGCCACAGCTCTCCTGGTGAAGCGCATACGTACGCGCCTTTTTCCTGAGACCCAAATGCCGTCAGAGCACTCTATAAGTGTTTGCATTCCGGTAACGGCCTTTCCATTAATGGGAGGCGTCAATACTGCCATCGAAGGGATTGCCCAGGTGACTCAAGACATATGGCAGGTCGAGTACCTGACCCAACATGTCGGACCTCATGCCGAGAACTATACTGTTCGCCGCTTTGGCAATAGCAAGACGGATTCCTGGCTCTTTCCGCACGTATGGCTTTATTTTTTTGCCGGTCTGGCAAAATTACTCGCGCTTTCGCATCGTGGGGTTGTGTATGATGCGTTATTGCCACAGGATGGGCTCTTTACCTCTGCCTTTGCCGGTCTGGCGGGAAAACTGGTCGGCGCGCGCGTCATATGCGTCGATCATGGCAATATCGTGGCGTTGCACAATCCTTTCTACCGCGCGGAACGTCTCCAGTACCTCAAGACATTACCCTGGTATCGCAGCCTGCCGCACCGCGTCCTGCTCAAGGCATACTGGCCTTCTCTCCAGGTCTTCGCACGTCTTTCCGCACGTCTTGTTGATCATTTTCTGATTCCTGGAGCAGCAGGTGATGGTGTAGAGGAGATGATGGCGGAACTGGACATTCCAGCACGCCGCGTGACGCGCATCTGCAATAGCATTGATATAGATCGCCATGTCATCCCTGATAACACAGAGCGAGCGACCATCAGGCAGTCACAAGGAATTGCCGCCGATGCCATTGTGGTAACGATGATTTGCCGCCTCGCGCCCGAAAAAGGCATAGAGATTGCGCTGGAAGCTTTTGATCTGACGCTTGCGGAACTGACGCCTGAACTGCGTTCCCGTGTGTGCTTCCTCGTTGTGGGCGATGGGCCGATACGTAAGCAGATCGAGGGCATGATTGTGCAGTGTGGCATGAAAGGGGTATGCCGGCTCTGGGGGGAAGCGTTGAGCTCGGAGGTAATCACTCTGCTTGGCATAAGCGACATTTTCCTCTATACCAGTTGGCGCGGTACCGGTTATCCCCTGGCGATCTTAGAGGCTATGGCGTCAGGGTGTGCGGTCATTGCTTCAACCGAACCTTATGGTAATGTGCAACTGCTCGCCGCTGGGCGCGGTTTGACCATACCCATCGGCGACGTCATGCAAACGAAGGTAGCTCTTCTCAGTCTCATCCAGGATCTGGATGAGTGCCATCGTATGGGGCTACTGGCCAGAGATTACGTGGCACAACAGCAGAACCCTGCGCAGCTCAAACGTGTCCTCATGCGTGCAACTGCCTGGTCGGGATTGCAGGAGATCATCACCACTCGAGCAGAGATAGAGAGTGCCCCTATCAACATGACCAGCGAGGTCTGCCAATCATGACGTTGCCAATCAATAAAACCGGGGTATCAACAAAAAACCGGCAGCAAGCGTTCGCTTCAAAGCTATTACAGATGCTCACAAAAACGATATTGTGGAGAGTTCAGTTCCAGGACTACGCGCCATTGCTTCACTCTCTGCTCAAAAGTGTGAGCATTTATGCGCTGGCGTCCTGCGCTTCGCCTCTCGTCTCACTCGCTCTCGCACCTTTCTTAACGCGAACGCTCTCACGCACCGAATACAGCATTCTGGTGATTATCAACACGACTATCGCGCTCTTTGCAGGCATTACACAATTTGGCCTCGATTCCGCTTTTTTTCGTGCCTACAACTACGATTATGACTTAGCGCAAGATCGCACGGCTACACTCTCAACGACGCTGCTGCTGTTAACTCTTACCACCATTCCGTTTGTGCTGGTAGCATGGATTGTGGCTCCCCAGTTAGCTCTGGGACTTTTTGGCAGCGCCAGGTTTACCGAACCCACCCGATACGCCATTGTGGTCATCCTCCTGCAAAATCTAACGATGCCCGGCTTCGCCTGGCTGCGCGCCGAAAAACGTGCTGCAACATATACCTTGCTGACGGTTAGCAACCTCTTTATTAACTTGATTGCTACCATTGCTCTGGTTGGTATATGGCATGTCGGTGTGATAGGAGCTCTGCTTGCACCAGCGGCGGGGTACATGTTCGTGCTGGTTTGGGTAGTGCCGCTGCTGCCGCTGCGTGCTTGCCTACGTACTGACTCACGTCCACGCCTCGATATCGCCAGGAACCTGCTCTCCTTTGGGGTGCCTCTGGTCTTTAGCTTCGTATCGGTATGGGTGCTCCAGCTCTCGGACCGCTACCTCCTCAGCCGACTTGGGCCGCTCACCCAGACGGCTAGCTACGCCGTCGCATACAGCCTGGGAGGAATACTGGCTGCTGTTGTACTCGGCCCCTTTTCTTTAGCATGGCCGACCGTGCTCTACGATATCGCTAAAAGAGAGAACGCAGCCAGCATCTTTCAACTGGTCTTTCGCTGGTACGCCATCGTGCTGCTTTTTGTTTCTTTCGCACTTTCGTTTGCCGCTGTAGTGGTACTGGATGCGTTTTTCCCCTCGACTTATCAATCAGCGGCCCCGCTTATCCCGCTGATTAACCTGGCGATGATGTTCTATGGACTGTATACGGTGCTCTCCGTCGGGCTCTCCTTGCGGCGCAAGACGTGGTTAGCCTTCATTTTTGTCACCTTCTCAGCTATTCTCAATGTGGTGTTGAATATCATCCTTATTCCTCAACAAGGGGCGATGGGCGCCGCACTGGCAACACTGCTCGCCTATGCGGTGCTTGCTCTGCTGGTATATATCGCAAACCAGTATCTCTATCCCATCCCTTTTGAGATCGGTCGCTTCTGCATTGCCCTTTTTACAGGTATCGGATTCTACGCGGTCAGCGTTTTCCTATCACAAGGGCAAGGAGCTTTAGTTTCCTGGAGTATTCGTTGCAGCGCCCTTATCATGTATGGACTGTGTCTCCTATTACTTGGAAAAATCCCGGCGCGCAAACGCAGCTCTAGCAGGTTAGAGCCGCTCAAAGTATGCTTATACACGCTCCAAAAATCAAGGAACGATAGGCGTCTGATGAGAGAGGCGAATGCGCTCGTCGAGGCCGGTTTTGCCGTCACCGTGATAGATGTGGAGAGCAAGCATCTAGGCTTTGAAGAGGGTAACGGCATACGTATAAAGCATATAGTCATGCCTGGTTGGTTTGTCTCAACACGCTTTAAGCCCTGGTTCCTGGTGAAAGCGCTATGGGCTTTTCTCCGCAGCATGCCCGCTCTACTCCAGACTCCCGCGCATGTCTACCACGCATATAATGAGTTGTCGCTCCCTGCCTGCTGCCTGGCGGCATGGTTACGTCGTAAGCCTGTGATTTTTGAAGCGCAAGAACTGCTTATGTCAGATCCACTGATTGAGCGCAGGCCTTTGCTGCGTACGCTGGCAATCCGTGTATTGCGCTGGATGTTATCCAATGGCGCCGCTGTCATCACACCATCTCCAGGTGCTATCTGGCCGCTCCGTAAGTTGTACAGGGTACCATATGTCATTACGCTGCGCAGCGTGCCTTCGTACCGCGAGATTGCCAGGACGGATCGCTTACAAAAGCGTCTTGGCTTACCAGCAGGCACACGCATTGCGCTCTATCAGGGCAATTTTCAGAAGAACCGCAGGCTCGACATTCTGGTGCGCGCGGCCCGCTTCTTAGACCTGGGGCATGTGATTGTCCTGATGGGGCAGGATCTTGAAGGGACGCAGGAGATGCTTGAGAAGCTGATCGTCGCAGAGGGCGTGGCCGATAAAATCAAGCTGCTTCCTGCCGTCGCCTATGAAGAGCTATTGGATTGGACGGCCTCGGCTGATCTGGGCCTGACCCTTTTTGCCCCAGATTACTCGCTCAATATCCGCTATTGCCTGCCTAATAAATTCTTTGAGTATCTTATGGCAGGCTTGCCCGTGCTCTCCTCTTCGCTTGATATGCTTGAGGATATCATCAACACCTATGACGTCGGTCGGGTCGTGTCTTCGCTGGCTCCAGAAGATGTTGGCGCTGCCATCAATGCGATCCTGGCTGATCGTGTTGCGCTGGCGCGTATGAGTCAGAACGCTTTACGAGTGGCACGAGAAGAGTTCAACTGGGACAAAGAGCAACTGGTCCTGATCGATTTATACCAGAAAGTGCTATCGAAGGAGATACAACCGTGAAAACGTTGATTCAAGCGAGTAGTTCAAAAGCCAGCGGCTCTCAGCGACAACAACGCCCCCTACAAGTATGTATGTATCGGCTGGGCAGCTTTCGCATTGATATCCGCGCAAAGCGTATTGCCTCTGCCCTGCTAGCAAAAGGGCATACCGTTACCGTTTTCGACATTGAGACTGCGCGTACCTGTCCGGTCGAGGAAATGCAAGATGGCGTGCGCGTCCAGCACCTTATCGAACCGTTCTGGTATATCGCAAGACGCTGGGAGCCCTGGTTTTTCATCGAGGCGGCGCGAAATTTTGTGCGCAGCGTGAAAGAGCTGATCAAAACTCCTGCGGATATCTACCATGCCTGCGATGTCACAGCTTTGCCTGCGTCGTATATCGCGGCGGTGCTGCGTCGCAAACCGCTCATCCTTGATATGTATGAGTTACCCGTGCCTGTGCCGGAGACGCGCATCGCTTTCTGGCGCTGGACAGGCCGGTTCTTTGCGTATCTCTTACGCTTAACTCTCCCCCGCTGCGCTCAGGTCTTTTCCGTGTCGCCCGGCTGTGCGCAAACGCTAAGGCATGTTTGTCATCTGTCGAATATCCAGGTGTTGCGGAACGTGCCAGAATATCGTTGCGTCGAAAAGAGCGAACGGCTGCGACAGCAGCTAAACCTGCCTGCGGGCACGGGTATTGCGCTCTATCAAGGGAATATCCAGCCTGATCGAGGGCTAGAGATCCTTGTGCGAGCCGCACCATTTTTAAAAGATGGCAATGTGATTGTGATTATGGGTCAGGGGGTCAAAGATACCGTATGCCAGCTTCAATCGCTCATCACGCAAGAGGGGCTCGGTGATAGAGTGAAGCTGCTCCCTCCCGTACCCTACGCGGAGTTATTAGACTGGACCGCCTCGGCAGATATCGGTCTGACCCTTTTCTCCCCAGATCACTCGCTCAGTATTCGCTATTGCCTGCCTAATAAGTTTTTTGAATACCTGATGGCAGGCTTGCCTGTGCTTTCCTCCTCGCTCGATGATATCGAAACTGCTATCAAAGCCTATGATGTAGGACAGGTTGTGCCTTCCCTGACTCCGGCGGCTGTTGGGGCCGCCATTAATGCGCTATTGGCGGACCGCGATGCCCTGGCGCGCATGAGCCAGAATGCCCTACGAGCAGCGCGAGAAGAGCTCAACTGGCAAAGGGAATCTGCACACTTGCTTCAACTCTATCATGAGGCATGTAACGCCTGGTCTCTGGCTGGTGGTCAGCATCATCCAACTTCCGGCGAAACGGTAAAACTCAGCAGTTGCGCTGCGCGTCGCTTTATGCTATAGTTGCTAAGGACAGATTGAACGTTAAAGAAGGATGATCAACCGTTCATGGCGAGTTCTCGCATCAGTACTTGGCGCACCAAACAATCAAATAAAAACGGCTAAGCCGCTGCTTACAGTGTCACGCGTCGTCGTAAGCAGCGGGGAAAGACGCATTCCTCTCCCTCAGGCTATCGCTAGATAGCCTGTTGCTAGGCATGCTCTTCTCCCGCTATGAATACCACTCATAGAACAGGGAGGAATGAAGCTATGCCTATGCCTCATCAAACACAAAAACAACTGATCAAGCGCCGACTGATTGGCAAAGAAGGTTCCGAGCGCCTGCGCGAGTTGCGCGCGATCCTCAGCGAGCTGCCTGGCTATCGCAACGGCCCTTATGCGGATCTGCGCAAGTGGGTGCAGGAGCAGATAGAAGAGACGCACGTCCGCTCGCATACAGTGCATCGCGATAGCATCGCAGTGCGCCGCGAAGGAGTGGCGCAGATAGCCCTGGTGGGCGCGCCCAACGCCGGAAAATCATCATTGCTCCATGCCCTCTCGCATGTCCAGATTAAAATTGGCGATTACGCCTTTACTACGCTGCGCCCGGTTGCCTCGCTCACACGTATTGGCGGCGTACTGGTCCAGCTTGTTGAGATTCCTGGCCTGATCAAAGGCGCTAATGAGGATCGTGGAGGGGGGCGTGCGCTTCTCGGTGTGCTGCGCTCCGCCGATGCTATCGTCTATTGCCAGGATGTGCGAGTGCCCTTTGATGTGCTCAAAGAAGTGCAGGCGGAGGTCATCGCCGCAGGCATTGACCTGCCCTCGATTCTCGCCGCTACTAAAATGGATGAAGCGAGCGAGCACGATCTGGCAACGTTGCAGGCCGCTGTACCGGCCATGTCGGTGGTGGGCGTTTCTATCATCGACGACAAGAGCCTTGATGCCTTCAAAGAAGCGGTATGGAAGTTGACCGGGCTGATCCGCGTCTATCTGCGTCACGAAAAGCGGGTGGAAGAGGAGCCGCTTGCCTTGCAGCCGGGAGCGACAATCGCGGATGTCGCCGCGCAGATCCACAAGGAGATGGGGGTAGCTTGTCGCAATGCTCGCATCTGGGGTCCCTCCGCCCGCTTTGACGGTCAACTGGTTGGTCGATCTCACCCCGTAGAAGACGGGGATGTGGTCGAGATCATTGTGTAAAAGGTCGTCTTTCTCATTGCCCAGAGAAGGCGAGCGTTTCGCCTCGCAGCCGTTGTACATCGCGCATGGGTGAGATGCCAAAGAGGCTTTTGTATTCGCGATTGAAGTAGGAGGCGTCCTGGTAACCTACACGATAGGCCGCACTCGTGGCGTCGAGGTCTTCCGAGAGCATCAGACGACGAGCCTCCTGGAGCCGCAACTGCTTCTGGAATTGTAAGGGACTGAGTGCAGTGACCGCTTTGAAGTGGTGATGGAACCCCGAGACGCTCATGCCCAGGTCCTGTGCCATCTCCTCGATGCGTAAGGGCTGGTCGAAGTGTTGCCGGAGCCGCTTGACTGCCTGGACGATATCGGGGGTGTAGCCCCCTTGTAGAGCCAGGTGACAGAGCCGACTCCCCTGCTCTCCGATGAGGAGGAATTCAGCGCTTGGACATCGAAAGAAGTGGCTCAACACCTCCCGGCACAAGATCGTCAGCGTATCTTATTACGCTGGATGGCCCTGCGGGGTGAACGGGGCTGTCACGCTGCGTCGCATCGTAGACAACCATGCGGCTCACCCCACTCCTGAAGTTCCCCATCAGTAGGAGAAAGAGGAAAACACATGGAAGTTTTGAAGAACAAGCCGTCGTCTAAGGTCTCTGTGGAGCGGTTCACCAGGGATGTCTGGGTGAATATGAAGGAGAACTACTAATGTCAGCTATTCCATCGGTCGCCCTCAACAACGAGGTGAAGATGCCCCTCTTGGGGTTTGGCGTCTTCCAGATGCATGACGCCGAAGAATGCGAACGCAGCGTCTACGACGCCATCTGCACCGGCTATCGCCTGATTGATACGGCGGCATCTTATGGCAATGAAGAGGCCGTCGGCTTTGCCATCAAGCGGAGTGGTGTGCCACGGGAAGATCTGTTCGTCACCACCAAGCTCTGGATTTCGGATGCCGGGGACGAACGCACCAGGCCAGCGTTTGAACGATCCTTGCAGCGGTTACAACTGGAGTATCTGGATCTCTATCTGATTCACCAGCCCTTTGGGGATGTATATGGCGCGTGGCGCGTGATGGAGAAGTTGTACCAGGAGGGCCGGATACGCGCCATCGGGGTCAGCAACTTCCCACCCGACCGGTTGATGGACCTGATGATCCACAACAACGTGAAGCCGGCGGTGAATCAGATCGAAGTCAATCCGTTCAACCAGCAGATCGAACCCCAGCAATTCCTGCAGGCCAACGAGGTTCAGATGGAAGCCTGGGCGCCGTTTGCCGAAGGCAAACACGACATCTTCCACAACGAGCTACTCCTCTCGCTCGCACAGAAATACCAGAAGACCGTCGGGCAAATCATTCTGCGCTGGCTGATCCAACGCGGCATTGTGGCGCTTGCCAAATCGGTTCGCAAGGAACGCATTGAGGAGAATTCCCATGTGTTCGATTTTGCGCTGAGCCCGGACGATATGGCGGTGATGGCGACGCTGGACACCAAAACCAGCAGTTTCTTCGACCATCGTGACCCCAACATCGTGAAGGCGTTGAGCGAAGCAAAACGTCCGACCTAGATGGACGAGCAGCCCGTGTGCATCAGCCAGACAGTCTGGAGTAGATTTCTAACGACTGTCGTGTTGCGTGTCCAGGGTACGGCTGGATCAGGGCGTCATCAATGCCCTCTTTCTTGAGCCAGGTGAAGAGGAAATGCCGCCGCTTGTAAGGAGACATCGAATGCGTAATGGCCGCCTGAACTGCGTAGCGAGCCGGCATTTTGCGCACACCTCGATCTGTGTACTTGTGCTCGCGTGCGGACGCGAACAGGTAGATAGCCCCTTTCGCCCGCATCCCATTGTGTGCAGCGCGAGGAGTTCGCGGAAGGGAAGAGGGAAAGGCACCTGATGGATTTAAACAACAGTATACTACACCTTGATCTCAAGGTGCAATATGTACGAAAAAAAGAGAACAGGGCTTCTCAAAAGTCGCTGCACGCTTTGACTCCTCGCGCCTTCGGCGCTCACAGGGAGAGGAAGGTGCCGGCTGTGGGCGCAGCCCACAGCCGGCACCTTCCTCTAGAACGGCTCGTATGCGAGCCGTTCTGTCTGAAAAGACAACGTTTGAGAAGCCCTGAAAAAGAGGATGTTGCTGTATGGGAGATGATCAGGCCGGCACTAAATTCCTACAGGCAACCTTTCAACTGTTCAACGTGATTGGCAAGGTGCTGTGTTACGAACTCCTCAATAAACCATTCGAGCTTGCGATCACCGAACTTTGAGTGGCGCCCGGTCAGTTCCAGATCGCTATCCTTTAAAGAGGTCAGGACGCGGTCCAGGTGCGCGTAACTTGTTGGAAGGGCGGCGCGAGCCTCTTGCAGGCTATCATTAGCGTGCTCTCGCAGAGCGCGGAGCCGTCCTTCGTGCTGCATCGTGCGACCAAAGTTCTGCCCTGGTCGGGCAACCAGTTGAGCAACCTCATCGGCCCAGTAGGGCATAAACTCGACAATATGAGCCAGATTTTCCATCACCGTCCATTCCTCCCCGCCGGGCGAGCGATAAAGCTGGTTTTGATCGATATGCGAGAGCGGACCTTCAATGAGGCGATTCAACTCATCGTAAGAAGCGCGCACCCGGCGACGGATTTCCTCAATATGCGGATTGCTGGTGGTCATAAAAATACATCTCCATTTCTTATAGACATAATGCTATAAATCTCACAGCACAAAACCAGATTGTTACAGGCTGTTAAAAGAGCTCATACCAAGTGTAACCTAAAGGCGATAGTGAAGGCAAACTGCCAACGTGAGCAGCTTCGACACGCGTTTCCTGGAAAATCCGCTCCCCATCAGGTATACTGTTCCTGAGCATGTAAAAGGAGATTCCTTGAGAAAGCAGCAATCAGACAGGAGGAAGTCGTCAATGGTCCCCGGCAGAAGCCGGAGGCTTGCAAAAGCCTTCATTGACTAGTCTTAGTCCGCAAGGACTCCGTTCGAGGGGTCATGCGACCTCTGGGTGCCTGCTCTAGCCCAGCGCACTCGCGCCTCTGGTTAAAAGTCCTGATGGGCAGAGACGGTGCTGGAGGCATGACAAGCCTCTTGAACGTAGACGAAGAGCACTTGACTCCGAAAGGAGAAACACGCTATGTTCGTGTTTATTTTGAATTATCACGGCGAACCGCTCATGCCCTGCAAGCCACGGAAGGCCCGATTGCTGCTCACATCAGGCAAGGCCAAAGTGGTCAAGACGGTTCCGTTTACCCTGCAACTGCTCTATGGCAGTAGCGGCTACAAGCAGGAGGTCTCGTTGGGCGTTGATGCTGGCACCCGCCATATCGGGGTGTCTGCGACGACGCAACACAGGGTGCTTTTTGAGGCGGAAGTCAAGCCGCGCACCGATATCCAGCAACTCCTTGCCACACGCCGCCAGTTTCGACGAGCCAGAAGGAGCCACACCACGAGATATCGTCCCTGCCGGTTTCTCAACAGGAAAAGGCCGAATGGCTGGCTCGCCCCCTCAGTGCAACATCGGGTAGATGCCCACCTCAGCACCATCAAGATGGTCCATCAGCTCTTGCCCGTGAGTCAGACCACGATTGAGGTCGCCCAGTTTGACCTCCAGAAGCTCCAGCACCCTGAGATAGAGGGCAGCGCGTACCAACAGGGGCCACAGCTTGGGTTCTGGAATGTCCGGGAATATATCTTGTTTCGCGACGGGCATAGCCGCCAGCGGTGTCAGGGCAAGTCAAAAGACAGCATCCTCAACGTGCATCATATCGAAAGTCGCAAGACGGGGGGAGATCGGCCTGAGAACTTAATCACCCTCTGTGAAACCTGCCACGACCTCATTCACCGGACCCACCAGGAGCACACCATCGCCAACAAGAGCCAGGGATTGCGAGATGCGACCCAGATGGGGATGATCCGTTGGCGCATCTACGAGCGGGCGAAGGCATGGTTCCCGAAGGTGCATCTGACGTATGGCTACCTGACCAAACACACACGCATTGAACATGGTCTGGAGAAGTCCCATGTGATCGATGCTCGCTGTATCAGCGGCCATCCCCTGGCACACACGGAGGGCACCTGGTACCTGATGAAGTTCGTCCGGCGCAACAATCGCCAGCTCCACAAGGCGGCCATCAGAAAAGGAGGCAAACGGCAACGCAACACGGCACCCAAGTACGTGCATGGCTTTCGCCTCTTCGATTGCGTGCGCTTCCAGGGACAGGTGTGTTTTGTCTTTGGTCGTAGAAGCTCTGGCTACTTCGATCTGCGTACGCTGAATGGTACGAAGATCCATGCCAGCGCCAGTGCCACCAAGTTGAAACTCGTCCAGAGGGCGAAAGCCTGTTTAATCGAAAGGAGGAGTGGCATTCCTCCCACCCCTGAAGGGGAGGGTATTCTGCCGCTCAAATCATGAAAATTCGCACGCTGGATCATGCAGCCCTGCTGGTCAGTGACGTCGAGAGATCGCGCCACTTTTATGGGCAGTTATTAGGGTTAGAGGAGGTTGCGAGACCAGCCTCATTTGATTTTCCCGGAGCCTGGTTCCGCATGGGTAATACCGAACTGCACCTGATTGGTGATCCCGCATCAGGGCAGGGCGAGCATGAAAAAACCGGCGGCTATCGGGAGGGTGAACTGGCAAGAGGGCATTGCACACATTTCGCGCTAGAGGTTGATGATAATGATCTGGAGGAGACCGTACGATATTTGCAAGCGCGCAACATTGCTATTGTCGGGGGGCCACGCCCGCGAGGCGATGGCGTCATGCAACTCTACATCAGCGACCCAGACAACTATATTGTAGAGCTGTTCGTTAGATAAAATACTCTCTATATTATAAAAAAAGGCCTCTTTCCAGCCAGGGGAAGAGGCCTTTTTTCCGTCATTGAATAAGGAATGTGCGTATCTCCTTACAAAGTTCCTTCCAAACTTTATCCCGGTCTACACAACTTATCTTGCCTATTGGTTGGGCATTTTTAGGGCTGATATGGGCAAAGATAAAACTGTAGAGAGCAACCTGGGGATGCATTGCTCGTAAAGAATAGACAATTGCCTGATCTGTATCTGTATCCACTAGCTCCTCCACACTAGCTCTTCACTATATTTTATTGGTGGCCTCTTTAAGCACGTAGCCTACTCCCCGAATCGTATGTATCAGCCGGGCTCCCTTCGCTTCGAGTTTTTTGCGGAGACCTCCTACATGAACGTCAACCGTGTTCAACTCGACTGCCGCAACTCCCCAAATTTGCTCCATAATATGATCCCGTTCTAAAACAAAGCTGGGGTTTTGTAGAAAAAGCGCGAGCAGCTTGTACTCCGTGGGTGTTAACGTAAGCATATGCGAACCGCAATAGACTGAGTGGGTCTGCCTATCCAACTCGATATCTGCAAAACGCAAAATTTCTCTTTTCTTCTTTTGCACCTGACCTCGTTGCTCCTGCAAACGGGCTTCAATATGGGCAAGAAGAACCTCTGAATCGAGAGGAAGAGTCAGAAAATCGTTTCCTCCCAGCCTCAAGCATTTGACGTGAAGGTCGCTCGAAAAGAGCAAAAGAAACCTGAAGAATATCTGAAGAAGAAAAATCAAAATGGTATAGGAAAAGCTTGAGCAACAAAATTACAAAAGCTGCTCACAGCGTCTCCGTGCAATCACCGCAATCTCTTCAGCAACATCATAGCGTATACGCAACTTCTGGAGTCCGAGATGTTCTCTCCAATCATCTTGCAAGATGGACTCAAGGTTGCGCGCAAAGTGGAAGGCACTATTGAAGCGGACGGCGTCCACCAGCATTTCCAGCTCGGCTTGCGTGAGGAGCCGCTGCTGGCAATATCCCTCGACAACAGCGGAGATCAAGGATGGCTCGGGGATTATGAGCGGGAATTGAGGCTGATCGAAATGACAGGCGAGCAGGAGACTGCCAATATCCAGCACCGGCGGTCCGTAGCCTGCCCCATCCCAGTCAATTAACACGATATCACCATCAGGAGTCTGTACGGCATTGCCAGGCCAGCAATCGCCATGAATAATCGTTACTGGCAAGCTAGCTCGTTGAATACGCTCAAGAGTTGCAGACACCTCATCGTAGAATGTTTGTAGCTCTGATGGAACCAGATCGCGAACCCGGTCGAGAAGCTGCAAACACTCCGGTACAGCCTGCTGGGGATGTTTCCACGAAGCATAGATAGGTGGTGTCGTGGAGGTGGCTCTATCCAGGTCTAACGTGTGAAGCTGCGCAGTTCTCCCTGCCAGTGCATGCAAGCTGTGTATTGAGCTGTCAGCCAGGGTTCCTTCAATGAATGTTGTCATGAACGTCCACCAGCCGTTGACAGCGCCAACAGGTTCACCGGAACGTGTGTGTACCACGCGGGGAGCTGGATGTCCCAGTTCTTCGAGGAAGAGGAGCATAGCGGCTGGCTTGATCAACCAGTTTTCGTTCTTATCCTGACTGAAAGCTCGTAAAACCCAGCTAACATGATCATCCGATGTCACACGATAAATGCCTCGCCAGTCGAAATTGTATGGGCTGAGCGAGTGCAGTTGGATGTTTTGTACAGCATATTGCTCTTCTACGAGCGTTGCGAAAAATGTACTATTGCTCTGCATATCTTCTGTCCTGCCGAATGTAGCTATACAATCCGTTGCAGTAGCTCGGGTAACTCTGCCAGGCTACTCATACCCATTGTATCGCAGCCGACATTTTCAGCAGACCCGACAAGCACGGTACGCGCTCCAAGCGATCTTGCCCAGGCGAGGGCACGCGGGCTGTCATCCACCACCAACGTATCAGCAGGCGCGACTTGCAGATCGGCGAAAAGCTGTCGATAGTACTCTGGCCCTTCCTTGAACGTATTAAGCAGATCTGCGCCGTAGAGCCGCCCGAAGCAGTGACGCACACCCATGCCTTCAAGATAATGCGTCAGGTGAACCGAAGATTCGCCAGAGGCAGTGTGAAGGGTATAGCCTTGCGTATGCAAATCCTGAATTGTCTCGCTGGCTCCAGGAAAAGCCGAACGCACGAGAGGAATGACGTAGTCTTCAGCCTGCCGCGACAATTGGATGCATTCTTCATCAGGAGGAAGTGATACTCCAACGACCTGGGCCATTTCCTTCAGCCAGTCCAGCCAGTACTCGCGCTCAAAGCTTGAGTAGTCTGAGGCTATTTGTGTACGCCGCAGCCAGTTTGCCGGTTCTAAGATGCGCAGGATAACTATGCGGTTAGCATCCGCCCAGGCTGAAGCCGTTCCTCCTACTCTAGACGCGAAAAATTCGCCAACGAGAGGCGGCCACTGTTCGCCGCGCAACCGATTATCATTCATCACTCCACCATCATCCAGCAGAATTATAGGTCGTGTTCTCATAAATTCTCTTTCGTTTTTCTCGCTACCGTTGCTGTTGAATAGTTCTTGAGGGATACCAGGCGCAATCAAACATTTTTATCCTCTTCAATTACGTTCTGCGCTACATAAAGTTGTAAAAGGCTTTATAAAGCGTCAAAGTGAGATCAAGCAGAACTAGCTAACGAATGCTGCCCAGAGTCACGGCTCTGACGAAAAAGCGCTGGAATACCAGAAAGAGGATGATCACGGGCAAAACGGACATTAAGGAAGCTGCCATCAGTAAGTTAAACTGGATATCGTGCGTCGAGCGGAAAAATATCAGACCAACCGCCAGCGTGCGCAGGCTATCATCTTGCAAATAGATCAGGGGGCCTGTGAAGTCGTTCCAGGCCCCGATAGCCGCGAAGATTGCCACCACAGCGATGGCTGGTCGCGCGATAGGCACGATGACCCGCCATAAAATTTGCAGTTCGCTGGCTCCGTCGATGCGCGCAGCCTCTATCAATTCGTAAGGGGTTTGTAGCAAAAACTGGCGCAGCAAGAACACATAGAAGGCGCTGGCAAAAAACGGCGGTACCACCAGCGGCAGAAACGTGTTGACCCAATGGAGCGAGGCAAACAGGTCGAACAAGGGGATAATCGCAATTGGGAGCGGAATGAACAGGGTCGCAATCAAAAGATAGAAGATTTGGTCGCGCCCGGGCCACCTGATACAGGCAAAGCCGTAAGCCACCACCAGATTTGAAAGAACAGTGCCTATGACAACTAGCGCAGTAATGATCACGCTATTCACAAAATAGGTGCCGAACGAGATATAGGTATATGCCTGAATAAAATTGCTCCATTGGACATGTAAGGGCCAGAACGTCGGAGGAAAAATGGTTAGTTCCGGCGTCGATTTCAGGGCTGTTATCAGCATCCAGTAGAGAGGAACAAGGAAGAGCAGAGACATGGTGATCAGAAAGAGGCGCGTGATTATCTGGCCTGCCAGCTTGTGTATGATCGCAATAACGTGACGGCGCTTCACAGCCTTTTGCTTGATCGTGCTCACAGGAGCATCAATAGTACCCTTCATCAACCTGCCTCCTTACTTTTCCGGTACGCGCTAACTGACCAGTTCGTAGTTGACAAAGCGTTGGGCAATTGCATACAGCACCAGGGCCATTACTACGCCGATCACAAACAAGAAGACCGCTAGAGCCGAAGCGTAGCCAAGTTGAGCGTACGCAAAGGCGTTATTATACAGGTAATAAAAGAAGAAGAGCGTTCCATGAGCTGGCCCGCCTCCTGTAATGATGAATGCCTGCTGAAAAACCTGGAGCGCCGCGCTCAGCCCTGTAATGACGTTGTAGAGGATCACCGGCGATAGCATTGGCAGCGTGATACTCCAGAAGCAGCGGAGGCGACTCGCCCCATCTATCCTGGCTGCATCATATAGGGTCTGAGGGATGGCGCGCAGACCGGCAAGGAAAATAAGCGCCGCATTGCCAGCTCCCAGTTGGGCCAGGGCCACAATGATCAGCTTCGCCGTGTTCTGATCACTCAGATAGTCTATCTGCGGGAAACCAAGCGCGGTAAGCAGATAGCTGACCAGGCCATATTGGGGACTGATCAATACGAGAGTCACCAGTGAAAGCGCGAAGAGTGGGAGAATAGACGGGAGATAGAGCGCGGTTCTGTAGACGGCGACCTCGTATATCTGGCGATTCATCGCCAGAGCTACTATGATCGCGACGATTACGCCTAGCGGAATGGCAAAAACAGCATAAAAGAATGTGTTGTAGAGCGATTGCCAGACCAGTGCGTCGTGAAACATGCGCTGATAGTTTTGCCAGCCCAGCCAGATGGGCGGGAGAAAACCGGAGTAGCGGGTAAAACTGATGATGATGGAGTATAAAAAGGGATATATGGTAAACACCAGCAATCCGACGAGCCACGGACTGATAAATAACAATCCCTTGATCAAATGAGAGCGTTCCCTGCGATTGAGCCTGTGGAAGTTGTTAGCTCTCACGATATCGTCTCCTATGGAACGAGTGGGCAATACTGCTGGAGCTGCGGCTGAACCTGCTGATATACTGCTTGCAGCGCCTGGTTGGGACTGGCCTCATGCAATATCACCCGCTCCTGCGCCGTTCCCAACTCATCCCACAATGCTGACCAGACGGGCAATGGGGGACGGCTGCGCGAGAATTTGAGCAGATGCGCAAAGAACGCGTTATTGCCAGGAAAAAGGCTGCGGTCGCTGAGCAGTTCATTCCAGGTTGGTAAATTACTCGTCTCGCGCGTGAAGATCCGCTGCCCTTCCGGTCCCGCCACAAAACGCATAAAGCGATAAGTGTCTTCGATATTGTGTGCTCCTTTCGGCGCGACAAGCGAGAAACCGCCAGACCAGGTATAGGGCGCTTGCGAGGCGTACGGCACAGGAAGATAGGTGACGCCATAGTGCAGGTCGGGAGCATATTCTTGGATGTTCTGCAAAAACCAGTTCCCCGCGGCAACCATAGCCATTTGCCCGCTA
Source organism: Ktedonobacteraceae bacterium (assembly GCA_035650355.1). Taxonomy (GTDB): domain Bacteria; phylum Chloroflexota; class Ktedonobacteria; order Ktedonobacterales; family Ktedonobacteraceae; genus DASRHT01. Next base: position 30,572 of record DASRHT010000078.1, read on the forward strand.
AAAAACGCATTCTGCGAAGGCGGGGCGTTATCGGGCTGGAACGTTTCCAGGAACGTGCTGACCTGATTCCAGCTCATGATCGAGGTCCAATCATAGGTGAACTGGAGCGAGTGCAGCATGGCGGGTTCCGTCGGCGTTATTTCGCACGCTGCGAGATTGTAGAATCTGGCTCCATAGGCCATAGCCCAGGTGGTAGGAAATCCCTGGTCATACCAGGGAATAAAGCCGACGCGATCAAATGAGCCGCGAGTATTGAGATGATTGACCTTTAAGGTGATGCGTTTGATCATCTCAAAGGTCGGAGGACCATGCACAGGGTCCAGGACAGCAGGATCGACGCCTGCTGCACGTAGCACGTCTTTGTTGTACAATAAAGCGCGGCCATCGGTATTAGTCGGGAGCGCGTATGGATCTCCTTTATACAGCGTTTCTTGCCAGGCGAATGGAAGGTAGTGATCTGGCAGATGGGGTTCGTGCTTTTCGATCAATGGCTTGAGATCTTCTAATAGGCCAATCGCGGCCATCTGGCTGATCTCGAAGCGATCCATGCGGCTCACATCCGGGCCGGTTCCGCCGCGCACGGCGGTCAAGAGCATGGTATCATTCCCTGTGCCGCCTGGTATGAATACCAGCCTGACATGGACATCGGGATTGGCCTGTTCAAAAGCGCGAACGACAGCTTGCTCTGCTCTGACGCCTATATCGCTAGTATCGGTGGTCCAGTAGACGACCTCGTGAGGATTCCTTAACTGCCCGAGCCGACACGCCGTCAGTGGTGCAGCTATGAACAGGAGTAGAAACACAACAAGCAATAATCTGGCAGTACTGCTTCGGACCCTCACCACTGATCTCCTCGGATTGATAAACGAGCGGAAGCTACAAGTATACAAGGAAGCAGGCTGTGATAGTATTATATCGCTTTCGTCAATTTCTTGCCACTATAACGATGTATGTACAGGGCCTTTTAATTTTCGGCGAGAGGCCGCAAAAGCAAAACAAAAGGATGAGAACCTGATAAAGTGATGGTACCAAACTATCACGAAACGAGGACTCATCCGAGATGAACTATAGCATAGTCAATGAAGCCAGGGAACTG
>DASRHT010000079.1:0-24439 GCA_035650355.1 Ktedonobacteraceae bacterium
CACCAGAGCAATAGCGGAAAGACCACCAAGCGCAAATCCTATGTGCTCGGCAAGACGAGGCATAAAACCACCCCCCTCATCATCAAGATCAAACACGTTCCCCCTGACAAAATCAACTATCGCATCACGACTATATGGAAGATGCCCCAAAGAAGCCAACTCTTCCATCGCCCAGCAAGCAACCCTAAAACCCTCTTCACACCACTCACGAAACCCAGGGTCATCGGTGATAGCAGCACCCAGCCGCCCATCAAGCAGCAACGCGGGAGAATACGACAAAGCCAAGCCATTAAAATCTACCGGCTCAGATTGAAATGAAGTTCGTTCCATCGTTCACCTCTCAGAGCAACCACTCAGGCACAAAAAGAGCCTAAACCGCCAACAATCAATAAATGAGCTTGACAGCTAGGCCCCAAAATGGTACGCTATGAGTAGAGCCTAGCTTGCTCTAAACTGTCATGCAGTCAAACAGCCTTACACGGACTAGACCGCATGATGAGACTGTGTGATAGCTGGTACTGAACTTGCAAGCTTGCACCAGCTAGAACAAACCCGAAACGCTTGAGAATTGCAGTTCTTGAGCGTTTCATCTTTTCATACACAACTCCTAATCCCTAATCTCTAGCCCCTCAATATCCTCAACCTTAATTTCTCTCCCCAATCCACGGCTCAACGCAGCAGCAATAGCACTTGCTGTATGAGGGAAAGTGGGAGATCCCCTCTCTATACGTCGCACAGTTTGAGCGTTTATACCCGCCCTCCTTGCTAATTCCTCAGCCGACCAAGCTAAGCTTAGCCGGTATTGCTGTAAGTTCATTTCACCACCTCACAAATAGATATTATCAGACATTAGCACTAATGTCAACATCCAGAAGTACCAATTTTAACACCTAAAAGTACTAGTACATTCATTATAACACATTAGCAGTAACGAAACAATAGTATCTTGCTCAAAGTACTACTAAAAACACGTAAACCCGCTTTACAAGCCAATTTAGACCCTTAGAATAGTAGCACATTCTGACGTAGAAGGATATAGGCAAGTATCCCGTTAGTATAGTCGGGCTAGTCGTATGTTGCTCTTTCAGCGCTCGCCTGCAAGCTCAATGCGAGCAGTATTTCTTGCACATGTTGTATAATAAAGCGGTACGATGATCTGTACTTTATACCCACACGTTATGCTTCTACCGGTTTTGTTCAATTTTTTTAGAGTGTGTCTGATGCTAAGTGTTTTCGCCTTTTTGTGGCAGCGTTTGCGCGGCTAAGCCGCGCAAGGGGAGGTGTGGAAACATGCGCTTCGCGCATGTTTCCACACCTCCCCGGCGAGCGTTGCAGGCGCGAGTGTGCGCTCCTGATAAGAATCAGACAACCCTTTTTAGGAGAATGATGATAAAATCGCTTATTTTTGACTTTGACGGCCTCATTCTGGACACGGAACTCTCTGCTTATCAGTCATGGCAAGAAATATATCAGGAACATCAGTGCGATCTTCCGCTGGAGCAATGGGCCAGGCGTATTGGCGGCGCGGCGGATCTCTTCGATCCCTGCGCGTACCTGGAATCACTGCTGCAACGCCCGGTCGAGCGTGAGGTACTCAGGGACAGGCGTCGCCGTCGCCACCTGGAGCTTATTGCCCTCCACGACGCTCTTCCCGGCGTGGAAGCGTATCTTGCAGGTGGTCGCCGTCTTGGTTTAAAGCTCGCCGTGGCCTCAAGCTCCACCAAAGCATGGGTCACCGAGCATCTCTCCCGGCTTGGCCTGCTCGACTGCTTTGACGCTTTGCGCTGTGGCGATAGCGTTACTCACAAGAAGCCCCATCCTGAGCTTTACAGTTTGGCCCTGCAAGATCTGGGTGTGGCACCTGAGCAGGCAATTGCCTTTGAAGATTCGCCCAACGGCGTGCTGGCGGCGCAACGTGCCGGCATTTTCTGCGTCGCCGTCCCCAACATTATTACCGGCCAGTTGCTGCTCGATCATGCCGATCTCCGGCTCTCCTCGCTATCAGACTTACCGTTAGAGGACTTATTGGCAGAAGTTGCAAAAAGAAAATCGTCTAATCTGACCGACAATGCCGTAATTTAAAGGCGTACTATGATTATCTCGGCCAGCTATAAAACCGATCTTCCCGCCTTCTATGGGGCGTGGTTTATCAATCGCCTGCACGCAGGCTACTGCAAAATGGTCAATTCCTACGGGAGGCAGATCTATACCATCGATCTCTCGCCCGAACAGGTGGATGGCTTCGTCTTCTGGACCAAGAACATTGGCCCATTCCTCAAATACCTGCCGCAAGTGCAGCAGCGGGGTTATCCCTTCATCATCCAGCACTCCATCAACGCGTATCCCATTGAGCTGGAGAACCGGGTGATTCATTATAAGCAGACAGTTGAGCACATGAAGCAACTGGCGAACGAGTACGGCCCCGAACGGCTCATCTGGCGCTACGATCCCATTATCTTCTCCTCGCTAACGCCCATTGACTGGCACCGACGCAATTTTGCAACCTTAGCGCAGGCGTTGCAAGGTACGACCGACGAGGTCATCATCTCGTTTGCTCAAGTCTATAAAAAGACCGCGCGTAATATGGACGCGGCAGCCAGAGCGTCCGGTTTTAGCTGGAATGAGCATAAAGTGGAGCCGGAAACCTTTGTGGCACAGGGACGCGCGCTCGCTGTCGAACTAGCGCAGATGGCAGCCGCGTATGGGATGCGCTTGAAAGTCTGCTCGCAAAAACAATTTCTGGTCGCTGGTATGATCGAGGAGGCTCGCTGTATCGACGCGGATCGCCTGGAACGCGTCGGGCAACGCACAATCCCCGATAAAAAGAGACAGGTGGGCAGCCGCAAAGAGTGTGCCTGCTTTGCCTCGAAAGACATCGGCGAGTATGATACCTGCCCTCACGGCTGCGTCTACTGCTATGCCGTGCAGCATCGTGACCTGGCGCTGAACCGCTATAAAGCGCATGATCCGCAGGGCGAGTTCCTGTTTCCCCCGCGTGGTTATACGGTGGATGAAAAGTCCGAGATTGGCCCAAAGCAATGGACGACATTGCCGATGTTTCCTTCTTGATTGGCTCGTGATAAAGCCGGCTCCTCATGCTAAAATTAGGGGTAACATCAGATGATATTTTGCAGTAGATGATATTTCAGAAGGGAAAGCTCTATGGGATTAAGCATTATCCAGGTGGATGCATTTACGAACAGGCCATTCGCGGGCAATCCAGCCGCTGTATGTATTTTGCGTGAGCCGCAAGACGACCATTGGATGCAGAGCGTTGCGCAAGAGATGAACCTCTCCGAGACGGCATTTCTCACGCGTCAGTCAGACGGCTTCAACCTGCGCTGGTTCACGCCAGCCGTCGAAGTTGATCTCTGTGGTCACGCCACCCTTGCTAGCGCCCACATCCTCTGGGAAGCGGGCCACCTCAAGCCCAACGAGCAGGCGCGCTTTCATACCCGTAGTGGCCTGCTCACCGCCGACCGCAGGGGAGACTGGATCGAAATGAATTTCCCTGTCAAGATGGAAGAGTCCACCACTGCGCCCGCCAACCTGCTGGAGTCGCTGGGCGTCACGGCAAGCTATGTTGGAAAAAATGAGTTCGATTATCTGGTAGAGGTCGAATCGGAGGCCATTGTGCGCGCCATCGCCCCCAACTTCTCATTGCTGGGAGAGGTGCAGGCGCGCGGCGTCATCGTCACCAGTCGCGCCGCCACCGCCGGATACGACTTTATCTCGCGCTTCTTCGCTCCCCAGGTGGGCGTCAACGAGGACCCGGTAACCGGCTCGGCGCACTGCTGTCTCGCCCCCTATTGGAGCCGCAAGCTGGGAAAAGCCGAACTGGTAGGCTATCAAGCCTCGCCAAGAGGCGGTGTCGTGCGTACACGTATGGACGGGGATCGTGTCTACCTGGCAGGCCAGGCCGTCACTGTGCTCCGGGGAGAACTGGTGTAAGAAAGTCGGGAAAAAGCCAAAAAACGATTGACGAAAACCCGTCCTCATGATACTATCATCACGTACCTGGGGGCGATGGCGGAATGGTAGACGCCGGGGACTTAAAATCCCCTGACCGCAAGGTCGTGAGGGTTCGACTCCCTCTCGCCCCACCCGCTTGAGAGGCCACTCCACAAGCGACGTTACAGACAGCCCATTTGAAAAAAACAGGTCAGGAGACCTTATTTTTTGCCATTTTTCATAAAGTTCCCTGACCTCAAAAACACTTCTAGGTCAGGAGATATATCAATCCCCTGAACTGAAAGGTATTTATTCAACGCTAATAGCTTGCTTGCCACTAGAACTCTTCTGTGCTATTATTACATCACGTACAATTTCTATCACAGCAAAGCACAAATGTTTATAAATAAATTTGCAAGAGGTTGTAGATGGCAGTTCCCGATTATCAGAGTCTCATGCTTCCCCTTTTAAAAATAGCTGCTGACCAAAATGAACACAGCCTCAGTGAGGTCATAGAAATTCTAGCCCAACAATTTAATCTTAATGACCAGGATAGGAAAGAACTCCTTCCTAGTGGGAAACAGCGCAAATTTGATAATCGCGTCCATTGGGCACGAACATATCTGGCAAAAGCTAATCTCATTGTTTCTACCGGAAGATCAAAGTTCCGCCTCACTGAACAAGGAAACAGGGTACTTAAAGAAAATCCCCCTCTAATTAATATCAAGTATTTAGATCAATTCCCTGAATTTATTGAATTTAAGAACAAAAGCAACAAAGTAAACGGAGATACTGAAGCTCCTCAAGAAATTGTTGAAAAGACGAGCCAAACACCACAGGAAATCTTGGACACAAGTTACCAGAACCTAAGGCAAAATCTAGCCCAAGAAATCCTAGAGCGGATTAAGAATAGTCCACCAAAATTTTTCGAGAATCTTGTTGTGGACTTACTTATCGCCATGGGATATGGAGGCTCAAGAAAAGATGCAGGTCAGGCTATTGGTCAAGTTGGAGATGGAGGAATAGACGGAATAATTAAAGAGGACAAATTAGGGTTGGATGCTATCTATCTTCAGGCAAAAAGATGGGAAGGTACCGTAACGAGACCAGTAGTACAGGGTTTTGCTGGAGCATTGATAGGAAGAAAAGCACGTAAAGGCATCCTTATTACTACCTCTAACTTTTCTCAGCAAGCAATGGAGTATGCTAGTGGTATTGACAATCTAAAGATCATTCTTATTGATGGAGAACAACTTGCACAACTAATGATAGATCATGATGTAGGTGTCACAGAAGAGTCAAGATACGTTGTGAAAAAGATAGACCTTGACTATTTTAGCGATGAATAGTTAGAAGCCGCTTGACAAGCCTTATTACAGATAGCCCACTTGAGAAAGATTCTCATCTTCCGCCAAGATTACCCCATCAAAGAGTCAAAATCTGCCTGATCTATATGTCTATTCTTTAAAAGTTCGCTAAGATAATCCTGTCGCTTTAACTGTCTCCCTAACAGATCCTTCAAGGTTTTGTTCGAACAGTGCATTTGTTTTGCAATCAAAGATAGCAGATTATCACTAATCTGCTCATTTCCTCTCCACGAGTGCGAATATTTCGTTCTTGCAACTATTTTACCATTAATCTTTAAAACAAACCTTACATGGTCTTTCGCATCTTCACACTCGAAACCCAGGACCACCCTTAGAATATATTCTAAGTCTTTGACGGATTTACCCATGAAAGTGATTTATACCAGCTTTAAATATAATTGCAGCTTATTAAAACTTTCTAGCATCGGTCCCAATAAACTCTCCTGATTTTCCTCAAACCATATGAGCTCGTCAACAAGAGAATATAGATAATTACGCACCGCTAACCCCTTCGTCTCCCTCACTTCATAAATATCCGATATATCACTGGTAGCCACAAACTCTCCACGATCCAACTGAACTTTTACATAGAAAGGCTGCAAGACCCTGGCTTTCTTCATTAGATCAGGATTAGATATCAAACAGCCTTTCTCAATAAGAAAACTAGGCAGTATCTCCGCATACGCCATTACATAGGCGCTTTCGGCAACAGAGGCGTTCCTTTTCTGATTCACCCACGCGTATATAGGTGTTGAATTTGTCAAATTATGAAATTGTTGAGTATACCGCATCTATCATCTCCCCTCGCTCTCATTTTCTTGTGACTGACCTGATGCGCCAAGTTGCTGCTGATTGTAGATATTCTCCATTAAGTCAATCATCTGTCTCATGGCTGATTTCGTAACCGCGCAACGGAAAAGAGGCTGCACCTTGACAGTATCTACATCCTCCAGCTCCTCAATATGCCTGACTTCTATAGGCAATGCAGTGCCAAAAGTAAGATAAAACTCCTCTGATCCAGCACGTACATTAAGCACATTCACGAAAAGAGTGGGAACTTCAGCTTCATTAACAAACTCTGGTTTTACCAGTTTCTGCCCCAATATATGATTCTCTTCTGCCATAGATGCTTACCACTTCCTTAGACAAAGTGTTACTTTACATCTTTACCTCAGTATAATACCATACCACGTTAAAGTGCTATACGTAGAATCAGCTATCCCATCTGATCTAGGAAATGCTGCCTTGAACTCTATGCTCTCTCGCCCCACCGCTCAAAATACCGCTTCACTCTTCTTGGGGATAAAAGTTCCAAAAATGTGGACAAATCAGTAAAAGTGTGTATAACTCTTCGTGCGACCGGTGCCCACAGGTAGCGGATGGACGAACAGCGGGAGGAGAACATCCCATCCCAATGAGGCGCTTTCCTGGCTGCTTTGACTGTTGTGAAGCCCCGATATATCCCCAATCATACTCGACGGCGATCTCGGTGGGTGCTAGAATGCTAGTGATATCTCTTGCAGATACGCGAGGTATATTACTAGTAGCGAGGAAAAATTTCAGCGGGAAAGATACTGTGTACCTGAATAAAGCTTTACAAGAATATCTTGATGATCTGGCGTCGTCAAAATCGACCCCAGGCGGCGGGTCAGCCGCTGCGCTCAGCGGGGCGATGGGGGCGGCGCTGGCCTGTATGGTGGCGCGGCTCACTCTGAGCAAGGCCGATTATGCGCCCGTTCATCAGGAAATCGAAACGATTTTGCAAGCAACTGAAAAGCTGCGGACGCGTTTCCAGCAGCTTATGCAGGAAGATATAGACGCTTACGGGCGGCTTTCCGCCTGTTTCAAAATGCCACGAGGTAGCGAGGAAGAGAAAGCCGCGCGCACAAAGGCGATCCAGGAACAACTGCACGAGGCCGCACTGGTGCCGCTTGAAATGGTGGAGTGCGCGGCCTCGCTGGTGCAACATTGCCAGCGGATCGCGGAAATCGGCAATATCAACGTGCTCAGCGATATTGCCACCGCGGCTACACTAGCTTCGAGCGCGGGCACGGGCGCTTCCTGGATGGTACGGGTAAATTTACGTTCAATGAAAAATCTGGAACTGGTGAGCGTATTGAGCGACCGCTTGAATGGGGCGCTGGCTCATATCGCATCGGGTTGCCAGCAAGTGATGAGTAAAGTAGGAGAGCGAGCGTGACAGCGACTATTCTGGATGGACGAGCGATGGGAGCGGAGATTCGGGTGGAGTTGCGCGAGGATGTCCGGCGCTATATGCAGGAGCGCGGTCAGGCTCCTGGTCTGGTGATTGTGCGTGTTGGCGGCGATGCCGCGTCCGGCGTTTATAGCAAAGCTATTCTGCGCATCGCCGATGATATCGGGGTGCGTGCGCGGCTGGAGCAACTGCCTGCTATAACTTCGCCCGACGAGTTGCGCTCGACCCTGCTCCATTTAAATCATGATAACGCCACTCAAGGGATCATCGTCCAGATGCCGCTGCCCGCGCATCTTTCGCAGAAAATGGTGATCGAGACGATTGCGCCAGAGAAAGATATCGATGGCATCAGTTCGTTGAGCGCGGGCAATCTCTTTCTTGGCCTGCCCAGCTTTTTGCCCTCGACCGCTGCGGCTGTGATGGAGATCCTCGAACGCACCAATGCATCTCTTGCGGGTAAACGGGCCATCGTCCTGGGGCGCAGCAACGTCGTTGGTAAGCCACTCTCCATGATGCTGTTGCAGAAAAATGCCACCGTGACGGTCTGCCATTCGCGCACCGCCAACCTGGCAACCTTCACGCGCCAGGCCGATATCTTGATCGCAGCAGTTGGTCGGCCCAAGATGGTCACGGCGGAGATGGTGCGCCCCGGTGCGATAGTCATTGATGTGGGCATTAACCCTTTGCCGGAGGGCGGCATCGTCGGCGATGTCGATTTTGAAGCGGTACGCCAGGTAGCTGGCGCTCTCACGCCAACCCCTGGCGGCGTCGGTCCGCTTACCAATGTAGTGCTCTTAAAACAATGCGTTCAGGCCGCGTGGCAGCAAGCCGGAGGTCGTCCGCAAAACGCAAAAGAAACATCAGGCTCAACACAAGAACGCTAGGTTTGGCGAGTTCCTCAGAGACCTGCTTCCTCCTTCGCACGCTGAACCCAGTGGAGCGCCTCGCCTGGGATGGCGTGCTGACCGAGAAAGAGGCTCAGTTGAGCCGCATGTTCCTGCACATGGCGCAGGGTGTACAATAAGAGCTCGAAATAGCTCACGGTTGCTCCTCCGGGCCAGGGGAACGTGTACGGCTCGTGCGCTTTCTCGTCTGACAATGCAGCAAACGTGGTCTGGCACTTCTGGCGGAGCAGCACCAGATAGGGATGGAGTTCCTCCCTGGGAATGGCCCCATCAGACCTCTTCTTGAACGCCGGGAGAGCTTCTTCTGAGCAGCCGGTCAGAAACCGTTCGAGGCAGCCGAGCGTGTGGAAGGTGATCTCCCAGAAGGTCCCCTCGTCCGCGCTCTCAACGTCGCTCCAGAGATGCTCCTGCCAGAGCGTCTCGGGGCAGGCCAGCAGGGCGTTTTCCAGCATAGCGATGGCCGCACTGAACTGCTGCCACAGCGCGGTGCGCACCATCGTGTCCATCAATTGTTCAGCCATAACGGGTGTTCCTTTCCGCTTCTTTTCTCTCCATGCTACCATCAAAGCCGGTCAGAACCTACCCTGTATCGACAGTTTTATTTTCCAGAGAGGCGGTTTTTGCCAATGCGAGCGCGCACCCCTTTCATTATATACAAATAAAGCTTTTTCATATACTATTTTCTCTCCTTCCGATTCGGGATGATACCTCTTTATCATTGGGAGGAGATAGGCGCAATGCCTTGCGCTTGCCCGGACGGTTGCGGCAATAGGTTGTGTTGTTGCTAACCTCTTGCATTTTCCCCTTTTCTCTGCTATAATTATTATCAAGCAAGCAGTATTGCTCACCTCTAGCGTCGCTCCTCTTGTTGAATTTCCTCTCTGCGAAAGGTCTCCGCTGATGGTTCGCTCACTCGATTCCGCTTTGATAAATGCTCTTAACAATGTCACACGTCGCCCGGCTCTCTCCCTGACCATTGAGGATCATGTGATCCATTATAGCCTCTATCAGTCGCCCGGGACCGCTGATGCCTGGAATGATGCCTGCATCGCCAGTGATAATAGCATCATTCGGGCACAGGTCACGCGTGGCGGCTCGGGCTTCGTCTCCAATTTTCAGTTTCAACGTATCACCGATCCCTCCCAGGCAGCTCAATGGGCGACATGGACAACATTGCCAGGATCGGCAGGATTGATCTTTCAGGATGGCGGGTGCGCGGTCGCCAACTCCGGTGGCACCCTCTTCGCTTTTGCTCAACGTGGTACCGGCGGCAACAATCTCTGGTCCTGGACCTCCGTCAACAATGGCGTGACCTGGACCGGACCCGTTAGCGTGCTCTCGCCGCCGGGAGGCGCGCTGTTGAAGGGGATCGGCAGCGCCGGCAATAACGATGTGTTTTTCCTCTACGATGTCAGTGGCGGTGAGGCGATAGGCTGCTCATTTTATGCAGCCGGAAGCTGGTCGGCGCTCAATACCTGGACGCTGCCGACAATTCCCTACGGCGCCGGTCTGGCCGTTGTCTGGACGAGTACGATTTACAGCCTGGTTTATTCGGATGGCTATAGCCTTGCCTCCTGCGTCTTCAATCCATCGGGCTCTCTGTGGAGTAGCGGCGCGCTTATCGCCCCGGCGACCGGCACCGCCATTGGTCGCGTTGCGCCGCGCCTCTCGTTTGCCGATGGCCTCTATACTCTGACCTGCATCGAACTGGACTCCGGCTTGCTGACCGGTTCCGTCTATAGCTATCCTCGTCTCAGGCAATCGGCTGACCTTGTTCACTGGTCGAATGGACTGATTGCGCACGATATCAGTTGCAGTCTGGGCGCTGTAGCTTTCAAGCTGGTCACGCCAAATACGGGCAATGCAGGCCCTCGCTATTACCTGGCGTCGCTTGCCACCGTCAATAGCGCGCCCGCCTTTCGCAACGCCAGCCCGACTCAATTTCTTGACGCATCCGCCTCGACCTTATCGTATCGCCGCAGCGAGGAGCTGGGGAAGCCCGCTCGTCTGGAAGTGCTGCTCGATAATGCGCAGGGAGCCTATAACGCTCTTGTAACCTCAGCGGGAAGCTATCAGCCGATTGGCTTGAACGCTTCGATGGTGCTGAGCGAAGGATACAAAACTGGCACCCCGCCAACGCTAAATGATGTGGTGCGGGTGGGCGTTTATCGCATTACGCAGATACATTTTGTGCGTTCGCCAGAGGAGAACCAGCTCTTATTGATCGGGCAAGATCTCTCGCGCACGCTGGATCTGACGGTGCGTTACCAGAATACCTATGCCAATCAGACACTGGCTTACCTCGTAACAGAGGTCTGCGCTCGCGCCGGCCTGTTTGCTCTCGCTCTGCCGGGAACGTCGCAGATGAGCCAGGTGGTTGCGACCTTCGTGTTACAGGCAGGGCAATCGTACCGCCATGCGCTTGATGAACTCTGTACCACCTATGGCCTGCTCTATTTCCTCGATCAAAATGAGGTGCTGCAATTTCGCGAGCTGTCCAGCAGCGATCCTTCGGTCTGGACTTATCAGCCAGAGATTGAAACGGTGAGCTTCGGCAGCAATGAGCAGCGAGCCAATCACATTATCGTCAGTGGCAAGCCGCCTTCTGGCAGCCTGCCCGCCGCTTTGACCACTGCGGAAGCCTATGACGACGCTCATATGCATTTAGTCGGGCTGGAGCGTCTCCTGCATCATGTTGATCCGAAACTGACCACGACGGCCCAATGCAGTCAGAAAGCCGCGTTCCTGCTGGCTCAGGAGGTGCGCACCCAGGTGGTCCATACGGTCACTGTGCCGCTCAATCCGGCATTACAGGCGCTGGATGGTATCACCCTGATCGATAGCGCGGCCCCACGGGGAAGCGGGCAGAGCGCGACCTGCCGTATTATGCGCCTCCAGGTTCATTACGATGCGCTGTCCGGTGTGAATGCATTACAGCTTACTCTCGAAGGGATGTGAACTGTGTCTATTGAAACAACTATGCTTTGCCAGCTTTACGCCGGCGAGCTGCCGCCGCTTTTTGCCGCCGTTCGCGCCGCTTGCGTGCCTGCTCCGCCTGTTGTTCTGCTGTCATAGAAGAATTCTCTATAAGCGTAGAGCCTGTTTTCCTGGTTGTTTGCGCCTCCCGGCTTCTGCGCGCCTTGCGTGACGTGGTAATGCCCTGATAAATCACATAGGCCGCCAGGGCGCCAGAGGCAAGCAAAATTACCAGGTAGGCCGGGATCACCAGCGCATTGAAATTTGAGGGAAGCCAGCCATAGGAGATGCTGATGCTGAGGAAAAAGGCGACTGAAAGCAGCAAATACTCAATCCCGGTCAGGATCGCGATCTGTTTATACCAGATGGGTGATTCTCCCTGCGCCCGCGCTCGCAGGATACGTCGTCGCCCCATCACAAGATTGAAAATGCCCAGACCAATAAAAATAAGGCCGAATAGAATCACAAGACGCGGATCAAACATAGAGACTTACTCCTGCTACATCTGTTACAATGAAAACCTGCTCCCGCTCGCAGCAAAATCATGCCTGCCTGTTGCTCAGATCAGTCCTGCAAGCCGTTTCCTCTATTGCATTGTAGCTCATTGTTCCCATTCGTACAACGTCTCCTTTTCCAGTTTTCAGGGCTTCTCAAGAGTCGCCGCGTGCTCGGACTGTTCCCGCCTTCGGCGCTCACAGGGGGAAGGTGCTGGCTGTGGGCGCAGCCCACAGCCAGCACCTTCCCCTCCAGAACGGTTCGCTTGCGAACCGTTCCGTGTAAAAAGACAACTCTTGAGAAGCTCTGCTACTGATTTATCACTATTCATTACCGTCGTGAGAAAAGAGGAAAATATTGTGGTGATAAAAGGGAAAAAGTGCGTTGATATTCGTTAGAAAAAGTAGGAGTGCCATGACGAGGAAAGGCAGAAAAAGACATAGGATGGTGGAAAGAGGCCATCAGCCCGAGCGCATACCACAGGAGGTCTGCTCATTCTCCTCTGTGTCATCCTATGTGTTGTAAGGATGCATAGCTGTTAAGGAATGGGTAAATTCGTCCAGGGAAAATACCTGACAGAAAATAAGGTACTGCCCTGATAAGATTTCCTGGGTGTAGGGCTTGACTAATGGCGAAAAAACGATAAAATCTCTATAGAGTGCCAAAATTTTTTGAGATTTATGAGGTTTGCATGCACATCAAGGTTGTTGGAGTCGATCACACCACCGCCCCCATTGCGCTGCGTGAACGTCTCGCCTGTACATCTCGCCAGATCCCTCAATTACTTCAGGCCGCCCGCGAAATCGCGCAGGAGTGCGTGGTGCTCTCCACATGCAATCGTGTGGAGTTGTACGCTGTTTGCCCAGAGGAAAGTCAAGGATGCTCAGAGCTGCTGCGTGTATTGAGTGAGACACGAGAGGTAGCGTTTGATGAGCTGGAACCCCATTGTTTTAGTTTTGTAGATCAACAAGCTGTAATGCATCTCTTTGGCGTCGCCAGTGGACTGCACTCGCTTGTCCCCGGCGAGCCCCAGATTCAGGGCCAGGTCGTCGATGCCCTGGAGGCCGCTCAGGGCAGCGGTCAAGCCGGTCCCATTCTTTCCGCTCTATTTCGGGCCGCAGTCGTCGCAGGCAAGCGCGCTCGCAGCGAGACCGGGATCAGCCGCAGCGCCACCTCGGTCAGCCATGTCGCCGTACAGTTGGCGCGACGTTTATTTCCAGCGATCCAGGATACCCGCGTGCTTTTGATCGGTTCCGGCAAGATGAGCGAACTCGCTGCTCGTAATTTGTGCGATCATGGGGCGCGGCAATTGGTGATTATCAATCGCACCCTCGCGCACGCCGTTGACCTGGCACAGGCACTTAACGCGACCCATCGCTCCTTCGTCGAACTTCCTGATTCCCTGGTGGAGGCCGATGTCGTCATCAGCTCCACTACAGCCCCACACGCGATCATTACTCCCGAAATTATGCAAACGGTGCTCGAACGGCGCGCGGGCCGTTCATTATTACTTATCGATATCGCCCTTCCCCGCGATGTCGATCCCGTCGTTGGCGCAATGCCGGGCGTTCATCTTTATAACGTCGATGACCTACAATCCGAAGTTGAGCGCGGCATCCTTTTGCGTTTACAAGAAGCCGAGCGCGTGCGCGTTATCATCAACGAAGAAGCGGAAGCGTTTGAGCGCTGGCTGGCATCACTCAGCGTCGTTGGGACGATCAGCGATCTGCGCCAGTACGTCGATCTGTTGCGCCAGCAAGAGCTTGAGCGCACGCTGCGCCAGATCTCCCCATCTCTCTCTACGCGCGAACTGGCCGCTGTACAGGAATTAACGACGCGGCTCGTCAACAAATTGTTGCATACCCCTACCCTGCGCTTGAAAGATGCTGCCGCCGCCGGCCAGGGGCATGTCTATGCCGAAGCCATGCGCTATTTATTTGGTCTGGAAAATGCGAATGAAACGAATAGTAATAGGGACGCGAGCCAGCAAACTCGCGATGATACAAACGAACTGGGTGATCGAGCGGCTGCGCCAGCAGTGGCCCAATCTTGAGATTGCCATTGAGCAGATTCATACGACCGGAGATCGCGTCAGCACTTTACCGCTGACGCGCATTGGCGGCGATGGCGTTTTTGTCACGGAGATCGAGCATGCCCTCCGCGAGCGCCGCATCGATCTGGCGATCCATAGTTTGAAAGATTTACCCACCGCCCAGCCGGATGGCCTGCGGGTCGTTGTTCCCAGCCCGCGTGAAGATGTACGAGATGTGTTCGTCTCGCATGTCCCGTTCCAGATTTCGGCACAGGGCTTGCAAATGGGTCGTGATAGTTATCAATCTGCAACGCCGCTACGTATTGGTACATGTAGCCTGCGGCGGACGGCGCAGGTGCTCGCGCTCTATCCCGATGCGCAGATTTTGCCGTTAAGAGGCAACGTCGATACACGCCTGCGCAAGCTGGAAAACGGCGACTACGATGCCATTCTCCTGGCCTCTGCCGGCCTGCATCGCATGGAATTACAGCAACGCCTCGCGGATCGACTGATATACTGTCCAATAGAGGCACTGTTGCCTGCCCCTGGACAGGGCGCGTTAGGGCTGGAGATACGCGACGAGCCAGAATGGAAAACGCTGCTTGCCCCTCTCGCCGCTCCCGCTGTCCAGGCAGCAACGAGCGCGGAACGGATGTTTATGCGTCACCTGGGGGTTGGCTGCTATCTGCCCGTTGCCGCTTACGGCGAAATTGTTGATGGGATGCTTACCGTGACAGGACTGGTGATCAGCCTTGATGGGCAGCGTCGTATTCGCGTTCGCCAGAGTAGGGCCTGGACCCCTGGCTGCACGCTTGCATGCGCCGAACAGCTCGGCGTGGATCTGGCCGAGCAGGCGCTTGATCAGGGGGCCTCAGAGATTATTCAAACTGTGAATGCTATCAGGTTGCAGGAGTGTTAACGTGGTCGAAAAACAGATTGCCGCACAACCATTGCAAGGGAAGCGTATTCTGGTAACAAGAACGCCGCGCCAGGCTGCTGTGTTGTGCCAGCGGTTGCTTGAGCTTGGCGCTATCCCGGTGGAATTTCCGACCATTCGCATTATCCCGCCGCAAGACTGGGAGCAGTTGGATGCTGCCTTGCGGCGACTCTATGCCACCGATGGCACAGGATATGATTGGCTGGTCTTCACCAGCGCCAATGGCGTGAACATTTGTATTGACCGTTTGCGCTCTCTTGGCTATGATCCTCAGACAATGATCGGCATTCGCGTTGCCGCGATTGGCCCGGCGACCGCGACGGCCCTGACGCACTATGGCATTACCGCTGATCTCGTACCCGAGGAGTATATCGCTGAAAGCGTAGCAGAGGCCCTGATTAAGGACACGCTGAACCGTGGACTGCCTATGTTGGGGCAACGTATTCTCTTAGCGCGTGCCGCCGAAGCGCGCAAGGTGCTCGTCACCGAGCTGCAGCGCGCCGGAGCGCAAGTAGACGAGGTGGCAGGCTACTATACAGTACCGGCTACCACTGATGATGAGAAGGGACGCGAAGTGTTGCGCCTGCTGCAACAGCGTCAGATTGATATTCTGACCTTTACCAGTTCTTCAACTGTCAAAAATTTTATTGCATGGCTGAAAAGTTGTGAGCAGAACGGAGCGGGGCCTCTGATGGACCTTGTCACGCAGCATACCCAACTTGCCAGCATTGGCCCAATTACTTCACAGACCGCGCGTGAACTTGGCCTTCACGTCGATATTGAAGCCAAATCGTTTACCATCCATGGCCTGGTGAAAGCGATCATTCAACACGAGGAAACATCATGGCAGAACAAACCGTAATGACCCAACCTGACGCATTGGCACCTGGGACAGAAGTAGCGCCTCAACCTACGAAGCCAAAACCAAAGCAACCCCGTCAGTTGGTGCGCTTTACGTTTTATAAACTCGATCCCCAATGGCAGTTACTCGCAGCTCATATACGCGAACAGGGCCGACAGGAGCTGACTACCATTGTCGAAAAATATAGTGAACAGGCGTTGATCCGTACCTTTGGTCTCTACGGCATACGCTCGGACTGCGATTTCATGATCTGGCAGGCAACCTATGATATGGACGATCTGCGCTCATTAAATAGCCAGATTCGCCGTAGCTCTATGGGTCCTTACCTGCGCGAAGCTCATAGCTTCCTCTCCATGACCAAGCGATCTATCTACGTTGGCAAGAATGCGCGCGGCGTGCATGATCCCCGGCTGGTGATCGTGCCCGATGACCGGAAATACCTTTTCGTCTATCCCTTTGTCAAAACGCGCCCCTGGTATTCGTTGCCCATCGAGGATCGCAAGCGCATGATGAACGAGCATATCCGCGTTGGCCTCAAATATCCCACCGTCTCGCTCAATACGACCTATTCCTTCGGCCTGGATGACCAGGAGTTCGTCGTCGCCTTCGAGACCGACAATATCTCCGACTTCCTGGACCTCGTTCAGGAACTGCGCGAAACGGAGGCCAGCAGCTACACCTTACGCGATACGCCCATGTTCACCTGTGTCGCCCAACCCATCGACGACATCCTGGAAGCAATTGGAGCATAACACTTGTATATTCCTTTCCGAAAGACAACAATGTTAAGATAACAATGTTTCGGATAATATGGTCTTCGGATAATATGGTTTCGTAGGGACCCGCTTTAGCGCGTCCTGCGCGATTTATCGCGTTCCCAGTATTGTCGTTTGAAATGGCATCGTCATTCGGAAAATCGAGGTGAAGAGATGAGCCAGCACATCGATACGCGTAGCGACCTGACATTGTCCCGCTCGCATGCCCTGTTTCAAGAGGCGCAGACCCTCCTGCCTGGGGGCGTCAATAGCCCCGTGCGCGCGTTTCGGGCCGTAGGAGGTGATCCCGTCTTCATCGACCAAGCCCACGGCCCCTATCTCTACGATGTCGATGGCAATCGCTACCTCGATTACGTCCAATCGTGGGGACCGATGATTCTGGGCCACACTCATCCCGCCGTGGTTGAGGCCGTGGTCGAGGCGAGCAAACGCGGCTTCAGCTTCGGCGCTCCTACCCGGGCCGAGAACGAGTTGGCAAAGCTGGTGATTGACTGCGTCCCATCGGTCGAGATGATACGCTTCGTCAATTCTGGTACAGAAGCGACGATGAGCGCCCTACGTTTAGCGCGAGCGTATACCGGACGCAGCAAGATCATCAAGTTCAGCGGCTGCTATCATGGGCACGCCGACATGTTGCTGGTCCAGGCCGGTTCCGGCGTGGCGACGATGGGCCTGCCCGATAGTCCCGGCGTGCCGGCGGAGGCGACGGCCAATACGCTCACCGCGGCCTATAATGATAGCGCCGCCGTCGAGCAACTGTTCCGTACCTACCCGGGCGAGATCGCTGCCGTCATCGTCGAACCGGTAGCCGCCAATATGGGGCTGGTGCTGCCCCAGCCCGGCTTCCTTGAGCAACTACGCGAACTCACCCAACGCTTCGGCGCTCTCTTGATCTTTGACGAGGTCCTGACCGGCTTCCGTGTTGGCCTGAGCTGTATGCAAGGACGCGCCGGTATCACGCCCGACCTGACCTGCTTTGGCAAGATCATCGGCGGCGGCCTGCCCGTCGGCGCTTACGGCGGACGCCGCGAGATTATGCAGCAGGTTGCTCCGCTTGGCCCAATGTACCAGGCTGGCACGCTTTCGGGCAATCCCCTGGCAATGGCCGCCGGTATCGCCACCCTCACCGAGCTGCGCAAGCCCGGCCAGCACGAGCAGCTTGAGCGCAAGAACCAGCTCCTGGGCGAAGGCATCGCCAGGGCTATCCGCGATACACACACGGAAGCGCAACTGGTGCGCATCGGGGCGATGTTCTGCCTCTATTTCGCCGCAGAGCCCGTCACCGACTATGCCAGCGCCAAACGCTCAGATACGGCCCGCTTTGCTCGCTTCTTCTGGAAGCTGCTGGCTCGTGGCGTCTATTTCCCCCCATCCCAGTTCGAGACCTGTTTTATCTCGCTCGCCCTTGAGGATGAGATGCTCGAAGAAACAGTCAAAGCCATTGAATTCGCGCTCCGTGATTCACACTCCGCGCTTCGTACCCCGTAATTCGTAGGGACCAGCTTTAGCGCGTCCGATTTATCGCGTCCTCGGGCAACCGCAAGGGATTGTCCCCGCCAGGAGGTTTGTTGATGAATAATTTTCCCACCGTGCGCCTGCGGCGCACACGCCAGAATGATAAGGTACGCGGCCTTGTACGCGAAACGCATCTTAACGTCGATCAACTGGTCTACCCGCTTTTTATCGCCGAAGGCATCAATGAGCCGCATGAAATCTCTTCCATGCCCGGCATTATGCAGTGGCCCCTGGAACATCTGGGACGCGAGGTCGAGCGTATAGCTGGCCTGGGCATTCCCTCCGTGCTGCTCTTCGGCATTCCTGGCGAAAAAGATGAAGTCGGTTCAGAGGCGTACAATGACAAGGGAATCATCCAGCAAGCGATCCGTGTGATTAAATCAGAAGTGCCGGATCTTCTGACCATTACCGATGTATGTCTGTGCGAATATACCAGTCACGGGCACTGCGGCGTCATTCACAACGGCAACGTCCAGAACGACGAGTCGCTAGAACTGCTATCTCGCATGGCGCTCTCCCACGCGGAAGCGGGCGCGGACATAGTCGCGCCTTCAGATATGATGGACGGGCGCGTCGGCGCTATTCGCCAGATGCTTGACGAGCACGAATTTAATCAAACCCCCATCATGGCCTACTCCGCCAAGTTCGCCTCCGGCTTCTATGGCCCGTTCCGTGAAGCGGCAGGCTCCACTCCCCAGTTCGGGGACCGGCGTGCCTATCAAATGGACCCCGCCAATGTGCGCGAGGCGCTGAGAGAAGTGGATCTCGATATCGCAGAAGGGGCCGACATCGTCATGGTCAAACCGGCGATGGCGTACCTGGATGTCATTCGCCGTGTGCGTGACCATTGCGATCTGCCCTTAGCGGCCTATAATGTGAGTGGCGAATTTTCAATGATCAAAGCGGCAGCGCAGAACGGCTGGATCGACGAGCGGCGCATTGTCATGGAGGTGCTGACCGCCATCAGGAGAGCAGGCGCGGATATCATTATTACGTACTTCGCGCCGGAGGTGGCCGCCTGGCTGAAAGAGTAAAGTGGATCGGCAGGAGAGGGAACTATGAACCTCTTCTGCCGTATATATGGTAGCGGCGTTTATGAGGGACGGCCAATATACCTGGCTAAAAAGCGACAGAGCCCGGCCAGCGCTAAAACCCTGGTGGTCTTGCCCATGACCGTGGCAGCAAAACCAACGGTTAATCCCACGGTGAGTCCAATTCTGCCGGCTGGATGATGGAGCATCTGTGCAAGTTTATTCATGTTCCTCCACTTTCTCGTCTAATGGGTGCGCACCTTTCATAAGGTGTTAGCTGCTGGTAATCGGCAGGTGCTACGTTGTTGGCAGACAAATACATGAGTATTCATCTATTCTACTGTAGTATTTATCACGGTTAGGATATCAAGGTAGCATATATGGGCTACATATGTCTATGGAATAAGCGTACGAATTTTTGACATTGTTATAGTAGTGAGAGAGGATGTGGTAGGGGCTACCCCCCAATTTTTAGCATATTCAACAGAGTGTTACTATTATGGTTCCTTCTGCGTTCTTTCTTGTTATAAGGTTCTTCTAAGGAACCCTAAGCAAATTCTAATGTTGTCGTGAAACCAGTTCTATTAAGAGAGAAGTGTTGTGCCAATGGTTGGGACAAATGCAATCAAACGCAATTATCAACCAATCAATTCGTACGGAGTCATCGGTGATTGTCATTCAACGGTGTTGATATCACCCGATGGGGCGATAGACTGGGGGTGTTTGCCGGATTTTGATAGCCCGGCAATCTTCTGTCGCTTGCTCGATGGGGAGCGAGGTGGATTCTTTCAGATCGCACCTGATAAAAACACAATTCCAGGCTCGCAGCGGTACTTGCGTGGTAGCAATGTGCTCCAGACCCGCTTTACCAGTACCACTGATGAGTTAGTGCTGACCGACTTTATGCCGGTCGAGACATTGAGAGCCTGGCCTTACAAGGGAATGAGCAACAACACTTGGACGCGTGAAGATGGCTCCTGTCACTGCTTAGTGCGCATTGTAGAGTGTACTCATGGTGAGATGGCTATTAAGATAGCTCTCAAAGTGACACCGAATTATGCAGGCTCTGGCGGCGAAGTGTCGCTGGTCCCCAATAATATGGGGGCACTCATTTCGGGCGGCAACCAGCACGCAGCCCTGGCAATCGTAGGGGCCCATTTGCTCCCTTCGTTCACGATGATGGTCGTTCAGGATGAAGACGAGTGGCATCCCACTATTATTGCTAAGGTAACTTTGCGCGAGGGAGAGCGCCTGCTGTTTGCCTTCGGCATGGGACGCAGCGCCCAGGCCGCACGCAGACTGGTTGAGAACGAACTGCACCAGCGCAACTTTGATGCAGAGCTGGCGCATACGCTCCACTGCTGGCGCGATTGGATCGCGGGTTGCACGTACGAAGGCCCATATATGGAGTGGGTGCAGCGCAGCGTTCTCACGCTCAAAATGATGACCTACGCGCCGACCGGAGCGATTGTTGCAGCCCCTACTACTTCTTTACCAGAAGATATCGGTGGGATGCGCAACTGGGACTACCGTTTTACCTGGCTACGGGACGCCACCTTTACGCTCTATGCTCTCAACGTCCTGGGCTTTATTGAGGAGGCAAAAGCGTTTACCCACTGGCTGCAACGGCTCTCCTATGCCAATGGCGAAGACCTGCAAATTATGTATGGGATTCGTGGCGAGCGCGATCTGCCTGAGAAGGAACTGACCCATCTCAGCGGATATTGTGACTCTTCTCCCGTACGCATCGGCAATGCAGCAGCCAGGCAGAAGCAGCTCGATGTCTTCGGCGAGGTGCTCGATTGCATTCACCTCTATCGGCGCCAGGGCGGCTTTGAACGCTACGGTGAGAAGCTGGAAGGACCCTTGTGGGAAATGATGCGCATGCTGGTTGAGCACGTTTGTCTCCACTGGCAAGAGGCTGATAGCGGCATCTGGGAAGTACGCGGCGGTCCGCGCCATTTCGTCTATTCCAAAGTCATGTGCTGGGTCGCCTTAGACCGCGGCATTCGGGCCGCTCAACAACTGAACCTGGAGGCCGACCTCGAACGCTGGATCGTAGTGCGCGATCAAATTCGTACGGACATCTTGATTCATGGATACAATACAACGATAGGCGCGTTTACTCAGTCTTACGACGACGTGGCTCTGGATGCTTCCAGCCTGCTGCTACCATTGGTCGGCTTTATTGCGCCCGACGATCCTCGCATGCGCTCGACCGTTGATCGCATCATGGAGAAGCTGACCGACGAGAATGGCTTCGTCTACCGTTACCATGTCGATAAAGAGTTAGAGAAGCTGGCGGGATCGGAAGGCACCTTCTCTCTCTGCACCTTCTGGCTGGTAGACAATCTGGCAATGCAGGGGCGGATCGCAGAAGCTCGCTCGTTGTTTGAACGCCTGCTAGGTCATGCCGGACGCCTGGGCCTGTTCTCTGAGGAAATTGACTCACGCAATAACATGGCCCTGGGCAATTACCCGCAGGCATTTACCCACATTGCTCTTATCAATAGCGCGTGCAACTTGAGAAAAGCCGAAATTCGTCATTCCGAACATCATACCGATCCGGTGATCGCGGCAATTAGATTGCAAAAACAATAGCACTGAGGAATCTCGATGAGGAGTAAAGTGTTACTCCTCGCCTGATGACATGCAAGAGTGCTCTGGCAGCACAGATGCGCTGCCAGAGCATTTTTGTTGTCGCGGTGCTACTCTGACGGCATGAGACCGACCTGTCTGAGATATGTAGCCATATCCCAGTAGTCGGAGCAACGTTTGAACCTGTTGCCTTGCAGCTCGAACACACTGGCGCCTCGTACACTGCCGTGCTTGTTCGTCGCCGGTAATGTGGGAAAGTCGCCGCTCTGTGTCCCTGACCAGGTCCATTCGGCCCCCGCCCAGTTGCCAGCGGCAAAATGAGAGGTCAGCTCCATTTTGAAGTCCGGGATAGCACGAAAAAGGGTCTCGAAGAAGGTCTTGAGTTCCTCCTTTCCCCTGGCGTGAGTACCAGTTGCCAGGTCCTCATAGACGCAGTCGTCTGTGAAGAGGGAGCATAACTTCTCCAGACCATTGGGCGAAGACCAGGCTTCCGCCCACGCTTCGATTAACCTTGTTGCATTGGCAGTGGTCATAAAAGACCTCCTTCCTTGACTAAATTTGATACTGTCGTATAAACAACCATAGCCTGTTAAGCGTCAACTAAGCAAACTCTTCCCGGCTCGAACGCCGCCTCTGCTGAAGAGCTTTACTTATGTGTGATAATGGCATAGAAGGATTGTAAGAGTTTAAGGAGAACTGGTGGTCGTGTCTTCTATTCATTACCCTACGGCGAGCCTCAAACCTCATCGCGAGGAGAGTTTGCAAGGTGGACACCTGTGGATATTTTCTGGCGCGCTGCAACAGCCCCCTCACTGGATCGAATCCGGCGGGCTCGTCGATGTAAAATCTGCAAACGGACAATTCGTTGCGCGCGGCTACTATAACCCCCACACCGATATCGCTATTCGCATCCTGACGCGTGACCCGGAAGAGTTGATCAATGCCGATTTTCTGCGCCGACGCATTCGCCAGGCAATAGCGTTGCGGGGCGTGTTTGATCTCACACAGACGAACGCCTATCGCCTGATCCATGCCGAAGGGGACAGCTTGCCCGGTCTGATCGTAGATCGCTTTGCCGATATCCTGGTCGCCCAGATACACACAGCCGGTATGGAGCGCCTGCGTCCTCTGTTGATCGAGATTCTGATGGAGGAGACGGGAGCGCATGGCCTGCTACTGCGCAACGATAGCCAGGGACGCCGCCGCGAAGGTCTGGCGGTCGAGGAACCTGTTATTGTCGCGGGCGTAGTCCCTGTGGAAGTGACTATTCGCGAAAACAGCCTGCTTTTCAACGTGGATCTCTGGGAGGGCCAGAAAACAGGCTTTTTTCTTGACCAGCGCGATAAACGTAAAGCCCTGCAAAAATATGTTCGCAGGAAACGCGTGCTCAACTGTTTCAGCTATACAGGCGGCTTCTCCATCTACGCCGCGATCACCGACAACCGCACGCGCGTGACCAGCGTCGATATTTCCGAGCCGGCCATAGAGATGGCACGCCAGCACTTTGTCCTCAATGGTCTCGCTCCCGACGCCCATAGCTTTCTTATAGCCGATGTATTTGATTATCTGGAGGAGGTGGGTCGGCAGGGAGAAAAATTTGACGTGGTGGTGCTCGACCCGCCTGCCTTTGCCAAAAACCAGAGCGCTCGTTCCCAGGCGCTGAAAGCCTATCGCCGTTTGAATATGCTGGGAATGCAGGTCTTGCGCCCGGGCGGCATCCTGCTCACCTGCTCCTGCTCCGGCGTCGTCGGCATGGATGATCTCCTGGGCGTGCTCTCGCACAGTGCGCAGCGCCTGAACCGCACAATCCAACTCCTGGAAACCTACACCCACGGCGTCGATCATCCCGTGAATCTGGCGATGCCCGAGACGGTGTACTTGAAAGCGATCTTTTGCCGCACGATATAACCTGGAACGTAGTAATATCTTTCGCACCGGTATTGCCGCGCAATTTCTTCGTCTAGTTGCGGCTCAATCACCTGTTGCAGCATGCAGCCAGCTTGAATGATAGCGTTGAGATACGTGCTGAGGGGTCGATGGACGAATGGAGCATAGCGTTGCGGAACAGTCCGTTCGCGAAAATAGTCGCGAATCTCGACATACCCCTTGCCTGTCCAGGCCGATCCCGATTCCTCAAAACAGGGGTGGAGCAGCGAGATCAGCAGCCCGCCCCCTTTTTGAGCGCGGCAGCGCAGTTACGGAGAGCTGTTACGTAATCGGGGATATCCATCAGCACCATGTTAGCAATCACGTAGTCAAAGCTCTCAGTAAATATGCTTAATGCAGATAAATCTTCCTGGATGTAGTTGATGCCTAACTGCTCTTCTTGCTCTTTTTGAGTAGCATAGGCATAAAATTGCTCTGCCGGTTCAACCCCTGTCACAACTGCCCCTTTGCGAGCCAGTAATCGTGCCAGATAGCCCTGACCGCATCCGGCGTCGAGAATCGTTTTACCTGTTACATCCCCTAACAGCGCGAAAATCACAGGGTTTAAGAGATAGCGCCTGGTAAAATCGCCCTCGTCGCCGAAGTTCTCCGCCAGCTCTTGTGGCGCATTGGACCACTGTTTGATCGCCTCGGCATTTGTTATCTCTGGCATTGAAACTTCCTATTTCCCTTTAAAATTCGGCTTGCGCTTCTCTGCGAACGCTCTGGGACCCTCTCTGGCATCTTCGGTGCCGAGCAAATATCTGAACAGGCGTTGTTCTAGCTGCAAGCCTTCTTCCATTGGCATATACAGGCCCTGGAGTATTGCCTGCTTGGCCGCGCGTAGCGCCAG
>DASRHT010000080.1:0-247843 GCA_035650355.1 Ktedonobacteraceae bacterium
CTCAATTCCTTTGTGCTGGCTCTGTTCGATTTCTTACGTGTTCCTAACGTCAAGCAGTATATGAGACTCCTTGATGCACAGCCTCTTCGCGCTGTTCATCTCTTACTCAAGTCCCTGACGGAACATTAAAAGGCCCTGCAAAATAGTCATGTCTATGTAGTCGATTTATAGGGTCCAGACCTGTGCATGGGTGTATACCACATCGGCGGCATTAGCTCCGCCTTGCGCAATCACGCCAATCTTGCCGGAGTTGAGAGAGGGATCGTTAACGCTGATAAGATATTTTTTATTGATGTACAGGTCTATAGTGTTATTGTTGGCCACGGCTGCGATCAGATTATTCTGGTTGGCCCCTGTAAGGATCAATGAACTGTTGCCCGAAAGCAAGTTTTTGGCGTGAGTGCCCTCTTTGTCTGGATAGTAGTAGAGGTCATAGGTGCCATCTTGCCCGATGCGGAACAGATAGAACTTTGTGTTGGTGGTATCGGCCCGGAAGATGATGCCGCCGAAGTCACCATTAACGATCTTCATCTGGACCTGGTAGAGAAAGTTACTGTAATTGGTAGATTCCGCGGCACAGTAGAGGAAAACATTTTTCTGTGCGATAGTGACGTGATACTCGCCGTTGGTAAAAGCGCAGCCGGTGCCGGTATCCCAGTTGTAGAGGGTGGCGTTCTGCATGGGATCATCCAGTACAGGCGTACCACTGGTAATCTGATCATACTTTGCCTGATGACTGGCAATAACCGTTGCCGTCGCGCTGGCCTGCGCCTGTGCCGTGCCAACCACCTGAGCGGTGCTGGTAGCGTTAACTGCGGCAGTGCCGGCGACTTTAGCGACAGCCGTTGAGGTAGCTTGAGCGGCAGCTTGTTGCGGGCCAAGAATAGTGACATAGTAGATAGGGATGCTGACGCCCAGCACCAGAATAATCAGCGTGATGAGTGCTATCATCAGCGCCGGCGAGCGTGGCTTTGACCGGGGAGGAGTGTAAGGGGTGCCGGTTGTATATGGCGTTTGCTGCCCATATTGAACGTAATTCTGCTGCTGCTGTTGATGATATTGAGGCTCTCCTTGAGGAGGATAGTAGGAATAGGGATAGCTATTTGCCGTTGCGGCCCCCGGATAGGATGATTGCGCGCCCGATGGTGGCGGGGGAGGCGAGAGATGGGTCAGGAGCGTGGCGCTGTTGGCATCTTCATGCAACACTGGAGGGCTGGAGTTTTCTGGCGATGCAATGGCGATAGTGAGGATCAGCGCTCCCGGAGGTTGTTCTCCAACAGCCTGCCCCTGTCCTTCCAAGCGGATCTCCTGCCCTTCATAAGCCGCGGCGGGGATCGTCACCGTGACAAAGCGTCCCCCAGAGAGCGTCAGCGTGCGCGTTGTGCCATTGCGCGCTTCTTCCTGACTCAGCGCAAGAGTTGCACGAAGATCGCGGTTGTTTTGTTCCTCTATTGCCATCTCTTTCACCTCGTAATTTGGTGAAAGTAGTATAGCATGCTAGCCCATCGGTTGCAAAGAGGAGGATGCGCAAACAGCCACCGTCGGGCGTCTAGCAGACGGTGGCTGTTTGCGTACGCGTTTATACCATGCCGAGCTCCCATTTGGCGTCTTCCGTCATGCGGTCCGGGCTCCAGGGAGGGTCAAAGGTGAGGTCAACTTTACAGCTTTTGACATGCTCCACTTCCCCAACGCGCATTTCGACCTCCGACATCACTTCCCCGGCCATTGGGCACCCCATAGCGGTGAGCGTCATCGTGACGTGGACGTTGCCCTCTTCATTGTTGATATCGACGCCATAAACCAGTCCCAGATCGACGATATTGACGGGTATTTCTGGATCGTAACACTCACGTAGGGCGTCCATCACCTCTGCTTCGTTAATTTCTGCCATAGCCTGTCCTTCTTTATTGCTTAATCCGAGTGAATCACTAGGAAATACATTCCTCTGTAATATAGCCCAGGAATCGGCGATTGTCAAAGTCATATGCTGGCAAGGGTGTCCGTCATGTTGTTGCACTGCCGCCTGCGGCGGGGAAAGAGAAGAATCGGGGGCACAGCCCCCGCGCCCCTTGACTGGGGGCGTTGCCCCTTGCATCCCTGTTTTGCAAAAACTTGACGCACACCCTGCTGGCAAAGCTGAGCGGTTGAGAACTCTTCTCGGGGATGAAGATATCTCAACCGGCATCGCAGCGTTCTCTCAATGCAAAATCAACGGGAACAGTGTATACATGATGTGTGCGATATGCCGTGGTAACGGTGGGGAAAGTGAGGGGGTAGCTGGCGGCAATCGGAGGATGTGTGAAGATGTTAGATGTGGTAGATTCCCCGGCAGCTCGCTTTGTGCAAGAGGCAGAGCGTCGTCGTCTTGCGCGCGAGCTGCACGATGGTGTTGTGCAGTCCTTGACTGCTCTCGTCGCCGATCTGGAACTCGCTCGTATGCGTCGTCTGACCTCAGGAGAAACAGGCCCGGAGCCGACAACCCGTCTGGATCTGTGGCAGGAACTGGCACGCGCTAGCCTGACCTCTATGCGCCAGGTGCTAGCCGGTCTACGTGAGCACTCTGATGCTGCATTTGATCTTGAAGCATCGATTCAGGGGTTACTAACCGAAATGCTCAATGCTGGCTACGCCATAACCTATGAATGTGATCGCTGGCCTGCCACCCTCCCATATGAGTACGCCACTAACCTCTATGCTATTATTCATGAGTCCCTTACCAATATTCGCAAACATGCAGCCGCAACACAGATCAATATATTTGTTTTTTGTAATGAGGCTCGGCTCAATCTCAGTATAGAGGATAACGGCGTGGGGATGCAGCTATCCTCTTTTTCCGACGCGTCTCTCTCTGAGCAGAAACAGGATGGCTATCACGTAGGGCTGATTGGGTTACGTGAACGCGTTGCCCTGTTGGGGGGGCAGCTTATGCTCGAAAGCGCGCCAGGCAAAGGGACGCGCATCGACGTGTCAATCCCGCCAGCAAGGGCAAGGACGCGCTTAGTACATGAATAAATTATTTGGGGAAATGTTCTCCCGTAGGGACGCGATTCATCGCGTCCGCTTCAGCGCACGTCCTTCCAGAGAAAGGTATAGACGTCAAGTGGAAATGCATCACGATGTACAATGTATGTAGAGTAGCAATAACAGGGAGTATGGTATGTCGCAGCCCTTAGAGGATATGGCTATTGCGCGCACGGGTGCGGATGCTATTGTCGGGCAAAGTCCCTGTATTCGCGTGCTCGTCGTAGATGATCAGCGCCTTTTCCGCGAAAGTATCGCCGGTATGCTGACACTGGAGCCCGCTTTTAAAGTCGTTGGCCTCGCTGCTGATGGGGCTGAGGGCGTTGAATTGACGCGGCAACTCTTGCCCGATGTGGTATTGATGGATGTGAAGATGCCCCAGGTAGATGGGATCGCCGCCATGCGGCAGATCAAGGCGGAATTGCCAAAGACGCGCATTATCCTCCTGACGACGTTTACCGCTGATGGCTATGTGCTGGAGGGGTTGGCGGCAGGGGCAAATGGTTACCTGCTCAAAGATACTTCAATGGCCGGCCTGACTTCCGCTATCCGCGCGGTCCACGCCGGGGAACAGGTTACGGCGCCGGATGTGACTATGCGCATGATGCAATTACTGGAGAAACAACACATCGAGGGGGATCAGAGCAACGATGGCCTGACAGCGCGTGAGATGGAAACCCTGCTGCTCGTGGCTAGAGGGATGATTGCCAAAGAGATCGCGCGCGCCCTCTCAATTAGCGAAAAAACGGTGCGCAACCATATCAGCAATATCTATCGTAAGCTTGGAATCTATGACCGCTCACAGGTGGTTATCTATGCCATGAAGAAGGGGTTGATGACTATTCAAGAAGCTTAATCGCAGCGAAGGAGTAGTGCCACTCTTTACTTGATTCGTGTTTTGGACGATAGGGGGCTAGCGTGATGACTATTTTTCTTGATCGAGATGGGGTTATCAATGAAAATCGGCCAGATTATGTGAAAAGCTGGAGTGAGTTCCGTTTCCTGCCCGGATCGCTTGAGGCGATTGCGCAATTGACCCGCGCCGGTCATCGCATCGTTGTCTGTACCAATCAAGCTGGAGTGGCACGGGGATCTCTATCGGCAAAAACGGTTGATGAGATCCACCGGCGCATGCTGGCGCAGGTGGTGGATGTGGGTGGTCGCATCGAAAAGATCTATTATTGTCCTCACAGCAAAGATGAGCGTTGCGTGTGCCGCAAGCCACGACCGGGGATGCTGCTACGCGCGCGCCATGAGTTGGGCCTCGATTTAACCAATGCGGTCTTTGTCGGCGATAGCATCACGGATGTCCGCGCCGGTCTTGCCGCCGGGGTTCAGGCGATACTGGTGCTGACCGGCCTGGGCGTGGAACAACTGCGTAATCATTATCACGAGGCCAGTGGTCCATTTTTTGTCGCCATGAATTTATATCACGCGGCAGAAGTTATTCTCAAAGGATTCCATGCACATGGAGCTAAAGAGCTTATGCCGCTCTCTGCCGAACTTCCGTCGCCCAATCGACGCTATCAGGAGGCTCTCGCTTTATCCCCCGCACGTCAAAGATTGCCCATTACGGAGGAACTCTCGCTTTAGCGGATAGTCGCCTGGGGAAGCTGACAGCTAACCAGAGTATTCATGCTCCGGCAATAGGTGATCAGGCGACTGAAAATGGGGAGATGTTCGAGCGCAGGGGCTGAGCCGACCAGGATCAACTTCCGCTGCGCCCGCGTCAACGCGACATTGAGCCGATTGGGGTTGACAAGAAATTCTCGCCTCTGGCTCCCCGTCTCTGGTTCCTGGGCGGTGGCAAACGAGAGGATGATGACCATGCGCTCGCCGCCCTGGAAACGATCAACGGTATCGACGCTGAGGGGCGAATCGACCGGCAGCGCCTGCCAACCACTTTCAGCAGCATGGCTGAAGAGATGACGCCGGATCGTTGCCACCTGAGCGCGATACGGTGCGATAATACCAATGTCCTGCTGCGCAATGCCGCGCGCAAGAAGCTCAGCTACGATGTCGCGAACCGTGCGAGCCTCGGCAATGCTGATTTTTCCTCCAGCTTCCGCCTGCTCATCATGCACATCCAGGAAAACCAGGGGGAACGCTGGATCAAGCGCCTTCTGAATATGCTCTGGATAGTCCCGATCCGTTGTCGGCCTGCCTGATGCAAGCTTGCGGTTCGCCACCGATTCATGGGCGACCAGCATCTTTTCATAGAAAACAGTGGAGGAAAAGTGCGATATCCACCTGTTCATGCGATACTGCGTCCGCAACGAAACGCACGCGCTGATCTCCATCGAATGGTCATTCATATAGTCATGGTCAAGTTGCTTCAGGGAGCTGAAGAGGGAGTTTGCGAGTCCCCGCTGTGCGGCCTCTTTGCTCAGTACCAGGGGAGGAAGCTGCTTTTCATCGCCGACGAGAATAAAACGCCGGGCGAAACGCAGTGCGCCCAGGATCGCGGGCATGGTGAGTTGTCCCGCCTCGTCAATGATGGCAACGTCAAAATGCAGCCCCATCTCTTCCAGGTTCTCCGCCTGGGGGATATATTTATCTGATGACCAGGTGGCCGTGGTAGTAGCGATAACGGGGGCCGTTTGTAGCAGCTCGCGTATCCCCTCAGGATGATAAACTGGCAGCTCGGTGGCGGCATGTTCCTGAGTTTGTGAGAAGTCCAGAATGCCGATGAGGTGCCTGAAATGGCGGTGTTTGATGGCCTCATCAATGCTGCGCTCGCTGCCCAGGCGCAAATAATCATGGAAGCCATCTTTTTCCAGGCGCTTGAGCATGTTGTCAACCGCCTGATTGGTGAAGGCGGCTAACATGATACGCTGGCCTTGCTGGCTGAGCTGTTTGACGATTTCCGCGATCACGCTGGTCTTGCCGGTGCCGGGGGGGCCGTGAATTAAAAGATAGTCCTGCATCTGCAATGCACGCTCAACGGCCAGATTCTGCTCGGCGTTGAAATCTGCTCGCCGATTGTGGCTTCTGGCAATGAAGCGCGGGCGTATTCGGCCCGCTACAAGGTCGCGCAGGTGCGGCTCCGTTTCCAGCCAGCGCAGCAGATTTTGCAGCGTGCGCACATGCACCAGATCGTTATCGTAGCGATCAATGAGCGTGGGATGGGCGATGATCTCGCGCGTCCAGATGGTGACCTGCTCGGAACTGATGGCGATGATGGTGCCGGTCACAACCTCTCCGGTGATGGGATCGCCGGCGCTCAGCAGGATTTCGTCTCCCTCGCGCAACTCGGAGGTATTAAGGCAATAAAATGTTTGCTCCCAGCCATCTTTGATCTCTCGCGGCTCGCCCTGGGGCCTGAGACCGCTGATGGCCGTTCCCTGCTCGATACGCTGGGTGACGGGCGTTTTCCAGAGCAGCGCCTGTTGCTGCTCGCCTGTTCGTCCTTCGATTTGCAGTAAGTGATAGTAGTGTGCGAAAAATGTGCGCTCTTCGTCGGACGCTGCTAATCTGGCGCTCGCACTATTTGCTCTTGCCTCCACATCGGAGGCGTCATTTGCGCTGACCGGTCCCGGATCGGGCTCTGGTGGCTGCCATTGTAGCAGGGAGGAGACGTGCTGGCATTGTTTGAGCATGGCGCATTTGGTGCAGCGCGACGGTCCTGGTGGCGCGGGCGGAATGCTGGTAACTCTGCTCAGCAGCAGCCTGTTGCGGGTCTCATTCACGCGCTGGATCTCGCGAATGGTGGCGGGTATGCCGAATGCCTGGGCGCTCCCTGGCGTACCGCTATAGAGGAGGGTCGCGAGCGCCCGCTTCATTTTAGAATCGCGACGCACGGTCAGCAGCGCGTGATAGCCGTAAACCTGCCAGCGATGCTCGCGGCGCGGCAGATCCCCGCTGGCCCCGCCGGTTTTTAATTCCAGCAGGCGCTGCCGCCCGGATTGCTGCCAGAACAGATCGAGGCGTCCGCGCAGACCAATTTCGGGCGCGAGCAGAAATGTCTCGGCGCGCACCTGATTGCCGCCCTGGGCATCTCTGTTTTGATCGTCGGCATAGGCAGAGGGCATATCCCACAGGGTCGCGCTCTCCCGCTCGTACCAGTGGGCCAGGCTTTCAAGATGAGGAATGACATCGGTCCGCATCGCGTCAGGAGGGATATTGACCAGCGCCATCTCGATAGCGTTGAAGTGAAGGGCCTGCTCCAGGTGACGATAGAGAATCGCCAGCGGCGACTCCGGTACTTCCACGACATCTGCTATCCCTGTCGTACCTATCGCGTCGGCTTGATGTATGTTGACGTTCCCTTTATTATGCTCTTTCAGCAGCTCTTTAAAGCAGTGATGGACCAGGTTGCCGCGAATGGTCGCTGGCGACATGGCCGAAGGGCTGAGGCGATTGAGCATATATTGTCGCGGACAATACTCGGCCATGTTAAGATCGGTAATGTTGAGCAGGATATCGGGTTCCAGCACCGCCAGGGTGTAGGCGTTGGCGTGATAGCAATAGCGTTCTTTTCCTCTGATCGTATGGATAGATGGCGCGTGCGGCAGGTGATAGACACGCAACGTCAAATTATAGCTGCCAACAACGTCGCCCAGAGCCTTGAGTTCTCTGACGAGGCTGCGATAGTATGGGTCCGCAAAATGCAGTTCGACCCGCCTGGTGCCCGTGTCGATCAGCACAATCGATATCTTTGTGCCATCGATTGTGCGCTCTTGTACGGCTACAATGCGCCCCTCAAGCTGGCTCTCATTGCACGGGCTTTTGGGGTCGAGCGAGCAGAGAAAACATTCTCGTTTCGCCTCATCCTGGCTCTTGACATCATGCGTTGCCATTGTCTTGCTCTCCAAGTTGCTCTTGCTGGAAGTGTACGGGAAGAACAAAGTTTCGTCAAGTGGGCAGTTGTGTTGAGACAGTGGGTGAGATATGCTATATAGCAGCATAACGGAATTGCCAGAGAAGCAGAGAAAAGAGGTACTAAATAGTATGCCCGTTCCACCTGTACGTACGATTACGCTCGGTATCGCCGATCCTCACCCGCTTTCCTCCGCAACCATTCAGCGGGCGGCTGCCCTACTGCGACAAGCCAGCGCGCGCTTTAGCGAGGCCGGTTATGAAGTGCAAACCGTCCGTCTCTCAACGCGCCCGATCTTCGATGATCTTGCCGACCGCTCGTCCGTTGCGATGATCGATTACGTCAAAGAGCTTCAACGAATGCTGGACGATGCCGGATTGGCCTTTTGCTCGCTCGGAACAGCGAAGGCGACCCTGCCCGATTTTCCCCTGGAACGGTTGGAGCTGATCGCGGATCTCCTGATTCCCACCAGCGCGCTCAACGCTACTGTGCAGATAGCGAATGTAGAATCTGGTTTGCGGACCCAGGCCGCTCTGCCAATCGCCCGGATAATGCGGCGGCTGGCGCAGGAAACGGCGGAAGGCTTCGGCAATTTTCGTTTTGCCATGCTGGCCCGCGCCGAGCCTGGCTGCCCCTTCTTTCCAACTGCATACCATAGCGGCCCCGCCAGCCTCTCCATCGGTCTGCAAGGAGCTGGAATCATCACAGAAGCTCTGTGTGCGGAACAATCTCCCCTGGAGCTTGCGCTGCGAGTAAAAGATGCGCTGGTAAAGTATGCCACTCCTATCGTGGCGCTGGGGCAAGGGCTGGCAAAGGAGCAGCAGCTTATTTTTGGTGGCATTGATCTTTCGCCCGCGCCACTGGGCGAAGATAGTATTATTACCGCGATAGAACACGCCGGCTTCGGTCGCTTTGGCTCGCCCGGCACGCTGGCGGTGGTGGCGGCCCTGACGGCGGCTCTGAAAAGTACCGGACTGCCCACCTGTGGCTACTGCGGTCTGATGCTGCCCGTGCTGGAGGATGCAGTATTGGGACAGCGCTGGGAGGATGGCGCGGTCAATGTGCATCAGTTGTTGTTATATTCGGCCATTTGTGGCACCGGATTGGATACCATTCCGCTTCCTGGCGATTATCCGGTTGAAAGCATTGCGCACCTTTTACTGGATGTGGCGACCCTGGCGCTACGCCTGCAAAAGCCACTTTCCGCCCGACTTTTCCCCGTGCCTGGCAAGCAAGCGGGGGAACGTACGACGTTTACATCGCCGTATTTAACCAATACTCTGGTGCGATAAGATTCCTTCTCGCACCTCAACCTTTTAAAAGTGCAGAGAATATATTCCTTTTGATGATGCAGTGACAGGTTCGACCTTTAACATTTTTATCACAACATTCGTTATAACCAGATTGATAGACCGGAAGGGTGGACTTTCGCCCATCTCTGTGGTATAATCATCTCCAACAGTAGGAGATACCCTTAGTGCGGATACGCGGGCCAGTATATTTGGAGCTTGTAGAATGGGTTCCCATGATGCTGGCGTTCATGCTCGGTTTTGTGCTGGGTGAGGGTTGATATGCTTATGTGCTCAGTTTCGTCAACATTGCAGGAGAAATCTTCGCGGACGGTTGTGGTGAGCACTTTATGTACAATGCATACACTGGGGCAAGAGGATCCCCGGTGTTTTTTATTACTTTCTGGCATTCTATGCTGCACTCATTCCCACGCCCATTGATTGTTTTTATGCTCTGGGCAACTGTTCCACGAAGCATAGTCATCAAGCAGGCAATATTTTAAAGGATGAGGAAAGGAGGGACGCACTCGCACTTTACAGGTTCCTAGAAAGATTCCACGTATGCTTATGATTACGGGGACGTAAGAAGTAAGCTGCTCATGTGTATACAATAGACAATGGTGGAGACGAAGTGGTTGCTAGATTTTAAGGAGAGTACGGCGATGAACTCGAGTATGATCAGCAAAATTGCGAAGGCCAAACGCTACGCGGAGGAACCGGAACGTATACAGTTTACACGCTTCGAGGCCAAGTTCCACGGCGAGAATGATGTGCATACCACGACCTTCGACGATGGTGAGTGGAGTTGTACCTGTCGCTTCTTCCATGATTGGGGCGATTGCAGCCATACCATGGCGATGCAGCGCGTCCTGGGAGTTACGATCCCGGCGGCCTACCGGCATGGGATTCCCGCAGGATTAGGCACCAGCCCCCTCGTTCACTAAACCGGGCAATGTTATCTGGCTCTGCAAGGAGCTACCTCGCGCCCGGCGGATGACGCCGTGAGGCACTGGCAACGACTAAGAGATCGCCGGTGCCTCTTTTTTTATGCGCTCAGATACCGACACCAAGAACCAGGTAGAGCAGGATGATAACGCCGAACATAATAGCGGCCAATACTGCTATCGTGATCAGGTCTCTGCGTACATAGGAAAAATGCTCCGGCGTAACGAGTGCTGCCGCGTTGCGCTGCTGCGCTCTTTGTGCGGCCTGACGGCGCGCGGCCAGGCGTTCGGACGCGCTGCCTCTTGTCTCGGCTTTCTCTTTTTGAACTACGGGGGCCACAGGCGTTACGGACGCGGTTAGCGTTGATACGCTGGCGGCAGTTGCCTCGGCCTCTTGCTCTTCTTCTTCGATCTCCTGACGCTCGATCACAGGGCGGACGAGTTCGATATTTTTTTGCGTCTTTGGCCTATTGCGCTGCGCTGCGCTACGCGCAGTTGAAGTTTTCTTGGGCATAGTTGTTTACTCCCTGCTCGGCGGTCCGCAAAGGTCATTGTGTTGCGGCTCTCCGAGCATGTTTTCCTTGATGATAATGCCAGAGTGTGCCATTGCTATTCTCTAGTTGCGCTCGCTCCCTCCGTGTTATCGTACAGATGAGCATCTCGACACATTTCTGCCCAATTATACACGAAAGAGGAGGTATAGTCGAGTGGGCAAACACCTATAACAGGGCTTTTCCGTTTTCGTCATGCTCACAGGGCGAAGCCCTGCTCCTGCGCCCCGTTGGGGGCGCGAATCCCGTCGGCAGGAGTCAGAGGAGAGGAACACGGAAAAGCCCTGCACCTATAATTCGGAAGACTTGGACAACTTACATATTTTAAGAAAAATTCACTGTTCGTAGGTGCTTACCGATATATCCTATTATCAGTTGTCTTGTGTTTCCTTCCAGATAATAGTAAATACGCCAGTTAGCCGTAATGCGTATGTGCAGACTAAAAAGGCGCGTTTGCCCATCGGGACAGGAAAATGTACGCTCCTTATCATACTTGAGTAATGTCGCTTCGCTATCCACAGATCCTTTTAGCTGGATATCAAATACTCCCCCCTCCTCCTGCCACTGTTGGAACGCCATCTCAAATTCGGCCAGTTTTTTCGTGATAAGATGAAAAGGGCTATTTCCTGAGTGAAGCGATTGTAATGTTTCGCCAACAGAATCACAAAATTGTAAGCTTGGAAATTGCTGCTCTCTATATCGCCAGAGATCCGCTCCATCCTGTATATCCAGGTTGAGACGCTCTTTAATCCATACCGCATGTGTAAGAATATGATCTTTATGACTTGCGTGTGTAACTATTACGTCCTCGCTGAGGATCTCTCCATCACTATCCAGGTAAGTATGCCTGAGTTCAAGTTGATGAGAATGCCAGCAAGCGTCTGATCGCATACTTAACGCGAGTGTATCCAGGCAATAAGCGACGCCAAGCCCTATCGCACGATCTCCGTTGTAGAAAAAATCTGAGCTATCAACTGTGTCTCTTACTGTATCGTTATTGATATCAACAAGATGAGGTGCATGAAATGCCAGAGATTTGAAATAGCGTCGCGCTTCCAAATCTACTTCGTGATCATTAAGCCAGTGTACCAATAGATAGTCAGGAGCAAGTTGTTCGGGCCTCAAGTCCTGGTGGGCTCTTAATGATCTGCTGATACCTGCTCTGGTTGCTGCTATCATAGTGCTGATAAGGTCTGACATGCGTTGTTGCGCTTCTGGTATATTTTTAGCGAGAGGTTGCAAAGAAAGTTCATTCAACACCAGTTCTAATTCCATAAACCAACCCATCCTCTGGTTTTAATCTAAAAGAGCCTCCAGACTTTTATCCCATTCATCAAAGAAGCCATCGGGCCAGTGATCTATCCGCCCATCGGGCTTTATTTGGGGGGAAATAACCTGACATCGCCCATTTTCCTTGCGACGCTGGAAAAAATGGAGTTGTACATTCTCTGGTTGGAGCTTCCCATCATGGACAGCGACTCGAATACCGTTTAAGACGTGATCAGAATGCGTTTCCACAATAACTTGCACCCCGCTACTTGCGGCTTGTGCCAGCAGGTTGCCCATTTGCGCCTGCCCTTTGGGGTGAAGGTGAGCTTCGGGATTCTCGATCAGGAGCAGCGAGCCAGGACGAGCTGCTAATATCGCTACCAGTATTGGCAAAACATAAGTAATACCAAAACCCACATTTGTTGCTCGATAATCGTTACTGAACTCTTTTCCTGCAAATGCATATTGTAAAGTCATCGTATCCGTAACTGGGCTTTGGTCCAGCTTTATTTGAGCGCCTGGACTCACTTCGCCTAGCCAGGCTTCTACCTGATCTTTTAGTAATGGTGAGACAGCATCCGGGTGCCTCACATTCGGGTTTATCACAGGTTCCTTAGCAAAAAGGGAGAGAAAATGAGCAGTATATTCGCCGCTGATGCCTATTTGTCTGCTTTCGCGAACGAGAAAATCTGACGTTTCAAAAAACCGTCGTGGACCAACGCGCTCGGCTTGAAGATAATAAAAATCGTTATCGCTAAAAAGGCAAGAGCGATAGATCTCATCGGAATGTGTGACTGAATCTACAATGGTATCCAGCACATCTTTCTCTCTATTAGCCCCTGCTTTATAATCGAAGCTCC
This sequence comes from Ktedonobacteraceae bacterium, assembly GCA_035650355.1. Lineage (GTDB taxonomy): Bacteria > Chloroflexota > Ktedonobacteria > Ktedonobacterales > Ktedonobacteraceae > DASRHT01. The sequence goes on from DASRHT010000080.1 coordinate 12,754, forward strand.
AGGTTCCTATCACCGCCATTTCCCGGACTTTATTATTAGGTGCGTTTTGTGCGGCTATATTACAAGTAAGATCAAATCTGATGATATCATCTCCTGCCCCCTCAAACAATGCATCTTTGGCAGTGCCTATGTGGACCAGATCCCCATTTAATGCCAGACCTCTGGTCTGCAATAGCTTTTGCTGATAGGATTGTCGCAACAAAAGCAGCGCCTGAATTGTTGAAGACTTTCCTGTTCCATTTAGCCCGGAAAGTAACGTCAGCGGCTTGAAGGCCAGCGTTTGCTTCTCAAAACATTTGAAGTTCTGTAAAAATAATGAGGTTATCATGCCAGCACCTCTTGAATCAACTGCTCAATGGCGCTGAAGCGCAGTTTTACTTTGCTGATATCGCCTGTTCCCTGTGAGACCGCATTATTAAAGGCGGGGTCATGCATTAGTTGTATGAACGCATCTTGTAATGCCGTTTTTCTTGTCTGCAATAACTGGATTTGTACATCATTGAGCTTACTTAAATTAATAGACCAGCTTTCGAACAGGGCTTTGTTGATAGGAGCGCGTGGAGCTGTTGGCTTAAATCGCTTACGAAATGCCTCTTTGCCAAAAATATCATATGCTGCAAGCATTGCACGCAAGAAAAGCTTACGAAGCTGCTCTATTTCTCTGTCAGGTAGCTTGTTAATAGCAGCCATGCTCTTATTCAAAAAATCATCTAAATCTTTTTCGTATTGAGTGTATGGTGTCATAGTAAATGCCAGAAAACGTAAAACGCATTCACGGTCAGCCATGCGATCATCGCTGATACCATTATCAATCGCTTTTTTAAACTCAGGAGTTTCAGCCAACTCTAAAAGTAATTTGCTAGCTTTTCCCTGGTTGAGTGCGTGACGAATCTCCTGACCTGAAAGTGGCAGACCGCCTGTATTAATGCGCTTAAAAATGTTGAATTTGACTCCATCTGGCGTTCCCTGCTCAATGAGGAACGTTGTTACCTGAGTCTCATTAATACGGCGCTGATACATGCGATGTAGCTCATCGTATGTCTTTCCTTCAAGCTGTTTAAGATAATCAAGTTTACTTAACCGTAAAGTTTTATCTATGGCAAATTCTTTTAAAGTGGTCAGGCGCTGTAGACCATCGACCACAAGCCATTTTTCATCTTTTGTGGCGTCCATATAAAATGCAGGCAGAGGGATGCGAATAAGGATGGATTCAATCAGTCTACTCCGCGCCTCACTTTTCCAGATCCCGGCTTTGCGTTGAAAATCAGGAGCTAGATCAATTTCCCCCTCCTTCATTCTTGAGAGCAGCAAATCGATAGTTAGCTGTTTGGTATTGACGCGAATATGTGTAGGGTCAAACGGCTCGTTAATAGCTTCATTGCTGCTATAATCCTCAATTTCCACTCCTGTTCCATTATCGTGAATCCATTCTTCCTCATAATTTTCTTCATTCTCTTCTGATTCCGATAAATCTCTCAACGTCATGACGCTATTCCTTGATTCGTTCTATCGAACTGTATTTGATTGCTGAACCATACGGTTTTAGACTCTGCGCTATTATAATGGTTTATCGCTATTGCTGCAAGGGTTCTTCAAGGTTCAAGGCAGCATTACGGGAGAGATGGGAAAACTAAAAAGCCATTTGAAGGGGGTAGCTCGTCGTTTGACAAAGCCCGCCCGCTATGTTACTCTTAACGTGGCAAGAAGGGCATCATCTATCCTGCTACGCTACCCGATATACATCTTTAAGCGTGAAAGTACGAAGGCTAGCCCAGCAAATGGCTAGTCCTTTTTTCTACATACTAGCGTCCTACGTTCAGCTTGTCTATCACACTATACAGGAAAAAACTATGGCACGAATAGTCGTCGCGATGAGCGGCGGCGTGGATAGCTCGGTCGCCGCCGCTCTCCTCAAGGAGCAAGGGCATGAGGTGATTGGCATGATGCTGCGCCTCTGGTCGGAACCGGGCACAATTGAAGATGACGGCGTTGAGCGCGTCGTGCAGAATAAGTGCTGCTCCCTGGAAGCGGTCGATGACGCCAGGCGCGTTGCCCGCATGCTTGACATCCCGTTTTACCTGGTCAATGTGGAGCAGGAGTTTAAGCACAGGATCGTCGATTCCTTCTACGAGGATTATGTGGCCGGACGCACTCCCAATCCCTGTCTGACCTGTAACCGCCATATTCGCTTTACGGTGCTGCTCAATCGGGCGCTGGCGCTGGAGGCCGATTACCTGGCGACGGGCCATTATGTACGCGTGGATGATCATCCCCTTACAGGCAAGCGGCGGCTGCGGCGCGCCGTTGACCGCGAGAAGGATCAGTCGTATGTGCTGCACGTCCTGAATCAGCACCAGCTTGCGCACGCCTGCTTCCCCCTGGGAGGCTACACCAAGCCCCAGGTGCGAGCAATGGCGGCGCAGCGTGGCATGTCGGTAGCGACGAAGGCGGAGAGCCAGGAAATATGTTTTGTGGCGAATAACGATTATCGCGGCTTTATTGATCGCTACGCGGCAACAAAGGCTGCCGCAACGCCGGTAATGGCGACGGCAGGAGTCGCGTCCAGGGGTGCAACGCCGCTGATTGCAATCCCTAAGCCCGGCCCAATTTATGATCAGCAGGGCAGCGTCGTCGGTCGCCATCGCGGCCTGGCTTACTATACCATCGGGCAGCGCAAGGGGCTTGGCATTACCTCTGCGGAACCGCTGCACGTCCTCAAGATCGACGCGGCCAATAACGCGCTCATCGTCGGACCCGCGGCGGCGCTGGAGCAGCGCGAGTTTATCGTCGGCAATATGCATTATGTCAGTGGCGAGGCGCCTGTTCAGCCGTTTGAGGCGCGGGTCCGCGTGCGTTATAAGTCGCCAGAGCAGCCCGCGCTGATCACTCCCCTTGAGCATGGACGTGTGCATGTCGCTCTGACAAACCCGCAGCGCGCCATTACGCCGGGCCAGGCGGCAGTTTTTTATGGTGGCGAGGATGGTGAAGAGGTGTTGTGCGGAGGAATTATTGCATGATGACCGACCAAGCACATATCAGAAATTTTTGTATTATCGCTCATATCGATCACGGGAAGTCGACGCTGGCTGATCGCCTGCTGGAGTTTACGGGCACGGTCTCCAGGCGCGAACTGATGGAGCAGACGCTCGATCAGATGGAGCTGGAGCGCGAGAAGGGCATCACGATCAAGGCCCAGGCGGTGCGCATGCGTTATACCGCGCTCAACGGTGAGGAGTACGAGCTTAATCTGATCGATACTCCCGGCCATGTTGACTTCACGTATGAAGTGTCGCGCAGCCTGGCCGCGTGCGAAGGCGCGCTACTGGTCATCGACGCGACGCAGGGCATCGAGGCCCAGACGCTGGCGAACCTCTATCTCGCCGTTGAGGCCGATCTGACGATTATCCCCGTGATTAATAAAATCGATCTGCCCAGCGCCGATCCCGAGAAGGTGAGGCAGGAGGTCGAGGATGTGATTGGCCTGCCTGGGGAAGAGTGCATTCTGGCATCAGCAAAAGAAGGCATTGGCACCCAGGATATCCTGGAAGCGATTATCAAGCATGTGCCGCCGCCCGTGGGCAATATGCAGCAGCCTTTGCGCGCGCTGGTCTTCGATTCGCACTATGACGCCTATAAGGGCGTGATTGCCTATGTGCGTATTATCGATGGCAGTTTGCAGGGAGGGAGCCGTATCGCGATGATGGCCGTTGGCAGCACGACCGAAGTGCTAGAGATCGGCTACTTTCAGCCGCGCCTCGTTTCCTCCAGCGCACTCACACCCGGCGAGGTGGGCTATATCGCGACCGGCTTTAAGAACGTCAAAGACTGCCGCGTGGGCGATACCGTTACCGTTCCTGACGCGCTCGGTCACGTAGAGGCGCTGCCAGGCTACAAGCCAGCCAAGTCGATGGTCTTCGCCGGTCTGTATCCGGTGGAGGGCAACGAGTATCCCTTGCTGCGTGACGCGCTGGATCGCCTGAAGCTGAACGACGCCTCCCTCTTTTATGAGCCTGAGACATCGAACGCGCTGGGCTTTGGCTTCCGCTGCGGATTTCTGGGCCTGCTGCACATGGAGATCGTCCAGGAGCGTCTGGAGCGCGAGTATAATCTGGACATCCTGGCGACCGCGCCCAGCGTCGAATACCATGTCACCACAACGGGCGGCAAGATGATCGAGGTTGATAATCCTTCTGCGATGCCATCCTCTGGCGAGATCGAGAAGATCGAGGAGCCCTGGATGGATATCTCGATTTTCACGCCCTCGCGCTACATTGGCACGATCATGGACCTGGTAACGACGCGTCGCGGCACCTATAAGGAACTCAAATATATCGAGGCCGAGCGCGTCTTGCTCACGTACCAGATGCCGCTGGCGGAACTGATCATTGACTTCTACGATCAGTTGAAGTCGCGCACGCAGGGCTATGCCTCGCTCGACTACTCCTTTGGCGGCTATCAGGAGGCCGATCTGGTCAAGCTGGATATCCTCGTCAACGGTACGCCGGTGGACGCGCTCTCGCTGATCGTGCATCGCGATAAAGCCTATTATCAGGGGCGGGCCCTGGTCGAGAAGCTGCGCAGTCTGATCCCGCGCCAGCTCTTCGAGGTGCCCATCCAGGCGTCAATCGGCGCGCGCGTCATCGCGCGCGAGACGGTCAAGGCCATGCGCAAGGATGTGCTCGCCAAATGTTACGGCGGCGACATTACGCGTAAACGCAAGCTGCTGGAGAAGCAGAAAGAGGGCAAGAAGCGTATGAAAATGGTGGGCAGCGTAGAAATTCCGCAGGATGCCTTCATGGCGCTGCTCTCACTCGGCGATAATGGTAATGGCTAAGCATACCTGTTTTAACGTTATTGTGATAAAAAATGGCTTTTCGCGCCAGCGAAAAGCCATTTTTTATCACAATATTGCCCTTTCTCAAGGGTTAAGGCGTACGCCCCAGAAGGCGTCCATCACGCCGTGATAGGAGTTTTTCAAACTTTCGTAGAGGCGAGCGTTTTCAATGGCGAGTCCCGCCAGGCTTGCCAGCACTGAAAGAAACTGCATGTCATCTTCGTTAAAGATCGTCTTCTCTGCGGTATAGACGCGCAGCACGCCAATCGCGTTGCCATGCACTTCAAGCGGTACGATCAGAATGGAGACCAGCCCTTCGAGGCGAGCAGCCTCTTGATACTGGAAGCGGGGATCGATTCTGGCGTCTGCAACATATACTGGGGAGCCTTGCAGCGCCTCGCTGTCAATAGAACTACGTGCGACATCAACGGGTCCTTTAGCCAGGTAGTTACTGCTCAATCCATAAACGGCACTCAGGCGGAGCTGGCCGGTGTCGGCATCAAATAAACGCAGCGCACAAGCTTTTACCAGCATTGCTTCGGTGATGCTTGTTACCACACTCTGTAACACCTGATCGAGTTCAAGACTGGATGAGATCGTCAATGCCGCCTGGTACAGCGCCGTATAATAGTCACGATGTGTACGTGGTGGAGGGCTTGCAGCGTTAAAGTCTGTTGCCATTGTTATAACCTCCCCGAATGATCTCTACTTACTTACTTAGTGAACACGCGAGCGTACATATAGTAATACCTATTGTAGCATACGTATTTGAGTAAGGAAAATATGAAGAGATCATTCTGGCTCGGCCTGTATGGCTGCGCTTTTTGATGGAACAGGTTTTACCGCCTGAAACCGTCAAGCGGTGTTAGACTGGGAGGAAGCGGGGTCCTGCACCAGCCAGACGCGACACGGGGCGTTAGCAAGCACGTAGGGTATGGTCTTGCCCAAAATATGATTGGCATTACTATCCTGGCGTACAAAGCCGATAAGGAGGAGAGCGCAGTGGTGATCTTTGGCCTCGTCAACAATGGCGGTGCCCGCGTCTCGCGCCTGAACTACCTCTGCAATGGCTTCGCACCCCACGCGTTCCGCAATCTCCATGGCGGAACTCAGGAGCTTGTCAGCCCGCTCGGACTCGTTGGTGAGAACGGCCTTCAAGGGCAACGCGCGCGGGACCTCAATAACGTGTACCAGATGAACTTTACGTTTGGCACCCTTCGCCATCTGGCAACCCAGGTAGACCAGATTAAAATCAAGCTTATCCCCACCGATGACAATGGCAATGTCGCCGGTGGCACCTTCTCCCAGAGCCGATTTGCTGATCTCAGCCTCTCCTTTAGCTCTGGAACCCCATAAGTGAACCATGATTTTCTTCCCCTCTTGCTTGAGCATTACATCGTGTCGTCGAGCACTTCCGTGCCTGCTCGCTCTTTCCAGGATAGACGATGCCCGCTATCCAAGATATTTGAATTCTAATCTCTGAGTGCTCAGACGTCAATAGCGCGTACATTTGGGTATGCCTCTGACTAGTCGGGTTCTATTGTGGCTGTAAGGTTATAACTGAGCAGGCGCTCCTGGTAGTATTCGGCGGCCTCTTTGGGGCAGACGATAACAATCGCGTTACCCGTCAGATGCGCTGTGAGCATAATGCGCTCGGCCTCGGGAATGGTCAGGCTGTTCACTGCTTTCACCAGTGCGACCACAACGTACAGCATATCATTGACATCATCATCATAGAGAATGACCTTATAAGGCGGAAGCAGTTGCGTACGCTGGCGTACGATCTCCTCCGGTTTGATCTGTAGCTTTGGATGCCGTTGATTACATATATACATCGTGTACTCTCCACAGGGAAATGCTCCCAGACAAACAGCATAATTTGTCGCTCTTACCATACCAAGTCTATTGTAACCAAGTGTCGCGCATTTTTCTAGTGTCCTGGTAACATTGCCGGGCTATTTCATTTTCCCTTGTTTCCGCCTGCGGCGGGAGGAGGCGAGGGCAATTCGCTAGAGCGCGACGTGCTCGCGCTCCGGCCAGGGGCTGCTGCCCCTGACAACCCCGCTTTTCGCCGAAAATTACATAGCCTTGAAAACATTGCCCCAGGGCTTCGCAAACGTTGTTTTTTTCATCCAGAATGGCTCGCTAGCGAGCCATTCTGGAGAGGGAGGTGCTGGCAGTGGACGGCGTCCACCGCCAGCACCTCCCTCTCTCAGTAAGCGCCCAAGGCGCGAGCAGTCAGAGTCCCGGGCCGTCTGCGGCCCAGAACATCTGAGATGACTCATGCCTTTGCAACAGTCATTAAACGCCCGCGAATAGATCGTTCTCCGGCAGGGGCGTATCAGCGCGGGATTGGGCCAGGACGTAGGGTTCGGTTGAGAAGAGTTCGTCGGCCCCCTTGCCCGATGCGGCGAACCAGAAGCGGTCGGGCGGCATTTGCGTGCGATGACAGCGGAATGAGGCCATTTTCTGCTCAAGCGTTCCGGGAGCGGCAATCCAGGTTGTGATCTCGGAATCGTCTCGCCCAAAGCCCATACGCGGAATATCATCGGGCGACTTCCCCTCGGCCAGCGCCTTCTCCCGCGCCTCCCGCTCTCGCTGCTCGAAGGGATCGGGCTGGCCCTGCTCTTTGAGATAGGCCCGCACGCGCTGGAAGAAGGAGCGCGAGATGGCGGTATAGTAGAGTTTCGAGGGCTGCCAGGGTTCGCCTGCATCCGGGAAGCGTTGCGGGTCGCCAGCAGCGTCGAAGGCAGCGACGGCGAGGCGGTGCGCCATGATATGGTCGGGATGTCCGTAGCCGCCGTTTTCGTCATAGCTAATCAGTACCTGGGGATGATGCTGGCGCACCAGCGCGACGACACGCGCTAACGCCTTCTCGAAATCGGTGTTGGTGAAAGCGTCCGGGCGCTGATTGGATGGGGTACCGGCCATGCCGGAATCGCGGTAGCGTAGCAGGACCAGCTCGCTAATCTCAAGCTGCTGGGCGGAGCAGCGCAGTTCGCGTTCGCGAATCTCCGCCAGGCGCGGCTGAGCCTCAACCGGGTCCAGGTCGGGATCGTGTATCTCTCCCTCCTCACCCATCGTACATGTCACCAGCACCGTCTTCACGCCCTCGCGGCGGTAGCGGAGCCAGGTGCCCCCGTGGAAGCATTCATCATCGGGGTGGGCGTGGATTGCCATCAAACAGCGTTCTGTATTCATCGTCATTGATCTTCTCCGTTCCTTCGCTCAATTTTCGCGCCCAGACTGCGCAATTTCATATCCAGATGCTCATAGCCGCGCTCGATATGCTCGATTCCGTAGACTTTAGAGGTGCCCGCGGCACAGAGAGCGGCGAGGATATAGGAGCAGCCAGCGCGAATATCGGGGATATAAAGTTGGGTCCCTTTTAACGGTGTGGGGCCGCGCACCACGCAGCTATGCATGTATTGCTTTTCGCGGAAACGGCATGGCACCTCCCCCAGACATTTAGGATAGAGGCCAATATGCGCCCCCATCCCCTGGAGGGCGCTGGTATAGCCAAAACGATCTTCGTAGATTGTCTCATGCACCACCGACATCCCATCGGCCTGCGTCAATAAAATGGTGAAGGGCTGTTGCCAGTCGGTCATAAAGCCGGGGTGGACGTCGGTCTCCAGCGCGATGGCCGGGGGCGGCCTGTCTACGCTGATAAAGCGAATGCCCTCATCATCGACCTCAAAACAAAGCCCCATTTTAGAGAGCGTATTCAAGAAGGTGAGCAGGGTATCCTGCTGAGCGCGGCGCAGGTAGACATTGCCCTTCGTCAGATAGGCCGCGACAGCCAGCGAAACCGCCTCGTTACGGTCGCTGAGCAGGGTATGGCTGGCTCCGCGCAGGGTATCCACGCCCTCCACGACGATGCGCCGGTCAACCTTGATCTCGATGATCGCCCCCATCTTCTGCAACAGCTTGATGAGGTCGATGATCTCCGGTTCCAGCGCGGCATTCTCAATCACCGTCACCCCGCGCGCCAGGGAGGCTGTAATCAGAAAGTTCTCGGTCGCCATCACGCTGGGAAAAGGGAGCTTGATGGTTGTGCCCTGAAGCCTCTTCAGTGTGGAGCAACGATAGTGATCATTCTCCTCCACAATCTTCGCCCCCATTAGCCGTAGCCCGTTGATATGAAAGTTGACCGGGCGCGGTCCGATGCGGTCGCCGCCAGGCTTGGGGATCGTCGCCTCGCCGCAGCGGTGCAGCAACGGTCCTATCGCCATCACGCTGATCCGGTTCAGGCCGCCGACTTCGCTCAGGACGGTGGTGTTGGTAATACGCGGAGAGCGAATCGAGAGCACATGATCGTCCAGTTGAGCTTCGGACCCCAATCCCCGGCACAGTTTTACCGTCAGATCAAGATCGCCAAGCAGCGGCACATTGCGCAATACACAGGGTTCGGTCGTTAGCAGGGAAGCCATGATCATCTTAGAGACGGCATTCTTGGCTCCGCTAATCGTTACCTCGCCGTATAATGGCGTTCCCCCCGTCACCAGGTAGTAGGGCGCGCCGGTGGTATGCACAGTCATAAAAACCCCTTCTGAATATTCGCCTCTACGAATAGCATAGCTTTCCCCTCTCAATATTTGCCAGCGTTGCCGGGGGCGTGCCATAACCAGCGCAAAGCGTTCAAACGCGACGGCGGTCGCTGTTCGTTGCGCGCATGGCTCGCACGCGACGCAGCTTGCTCCCGGTCAAGGTCATCGAGCAGATCCATAAAGCGATTCACGCTCTGAGCCACACCTTCGACCATGAGATAGCCCGATGGCTTGACGGCGTCACCAACCAGGTAGAGACCCTGGATAGGCGTTTGCGGGCTGGCATCCTCTCCCTGAGCGATGCGATTTACGGGCCATTCGCCGCGATACGTGCCCATCGTAAGCACGCGACAGTGTGTGTCAAACGCCTCGCCAAAGAGCATACGTAAATCGGCCAGAGCTAGTTCCCGCTCCTCCTCGATCTTGTTGCTTTGAATAACCTGGTGGCTAATCAATAGATGTTTGCCCTCGGGCGCAAGGCGCGGATCGCTATTGGTTGGCTGCACGATGCCGGCAATGCGCTGCGTGTCCAGGCAATACATAATGCCTTTATGCGGTATGAGAGAAATATCGCTCAATACATGCACTTTCAATCCTACTGCCTCGTGGAACGTTTCTTCCGTCTGACATTGCTGCTTGAGCACCTCAGCCTGCGTGACGCGGCGGTTGTGCAGCAGCGCGTCGGTGGCTCGCGGCCCGATATCGCTCACCACCAGCGGGGCAGAGATGATCGCTTCCTGCTGATCCTGCCGGGTGCGCACGCGCACTCCATTGATGTGCCCATCCTGGTACAGCAGCTCAAGGACCTCGCAGGAGAGGCGGATCTCGCCCTGCTGCGCAAGAATGTGCTGCTCCAGATGGCGCGTCAGCTCGCCGCAGCCGCCCTGCACGATGGCGGGCGCGCCGTAACGCAACATATTTTTCGTGGTGCGCACAACTTCGGCGGCGCTGACCTGGCTCAGTTCGAGACTGAGGGCGAAGCGGGCTATGCGCTCAAAAAAAGCGACCAGACGAGGGTTGCGCTCCACATTGATATGACGCTCAAGCCAGAGATTAAAGGGAAGGTCACTTTCGCGCCGGGGCAGGGGACGCAGGAACATTAAATAGCCAATGCGGGCAAACCAGAAGAACTGGCGCGGCCCTAGAAATTTGTAGACGCCTAAGAGGCCGCGCGAGCGATATTGCTTGCCACCGACATGAAATGAACCAAAGACGTCGGCGTCAAAAAAACGGTGCGGGATGTGCAGACGACGTAACATGTGCGCCAGCACGCCGCTGCTGCCGAAAGGAACCATGTGGACCGCACCGGTACTGACCTGCACCCCCTGAAATGTTTTCGCGGTAAAGCGTCCCCCGCAATGTGGCAGCCGTTCCAGCACCACAACGCGCTTCCCGCGCTGCAAGAGCTGTGCCGCGCTCAGCAACCCTCCCAGGCCCGCCCCTATCACCACAGCGTCAACGCGGGTGGGATTATGCTGTGAGGAAAGATCCAGAGGATTGTGTTCGGTACCGGTATCCGTTTGTTTTTGCATGCCATTATCCAATGGGAAAACGATCTGTAGGGGCAGGGCTTGCCCCTGCCCAGGCCCACATCTGCCCAGGTTTGCATCATTGCCCAGGCCCACATCTGCCCTGCCAGGTAATGGTTCTGGTTCAGGGCAGGGGCAAGCCCTGCCCCTACCTTTATTCGCCAATCATGCTGCGCAACAGGCTGTTGCATTCGGCCATAGTGTTGAGCACATTCTGATGCAGTTGGAAGACCTTATTGAGTTCGCGCGCTTTACGAGCAAGCTTGGTGACATATTCGATGTCGCGCGGATTATTCATGACGTCCTCCATCAATTGCAGCAGCTCGGCCCAGGCCAGCGCCTCCCGGCTGCGAGCAACATCGGCGATGGTGTTATCCATTCGCTCAGAGACGCGACGCAGCCCTGTACGCAACTGGCTGGTCGTGCTGGCGATGCCGGATTCGTAGTTGCGCAAATTATCCTGGGTGGTATTGAGTTGCTCCTGGAGCGACGTTACCTGCCCTTCCAGCGTGGCCAGAGCCGCCATCAGGGCGGTCATATCAGGCAGCGGCGGGGCAGAGACGCCGGTGAGATGCGATAAGTTCACATTCTCATCCGTATAGCTGGGAGGAGGCGTCTGGCTAACACTCTCGACCGGCTCGGGCGTTGACGGTATGACTTCCTCGGGGGGCGTCACCGGTATAACCGGTGCGACCGGCTCGGGGGTGTTACTTACCTGCTCGACTTCGTCGGCGGGCTGTTCCTGTGGTTCCACTTCCATGCTTTCTTTCGTGCCAAAATCATCTGCTGATGCTGCCGCCGTCATATTCTCATCGCTATTTGTGCGATAGGTCAGTTCCGGGGGTACGGAAATCGTAGGCAGATCCTCTACGGCAGGCGAGGAAGCGCCGGAAGTGCTGAAAATCAGCTCATGCTCGCCAATGCCAACCTGGTCTCCATCCTGCAACACGTACGGCTTCATTTCATCGAGCTGCTGCCCATTGACAAACGTTCCGTTGGCGCTGCGCTCATCACGTAACACATACTGACCGTTTTCATAATGGATCGTCGCGTGACGACGTGACGTGAGCTTATCTTTCGATAACAATATATCGCTATTAGGGGCGCGCCCTATAGACATTTCGAGTTTATCCAGAGGATACTCCTGCAACGCCTCTCCGCTTTCCGACCGCAGGACGACGTGCGCGGGTTGCTCAATTTTGTCAATTGTTGCCTGCATGGTAGAGACGGCGGCCTCGGTCTGATAGGAAGTGGCTTCAGCCTTTGAATCGGCAACCGTCGGCGCTGCCGCGTCGGACCAGGCATGAGCAGGAGCCGCGCCCGGCACTGCGCCCGCCGCCCAATCCTCTTCCACAGCCAGGGTGGCATCTCCCATGCCCGGCTGCGCCTGCTGAGGGGGCAGCACCGAGGGCAGGCGATTGCCGCAATTTAAACAGAAGTTGTCTCCCTGCCTTGTATCCGCCCCACAATAGGGACACTTATTATCCATATATCGTCCTCCCGCTTGTACGCATGCTTCTTACATGCGATTACAAAACTTTTGTCATTATACCAGAAGCGAATGTTGAGCGTCGATAGGTCCGTTTAAAAAAACCACCCGATACGACCAATTGTACCTATAGTACGACGAATATAGCGACGAATGTTCACATAGATGATCCAGGGGATCAAGAGTACAAAAGCGATAGCGATTAAAAAAACGCAACGTAACTGTGGCACTAGCACAGCCAGCACGCCGAGAAAGAAGAGCAGAGCCAGCGTTCCTATAATCAGCCCGACAACCGCCAGAAGGGCCTTTTTCAGTACGGCATCATTGTTCAGGCCCTGCCCTATGGAGGCATTCTGCGAGGCGAAGCCCAGCGAATCCAGCGGGGACGCGCCCGCCGCTCCCCAGGATTGTTGTTGATAAGCGGCACCGCCAGGATTAGCGGACGCCCATGAAGGTGGCGAAGACTGGGCCTGCACATCCACCACGGACCCGCAATTCGTGCAAAAACGCGTGCCAGCCTCTAAAAGTGTGTGACAGCGAGGACAAACGGTGTTCATGAGTCCCTCTCAATCAGTGCGATCATCCGGCTATATACCTTGAGTTGGGTAGGCGATAAATCGCCCGAGGACGCGCTAAAGCGGGTCCCTACGATGCTGGCAGCCAATTGATGTTGGGCTGCATGGCAAGAAAGAACTTCTGTAAATTACTGGTGCTCCCCCGCGCCGAAAAGACGATGTCCGTCATATCCCGACCGCCTGTACAGAGCTGCACGGGATCTTGCCCGGCGGTCGTGGTCGGCGTTGGAGCGCCGCTGACGCCAGGAGCATTGACGGAGACGCTGCACTGGAAAGCCGCGTTTTTCTGTGAGCGCAACGGGGCTTCTGACAGGCTGATGGCATCGTGATTGGGGAGCAGATAGCCAATGGTAAAGTTGCTACCAATGATAGGGTCGCGCAACGTGCTGGCTGCGCTCGTCAGGCAGGTGCCCGCGGGCAACGTTGCCGGCAGAAAGACGGTGAATCCAAGATTTGCTTTTACAACCTTCCAGTCAGTAATCGTCTTAGGCACGCCATCGGCGGGGTTCAACGAGGTGGCCGGCGTTGGGGTTGCGCCCGGCGTTGGAGCTGTGGGCGCGGCCTCGTCCCGAAAGATCGCCAGCGGCTTTCCGCACCAGTGGATGCTGGACGTGCTTACCGGCCCCGGCGTGGCAGTTCCTCCATTAACGATATTCAAACCAGAACAGGCGGTAGTGATGAGAAGCAGCATACTCGCTATCAAAATAACACCCGGCGCGCGCAACCAGGTATGTTTTGCCGATAAAAGAGAAAATTCGCCAGATTTTATCCATCGTGCATCCTGCCGCCGCACCAGGGAAGATAAGCTCTGATCTATAAGCATAAAAAGCTCCTTAGCATAGGATATACCTGCCGGGCCATCAAAGTCATAAACGATCACGACGTTTAACTACTATGCCCGCTTCGCAATAATCTTTGCGCTCATTATAGTCTAAAAAGGAAAAAAAGCCTATGAACTAGCTCTCAATCTGGTACAAATTGAGGGCTTTACAGCATTTAACTTTAATGGTACCATTACGATCCGCTCAGTCTAAAGCATATTCGGGGGCTGTTTTTATTTTCTTGATACAATGCTATGCTGATAAGCTGACATTACGAGTAAAGTATCCCCAGAAGGGTGATGACGCGTGAATGCAAAACAAATCTGGCAAACAGCTCTAGAACGGTTGAAAACAAAGGTCAACCGCGCTGTTTATACCACCTGGTTCCAGGGTACCACGGCCACCTCATACCAGGATGGGGTCCTTACCGTGTGTGTCCCCACGACATTTGCTAAAGCCCACCTGGAAAACCGCTTTATCGATACTATCCGTTCTATTTTAACGGAGGTTACCGGCGGCCCCATCGAGGTGCAATTTATCATCGAGAAAGAGACCCCTGAACAGAACAACGAGGTGCCAGAGAGCAATATTCTGCCGACCAGCAAGCGGCCCTATCGCATCGCGCGGGCGCGCTCCTCCGCATCGCAGCGCGTGCGCCATCTGGCCGATGCCGCCTCTGCCGCGATGAATTCTATGGGCACCCTGTTCCCCCTGCCAAATGTGCATCGCAGCTCAGAGCAAGCCGCTTTCCCCGGCGATGACCCGCAGCCGCTAGCCCAGGAACAGCCGGACGAGCAACATTATCAGCAACCACTGCCCATAGGCTCGCCGCTGCTGCCTGAAACATTGCTCAACTCGCGCTACACCTTCAACACCTTCATTGTGGGCAAATCAAACCAGTTAGCCCACGCCGCCGCGCTGGCCGTGGCGGAAAATCCAGGCCAGATCTACAATCCGCTTTTCTTCTATGGCGGCGTTGGCCTGGGCAAGACGCATCTGCTCCACGCCATCGGGCACGTCGGCGAGACGACGGGCTTAAACGTGCTTTACGTGACCTCCGAAAAATTTACCAACGAGATTATCAACGCGATCCGCTTCCAGAAGACGGAGGAGTTCCGCGCCAAGTATCGCCAGATCGATATCCTGCTCGTTGACGATATTCAGTTTATCGCCGGCAAAGAATCGACGGAAGAAGAGTTTTTTCATACCTTTAATACGCTGCATAATGCTAATAAGCAGATCGTTGTCACCAGCGACCGACCACCTAAGGCGATCCACAGCTTACAAGACCGCCTGCGCTCACGCTTCGAATGGGGGCTGCTGGCGGATGTGCAGCCGCCGGTGTACGAACATCGACTGGCGATCCTGCGCTCTAAGGCCGAGTCGCTCCACTTCACCATTCCCTCTGCCGTGATCGACTACGTAGCGCGCCCGGAATGCAGCAGCGTGCGCGAGCTGGAAGGGGCGCTCAACCGCGTAATTGCTTATGCCACGCTCCACGATGCGCCACTGACGGTGGCCCTGGCGGCGGAGGCGCTGGCACATCTCTATAATGAAAAGAAACCGGCCTCGACCCTGACCGTGGCCGAGGTGCTGGAAGGGGTCAGTCGCTATTATAATATCGCCTCCGACCTGCTGCGCGGCAAGCAGCGAGATCGTGACATCGTCTGGCCCCGCCAGGTGGCGATGTATCTGATGCGCGAGGAGACAAACGCGTCATTGATCCAGATCGGCGCGGAACTGGGGGGCCGTGACCACACCACGATCATGCACGGCTGGGAAAAAGTGCATGCCGAGATCGCGCACAACGACCGCGTCCGCCACGAGATCGCCGCTGTCCTGGAATCGCTGCAACGCCGCTAAACATTTCAATCGGGGAACGGTGGGGACGAGGGGAAGGCGATAAATCGCGCCGGACGCGCTAAAGCGGGTCCCTACGGATGTTTGATGAGTGTGGGCGGTGTATAATAAGGTGGATTCGATGTCACTAATCCTATAGCAGGAGCTATCCCTATGCAACGACAACAACAACAACCAGCCGAATACGACCTGCTGGCGGTTTTTCCAGATGAAAGTCAGGCGGAAACGGCAGCCACCAAACTGCGCAAAGAAGGCTTCGGTGATGAAGAGGTCTATCAACTGCCGCGCGGCCTGGTGGGAAGCGGGCAGTTCCGTGAACACGGACCGAGCCGGACGCGCAGCGAGTTCTTTCTGCAAACGCAGCGTTCGGGACCGAATCCGCTGCTGGTCGTCACCTTCGCCATCATTACCGGCCTGATCCTGGGCGGGCTAACCTTCGCGGCCAGCTTCGCGCTCCCGACATTGCCCGAGCCGGTCACGATCATCATAGGAGCGGCAGTTGGCCTGATACTGGGAGCCATTCTCGCACTACTCCGACGTGGCAGGGTGCGCGGCGCCATCGGCCAGACCGCCCCGCCGCCCAAAGTCGCCAGCCCCGGCCCTCCCGATGGAGGACTCACCGTCGTCGCCCTTCGTTTCGCCGACCCTGAAAACATCACCAAAAAATCGCGCGCCCGCGCCATCCTGCTCAACAACCAGGGCAAGATCGACCGCAGCGTCGGGCAACGGTAGGTAGGGGCAGGGCTTGTCCCTGCCCAGGGCAACCGCGAGGGATTGCCCCTACCCCCGAATTTCCGCAAATTTCGTACCGACGCGATCAATCTCGTCTCCCTCGATGAAGCGGGGAGCTACAGCGCCGTCCTTCCCCAAACACCCCGCATCATCAAAAAAACGGTGGCGACGAGATTGATCGCGTCCAATTTATTGTGTGCCTGCCGATTGACCGCCCATCATCCAGATGGATGTGTCCTGTAGCGAGGGGAGGGCGAGGTTCCCGTATCCGTAGCAGGGCAACCACCAGGGATTGCCCCTACCCATACCATCGAACGAGGCGGTTCCTGTAGCGAGGGGAGGGCGAGGTTCCCGTGCTGTGGTGGTGCGGGGTGAGGGGATGTACGCGTCGTAGGGACCCGCTTCAGCGGGTCCCTACGACGCGTACATCCGATGGCGGATATCTGACGATGGGTATCCGACGGGGGGATATTATTGACGCATCCCATACCCGTAGAGGAAATAGGTTGCCGTCTGCTTTATGGCGATATCCAGGCCGGCGCGGGTGTAGCGGGCGGCGAGATCGTCGGGGTCATAGAAGTTTTTGACGATCTGGAAGTTCTGCCCATTATTTAATGTGCGCACCATGATCTGGCTGCCCTGCTCGGGTAACTGGTGATCAATAGCTGTGCTGGTGGGTTCTCTGCGATTTTCGACAAAGAATATCTTGCCTCCCGGACGCAGCATTGCGGCAACGGCGCGTAAAAAACTGTCGAGCCGCTCCAGGGGAACGTGGGAGAGCCAGAAACCGAAGAAGGCGGCATCATAGACGCGCTCAGGCTGCCAGGCAAAGAGGTCGGCAAGCACATAGGTGACGCGGTCAGCAGCGACTTTCGCCCGGTTGATCTCGATCATCTCGGGCGAAGCATCGACAGCGGTAACGGTAGCTGCCGTGCGTACAAGCCGTTCGGTCCAGATCCCCGTACCCGGCGCAAGCTCAAGCACATCGCCCGTCAGGGAGCAGGCATCCAGCGCAGCAAAAACCTCGTCCGCCTCCGCAAACCAGCGCGCATTGGTCTCAGACCCGCGATCATACCGCCCCTGCCGATAAAACCACTCATCATACTCCCCGGCCCGCGCCCGATAATACTCCTTCATCTCCTGCAACGTCCGCCCAGAAACAGCATCCTTCATAGAAAAACCCCCTTTGTAGCCCAAAAAACCGTAAAAAAACCATCCACAACGCGGTGGCGACGAGATTTATCCCATCCAATTTATTGCCTACCAGGGCAAGCAGGGCAACCGCGAGGGATTGCCCCTACCCATACGCCCCAGCCGTTCCCCAACATCGTGGGCACCGTCACAGGGCAAGCGCCAACCCATCATCGTGCCATCCGCCACAGGACAAGCGCGAGGCATTGCCTCTACCCATCCATCCTGTCAATCCGTCAGGTTCTCAGGACCATTTTTTTTCAAGGCGGCCCTCAATGGATTATTACGGATGTATGCACGGATGCGTGCTAATTCGTCTTCATCGCCAATGACACGTTCCATATAGTTTCTTTGCCAGAATTTGCCTTGTTCGTTCAGACCGGTCATCTCAATATGTTTGAGCCATTTGACGCTGGTTAACGATTTGTAGGCCCCCACGACCTGACCCAGGGTCACATGCTTGGTGCTGGCGCTCAGCCGAACGATGAAATGAACATGATCAGGCATCATGACGTATTCATCCAGGATCAGCCCCGCAAACCGTTCGGGTAAGGCGTGCCAGGTCTCCTCCAGAATGGTGCGCAACGCTGGCTGTTCCAAACATGGGACACGTCCCTGTGTGCAAATCGTGACGAAATAGGCCCGCTTCGAGGCATAATGATACTTCGACAGACGGGTCGAACGTCTGTGATGAATATCTGGATCATAGTGCGATTCGCCCATATCCCCTTCAACCTTCCCATATTTCTCGGTGTGCCGTGATTATAAACGTATTGATATTTCGATACAATACGCATTTCTTATGATTTATGCACAACGTCTGGGCAGGGGCAATCCCTTGCGGTTGCCCTGCTGCGGCCACGGGAACCTCGCCCTCCCCCTCGCAACGGGACCCGCCCTGTTCGATGGCATGGACAGACGTATGGCTAGGACTAGGTCATCGCAGGCGGCCAGGGCAACCGCGAGGGATTGTCCGTCCACCCATTGAATGTCTTTCCCGAAATAGCGGAAATACGGTGGCGACGGGATTGATCCCGTCCAATTTATTGCCTGTCCCTCCATTGACCGCCCATCATCCAGATGGCTGTGTCCTGTAACAAGGGAAGGGCAAGATTCCCGTACCCCAGTAGCAGGGCAACCGCAAGGGATTGCCCCTACCCAGACGTTGCAGCGTCGGGCCAGGTCATCACAGGCGGCAGGGCAATCGCCAGGGATGTCCCTCCTCATGCCTTCCAGATCGCATCGCAGCAAAAAATCAATCCAAACAGGACCCGCCCTGTTCGATGGGATGGGGAGATGTCTGGGTAGGGGCAATCCCTTGCGCTTGCCCTGCCGATTCGAACGCCGTCAATCTCGTCTCCACGACAATTCCTTCGGGATTTGCGGATATTATATTGAATATGATAAATCTATGGCAGCTCGTACGTTTCATATAAAGGGATGCAGTTTTTCAGGGATGAAGACAGGTGAAGGTAAGGAGTGCCGTCGATGACCAGGACCCGGGACCCGCTTGAGATTTTCTATTCGTATGCTCCGCAGGATGATACGTTGCGCCGCAAGCTTGATAGTCACCTGGCGCTTTTGCGTCAACAGGGCTTGATTCGCACATGGCATGAGCGCGATATCAGCGCGGGCAGCCTGTGGGCCGAAGAGGTTGACGCACATTTGCAGGCGGCACGGCTGATTTTGCTGCTGGTCAGCCCCGATTTTATGGCCTCGGACTATCGCTATGGCACGGAGATGCAGGCGGCGCTGCAACGGCACGAGGCTGGTACGGCTCGCGTTATTCCGATCCTGCTGCGTCCATGCGATCTGGAAAATGCCCCCTTTGCTGAACTTCAGGTATTACCACGCAACGAAAAAGCTGTTACAATGTGGGCTAATCGGGACGCCGCCTTCGCCGAGATCGCGCAGGAGATCCGCGGCGCGATCAACGAGCTCCACGGCGACGCGCCCGCGACGGTAGCGCAAACAACGAGCAGGAAGAGACGCGGTCGGGACGGGGAGGCGAACGGAGGAGGAACGATGTCTATCACGCCCACAACACTGAGCACGCCCACGCTAAAAAAAGCGATCACAAGCTACTACAAAAAGCTTGAAGAGTTCAAGGGCAAGGCCGAGCACGAGCTGGCCCTGCGCACAGCCTTTCATGATCTGCTGGCGGATACCGCGCGTCAGCAGAGATGGACGCTAGTGCCGGAGCTGACCATCGATGGCGGCATCCGGCCCGATGGCGTAGTGCTCGATGGCTTTAACCTGCGCCGCGGCTACTGGGAGGCAAAGGGACCCAAAAGCGACCTGGAACGCGAGATCAAGACCAAGATCGGCGCCGGCTATCCCCTGACCAATACCATCTTCGAGAATACCGTTCAGGCCGTGCTTTACCAGAGCAAGCGGCGCGTCCCCACCGAGTACGATCTGCGCAAGCCCAACGACGTGAGCGACCTGCTCAAACAGTTCTTTACCTATACCGAGCCGGATATCGAGAACTTCGAGGCGGCGGTAGTCGAATTCAAAGAGCGTATCCCCGAACTGGCCGCCGCGCTGCTGAAGATTATCGCCAGAGAGCATAAAGAGAATAAACGCTTTAGCGACGCCTTTAACGCCTTCGCCGAGATCTGCCGCGGCGCGCTCGACCCGCAGATCAGTCCCGCGACCATCGACGAGATGCTGGTGCAGCACCTGCTGACCGAGCGCCTCTTCCGCACCGTCTTCGACAACCCCGATTTCGTGCGCCGCAACGTCATCGCCGCCGAGATCGAGAAGGTGATCGACGCGCTCGCCAGCCGCTCCTTCAACCGCCACGAGTTCCTCAAGTCGCTCGACCGCTTCTACATCGCCATCGAGGGGGCCGCGAAAAGCACCGAGAACTGGTCCGAGCGCCAGCACTTCCTCAACACGGTCTACGAGCGCTTCTTCCAGGGCTTCTCGATCAAGCAGGCGGACACCCACGGCATCGTCTACACGCCGCAAGAGATCGTCGATTTCATGTGCGCCAGCGTGGACGAGGTCTTGCGGCGCGAATTCGGCAGCTCCATCGGCGAGCCGGGCGTACAGATCCTCGACCCCTGCACCGGCACCGGCAATTTCATCGTCAACCTGATCCGCAACTACATCCCGCGCCACAAGCTGAAGGACAAGTACGCCCACGACCTCTTCTGCAACGAAATCATGCTCCTCCCCTACTACATCGCCTCCCTCAATATCGAGCACGAATACTACGAAAAGATGGGCAGCTACGAACCCTTCGAGGGCATCTGCTTCGCCGACACCCTCTCCCTCGCCGAAGGCCAGCAGCTCTCCCTCTTCGTCGAAGAGAACACCGAACGCGTCAAACGCGAAAAAGAGGCCCAGATCATGGTCGTGATAGGGAACCCGCCGTATAATGCATGGCAAAGGAACGAGAATGATAATAATAAGAATCGTAAGTATAATATCGTTGATCAGCGTATACGAGAAACGTATACCAAAGACTCCAGAGCGACCAACAGGAACTCGCTCTCTGATGCTTATGTAAAATTCTTTCGTTGGGCTACTGACCGATTACAGGGACGTAATGGCATCGTTTGCTTAGTTACGAATAATTCCTTTGTTAACCAGATTGCTTTTGATGGCATGCGTATGCATCTACAGAAAGATTTCACGCAGATTTATCATGTTGATTTGCATGGAAACGTGCGAAAAAATCCCCAACTTTCAGGAACCACCCATAATGTATTTGGTGTTCAGGTAGGCGTTGGTATTACCATAGCAGTCCGTAACACTCAAAGTAATAAGAAAGCAATTTACTATTTTCGTGTTCCTGAGGATTGGCGAAAAATTGAGAAGCTAGCCTTTCTGAGAGAAAGTGGCAATTTTACGGCTATCGAGTGGCTGGAATTACAGCCTGATCAAAAAGATGTGTGGCTTACAGAAGGTATGCAATTCGAATTCTCTACATTTATACCCATAGGAACCAAAGAGGCTAAAATGGCACGTAGTATGGAAACCGGAGGAATCGAGGCTAAAACTATCTTTAAGACTTACTCTAGAGGAGTCGAAACGACCCGCGACATTTGGATGTACGATTTCGATGCTAGTAGCTTAACATCTAAAGCAAGAAATATGATCGAAACATACAACGCTGAACTTTCTCGTTGGATACGTTCTGGATCACCTAAAAATGTGGATAACTTTGTAATTCTTGATGAAACGAAGATCAAATGGAGTAGCCGTTTAAAAGAATGTCTTGTAAGGGGACTAGAAGCAAAATTTGGAGAATCCTCCATTAGACATGCTCTTTATAGGCCCTATACACGACAATTTCTGTATTTCGATAACATAATGACTCACAGACAAGGCATATTCCCAAATGCTTTTCCTACGCTATCTACAGAAAAAGAGAATGTAGTCGTGGTAGCAAGTGATCATGGTCATCGGATTCCATTTAGTGTACTTGCCACAAATATTATTCCTGATCTTCACTTAATGTCATCAGATACGTTTCAATGCTTCCCCTTCTACACCTACGCCGAAGACGGTAGCAACCGGCGGGAGAACATCACGGATTGGGCGCTGGCGCAGTTCCAGGCGAAGTACGGGGCGGAGGTGACGAAGTGGGATATCTTCCATTATGTCTACGGCATGCTGCACCACCCACAGTATCGCGAGCGCTACGCCGAGAACCTCAAGCGCGACTTGCCACACATTCCGCTGCTGCACCGCAAGGAGACGTTCGAGGTTTGTGTACGCGTCGGGCGCGAGCTGATGGAGCTGCACCTCAATTACGAGCAGGCGAAGGAGTATGAGAAGCTGGAGTGGTTCGAAAGCAAGGATGTGCCTTTTAGCTGGCGCGTCGAGAAGATGCGGCTCTCGACCGACCGGCGCGTGGTGGTGGTCAATGAGAGCCTGAGGTTGGGGCCGTTGCCGCCGGAATGTTTCGAGTACCGGCTGGGCAATCGTTCGGCCCTCGAATGGGTCATCGATCAGTACCAGGTCAGCGAGGATAAACGCAGCGGCATCGTCAGCGACCCCAACCGGTCCGGCGACGAGGAGGAGTATATTGTGCGCCTCATCGGTCGCGTCGTTACCGTCAGCGTCGAAACCGTGCGCCTCGTCAACGAGCTGGCCCAGGCCGTCACGATGGCGGATTGGATGAACGAAGGGACCGTAGCAGGGCAACCGCAAGGGATTGCCCCTACCCAGACATTTCCCCGTCCCTTCGAACAGGGCGGGTCCCGTTTGGATTGATTTTTTGCTGCGATGCGATCTGCACGATGTTGGTAGGGACAATCTGCGGTTGCCCTGGCCGCCTGCGATAACCTGGCCCTACCCATACCACCGGCGGCGTCCCGTTCGGATTTTATTGGTGGATATGATATGATGTTGGGGGTCTGTCGGTTGTCCTGCTGCGGCTACGGAAATCTTGCCCAACGCAGGACGGATGGGTAGGAGCAATGCCTTGCGCTTGCCCTGTCGGTTGCTGATTTTGGTAGAATGGCGAAAGGGAATTCATTGATGGCGCAGAATTACACGGTCCCCAGCATCTATACTGATATGAGCAATCAGGGACAGGGGTATTTCGCTTTTCGTTTCACCTGCCAGCAATGTTACTGGCAGATTGATACGCGACCGATTCGCTCGAACGTTAGCACTGCAAGTAATGTGCTGGATATTGGGGTCGGGCTACTGGGCGGCTTCTGGGGACGAGCGGCGGAGGCAGGGGAGAAGATCTACGGCAGCCAGTGGCATACAGAGCAGGCGGACGCGCTGCAAAAATCGTGGGCCGAGGTCCAGCATCACTTCCATTTCTGTCCGAAATGCCATCGTACCGTCTGTGATCGCTGCTTCAACCATCAATTGAACCTCTGCACAGGCTCGGGCTGTGCGCCGGATTTACGCGCCGATGGGGCGCAATTCCAGCATCAGATGAACGTTGAGGCCCAACGAGAACAGATCGAACAGCAATATCAGGCTCCACAGTTCAATGTCAGCGCCATACCATCGGCGGTTACCCCCGATATGGTGCGGCCAGCTCCCAATCAGGCAGCTCCCCAGTTGCCTCCTGGCGGGCAGCAACCCCCATCGCCTGCCAGCATAGCAGGTTTCGGTACGCCGGGCTATCCGCAAACGGTGGAGTGTCCCAATTGCAGAAGCGCGGGCCAGCCGGGGAAATTCTGCCAGCATTGTGGGACCAGGTTGCCCCTACCTGACCTCTTCTGCCCGCGCTGCGCCGTGCCAGTCAAGGCGACCGCCAAATTCTGCGAAGAATGCGGGGCCAGACTCCATATGTCCTAAATAGGTAGACAAAAGAAACTGGAAGCGGGGTCCAGGGGCGGCAGCCCCTGGTGGGGCACGGGGTACCCCCGATTTTTCTCATTTTTTCATGGAGACCTACTTAGTCCAGGCAAAAGTAATCTCTCTCTGGTAATACTGATAGCTGTTATGCTACTCTTCTCCATAGAACAGGAAGGGTTGTGTGGAGCGGAACTTGCATGATCTGCGTAATATATGGGTAAAGAAAAAGCCGGAAAGACCGAGCCGGTCCTGTTCTAACTTAGAAATCAGTGGAGGAATGTAAATGGCTACAGATCGCTGGGGTACCATGAAAGAATTTGGTGGGCGTGGCCTGCATGCAGGATTGAGCACGCTAGGGGATTTCGAGAAATTTATTATGCGCGGCAATGTGGTGGACCTGGCTGTTGGTATTGTGATTGGGGCCGCCTTCAATAGTGTCGTACAGGAGTTTGTCAAAGATTTCTTAACCCCTCTGATAGGTCTTTTTGGGGGATTCAATTTTGCAGCATGGAGCTACACGGTTGGAAAGTCCACTTTTTATCCGGGCCTGTTCCTGAATGCCCTCATTAGCTTTCTGCTCATCGCGCTGGTCGTATACTTCTTCGTTGTGAAGCCAGTGAATGCTTTGCGTGACCGTCTTGACCATTTGAAGCCAAAGAAGGAAGAGGCACCCACAACGCGCCAGTGCCCGTTCTGTTTGAGCACCGTTCCGCTCAAAGCCTCGCGTTGCGCGTACTGCACCGCTCAATTACCGCCGGTGGAGGGCACGCAGGCAGAACCGGTTCCACAGCGATAAGTGGCGCTGATCACAATTGCATCTCGTTGTTACAGGTCCCGTCAGCAGATCGTAATAAATCTTTCGGGACCGTGTCTGGGGTGAGCGTCAAAGGTTTGCACAACGGGGATGCAAGAGGTAACGCCCCTTGACTGGGGGCGCGGGGGCTGTGCCCCCGATTCTTCCCTTTCCCCGTCGCCGCAGGCGGCAGTGCAACAACATGACGGACATCCCCGTGTCTGGATTCGCTTGCAGATATGCACAGGCTGGCGTATACTGTAAGCTGAATAAATAGCGATGATACCCTTCTTAACAGAAGGTAGTGGTAAACGGGACGTAATAATCACGGGGAAGCCACAAGCAACTGTAGGCTTCCCTGTTTCTTGGAATATAGCCATTTATTTTATGCGGAGGAGAAACTGCTCATGGCGTCAACATCTGAGCCGGTACGGCTGGAAGATTTTATCCGCGACATTCCCGACTTTCCGCAGCGGGGCGTCCTTTTTAAGGATATTACTCCTCTATTGCAGGATGCGACAGCGTTTCGTTCAGCTATGGAGCGCCTGGCCTCGCATTATGTCGGGTCCGGCATTCAGGCCGTGGTGGGCGTTGAGTCGCGCGGCTTTATTTTTGGCGCTCCCCTGGCATACCTGCTCAACTGCGGCTTCGTGCCGGTGCGTAAATTTGGCAAGCTGCCCTCGCAGACGGTCAGCGTCGAGTATGAGCTGGAGTATGGCACAAACGTGGTCGAGATCCACAAAGATGCCATCAAGCCGGGTCAGCGCGTGCTAATCGTTGACGATCTGCTGGCAACCGGCGGCACGGTGTCGGCTGCGATGGAGCTGGTAGAGAAGCTGGGCGGCCATATCGCGGGGATCGCTTTCCTGGTCGAATTGACCTTCCTCAATGGCCGCGAACGCTTAAAAGGACACGATGTCTTTGCGCTGATTAAATATTAAGCCTCGCCCCTATCTTCCTAGTCCAGCCAGAGAGTTTTTTTGCTCAATTGAGCCAGAGCGCCGCTCCTGCCGGGGGATCGCGGAATGACCCACATAGACGATTGCTACGATATGGTCTGCTGAGGTAAGGCCCGGCCACTGCTTCACGCGCGGGTCATACCCTACGTTCCCCCGTTTGCCACATGCCAGCCCCTTCTCTTCGCCTACCAGTAGCATATTCTACGCGGCGGTGGAATATCATAGCTGTCGTGGTAACATTTTCTTTGTTTAGACGATAACAACAATGAGATGTGTTTGAAATACCGGATGGGAGGGCACAAGCACTTTTCAGCTCAGTAGAAAAAATCTCTATGAGGGAATGCATGCGCCAGATACACTCTGAGGGAACAGCCGATGATTCACTGATCGCAGCCCTCTATGATCGCTACGCACTGATTATTCTCAATTATCTATCTCGCTATATTTCTTCCAGGGAGGATGTCGATGACATGGTGCTGGACGTATTTTTAGCTGCGATGGAGAATCGCGTCTGGGTGACGTGGAGCGATGGCGAACAACTGGCCTGGTTGCGCCGTATCGCGTACAACAAAGCGGTTGATTATTACCGCCGTAACTCTCGCCATCCGTCCGTCGCGCTGGATTACGTCGCCTCCATGCTCTGCGATGACGACGAGTATATGCCGGAACATGTCGCTTTACGCAATGAAGATTATGCCTTGCTGCGGGTCCACCTATCCAATCTCTCCGAACTGCAACAGGAGATTGTGCTCCTGCGTTTCGGTCACGGCCTGCCCTCGAAGGAAATTGCCCAGCGCCTGAACAAAAGCGATAGCGTTATACGCGTGACGCTCTCGCGCACGCTCAATCTTCTGCGTCGCAAATATCTACAACAGGAGGAGCGATAGCCATGAATTATCAAGACGAGTGGTTTGCTCCAGAGAGCGTAGAGGAGCAGATAGAGCAGCACCTGACAGCACCCGACCAATTGTCGGAGAATACGCGCCTGCTGCAAGACCTCCAGCGTCTGACCGCAGATGATGCCGGGCGCCTGGCTCGTATTAGAGCACGCCTGGCCGAGCATCTCGCCAATGATACGGAACGAAAGCCTGTGCCGATACGGCGTTATCGCTATCCTCAGACCCAGCCGCTAGCCCCGTCGCTGTTGCTACCTCAACTGCCACGACAGATACCGCGGCGGTCGCGGTTTCTGACGAATCTGCTATCGGGACTGGTGGCGGTGCTGATTATGGGCAGTATGCTCGCAGCTTTTACGCTGTTCAGATCGCAACAGCAGCTAGCCGATGTACCCCTGAAAAAGCTTGTTTCCGCTCCTCCCATCCACGGAACAGCGGCCTTTTTGATGGATGTAACATCGGGCAAAGTCATTGTCGATATCAATAGTCATGCCCGCCTTCCCCTGTTTGATACAGCAGAAATTATGACGGCGGTTGTCGCGATTGAAAATGCCAACCTTGATCAGTCTGTAGTCATTGAGCAGGGTACGCTCGATGAGCTGGTACCAAGTACAAGCACGGCCTATTTGCAAGTAGGCGATCAGCTACAATTGCGCGATCTGCTCTACGGGCTCCTGTTTTCCTCTGGCAACGATGCGGCGGTAGCAATAGCTCACGCAGTAGCGGGCAATACGCAAAAATTTGTGGAAATGATGAATGAAGAGGCCCATCAACTTCAACTCGATGGTACCCACTTCACGAGTCCTTATAACTCAGTCGATCTAAACAATTATTCTAATGCCGCAGATCTGACGCGCCTGGGCAGTTATGCCCTGCAACTCTCAGTTTTTGCCCAGATTGTTGTGCAACAGAACTATGCCCTGCCAGCTACCAGAGAACATCATTCCTATCTCTGGCATAATATGAATTCTTTGCTAACAGCTTATACGGGAATGAATGGCGTCCAATTGAACTATGGCAACGTGGTTTTTTCCGCCCGGCGCAATAACCATCTGTTGGTCGGTACAGAATTGGGGGTTCAGCCAATGAATCTACTTGTTTCCGATGTCAAAATGCTGCTGGATCGTGGTTTCGCCAGTATTCCCCCGGACCCGACGCCCACCCCAACGCTTCCCTCGCTTGGCAATATTGGAAGTAGGAAGAGAGGATAACTGAATGCAGCGCGTATGGCTTGCTATTGCACTGGTGATGATGGCTGTCATCACGGCTGTGGCGATCTTTTTTGCATCTTCCGTGTACTCTAGCGTTCAGGCAACGCTGGCTCCGACGCCCACACCGATACCTACTCCTTCGCCGACGCCAACGCCCTCCCCGGAGCCGACGCTTCCCCCCAGCCCCACGCCAACGCCGACCCCTTTTATCAGCGGCACCGCGGCCTATCTGATCGATGCTGATACTGGTCGGGTTTTCTACGATATGAATAGCAGCCAGCCGCTTCCCATCGCCAGCACGACCAAAATCATGACCGCCATTGTGGCGATTGAGAACGGCAATCTGGATCAGGGCGTGACGGTGGAGCAGGCCGATCTGAACCAGGTTCCGTCCGGCGCTAGCAACGCGGGGCTGCTCGCTGGCGATTATTTTCGCCTGCATACGCTGCTCTACGCACTGATGCTGCGTTCCGGCACCGACGCTTCGATTGTGATTGCGCGCGTAATCGCCGGTTCAACTGACAATTTTGTGGCGATGATGAACAGGAAAGCGCAGGCATTGCATTTGCTGCACACGCATTATAGCAGCCCTCATGGCTTCAGCGACAGCGACCACTACTCTTCGGCAGCCGACCTGGTGACGCTCGCGAACTATGCTATGCGCAATCCTATTTTCGCCCAGATTGTTGGACAGGGTACCTATGATGTAAAACCAACGTTATACACCCATGCCTATCACTGGCCCAATACGAATGCGCTCCTCACCTCCTATCCAGGTGCAGATGGCGTCAAAACAGGTTGGACAGATAGCGCGGGCTACTGCCTGGTATTCTCGGCCCGCCGCAGTGGTCATCATCTCATCGGCATAGAACTGCATGCCCCATCCTATGACGCCGTCTTTAGCGATGGGGCGAAACTGCTGGATCTTGGCTTTAGTAAAGAATAAAACAGGCAGGCTCTCCTGAGAGGCAAGGAGGGCCTGTATAAAGATTAGCCGGGCAGAAAAAGCCATTGCCGGAATAGCTCCTGGTGCGTCAGCGCAAACCAGCAACAGGCGATAACAATGATGCCGACAATCGCGATCAGTCGGGCAAAGGCGGGTCGGCTTCTTGTCGGTATTTCCAGCAATTTGACCAGACAATACAGCACAAAAAATGTCCCACCTATTTTCCGTAGCTCGCTGATCTGGAAGACCGAGCCAAAGAAGAGCGCGCCAACGCCTGCAATAATAGTCACTGCCTGGAAGCCCCAGTATCTCTTCCTGTGCCGAAGCGCATAGTTCCAGGGCAATCGAGTCGATAAGTATAATAGGCCCGCGTACCCTACGAGGCTGCCCAGGAATAATGCTCCAAATTCAAAGACGGCAAGTGCAGGGAGGAGCGTGCCAGTTAAGCGCAGTCCGATAAAGAGCGAAAGCACAGCAAAGGCGGCCAGAGTTGACCTTTCAAACAGGTGATCGTTCCAATGCCTGCCATCATTGAATACCAGATCCAGAAAAGGGCTGAAGCCAAAAGCGGAGAGGAGCGCGCCCACAGCAATAAAGCCGATCAAAGAGCTGCCGAAGAGGAAGGCGACAACGGCCCAGACTATAAACAACATGACAGAAAAGCGAAATTGATTGACGGGGACGCGATGATAACTGCTGCTAAACCCCAGCGCGCCTGTAAAAAAGAGACAGCCCAAGAATCCGAGAGAGCTATGGATTGGTTCTGGTAAGAACCAGCCCCAGAGGGCGCAGCCGAGACTGGCGGTATAGAAAACTATTTCATATACAATAACCGGAACATTTTTGAATAATTGGAGGAGTTTTGCCACATAGTATCTGAACAGGTAGATAACGGCTCCTCCTACGGCAAGAACGGCAAGCACGAGCAGGAGCGTCAGAAAGTCGATTGCGCCAGCAAATTGCTGTAAAGGGGTCAACTTTTGCGGAGCCGGGTCCGGCGTTGCCAGAATCTCGTCAAGAGTAAGTGGATGCCCCGCCGCCTGTGATGCTTGAGCTACATAATAGATGATAGATTTTTCAGCATCAGCATGGGTGAGGATGCCTTGCCGCTCAAGCTCCTGTACCGTCAAAATACTATGTTTGATACTGATAATATCCGGGGTGCTACCGTTGGCCTGAGCAAAAGCCACCTGTGTCATCAATAGAAATAGTGCAATACTCAGGCCAAACAGCAGCGCTAGCCTTTGCGCCATTGACGTCTCTCCTTTTTTCTGCCAGTTCAGGATTGCTCACGCTCCCACGATGAATCCGGGAGCTACAGCTCAGGCAGTTTGCTTGCCATGAAAACACAATCATTTGATTTCTGGTAGAATCTTAGCAGAGAGGCTAGAGATAGCGTATGGGTCATTTGACTCATTTGCCCTGCTTTTACGGCGTCATATACCAATCGGTCGTGGTTAAATTGGGATAGCTCACCGTCTTCTTCACCATTCCTGGAGGTGGGCCGGGGAATGGCTGAACCGGCGCGCTCCCTTCGGCGAGCAGCATTGTATCGTGCCAGATGCGTGCAGCTCCATCGACCCCAGTGATATTAAACATCGGAGAATAATCATTATTTCCCGTCCAGACGCCAGCAACCAGATCGGTAGTATAGCCAACAGCCATCGTATCTCTAAAAGTATCGGTCGCAGTTACATGAACCGCTGCCGGACGCACTGTGCCGGGATTGCCCGCATTGCACTGCTCTTCGGTATTGCTATAGAGCAGCAGCAGGCTGCATGGACCAAACTCCTCGCGCCGCGCGTTATCGTCGCTCATCACATCAGTCATCATAAAAGCTGCTTGCTGACTTAACGCTCGCGTACCCTGTGATGGAGTCGCATAAACGACATGGCCGCTGGCATCGCTGATTTTTTCAATTGCATGTGGAGGAACGTGGACGCCCCCATTTGCCATTGCGCCATAGGCAACCGTTGTTTCTAGCAAAGGCAGTTCCCCGGTGCCAAGTGCCATGCTATATCCAACTAGCGGCGGCGACTTTAAATCTTTGAGGCCCAGAGCATGCGCCGTTTTTTCAACCGGAGCAAAACCTGTTTTGACAAACAATTTGAGAACTGGAATGTTGAAGTTGTTCTGTAAAGCAGAGCGATAAGACATATAGCCATGAAAGCGACCATCATTGTTGAGAGGAGCGTACCCTTGTGAGCTTGTTCCATTGGTAATCGAAAATGGACCATCGTACACCACCTCGCCGGGGCTGATGCCCTCATCAAAGGCGGTAGCGTAGACGAAGGGCTTGAAAACCGAGCCGACCTGGCGTCCTATTTGTTTCCCTGTCACTACATCTAATGGACTGCTATCTGTCGGGCCATCGAGGCTGCCGAGCAGCGAGCGAATAGCCCCGTTATGATAATCGATCATGACGACCGCCGCATTGCGCATATTATGGGTGGTTGCCATAGTCGCGATATATTGTTTCGTCTTTTGCAAGATCTGCTGCTGCAACGCCAGGTCCAGCGTTGTTGAGACAGTGAGCGCGGACGATGGCAGCTTAGCAACGCTCGTATGCAAGTCGCTTGCCAGCTCGCTCACGGCATAATCAATAAACTGGAACGCGACCGCGCTCTGGGTCGCATTGTTATTGAAGCAGTCAAGCTGAGCATCCTGGCCGTGGATCTGGCAGATCAGCTTGCCATGAAGATCAAAAAGCTGAATAGCGCCCTTCATCTGGGGCGTGGTGAGATTGCCCCCTGAACAGGCGCTGAATAGACCAAGCAACAAAAATAGCAGGATATTACGGCGGAAGTGTGATAGATTTGCTGGCAATACATTAGCGGCACTCATTATTGCTCCTCATTGGTAGATTTTCTATTGCTGTTATCGTGGCTGAAAAGAAAATGTTAACAGGATGACTATAGACAGGGTTGTTATCGTCCCGTATGATGCTAGTACGAGGCGATTACGGAGATTTTCGCTTCTCTCACCCACTGGCGAACGAGATATTTTTGCAGAAGATAGAGGAAACGAGTGATGATCCATTTTTACGAGCTGACCAGAATGGACGCGGAGCAGCGCCGCCGCTTGATGCGCCGCGCCGAGGTGGCAATTGATGAACTGATTGAGTATGTCCGCCCCATCGTCCGGGCGGTGTACGAGCGTGGGGACGAGGCTGTGGTCGAGTTTATGGAACGCTTCGACCATGTACAACTCGTCCCCGAGCAGTTTCGCGTGAGCAGAGAAGAGATTGAGCACGCTCACAGCTTACTTGATAAGGATGTCGCTGCTGCCATCAAGCAGGCTATCCATAATGTGCGTATCTTCCATGAGCGACAGATGCCGCATGAGCAGTGGTTCACCCAGATCGCACCTGGAGTAATGGCGGGCGAGAAAATCACGCCGGTTTCGAGCGTCTGTCTCTATGTGCCGCGTGGCAAGGGCGCGTTCCCGTCGGTGATGTATATGCTGGCAACCCCTGCCAGTATCGCGGGCGTGCCGCGTATCGTTGTCTGCACGCCGCCTGGACCGGATGGTAAGGTCGATCCGGCCTCGCTGGTCGCGGCTGATCTGTGCGGGGTGCATGAAATTTACCGTCTCGGTGGCGCTCAGGCGATTGCAGCTCTTGCCTATGGTACCGAGAGTATCGCGCGGGTGCATAAGATCACAGGCCCAGGCAATCCTTATGTCTCGGCAGCCAAGCGCCTGCTCTATGGCACGGTAGATATTGGTCTGCCAGCCGGTCCCAGCGAGTCGATTTTGCTGGCCGACGAGACCGCCGAGCCGGAACTGGTCGCGCGCGATCTGCTGATCGAAGCCGAGCACGGCCCTGATTCGTCCAGCCTGCTGGTGACCGATAGCCGCGCGCTCATCGATGCCGTGATGTCCCTCTTGCCGCGTAAGATCGCCGAACTGCCCGAGTGGCGACAGAACTTTTGCCGCGCGGGCTTTGAGGGTGAGAAGGGAACGGGCGGGCTGGTGCTGGCAGGCAGTATGCGCGAGGCCGTCGATTTCGTCAATGAATACGCCCCTGAACATCTTGAGGTGCATGTGCGCGAGCCATTCGCCCTGCTGCCGGAGCTGAAGAATGCGGGCGAGATCCTGCTGGGCGCACAGACACCCACCTGCATTGGAAACTATAGCCTGGGCACCAATGCTATTCTGCCGACCGGCGGCTTTGCCCATACCTTCTCGTGTACATCCGTCTTCGATTTTCTCAAGCGTACGGGCGTGGGCTATCTCACCGCAGAGGGCTATGCAGCTTTGAGTGAGCCGACGCGCCGCCTGGCAGAGTTTGAGGGTTTCCCCGCCCACGCCAACGCGGTGACAGCGCGACCAGCGTCGCCCCTACCATCGTCAACGCCATCGCGATAAGCGTAATCATCGTCGCTCGCTGAAGATCGGCTACCGTCTGGCGAGCGGCGAGCGTCTGATGAACGGTGGCATCCGGCTTCAAAGGAATATCAGTGCTGTCGCTCAGCTCTACGACCGCTCCAATATCCTCCACTGAGACGTAAATGCGGTGGAGCGCGGGATCAGCTTCAACGCCATCTGGCCCCTCCCCTACCTGGAAGGTTCCCAGTATGTCGAGCGTCTGCCCGTCAATCACCGTTAGCGTTGTGCCGGTTCCGCGGTCCGAGGAACTACCTTCTTTATTGCCTTCGTCCGCTACATAAATGCGCCCCGTCGTCGTATTGGTCGCTATCCCTTCCGGGAAGGGCGCTACAGGAATCTGTGCGACCAGTGTATTGGTTTTACCGTCGATCACATCCAGCTCCTGCCCCGTGGAACAGACAACGTAGATGCGCCCGCTGTTCTCGTCAATGCGCAGGGGAGCAAGCGGCACCTGGGCAACAGGAATGGTAGTGATGAGCTTTTCGCTCTCTTCGTCAAGGACGCTGATCATGGATAATGTCCCATCAGCCACATAGAGCCGTCCCAGATGGCTATTCACGCCAATGGCGGTCAAGTTCGCCCCAATGTGCAATTGCGTAGATTGCATTTGCAGGCTACCATCTTTCGCCGCCGGAAGGGGAGTAAAGGTGTAAATATTGCTATCTGGCTGGCTGGTAACATAGATGCGCTGTCGCTTGCTATCAAAGGCGATGCTGTTATCGCCAGCTCCGCCGACGGCTTGTTTGAAAAGAACGTGGCCTGTTGCGCCATCCAGGATGTAGAAATTGCTTTGCCTGTCGCGATAGGCGGCAGACGTAACATAGACATGATGGCTGCTGCTATCAACCTGAATATCGGTGATGCTGTTATCAAGCGGATTGCGCCAGCGCACCTTGCCGCTCAGGGGGTCGAAGCCGACGACGAGGCCGCCACCTTCATAGGCGATATAGAGCATATGTGTCTGGCTATCAACCGCCAGCGCCTCCGGTCGCTCTCCCGCGTGCAGCACGCCGATAATGGGAAAGCCCCCTGCCGCATGACTGGGGGTCGGCACGGAGAGGAAGAAGAGAAGTTGAGCGACACAAAGCAGTATCAGCTTGCATACATTCCTGAAAGTCCTGTCTTCCCGCATAGTACTTTTGCTCCATATCTTGTTCTACCCTATCGCTCTAGTATTTTATAATCGTATCATGATTTTCTCATTAAAGATAGACACCAAGCTAAGAGTGCAGGGCTATTTAATTTTTCCTTTTTCCCGCCTGCGGCGGGGGGAGTGGAAGAGGAGGCGAGGACCCCTCGCGCTCCGGTCAGGGGTGGCTGCCCCTGACAACTCCGCTTTTTTCTGAACAGTAAACAGCCCCGCTAAGAGTGTATCTGATTTTGAGTGTCTTCGCCCTTACATCGCGGAGTTCGTGCGGCTTCGCCGCGTAAGGAGTTGTGTAGGTGTTGTGGAAAAATGCGCGTCGCGCATTTTTCCACAACACCTACACAACAAGGTGAGCGTCTGCGACGCGAATGCACTCATGCG
The DNA here is from genome assembly GCA_035650355.1 of Ktedonobacteraceae bacterium. Taxonomy (GTDB): domain Bacteria; phylum Chloroflexota; class Ktedonobacteria; order Ktedonobacterales; family Ktedonobacteraceae; genus DASRHT01. The sequence goes on from DASRHT010000080.1 coordinate 47,333, forward strand.
AGAATCAGACACGCACTAAGACCTTCATAGAAGTTTTCTGATGTTCCTAATATTTATATTTTTCAATGTTGTGTGAAGGGAGAATCTCATCAATGGCAGAATCTTCTGCGGCAGCCGAGACGCCGGAACCTACCCCAACCAATGGTACCCCGGGAGAACTGGAAGCGGCTACCATTGTCGATGATACTAAACCTGAGCTTGCTGAAACGGAGCAGGAAGAAGAGGTCCCGCTCCCGGAAGGGGAGGCCCCAACGGAGAAACTACCCAGAGTTGTGCCCGCCTCTTCCCCTGAAGAAGAGACGGCGGCCATAGAAGAGCCTCCATCTCTTCAAGATGGCGTATCAGAAGAACCCTCTTCCTCAGAAGAGCCTGCTATTGAGGAGATGCCAACGCTGTTCGAGCCTGTATCTCCTCAAGAGAGCGCAGTAGAAGAGCCTGCTATTGAGGAGATGCCGACGCTGTTCGAGCCAGCTCTTCCTCAAAAGCAGCCGACAGCCGTAGATGCTTTACCCACTCAAGAGTTGGTATCGCCACCGGAACCTGCTATGGCAAAAGAGGAGCTGCCGGAGGCGCTGCGAGTGCCCTCTCAGGCATTGGGCGGACTTTATCGCCTCCTGTTGGGACTGGCAAGCCTAGTGAGTGGAATTGCCAGTATCACCATCAATCAGTTGCTCCTGCCCTCCCAGGTTGCGGAACTGGACCCGGCGCACCAGCTTACCTCATTATCGCTGGTTACTATCGCCGGTGTACTGGCAGCGTTCATCGTCACACCTGTGGCGGGGGCGCTTTCAGACCGCACTACGGGACGCATGGGGCGAAGACGTCCCTGGATGCTCGTCGGGCTGATCGGCGGGGTTGCGGCTCTGCTGGTAATGGCCTTCTCCACCAGCATTCTGCTGTTGCTGGTGGGCGAAGTGCTGATGCAAATCTGCTTTGGCATTGTCTATAGCATGCTCACTGCTGTGATCCCTGATCAGGTATCGCTGCGTCAGCGCGCAATCGTAAGCGCCGCTGTCGGCATAGCGCCGGTTATTGGCAGCGTTGTCGGACTGCTCGTAGTGATCCTTCTGGCTCAGGGGACGCGGCAGGGATACTTCTGGCTCGCGGCCATATCGTTTGTCGTCATTGCCCTCTTTTTGCTGGTTTTCAGAGAAAAACCTTTACCACGGGGAGCCATGCCGCGCTTCCACTTTAAGACCTTCTGCGCTAGCTTCTGGCACAACCCGAAACGGTACCCCAATTTCACCCTGATGTGGTTCTCGCGCAGCTTTCTCTTCTTGGGCTATGCCCTTTTCATACTCTACCTGCTCGCCTACCTGGTAAATGTCCTGCATCTAGCAGTTGCGGACGCGACTCTCAGGATGCTTACCTTCCAGGTTATCTCGGCGGGCACGCTGCTCGTTTTCGCTTTTCTTGGCGCGCTGCTGGCGGACAGGCTGCAACGGCTCAAGCTGTTCGTCGCGCTCGGGGCCGTGATAATGGCAGGAGGGGTGTTCCTGGTAGCATTTATGCCGGTCTGGCAGTATATCTTGCTGGCAGGTGGGTTGTTCGGACTCGGCGCTGGAATCTACCTGGCTGTGGGCCTGGCGCTGACCATTCGTGTCCTGCCGCAGGCGCGGGATCATGGCAAAGATCTGGGCATTATGAACATCACGCTTTACCTGGCGTTAGTCGTAGCCCCGCTGCTTGCAGGCGTGGTGTTGAATCTGCCGGGCGGCTATACCGTCCTCTTCGCGCTTGCTGGTGGGGCCACACTGCTGGCGGGCGGACTGATAGCACCTATTAACTTTCAGCGCCCGTAGGGACCTCCCGCGATGAAGCGGGGAGCGGGCAGGGCAACCGCGAGGGATTGTCCCTATCCATCCGTCGCAGCGTTGGGCGAGGTCATCGGAGGTGGGCAGGGCAATCCTACAGGATTGGCACGATGATGGATGCAGCAGGGCGATCACACGGACGCGATGAAGCGAGTCGGGACGGGCGTGGAGTGCGGCAGGACGAATGGGTAGGGGCAATTCCTCGCGGTTGCCCTGCTCGGACTTTCATTTTAGGGTGGTGGGATCGATTTGAGTGGTGGGATCGATGACTTGGCTATTGTGAAATAGACCACTGCTCAGGAATAGCAAGATGTGTTATAATGCCTGCGAAATACAGGTTCATACGCTGTGTCAATGACCACCGCTTTCAAAGCAGTGGCTTGTGAGGGGGATGTCCCGTACAAGCTGGATTGACCAGATCCTGGTGATGAGAATGTGCGTATGGTGGTAACAGAGTTCAGGTAAAATAGTAAGCGATGTATGTAAGATATGGCAAATAATTATCCTTTTGAGCAGAAAAACCCATCTTCTATGAATAATCCTGATCTGCCACAAAATGGTCCCGGCGGTTATGGAGCAGCAACGCCGCAGCCGCCAGCAGGCTCAGAGCGGCCTTTGCCGGTGACGCCGGATGGGAGAAACGTTGGTAATGGTGGGAATCTGCGCCGTCTTGCCCCGGGCACACTCCTTTCCAGTGCGCGTTATAAAGTCGAGAAGCTGGTCGCGGCAGGTGGTATGGGGGCTGTGTACCGCGCAATCGATACGCGCTTTGATAGCCCCTGCGCCGTGAAAGAGATGCTGGATGAGTTTCAGACGGAAGTCGAACATAATCAGGCGGTGGAGTGGTTCTCGCGCGAAGCGAAGCTGCTGCTCACGCTCAATCATCCATGCATTCCGCGTGTGCGCGATTTCTTTGTGGAGAACGGCAAGCATTATCTGGTGATGGATTTTATCGAGGGGCGCACCTTAGGGGACGCGCTGGAGCAAGAGGGTAATGTGGCCGGTGTGAATGGCGCGCGCGGCGTGCCTGAGGCGCGCGCGCGGAGCTGGGCGCAGCAGCTCTGCAATGTGCTAGCCTACCTGCACAAACAAAATCCTCCCATCATCTTTCGCGACCTGAAACCATCAAATATCATGGTCACAACTCATGACGAAATTAAATTGATTGATTTCGGTATTGCCCGCCCGTTCAAATCGCAGCAGCAGGCAACCATCATTATGACCGTCGGCTACGCGCCTCCAGAGCAGTTGCATGGCAGGCCGGAGCCGCGCAGCGATATTTATGCCCTGGGAGCCACGCTCCATAAGGTGCTGACGCGCCACGACGCCGCCAATAATCAACCAGGTATTTTCTCTTTCCCGGCGTTACGGACGCTGCGTCCTGATATTACGCCAGCCTTTGACCAGATCGTTATGAAGGCGCTGGCTCCGTCATTGGAACAACGCTGGAGCGGCGCGCTTGAGATGGAACGAGCCTTGTTGACCCTGCCGCCGATTACTAATACCCCTCCTACCAACTCCGGGACGCCCGTGCAGGGAGGACGCCCATCCAATCCGCTCACACCCAATATTGGCGTCTCCACACCTGGCTCGGGGCCTAAGGGTGCGCCGATCACTGCTGGTACAACCGGACCGGCAGGGCCGCATATTATCGCTGCCATCGATCACCTTGCCGCCAGGCGCATTGAGCCGGCGTACGAAGCAGCTAAACGGGCCTTTGGACTGGAGCCGAATAATGCGCTGGTGCATAAATGCTTCGGGCAGGTATTTGCGCGCCGCGTCCCTCCCCAGGCCGATCTGGCTATGCAAGCCTATAATCGCTCATTGCAACTCAACACGGACGATGCTGAGACGCACAAATTGGTCGGAGACATCTCGTTGTTCCTGAGAAATCAGCCGTTGCAGGCTATTCCTGCCTATAGGCAGTCGTTGCGCTTGAATCCCAATGATTTTGAGTCGCATTTGCGTTTAGGACAGTGTTATGAGAAGACGAACCAATTGGAACTGGCTTTACGCGAGTATCAGGAGGCGACGCGCCTGGCGCCCAAGCAGCCTCCACAACCAGTGGCCTTTTACACGCTTGGTCAGCTAGCTATGCGCATGAATCAATGGTCTACGGCTGAACAGGCATTGATCCAGGTGTTGATTATTAATCCGGCGGACCATCAGACCCGTTTTTTATTGAGTCAGGCGTACGAGCATCAAAATAAGCTGGAAGAAGCGTTTCGCGAATGTGGCTATGTTGTCGGGCCATTAAGCCCTAATACGGCAGTACAGGCAATGTATCAACGGCTACGAACTCGTTTGGGACGATAAGAGGAGTGTCCATGAGATGTATATGCAGCATAAAAGGAAAGGGTTAATGAGTACGCATCGTTTCATCTCCAGCAGCCAGAGAAGTATGCGTTTAATGACTTTCTTTATCCTTAATGGGCTATTGATTGCCTTGCAGATAGTGCTGTCTACATACTCAACCGCGTTTGCGTCTGCTCCTCGTTTGCAGGACCCGCCGCAAAATGTGGCTCGCGTGGGTGTCTCCGTCGTGCGTCTGATTACTTCGTATGCCGATGCAAAAGGGGAGCCGGTGGGACAATGCACCGGCCTGGGGGTGGTTGTAAGGAGTTGGACGGCTCAAAACGCCAGCGACCAGAAAAACAACTGGGTGCTGACCGATGGTAGCCTGGTGAACCCCGGGCCGAATGCCGTCTGCATCAATTCAAGCCCTGAGGGGAAACTGGCCTCTATTCAGATTACCTTTAGCAGCCTGTACAACCCGCAACCCACCTCCTTTACTATCAACGCGCCCGCGCTAGATGTGCGCTGTCAGCAGCCAGGCTGTAGTAATGGACCCGCGCTCTTCCCCTTTCCGAGCGATAGCGCGCATACCCAGCCTTTCGCTGATGTCGCTACAACAGATCAGCGGCAGATTGCCAGCATTATGCTGACAAAAAATACAACCTCGCCTGAAATTCCCCCTTCCTCAAATACCGACTCGCGCCGCGTCGTTGAGTATACGCAACAGATCGTCCCGCAGTATCTCACACCCATCCAATCGCCACAGATCAACGCTCCCAGTAACCAGCAAGAGCTGGGGACGCCCATCATCAATAGTGCGGGCGAATTGACCGGTATGCACCTGAATAGCACAGGCTCGTTTACCGCCGATGATATCAGAGCATTTATTGCCAGCAAAGCGCCTGAGCTGAATACCAGTCCTTTGCCGCGCCTTAATCCACTCCATGATAGCTGGAATAGAGGGATTGCCGCCTACTATCAAAAAGATTATACGACGGCTCGTGTAGCCTTCCAGGCGGCGCAGCTTGCCAATCCGCAATTTGAGGCGGCACAGACCTTTGCTCAGCTAAGCAGTGCTGCGGCGGCTGCGGCTGGCGGTGAGAATAATGGCAAGACGGGCCAGCAGTCGCCCGCAGGCATTACCGTAGGCAATCTCTTCATTCCCCTCTGGCCCTTGATCATGATTGGTCTGCTGGTGTTGATCGTGCTCCTCGTGCTGGTGAGCCTCACTTTTGGGCGTGCGCGTGCCAAACGAAAGCAGGCTCTCAAAGCCGAGTACGACGCGGCTGAGCAGCAAGCGATCATCGACGCACAGCGCATTGCCGAGGCGGAGGCCCCGCAACTGCGCCGGAGTCACGACCCGGCCTCGCAGCCCACGCTGGTGCAGGGCGAACTGACCCCTGGTAACGGCAAAACAAACGGGTGGGTGCCCTCAGAGCCTGCCGCCCCTCCAAAATCAATTGCTGATCAACCCACCCTTGATATGACAACAGGGACGCACCGCAATGGACAGATTGATACGCAACAGACCGTTCCATACGAGGTTCAGCATCTCCAGGGTGATCGGCTAGGTCTGGCCGTTATCACACAGACCGATCCCGGCATTAAGAGAAAGTATAAGCCCAACGAGGATAGCCTGTTTGCGGCTAAGGGCATGCGCACTGATAGTCCAGCTCCTCAGAACTTTGGTCTGTTTGTGATAGCAGACGGCATGGGTGGCCATGCTAATGGGCAGGATGCCAGCCGCCTGGCGATACAGACGATCATCGATTATGTGCTGCCGAGGCTCTTGAAGGATGCAGAGCTGCACGACAATGGCTTCGCTCAATTGCTGGTTGAGGGCGTGAAGCATGCGAATCGGGCTGTCCACCAGCACAATATCGAGTGGCACGGCGATATGGGAACAACGGTTACCGCTGCTCTCATCGTTGGGAGCGCTGCCTATGTCGCCAACGTCGGCGATAGTCGTACCTACCTGTATCGCAAGTCTACGGGATTGACGAAGATCACGCATGATCACTCGGTTGTTGCCAGCCTGGTGGAGGCCGGGATCATCAAGCCCGATGATATCTATACCCATCCCAAGCGCAATCAGATCTACCGCAGTCTCGGCGAAAAGCCTGCTATAGACGTTGATTGGTTCACCGAGCACTTGCAGCCTGGCGATAAGCTGTTGCTCTGCTCCGATGGCTTGTGGGATATGGTACGCGACCCCAAGATCGAAGAGGTCATCAAGAGGGCCGAGCGCCAGCCAGATAAGATGGGGAGTGCCCTGGTGCAGGCCGCGCTTGACGGCGGCGGAGAAGATAATGTCAGCGTCATCGTGGTACAGGTGGTCGAAACTCTTCAGGGAGAGCTAAGGCCGGGCGTGCAGTTGCTAGCCAAGCCAGACTCGGTGCAAATGCCCCAACTATCATAAAATTGTCGCTGCTTCCTCCCTGTGCTATAATCTTTCTAGCATCTTCTAGCCTTTGTCGAGCTGGCAAAAGCACATGTTGGAGGAAAGTTTCGTGTCAACACCAGCAAATATCGGATATTTATATGCGGCTATTCTTTTTGCCGCAGGCTTCGGGTTTGTCATTGTGACAACCATTGTGGCGAACATTTTAGCGCCACACAACAGGACGCAAGAAAAGCTACAAACCTACGAGTCTGGTGAGACCCCGATTGGTTCAGCCTGGGTCCAGTATCCCCTGGGTTTCTATATCTTTGCCCTGCTCTTCGTTGCTTTCGATGTGGATATTGTTTTTATCATCGCTTGGGCTATTATCTTTAAGCAACTGAGCATTTTTGGATTCTTTGAAATCCTCTTCTTTATCATTGTTCTCGCGCTTGGCCTTGTTTACGCATGGCGCAAGGGAGTGACCCGATGGATTTAGTACCACGTTCAACCAGTATTCCCAGCGCAACTACTGGGTATCGTGACCAGAATGCCGCGCTTGCTCGCGACCTGGCCCCCATTGGACAGATTACCGGTAAGCCGACCATCCCGAAAACGCTCAAGGGCGATTATCTGGCCCTTGAGGTTGACCGCGAGCACCTGGTAGCGGTCTGTCGCTTTTTACGCGATCAGCTCGGCTTCGACCTGCTCAGTTGCGTGTCCGGCGTTGATATGCTTGATCATCTGGAAACCGTCTATCACGCCCGCTCGACGACTCGCGGACAACTGCTGCAACTAAAAGTGCGCCTTGATAACGAGCGACCGGAAGTTGATAGCGTCGTCTCGGTCTGGCCCACGGCCAACTGGCTGGAGCGCGAAACCTACGATCTCTTTGGCATCCGTTTCGCGGGCCATCCCGATCTCAGGCGGATGTTGCTGGACGACGACTTTGAGGGCTATCCGCTGCTCAAAAACTTCCACCAGGTTCCCTTGACGGTGAAGCCGCGCGCGACCACGCAGGTTGATCCCAATATGGCCGTAGCTGGCAATTTCCAGCAGCAGCGTGTTGAGCACGTCGTGCAGAAGAAGCTGGGCCAGGGCATGGAGGAGCGACTACATCCAGGCACGCCAACCTTTGGCCACTCCTTCCATGATGCGGAAGAAGCCAACGTGGAAGCGGCCACTCAGACGGGCGAATCGGCGCCGGCTCAGAATGGAACCGAGAAAAAATAGATGAATGAGCGGAGCAGGTGCCATGCCAAAAACTAAAACACGCAGAAAAAGTGAAAGGGGAAGCGCGAGCTACACGCAGACTTCTCGCAGTGCCGCGCCCCTTTCTCGGGATACAACAAAAACCGGGCAAACCGCTGTTCGACGCGCGCCAATGTCGTCCGGTCCCACTCCTATGAGTCTGGTGATGGCGGCAATGGTTACGCTGGGCTGCTGGGGGATGGCAATTTCGTTTATACTTTTTTCAGCGGACCCCAACCGCTACCTGTTCGGTGGCATGGCTATACTGATGGGTCTGATGTGGGCGGTCAGTTTCGGTCTGCGCTTACGCAAAATGTTGCAACAACGCTAAATAACGCTCGATCATTTTATTGCTCCTGACCTTTGCCGGGAGTGAACATACAAGAGGATAGTATGGCTACAAACCAGGATACGGGCACCCGTTCACAGAATCCAGATCTTGAGGGGTTACAATCTCAAGAGATGCTGCTGAATATGGGGCCGCAGCACCCGAGTACTCATGGAGTGCTTCGCCTGGTGCTGACATTAGAGGGCGAGACCGTAGTGGACTGCACACCGGTCATCGGCTATCTGCACCGGGGCATCGAGAAGATTCTGGAGAATCGCCCCATCATGGGCGGCATTCGCTATATGGACAATGCTGACTACCTCTCCCCCATGCTCAATGAGATTGCTTACGCGGGAGCGGTTGAGCAGTTGATGGGGATTGAGCCGCCCCGACGCGCACAATATATCCGCCTGCTGACCGGCGAGATGCAGCGTATTGCCAGCCATCTCGTGGCCGTCGGCACCTACCTGATTGACCTGGGCGCGTTTACCCCCATTCTGTGGTGTTTCCGCGACCGCGAAGGCATCCTATCGCTGTTCGAGGCATTAGGAGGCAGCCGCTTTAACGTCAATTATATGCGCGTCGGCGGCGTACTGCATGATTTCCCCAAAAACTGGCTCAGTGAGTGCGAGGCATTTTTTAACCAGTTCGAGAAAAATATGGCGGAACTGGAGGGGTTGATCACTGGCAACGAAATCTTTGAAGCTCGCACTCAGGGCGTTGGCTACATCGATCAGCAGCAGGCACTCGCCTATGGCTTAACCGGCCCGATGGCGCGTGCCAGCGGCATTAACTGGGACCTGCGCGTGAATCGTCCCTATATGGCCTATCGCGAAGTTCCGGTAAACGTACAGATTCGCCAGGAAGGCGATTGTTTCGCGCGCTATAAAGTCCGTGTGCAGGAAATCTACGAAAGCATTCGCCTCTGTCGCCTTGCGATGGATAAAATGCCGGGTGGTTCCATCGGCACGCGTACCCCCATCGCGCTACGTCCGCCGCGTGGCGAGACGTACTTTGCTATTGAGAGCAGCAAGGGCGAGCTGGGTGTGTACTTTATTAGCGATGGCAGCGAATATCCCTGGCGCGCCAAGTTGCGCGGTCCGTCTTTTGTCAATCTCCAGATCCTCCCGGAGTTGCTGCGCGGCCATAAAATGAGCGACGTGGTAGCAATTATGGGGAGCCTGGACATCGTACTGGGTGAGGTTGATCGGTAAAATTTCATATGAAACATGTGCAGGCGCTATGATCGTTTTTGCCTGCCTGTCCATGTTTCATGGCTGGAGTCATCATATGAGCACAATTGTGATTGCGGACAACGTAATAAACCAGCTACTGCAAGGCATCTTCTCATGGACGTTTTTGCAGTTCATCGTTGCGTTCCTCTCCTTCTTTGGTTTTATCATGACCAGTGCGGTGATTTTGATCCTTGCCGAGCGCAAGGTGATGGGATGGATGCAGGATCGCTATGGCCCGTTACACGTCGGACCCTGGGGACTGTTGCAGACGGTGGCCGACGTCGGAAAGTTGCTTTTGAAAGAGGATATCCATCCGGCTAAGACTGATCGGGCGCTCTTCTTGCTCGCTCCATCTGTATTTATGGCCCCCGTGATTGCCGCGTTCGCTGTGCTGCCATTCTCGCCCTACATTGGTATCCCTGGTAGCGCGCTGGCAACCGGTATCATTTACTACGTGGCGATGAGTTCGATTGACGTGGTTGGCGTGGTAATGGCGGGATGGAGTTCGAATAACAAGTACTCTCTGATTGGCGGCCTGCGTTCCGCCGCGCAAATGATCTCGTACGAGCTGCCGCTGGTGCTCGCCCTGGTCGGCGTGGTGATGTTGACCAGCGTGCTAGCCGGACAGCCGGGCTACTCTGGCAACGATGGCATTGGCACAATCTCCTTGCGCGAGATTCAGAATTTCCAGAATGTGTGGCATAAGACGGGTATTGGAGTGCTGGATTTCATCTTCGAAGGTTTTACGCCCTGGGCATGGTTTTTCCTGGTCCAACCTTTGATGTTCTTTATCTACTACACCTGCGGCCTGGCTGAGACGAACCGCGCGCCCTTTGATCTGCCAGAGGCCGAATCGGAGCTGGTCGCGGGCTATCTCACCGAGTACAGCGGCATGCGCTGGGCGCTCTTCTTCCTGGGCGAATACGGCAATATGACCATCGTCTCGGCGATTGCCAGTTACCTCTTCCTGGGTGGCTTCTCCGGTCCCGGTGTGGCCTTCTTGACCGGACTGAACACGCCACTCTGGGGGCTGATTGGCAACCTGCTTGCCCTGACCTACTTTATTCTCAAGATCTACCTGCTGTGCTTCGTCTTCATCTGGGTGCGCAGCACATTGCCGCGTCTACGCTCCGATCAGTTGATGCAGTTCGCCTGGCTGATCCTCATCCCCACGACGCTGGTGAACATCGTGCTCACCGGCGCCATTTTCCTGGTGACCGATGCGCTGCACCTGGCCCCCTGGATCTACCTGATCATCCTGGGCGTACTCAACTGGATTGGCCTGTTCGTCTTCTTCTGGGTGGTCGGACGTGCTACCGTCGCCACCACGCGGCGCGCTCAGGCACCCGCGATTCGGGCCCAGCTCCGCTCTACATCTGTACCCGCTTCACCCGCCCTGCCCTTGCGCGACGGCGTTCCCGGGAAAGCTCCTCAGTTGCCCCAGGAAGCCAGCGTCTCTGGCACCAGGAGTAGCGAGTAAAAAGTTTATTGTTGTTCAGTTGCTATAAAACGAGCCTTCGGTTCGTTTTATAGCAACTGAACAACAATAACTATTTTCCCCGTCCCAGCCTCGGCCTCTCGCCTGGTTTGGGCTCCAGCGCGGGATATTCCTCGCTCAGGCGCAGCGCCTCGGCAATGGCGCGGTCGAGCTGTGGATCGACCTTGTTGGCGAAATCCTGAGGAGCGATATCGACCTCGATATCGGGATCGGTCCCGTAATTCTCGACATTCCAGCCGACATCCTTGAACCAGAAGGAAAATTCGGGCTGCGTCGTAACTGTGCCATCAACCAGGCGGTGGCTAGGACTAATGCCGATCACCCCACCCCATGTACGCTTGCCAATAAGTGGCCCTAAGCCCATCAGCTTGAAACTGTGGCTGAAGATATCGCCATCCGAGCCAGCATGCTCGTTCGTCAATGCCACCATCGGACCTCGTGGCGATTCATTGGGATAGGGGTCGGGCTGGCCCCAGCGCGAGAAATCGTAGCCGATGCGCCGCCTGGCTAATTTCTCTAGTAACAGGCCAGAGACGTGTCCACCGGTATTCCAGCGCACATCGATGACTAATGCCGGATAATCATACTCGGTGAGAAATCCGCGATGGAATTCGCCGTAGCCATCGCTCACCATGCTGGGAATGTGGATATAGCCGACGCGCCCTTGCGAAACGGTGTGGACGTAGCGGCGATTCTCCTCAACCCATTCTCGATAGCGCGCGGGCGACTCGCTGGCGAGCGCCTTGACGGTAACAACGCGCGTCTCCCCACTCTCCCCATCCTCGATGGTCAATTGCACCTCGTTACCCGCCTGGTTTACCAGCAATTCCTGGGGCTGGCGCGCTGGTCCAAGTCGTTGCCCATTGATCGCTAGAATAGCGTCACTCTCTTTAATATTCAGCCCCGGTCCGGTGAGGGGCGAGGTCTCATCACTATTTGAGGGATCACCCCTGACGATGTGTGCGATGCGATAGCGATTATTGGCGGCGTCATAGCTCCAATCGACGCCGAGCGATCCCTGGCGATAATGGGGGCCGTGACGATACTCGCCGCCCATTTCATACGCGTGGGATGTACCCAGCTCGCCTTGTAGCTCCCAAAAGAGATCCGATAGCTCTGAACGTGAGCTGACGCGCTCCAGGAGTGGCTCATACAGGGCGTAGACGGCATCCCAATCGATGCCTGACATATTCTCGGTCCAGAACTGCTCGCGCTGCAAACGCCAGGCTTCGGCAAACATCTGCTTCCACTCGGCGGCGGGCTGCACAGAGACCTTGATGCGTCCCAGGTTGAGCCAGCCGCTCTCGCGACCTGGGCGATCCCCATTGTCTGCTTTGGGAGCTTTATCGCCCGCTTTGAAGACGCGCAGGCGATGGTATGAACGATAGATCAGCGTTTTGCTATCGCGCGACAGATCAAAATCGCTAATGCCGTCCGCGACCCGCTCGCATTTATGGTTCTCGAAGTCATAATAATCCAGGCTGCCTCGTGAATCATGACGATTGATGAGATCGGTAACCGCCCCTTCGACGGGAGTCGAGAGGAACAGCGCCTTCCCTTTGATGCCCCGAATCTGGCTATAGCGGCTCTCGCCCACCGGGAAAGGCAGCGCGCGCCCGGTGATGCCGTCCAGATCGATGACGATAGGCGCTGTTCTAGGCGTTGCCTCCTCTTTATCGTTCTCCTCTTTCGCAGTTTCTCCGTTCTCCCCGGCGCCTTCATGGGATTTTTTCGCGCTGACCTCTTCTTTCTCTTTGTCCTTCTCCCCCGGCGCTTTAGGTTCCGGTATAAATGGTGAGCGCAGGTCGCGCCTGAGCATGAGCGCATAGGGCTTGACGCCGCGGGGGAAGCCCAGGTCAAAATGCAGGTTATCGTAAACGGGATTGAAGATGCGATAGCCCAGGAAGTAGAGATATTTCCCCTCTGGATCAAAGGCGGGCCTGGTATCATGCAATACCGGGTCGGTCACCACATGCGTCTCGCCGCTTTCCAGATCGCAGAGCTTAATGGCCGTTTTATGTGCTGAGATCGGGAACCCGTAAGCCAGCCAGCGGCCATCCGGTGCCCAATCGATGCCCTCGATACGACGGTGATCGCTGCGATCAAGCAGGCGAGAAGTCCGCTCTTCCAGGTCAACCACGATCAATTCATACCGATGATTGGTGATCGCCACGGCATCATCAAGCGGGGAAACGGCCAGGTCAACGGCTCGCCCAAACTCGATATCGGTCAATACTTCCGGTTCGCTGCCATCTTCGGGATTAAAGACGACCAGCGCCTCCCGTCCGGGCTGATCGCAGACCGCTACCATCCGTTTGCCATCATTCAGCCACTCAAGAAAGCGATAACGGACGCCATCCGGCTCTCCATGCTGGAGCACCGGACCTTCCCAGTTCCCCATCGAAAAAGCTTTGCCGCGCGTCGTTACCGCGACCGCGTGTCCCTGGGGATGCAGTGCGTAGGTATCGAGGAAGCTGGCGGCATGAACGAACTTGCGGTTGCGCTGTGTACGCAGGCTGGGAAGCTCCACCTCAAGATGGCGGTTTTCGCCGGTTGCAGGATGATAGAGGTAAAGATCGGCGCCGCAGTGATAGACCAGGCGCTGCCCATCGCTTGAGAGATGGCGGGCATAGAAATCCTGGTGATCGGTGTGCTTGCGCACGTCCTCGCCAAGAGGAGTACACGAATAGAGATTGCCCACCCCCTCGTGATCGGAGAGGAAGTAGATACGCTCGCCCACCCAGCAGGGATTGGCGATGTTGCCGTCCAGATGCAGCAGGCGTTGAAAGTTGCCATCGCCATTGGTATCGCACCACAAATGCCCGACGAGGCCCCCACGGTAGCGCTTCCAATGCGAGAATTCGCGCACGTTGATATTGCGCCCAATCACAACGCCGCCCTCCGGCCCATAGGAAATCGCGTTGGCCTTGCCGAAAGGAAGCTGGCGTGGCAGTCCGCCCTCGGGCTTCACAGCGAAGATGACCTCGAAGCGGGGAGAGAATTGACCGGCATTAGTGGAGTACAGGATCTCCTGTCCGTCGGGCGACCAGCCTGAAACGCGACAGAGGCCGGAGTGATAGGTCAGGCGCTGTGCGGTCCCCCCTGCCGCGGGCATGACGAAAACCTCGCTGGGTCCCTCCTCTCGACCAACAAATGCTAACAAGCTACCGTCGGGCGAGAAGCGGGGGTAACTGACTTCGCCTACCCCTGCTGTTAAACGGGCTGCGCGCCCGCCTTCGGTGGATACCAGCCAGAGATCGTCCTCGGACACAAAGACGATGTTATCCTGAAAAATGTGCGGAAAACGTACATATCCTTGAGATGGCATAAACGCTCCCTTCATGGGTTAGTGGACTTGAAGGTGTATATCATAGGTTTGAGCAACTGTAGTAGCTTATTCTTCAACAGAAGACCCTATCCAGTTAACGTTCCAGATGCAACATATCAGCGGGTCTGATACCGACATTGGAGCGACAACCTCTATTCTATCACAGCTATAGCACCCGAGTCGAACCGGTATTTGATACATTTCACAACCTCCCTATATTGTAAATCAGGCACAAACACATATTTCTTAACCATAGAGCATAAAAAAGTTAAGACATTGCAACTTGTGGTATTTCTGCATTGCTGCTAAACTATTAACAATACCTTTTTGATACGTTTTCCAGCAAAAAGGCAACGGGGGGTAGAAAGTGAAGAATTCATCGTCTTTTGGCCAGCGCTTGAGGCATGAACGCAAACAGCACAATCTATCACAAGGGAAGCTGGCGGAAAAGATTGGGGTTGACACCAAAACCGTTGGTCGATGGGAAAATGGAGAGAATTTTCCCCACCTCTCGCAGCGTCAGAAAATCTGCTCTATCTTCGGCAAGACACCTGCGGAGATGGGGCTGATCAACGAAGAGCAAGAACCCGTCCCTCGCGCAATTTCCCACGAGGATTGGGGTGAAGTGCCTGATATCGCCAATTTTTACGGGCGCGAGCAGGAATGCGCCCTGGTGGAGCAGTGGATCACCTCTGACCGTTGTCGGGTCGTGGCAGTGTTGGGGATGGGGGGCGTCGGCAAAACTGCCCTCGCTGCTCGCATCGCACAGCAGGTCAAAGATTCTTTTGACTATATCTTCTGGCGCTCCTTGCAAGATGCTCCCCCCCTGGAGCATATTCTGAAACAGTGTATTCCTTTTATTTCCAATCAGCAGCGTATCCATTTGCCGGAAACTATCGATGAGCAAATATCACTGCTGATCTCGTATCTACGCCTGCATCGCTGTCTGCTGGTGTTGGATAATGTGGAGTCGATTTTACAGGCCAGGCAGCGAGTTGGTTTTTACCGCGAAAGCTACGAACTATATGGCAGGCTCTTGCAGCGCATCGGCGAGGTTCAGCACCAGAGTTGTCTACTACTGACCAGTCGAGAGAAGCCGCGTGAGGTGGCCCGCTTTGAGGGAGATAGGTCGCCGGTGCGCGCATGGAACCTACTGGGCGTGGGACAGGACGAGGGTCAGCGTATTTTACAAGAGAAGGGACTGACGGGAACAGATGAGCAATGGAACCTGCTGGTCGGTCTCTACTCCGGCAATCCTCTGGCCTTAAAACTGGTTTCCGAGTCTATCCATGAGAGCTTTGGCGGCGATATCGACCAGTTTTTGCAGGACGAGGAGATCGCTTTTGGCGATATTAACGATCTGTTGGAGCAGCATTTTCGCCGCCTATCAGCACAAGAGCGAGAAATTCTCTACTGGCTGGCTATCGAACGAGAAGCGGTCTCTTTGCGGGACGTGCGCGAAAATCTGATGCGTCCGCTGCCAAGAGGGGCGCTGCTGGAGACACTGGATTCGCTGGGTCGCCGTTCGATCATTGAGAAAAGAGAGCAGGCCCTCTTTACCCTGCAACCAGTAATTATGGAGTATGTGACTACCCAGCTTGTCAACCGCGCCAATCGGGACTTTGTAGAGGAGAAAATCCCCGGCATCTGGGCCAGTTACGCCTTTATCAAGGCCCAGTCCAGGGACCATGTGCGCGATAGCCAGATTCGTTTGATCCTTGCTCCCATTGCCCAATACCTGCTGACCATGCTGGGGAAAAATGGCCTGGAGCAAGCGGTGCGTCACCTGCTCGATACGCTGCGTCACGAGCATTCCCAGCAGAGTGGCTACATGGCGGGCAATATTTTGAACCTGCTGGTCTACCTGGGGAGCGATCTGCGCGGATACGATTTCTCGCACTTGAAGATCAGCCAGGCGTACCTGCAAAACGTGAACCTGCCCGAGGTGAACTTCTCGCACGCCCAGTTTGTGGCGCCGACGTTCACTAACATTTTTGGCAATGTGCTCTCAGTCGCGTTTAATGCGCGCGGCACCCTCCTGGCGACCGGGACCGCCACCGGCGAGATCTGGCTCTATCAGGCGCTGACCGGCACGCCCCATATTACCTGTCGCGGCCATACCGATGGAGTCTGGTCGCTAGCCTTTAGCCCCGATGGTCGTACCCTGGTGAGCGGCAGCGACGATCAAACCGTTCGCCTCTGGGATGTCGAGAGCGGGCAGTGCCTCACGATCCTGTCCGATCATACCAATCGCGTGCGCAGCGTCGCTTTTAGCCCTAACGGTCGCCAGTTTGCCAGCGGCAGCGACGACCAGACGATTCGTCTCTGGGATGCCGTCTCCCATCAATGCCTGCACATCCTGTCCGACCATAGCAATCGCGTGTGGTCGCTGGCCTTCAGCCCGCATGGCAAGCTGCTTGCTTCAGGGAGCACCGATCAGACGATTCGTCTCTGGGATATAGGTATATATCGATGTGTCAAAATATTGAAGGGCCATACAAACTGGGTGCGGGCGGTGGCTTTTAGCCCTGATGGCAAGCTGCTCGCGTCGGGCAGTGATGACCAGACCGCTCGCCTCTGGGATAGCCAGACGGGGCTGTGCCTCAATATTCTACAAGGCCATAGCAATCGCGTCTGGTCCGTGGCCCTCAGCCCTGACGGTCGTACCATTGCCAGCGGCAGCGAAGATCAGACGGTGCGCCTCTGGGACACGGTTTCGGGGGAGTGCTACCATACGCTACAGGGCCATGTGCAGGGAGTGAGGTCTGTGGCCTTCAATCCCGCCAACCAGACGCTTGCCAGTGGGGGAGATGACCAGGTCGTGCGTCTCTGGGATGTGGAGATGGGGCGCTGCCTCAAAACGATGCAGGGATACGCCAATCGTGTCTGGGCGGTCGTCTATAGTCCCGATGGCAATACGCTTGCCAGTTGCAGTGACGATCAGAGTATTCGTCTCTGGGATGTCAACCTCAATACCTGTACCAGGCTATTACAGACCCGAACACAGGGTTTTAAGTCCATTGCCTTCAGTCCTGATGGCCGTCTCCTGGCCAGCGGTGGTGAAGATCAACTGGTGATTTTATGGAATAGCGATACCGGTGAGCGCATCCATACCTTGCGTGGGCATACGAATTGGGTGCGGGCGGTGGCGTTCAGCCCTGATGGTACGCTGGTGGCGAGTGGAGACGAGGATCAGACGATTCGTATCTGGCAGGTTCAAACCGGCCATTGTTTGCATATCTTGCGCGGTCACAACAATTGGGTCAGATCGTTAGCATTCAATCACGATGGTAGCCTGCTCGCCAGTGGAGGTGATGGTCAGACCATCCATCTCTGGGAAATGCCGACGAAGGAAAACCTGCACGTCTTGCAAGGGCACACCGGGCGTGTCCGGTCCGTTGCTTTTAGCCCTGATGGGCAGGTCCTCGCCAGCGGCAGCGAAGATCAGACGGTGCGCCTGTGGCATAGTCGTGCGGGCGAGGAACTGACAATTTTTTCAGGGCATACCGGGTGGGTACGTTGTGTTGCCTTTAGTCCCGATGGTCATACTCTGGCAAGTAGCGGGGACGATCAAACCATCCGACTATGGGATGTCAACACTTACGCCTGCACTCAGGTCTTGCAGGGTCATAGCGGGCGCGTTCGCTGGGTTACATTTGCCCCCCGAGCGAACATCCTTACCAGCGGCAGCGACGATGGTACCATCAAATCCTGGGATTGGCAAACGGGAGAATATTTGAAAACGCTCAGCAGCGATAGGCCGTATGAGCGGATGAATATTACTGGCGTAAGGGGATTGACAGAGGTCCAGAAAATTCCTCTGTATGCTCTGGGTGCAATTGAAGACGGCTAAACCTGGTAAATGTCTCTATTTTGCCCGAAATGTCTGGTCATTGCGGTTCACATCTATTTCGATCCAGGGTATGCTTAGACTAGAAGAGATAAGCATACTAGTCCAGTTAGCTAGAAAGGGAGGGGGTTGTCTTATGTGTCTCGTCCAAATTTATATCCGGTGCGTCGATAGATTTTTTGAGGTCCTGCCGGAAGACGTCGAAACTTCGGAACTGGCTGTAGAGGAACTCGTGAGCCAGATCCTGATGGATCTTAGCGAAGAGGAGGTGGAGGTGACGGTGGATCATGTTACTATCAATTTCTCGCCTCACATGCCTATGGGCCAGCGCGATTGCTCAATCCATATCCAGGCCCAATGCCCCATTTCTCCTGCTTCTCTATCTCTACAGAATCTGGAGCAAATGGAGCTTGCACTAGAGGAGCGGCTCTGCAACGCACTGGTAGAGATGTTCGGGACGGTGAATGTGGAGATGATCGCCATCAAACCTCCCCTCCTTGTAGCCTGAGACTTACACGCTCACGTCAGAGGCTTGCCGCAAAATAACTTGAGCCACTTTCGCCGGGAATGAGTGCTGGGGAGAGTGACCCGCTCCCGGTAGTAAGATCAGTTGCGAGCCCGCAATGCCATGATGAAAGTCCTGGGCACATGCATCGGGCAAGAGCCGATCCTGCGTTCCCCAGATGATGGTCGTTGGCACATGGATGCGGGCCAGCAAAGGATCTAGAAACTCCTGCCGGGCGTAGTTTTTGATAAAGCCTGCATAGGCCGGGCGCTGCGAGTTCCGCACGAACGCATCCAGGATAAAATTAGGCAGCGGTATCTGGCAATCCCAGATGCGTTTTGCGGCCAGGCGGGCGGTGGCACGGTCAGGCGTATAGGGCGATTGTATCCCCTCTCGTCTCAAACCCGCGCTATTAAGCAAGTATAAATGCTTGACGCGCTCAGGGTGCTCTACAGCGAAGCAGGCCGCGATCCAGCCACCGAGCGAATTTCCAACCAGGGTCACTCGTGGATAGCCCAGTGCGTCGAGAAATCGCTCTAGATAGAGCATATGGGTGCGGATATCGGCCCCTTCGGGCGCTAGCGGCGTTTTCCCAAAGCCTGGCAGATCAGGCGCATAAACCAGGTATTCTTTCCCCACTAGCGGAAAAAGCTTGCGCCAGTTCTCAGCCGAGCCGCCAAGCCCATGCACAAAGATCAGCGGCTCTCCGCGTCGTCCCATGCAATAGTAATGCATGGGTATTCCCTCCACATCACACGTCCCTTCACGCGCTCCGATCAGCAGCATCATCGCCCGCAATACGCTCATCAGCGACTCGCGCGGGCGACGATAGATCTGCGCCGCGATAGCTGTCAGCATACCGCATATGACAACATAGGGAAATAACTTTTTCATAGCCCATACTCTCTTTAACCAATGAGGTTGGCAATCCACGTTTTATACGCTCTATGCGGTAAACGCAGACGGGAACTCGGGAATAGCCTGGCTCAACGTTCCCTGGCGAGCTGCGTGTACCTGCGTCCAGATTTTCTCTGGTCTGAGTGGCATATCGATGGTTGTGATGCCGAGCGGTGCGAGGGCATCCAGCACCGCATTCACAATCGCGGGTGGACCGCCAATACACCCTGCCTCGCCCACGCCTTTGGCCCCAAGCGGATTTCTAGGCGATGGCGTCTCGATATTGGCTGTGACAAACGTGGGTAGCTGATTGGCAATCGGCAGGGCATAATCCATGAGCGTGGTGGTCAGGAGTTGCCCGCTCTCATCGTCGTAAACCACCTCCTCGAAAAGCGCCTGCCCGATGCCCTGAGCCAGCGCGCCGTGTACCTGTGCCTCAGCCAGGTATTGGTTGAGGACGCGTCCGCAATCATCCACTGCAACGTACGTCAGTATCCTGGTCTCACCTGTATCCGTATCTACTTCAACCACCGCCAGATGCGCGCCCGAAGAAAAGCCTGCGCCTTCGGGCGCAAAATCGCGCCACGCGGCCAGCCCTTCGATGGGCGTCCCATTGATCGGGTTGGGCGCATCTTGCTCGATCAGCTCGGGCTGCTCCTCAACCATGCGTGCCAGCTCTCCCAGTTCGACCACGCGGGCAGGCACGCCGCGCACCATGATCTTCCCATCCTCCATCACAAGATCATCAGGAGCCGCTTCCAGCACCTGCGCGGCCAGCTTCAAAGCCTTCTCGCGGGCCGCCTGCGCCGCCAGCAGCACGGTAGAGCCGGCGACCTGGGTGGTACGGCTGCCAAAGGTGCCGATGCTATAGCCTGGCAGCAAAGAGTCATTCATCTGGATCTCTACTTTTGAGACAGGAAGCTGGAAAACGGCGGCTGCAATCTGGGTGAAGGCGGTAAAATGCCCCTGGCCATTGGTAGAAACGCCGCTCTGCACAAGAATGCTGCCATCGCGACGGATGCGTACGGTCGCCGCTTCCCGTGGCGCATTGGGAACGGGACGGCTATCACCCGAAATCTCGACAAATGTTGAGATGCCGATCCCCAACAACTGATGGCTGCCCGTTTGCAGGCGGCTATGCTGTTTCACCCGCCAGCCAGCGTAGTTGAGCAGTGCGAGCCCTTTGTCGAGCGCGGCCTCGTAATCGCCGCTATCATAGCGCGCGCCTGTGACGGTCGCGTAAGGGAAAGCATCCGGCGGGATAAAATTGCGACGGCGCACCTCAACCGGGTCAAGCTTCAGCTCGCGCGCAATCTGGTCCATGACGCGCTCTAAGATATAAGCCGCTTCGGGTCGGCCTGCTCCCCGGTATGCCGTGGTCGGAATCTTATTGGTAAAAACGCCGATGATCTCGCTATCCACCGCTTCCACGCGATACGCTCCGCAGAGCATCGATTGCGTCAAATTGGGCACCATTGCCGTTGCACCGGAGAGAAACGCGCCCAGGTCCGCAATTGTACGCACCTTGAGAGCGAGCAAACGACCATCACTCTGGAAGGCTGCCTCCACATAGTTGATCTGACCGCGTGCATGCGTCTGAGCCTGTAAATTCTCGCTGCGATCCTCAACCCACTTCACAGGTCGTCCAAGTTTCACGCTCAGGGCCGCCGCGACAATCTCTTCTCCCACGAGGTTGGTCTTGGCTCCGAAGCCGCCGCCGACTTCGGCATTGTAGACCCTGATATGGCTGCGCTCAATGCCCAGCGCTCCCGCCAGAATCTCTCGTGCCCGGTAGACCGCTTGCGTGGAGAGCCAGGCCGTGAGCTGACCGCTGGCTGCATCATAATCGAACATGCAGACGCGCGGCTCCATCGAACTGGGCGAGAGCCGCTGATTCACCAGGCGCAAACGTATGGTGTGGTCGGCACGCTTGAAAGCATCCTGGAGATCGCCGCCGCTTAATGGGGAGCGGGAGGCGATATTTGAGCCGAATTCGGGATAGAGCAGGGGTGCGTCTGGAGCCAGCGCCTTCTCCGGGTCGGTCACGGCGGGCAAAGGCTCGTAATCTACCTCCACCAGATCGCGCGCATCAATGGCAGTATAGGGATTCTCGGCCAGAACGACCGCAACCGAATCGCCTACGTAGCGCGCTCGCCCCAGCGCCATCGGTCGCCGGTCCGGTTTGCGCGTATCGGGTTGGGTAAAGGCGTTAAGAGGAGCCATATCGCTCACCAGTTCCGCGCCCGTGAAAGCTGCTACCACGCCCGGCAATGCCCGGGCGGCGGCGAGCTGGATACTCTTTATTGTCGCATGAGCATAGGGGCTGCGCACAACAGCCATAGACAGCGCCGAAGGACGCCTGTCCGGCGGTCGCAGATCATCCACATAATACCCGCGACCGGTAATCAACTTGATATCTTCTCGCCGTCGCTCCAGCCCCTCCGGTATCTGACTGACATTGCTCACGCTGCTTGCACTCATACACAACTCCTTAGTGCCTATAGATGTTGCTATGTCCCGCATTTTTGCCATTATATCACCTGACAACGGCTGCTGAGATGATGCAGGCATCACCTTAGCTTCATTGCGCTATCTCGCTTTCAAACTTCCGCTGTATATTAGCAATATAATATATGTTTTGCTAGCAATTAAAAGAATGGAATGCTAGAAATATGTGGTCAAATATGTTATGCTTGCCTGTAGCAATCCAATACTTTAACTGCTAAAGGAGTAAAACTTGTATACTGTTCTGCGGAATCGCAACTATTTCCTCCTCTGGATTGGCGGCCTGATCTCCAGTCTTGGTGATTGGGTGTTAATGGGGAAAAAAATACCTCCTGCCCGCGTTATCTGGGGAGGTTTGTTCGGAAAAGGGCTGACTTATCTGCTCGTTTTCAATAGCCGGTCGTTCCCTCTGGTCCTGCTCATTTTTATCTTGTCCGGCACGCCAGCCATTGGCTGGCAGATCAGCGCCCAGACGCTGATTCAGACCACCGCCGAGGAACGTCTGCGTGGGCGCGTTTTCGGCGCCTATGGCGCAATTCTCTCCCTCTTTCTTTTGCTCGGAACGGGACTGGGAAGTGTGCTGGCAGTTTCTTTGCAGATCGTACCCGTGCTTGATATCGGTTGTGCCCTTTTGCTGATCGCTGGTATTGTCGCGCTTTTTGTAAGCATAAAAAATGAGGACGGTAAATCTCGCTCGGAGGTCTAAATATGGTATGATAAAGGCACTGGTAATACGACAAACCGGCCAATGCTGTCCGTGAAATAGATGCATTTGAGGAGGGTTTCAATTTTTATGCAAGCGGTAAAAACTCATGTTGGGCGTTGTATGGTGCCTCAAGAAGGGAAGCAGTGTGGCAAACCGGCTGCCTATGCGCAATTGCTGGGGGCGGGTCGGCAGTTTCTCTTTTGTGAAGAACATGCCTCCGCAGCTATCAAGAAGGCGGCGGAGGTGGCGGCGAAGCGGAGCCAGTAGCGCATGTTTTGTTCACTCAGAATAAAGCTGTTTACTCTGGCGAAATGATGTTTCCCTGTTTAATGGAACCAGCTCCCTAAGTTGCTCCGAATGTCGAGGATAGCCGGACACTCGTTCTTTGCAAACTGTTAGCGCAAGTGGGTAAGCGGTCCTCGCTTCGGAAACACTTAATTTTTGATTGCGCCCAGAGCTATAAGGGTGTCTTTTTGGGCTAATGTGAGTCCCTTTATATCAGTAATATTCATCCGTTCATAAGGTCTTTCTCCAAAGAGTGTTTTAAAGCTATCAGATGTATGCACATTCCAAAATTTAATGGTTCCATCATCACTGCAACTGGCAAGTATTTTTCCTTCTGGATGAAAGCTAATCCTACGTATTCGACTGTAATGACCCCGTAATATTTTCAGGCATGTGCCAGTATGCAAATCCCACAATCGAATCTCGTGATCATCACTACCACTTGCAAGCATTTGTCCGTCAGGACTGAAAGCAACAGACAGAACCCAGCCTTTATGACCCTTTAACGCCTTAAAGCGTTGACCTGTATTTGTATCCCATAGATAAATGCTGTTATCTTCGCTTCCGCTAGCAAGAATGGTTCCTTCAGGGTGAAATGCGACGGTGCGTATGCGCCCTATATGTTCATGCATTGCATGAAGACAAAGGCCATTATGAGGTTCCCAGATACGGATAGCGTTATCATCCGCTCCGCTGGCAAGGAGACGGCCATCGAGACTAAAAACAATAGATCTAATCCAACTTGTGTGTCCCTGAAGTACGTTGAGGCATTCCCCGCTATGAACGTCCCATAAACGGATGGAGTGATCTTCACCCCCACTGGCAAGTATTTGCCCATCAGGGCTAAAGGCGACAGAGCGCAGCCAATTAGTGTGGCCTTGCAGTATTTTGAGACACTCTCCGCTGGTGGCATCCCATAAACGAACTGAGTGATCTTCGCCTCCGCTGGCAAGTACTTGCCCATCAGGGCTAAAGGCGACATCCCTGACCCCGTGATTACGATCTTGTAGGGTCTTGAGGCATTGATCAGTTCTTGTATCCCATACCCTAATGGTTTGATCTTCGCCGCCACTCACAAGCCTCTGGCCGTCAGAGCTAAATGTAGCAGACCAGACGCGACTGGTGTAGCCCTGCAATGTTCTAAGGCAATGGCCGGTGTTCACTTCCCAAAGGCGAATCGTCTGGTCATCACCTCCACTGACTAGTGTAGAACCGTTTGAATTGAAAGAAGTGGAGCGTACTCCATGTGTATGACCCTGTAGAGTCTTCAGACAACTCCCAGTGTTCACATCCCAAATACGAATAGAATGATCCTCACTTCCGCTTGCAAGCGTAGGGCCTATAGGACTGAAGGCCACTGACCAGACACGATTGGTGTGTCCCTGTAACGTCTTGAGGCAGCTACCAATGACAATATCCCATACTCGGATGGTTCCGTCATCGCTACCACTCACGAGCATATGTCCCTTAGGACTGAAAGCGAGAGACCTGATCCATCCTGTATGACCTTCCAATATTCTAAAGCAATGATTGTTATTAATATCCCACAGGCGCACTGTCTGGTCAGTACTCCCTGACGCAAGTATACTGCCTTCAGGATTAAATATGACCGACCAGACACGACTGGTATGGCCTTCTAGCGTTTTGAGGCATTTTCCATTTGTAATATCCCATATGCGGATAGTCCCGTCATCGCTGCCACTGGCAATGATATTTTCATCGCTGGGATGAAAGGTAACTGACCTCACACGGCCTGTATGGCCCCGCAGGGTGTTGAGGCACTTCCCATTGCTCACGTCCCATAAGCGGATGCTCTCGTCGTCGCTACTGCTGGCGAATATATACCCATTGGGGCTAAAGGAAAGAGACCATACACCGTCGGTATGTCCATCACATGTGACAAGAAGTTCCCCGGTGAGTGAATTATAGATACAGATTCTACCTGTAGCTGTTCCCGCAATCAGCCGATCTTCATCAATACTAAATGCGAGGGAGAGGATATTGCCGAAAGTGTTAGTAAACGTCGAAGCGATAAGATTGGCGTGGGCAAAATTGACTTCGGGTAGATGCGCGTTCTGCAAATATGCCTGCCGTATTACCAGGTGAGAAAAGTCGTAGCCTCGTAGATCGCATTGCAGGTGGATTAGCATGTTGAGTATGTTTCCTGCAAGATAGCTGCGTGGTTGGGGATATACCTGGCGTAGAGCGGAAAGCATTTTTTTAAATTTTTGTTCTATATCTTCTCTTCTGAGTGTCGTAAGCAATAGCTCCGTAATAGCACCGAGTATAAGGCGCTTCTGACTATCCCGCACGTAATCTTTCGTTTGAGCTTTCATGAAGGCGAAATCTATCCAGACCCCACCCCTCTCGGCATCAAATTCTCTGGTAAGCTCTTTGTAAGCTCGCTTAACCAGGTCTGTCGTGGTGTATTCCATAATGACCGGCTGCAGCGTAAGAAACGTTGAGCCTCTCGTTTCAATCATGGAGCGGCGCCGTAGAGATGCTATGACTTCTAGGAATATTCCTTTCGATATCTGGTGAGTAAGGTCCTCACGCACGCTTTCCAATGTTATTGGTTCACGTTCAATTGCTAGCCAGTAAAGAATCTCTTGCTCTAGCACTGATAGCCGATGGAATTGTTCATGTATAAGATCATTAATATCCCCAAATACCACTTCCTCTTCGTTATCATCCAGAAATTTATCAATGTTACCATTAAACACATCTTGAATTGACTCGGAGACTAATTTTAATGCCAGCGGATTGCCCGAGTAAAGATCTATAAGGGTAGCCCAGTTCGTATCAGAGCCGGCCAGACCTTTGTCTTTAAGGATTTCCTTGCCTTCTATTTGTCTCACACCAGTAAGGTGTAATGTACGCACTGGAGAGGTTTTCCCCTCCATGAGTGCAATGTCCCGTGGCTTTTCCCTGCTAGTCAGCAGGAGACAGCTATTATGCTGTACTTCTCCAATACGTTGTAGTAGTCTACTATAACTGGTGTATCTTTCTTGATATGAGCCAGCTTGCTGTCCACCTTGTAGTATAGTCTCACTATTATCTAATATGAGTAAGCAGCGGTGCTCGCGCAAATACTCAATCAGTAGCGTTACCTGATCGTCTATGCTATCTGGTAGGTTGATCTGATTCTGATTGGATATGAATTGAATACAGGTCTGTAGAATGTTTTCTAGTGCAGGAGCGTTAATCAGGGAACGCCAGAATACATATTCAAACTGATCTTTGATCTGGTTTGTCAAAGCTGCCACAAGCGCAGTCTTACCAATACCACCGAGTCCTAAAACTAAGGCTAGTTGACAATGCTCCTCCAAAACCCACTGTTTCAGTTTCACTAGCTCATCTTGACGCCCGTAAAAAACCTGAGCAATTGGAGCTTCGCTCAAGTCTTCTCGGCGTGTTATCTCCTTTATAGGAGTATGACTCATCTCGTTCAGGGAGAGGGAAGAAAAACCTGCTACATTCAGAAGCTGTAATCTAGACTCCCGATCTAAATTAAGTGCGCTGGCAATAGCATGGACGACAGCCTCGGATGGCGTTGTTCTTTCACCGCGTGTAAGCTGGCTGACATAACTCGGTGTTAAGCCTGCTCTCTGTGCTAAATCTTTTTTATTCATTTGTCGCACCTTGCGAAACTCTTCGAGAAGTTCGGAAAATCTTGTCATATCAGCCCCTTAATGTACTGTAATGATTAACTAGTTAAATATCTTAAACTAACTAGCGGCTTTAGTCAAGATGATACACCTGAAAAATGTGGAATTCAGCATGAGAAGTTATCAGAATAAGGCACAAAATACGCTTCTAGGACTTGTAAAATCGCTTCATTTCTGTTACATTTTATAAAATAGCCAGCTAATTAACTGGTTACTTTTGAAGTTAAGGAGTTAAAAACTTTTGCTGTTCATTAATCTCTGCTCGGCTCAGGATAAAAGAGCTGTAGGAAATCGACATGCGAGAAAAAGTGAATGTCTTTGTATCATACGCTTATGAAGATACAGCTCTGCTGAAAAATCTTCTAACGCATCTCAGTACATTAAGGCGGCTAGATGGTATTGGTTTGTTGTGGTGTGATAATGATATCAGCGCTGGAATAGAAAGACAAAAGGTAATTGAGCAGCGACTCAAAAATTCTCAGATTATCTTGCTGTTAGTTAGCCCTGCCTTTATGGCTTCGGAGCACTGCTATAGTCAGGAGATGAAGCATGCTGTAGCAAGACATCTTTCAGGGGAAGCACGGGTGATACCCGTTATTCTGCGTCCTATTTATTGGGATGACGCTCCTTTCGGTAAACTACAGGCTCTTCCTATACGCGGTAAACCTGTGACGATATGGCGTAATCGAGATCAGGCTTTTCTTAATATTACTGAAGGAGTAATAAAGGCCGTTAAAGAACAGCTAGCAATCGCCAGAAACAAACCGAGCCATGATATTTTTGCAGTAAAGGTTCAAAAAGAACGTATGGAAGATGCGATAGGAAACGAGATTCACCGTTTCGATGTATGCCTTGTTTGTGCCAAGTTGAGCGAAGCAGAAACGCTTATGGATATTATTTCGCTCCTTTGCCACGTTAATTTTGAAAAAGCTTTTAGCAGGCGCAATAGCTATGAATATTGCTATACAACCATACGGAACCATAAAGGTGAACTGCTTACTGTCCATATATCCTGGCAATCATACGGCCCTATTAAAGCGAGTTCTCACCTTAAAGCTGTTATAGAAGAGTTCAATCCGCGCTTCGTTGGAATGACCGGAGTTTGTGCGGGAGATAAAAGAAAAGTAAAGCTGGGAGACCTTGTTATCGCTAACTGTGCCTTTGTATATGATGATACTGATCTTCTATTTCATGAAGGAGACCGGCCACTGACTCAAATTGATATGGAGTTATATTACTCAAATATAGGCAGGCGACACCTTGTAAAGGTGTTTGATGAGTGGAGGCAAGCGGTAAAGAGCTTGCGACGCCCTATCTCAGTATTGCCACAGAGTCAGGCCGAAAGGAAAGGCTCCTTATATAGTGCAGATATATCGGATTTTCGATTTCTAGAAAATGAAGCCCTTCAGGAAAATGATTCACTTCCTACACCTTATATTATCCCTATGGCATCGGTACGTGTTGTTCGTAGAGATAACCCATTCAATAACATGCAGGATCTCGCATATCCAACCGTAGCTATCGATATGGAAGGGGCCAGTTTCTATAGCGTTGTAGCAGAGTTTCCTGGCATCCACTCGCTCGTAGTCAAAGGTGTGTGTGACTATGCTGATCAGGATAAAAACGATATATATCATGAATATGCGTCTACGGTCGCAGCCGCCTATATGCTATGTTTTTTGCGAGAATATGCTACTTCTGATATGATATAAGCAGCCTCCAGAGCGTCAGTTAGCCATTCAGGTCATAAGTTTTCCCCTTCGCCATGTGTTCAATGCGCACACGGCAACTGGATATGGAAGGTTGAGCCTTCGCCGGGGATGCCCTTGCTCTCGATCCAGATTTTTCCGTTCATAGCCTCGATCAGGCGGCGCGAGATGTAGAGCCCCAATCCTGAGCCGCGGATAGGGCTGTTCAGGTCGCTCTCCAGGCGGAAGAAACGCTGGAAGAGATTGGCCTGGTCCTCTAAGGGTACACCCTTCCCCTTGTCCGCGATGCTGATAATGACGTACAGCTCGTTGTCAAGGGGAATATGAGCGGAGAAGGTGATAGGGGCGCCAGGCGGCGAATACTTCAAGGCGTTGACGCTTACATTCATCAGCACCTGGCGCAGGCGCACCGGATCGGCATGAACTGAGAGATAGGAAGGAATCTGAACGCATACCTCGCGCTTTTCCTGCTGCACCTGAGGCTCAATCAGCACGATGACGCTCTCGACGATTTCCTGGACCGATACTCGTTTAGTCAGAGACGTATTGTTTTCTCCATCCATGTCTAGCTGACTGGCGTCCATCACATTGCCCAGGAGCAACACCAGCTCTTCGCACCCGCGCCTCGCTTTGAGTAGGAATTCCCGCCGCTGGTCGTGGGGAAGATGCTCGTCATACTGCGCGATCAGCTCAATATAACCCTGCACGGCGGTAAGCGGCGTGCGCAACTCGTGGGAGGCCGTAATCATGAACTGATCTTTGAGCTTATCCAGATCCTGGAGACGCTGGTGGGCGGCGCGTAAATGCTGGTAGAGCCGCGCATTGTTAAAGGCCACGCCAGCCTGTTTCACGAATTCTTCCACCTCGGGCAGATCAGATAGATCCAGTGGGCGTTTATCATGCTCCTCTGATGGCTGCCAGCGAGCAATGACCAGCATCCCGACCGGTTTGCCTCCAGCAATTAACGGAGCGAAAATAGCCGTAGGGATGGCGAGTCGGGTCATTTTCATGCGCAGGGGGTGAGCGCGATGCCCCAGATCGCGCGGTAAGCCTGGATCGGAGATTTGCAGGTGCATCTCCTGCGAGATCGACGTTAGCGGCAGGTTGGTGATGGCCGATGGACGCCGCATGACTTCGATCAAAAGCGGCTCATGCAGTTGGTGGACCAGCGCCTGATATTCCGAAATATGGAAGATGGGCCATTCCTCCACGTCTAAGGCGGGCTTTTTCTCAATATAGGCGGCCAGAGGCGTCAGATTGCCCTCTTCGTTGGCAATGTAGAGGATCACATAATCAGCCTCTAGAGCGTACGCCCCTTCCCGGCAGATCAACTGACTGATCTCGGCTGGCTCCACAACCGCTGAGTTCAGGCGGGCCGAGATATTTGCCATCGCCCGGGAGAAAATCTCTCGCTCCTGAGCGTCGCGGTAGACAAAGCCATGTTCAACAATGGCCGCCACCTGTTCGGCGTAAGTGGTGATAATAGCGATCTCATGCGGACCTAGATAAGAGCTGTTACGACGGGTAACGCCGATGCTGCCCAGTTTTTTCTCATGATAAATAATGGGGAAAAACATCATTGCGGCAATATGCTGCTCCTGGCTCCAGGCGCAAATTTCATCGGGCACGTCAGTCATATTGTCGGTCCAGCGCACCTCCGCCCGTTTCCCCTCCATAAGAATGCGCGAGAGCAGGTTGTCTCCCTGTAAATTCCATTGAGTGATATCTGTCGATGTAGTGGTCGCGTTGACAAAGAAGTGAGGCAGCGAGAGGAATGAGCGGTTATGCTCTTCGACCAGGAGCAGCATGGCCGCGTCGAGCCCCAGCTCGTCCGTTGCCATTGTGACGATGCGCTCGCGTAACCGTTCCATCGTCGGAGCCGCCGTGAGATAGGTTGCAATATGTTGCAGGCGTTCAGCCTCTTTATGCTGCTGCTCGCGTTCATGGAGTAGCTGCTCATTCTCGCGGGTAGCGAGGAAACTGCGAGTAGCAATCAGGCCACCAATAAAGGCGGTCAGCACTGAAAGGATATCTGTCAGCCGACTGTCTTTTTCGACTTCGCCAAAAATGGCGAGGCAGAGCAGCACAATCAGCGGCAGATAGATGATCAAGCCCTGCACGGGCCGGAACATGTTCCAGCCCGGTAGGGTATAGCGTTTCAGGATCGGCTCTCTTGCTTGCACGCTCACTTTAAGCGGGTTTGTCTGTTCGTGATAGGCTTTACGGGTGAGCGCGGTATATTGTTGAATGCCCGCCAGGCCGATGAGTAAGATGCTCATCCCCCAGAAAGGATCGATGAACGGGTTGCCGAACTGGTATTTCCCCGTGGAAATGGAAATATAGGCAAGGGCTGAGTCAGCCCAGACGAGCGCGACGGAGCTAAGGCCGAGCAGGAAAAGGGAGAAGCGCAAAATTTGCTCGGTCTCGCGATAGATGAGCAAAATAATCGCCAGCATGATAAAAAAGTCTGCGCAGGGATAGGTGAGGGAGACAAACAGGCCCAGGAAACCGAAGCTTCCCTGCGGTTGCCCTGATTGGAGGAAATAGGCCGGGCCGATCATGAAGAACCAGAGTATGCCAAAGATGCATAACGTTGTAATCAGGGCATCAAGCACCGTGCGCGCGCGAAAACGCACAGTGGAGGGCATGATGATCAGGCCGAGGAATATACAGGGATAATAGAGCAACGCGAATATAATCGTGCCTGATTGAAAGGCATTCTGGCTCTGGAACATCAGATATGCATAGTCGTGGCCTTGCCAGATCAAGTATCCGTAATAGAAGCCTTTCGCCATCTGGATGATCAGGCCCAGGCCAATCAAGAGCCAGGCTAGCTGGTAGCGCGGCTCCAGTCGCACTGCGCCATAGCGCGCTCGCCACGCCGTTTGAAAAGCCCAGAAGGCGCTAAGAATGATTGCGGTAGGATGGATAATTTTTGCGAAAAGAGTGGTGTCTGGAGAACTGCCAATGCTAAAAAGCATCCAGAAAATGCTCAAAACGATAATGACTATGGAGAGAGCGGTTGCTCCATAGTTAAAACGTTCCACTCTGGAAAGATATGTGCTGGTTAAGCGATTGGTTGTGATTGTTTTCATGCGTGCTCCCAGTTCACACTCTCTCAAAAATAGCGAATGTTTGCGAGCAGTATACCTAACAAGCGGTTACTCGTCAACAATGTAACACTTCATTAAAAGCGTATTTGTCGTACAACGGGTGTAATGTCTCCTATTTGCTGGAAACACTTGCTGCGCCTACCTGAGCCTATGACCGTCTTTTCACCAGATCGAGATACCAGAACGGCTGACGTTTGCGCAGCAGCGGTTTGCTACGTACAACGTTGCCAGGAATACTATCAAGAATATCGTAAGCCAGTTCTCCTGTCAGCGACCCCGCCATATCGCCGGGGCTATAGTTAAGGACGCGGGTAGTGCGCTGCCCTGTGCGTTGTTCGCGTGTATCGATAGTCATCATGGTAAGCGAGGGTTCTCCGTCGTCGGCAATGACCTCAGACCAGGGATAGGTCGTGCAAGTTGGGGCGAAGATGCCGCTGAGCCCGTTAGCTCGCATCGCTGCATATTCTCCATACCAGTTTGCCAGCGCCAGATAGACATGATGTTCGGAGGCGTAGACACGCCAGATAACGTAGTGTATGGGATCATAGCTTTCAGGGGCAACCGATCTGGGGTGGGGGATAGTGGTGGGGGAAAGGCCAATCGAGTTGGGGAAATCGAGCAGTGCAGGGGCGCATACCAGATCCGTCCCTTTGCCTGTCAGAACGCGCAACGTCTCTGGGAAGAGCAAATCGTAGCCAGTGGCTAAGCCGATGCGTCCCGTCGGCGTATCGAACGTCGGCAATCCCTGGTTGCCAGTTGTGGCCCAGAGGCGATCAGTCTGCGTTAGATGCAATTTGCGATACCTGCCGTAGATGCCCTCGGGATCAATCAGCAGCACGGTATTGTACCAGGCTCCCTCTGCCTGTTCGGCAACGCCGATGACCATACTCAACTGGGACTCCTGCGCCATCGCTACCAGCTCATCGGTCTCCGGCCCTGGCACCTGGATAGCTCCCCGCCGGAAATGGGCCACGATGGCTTCTGTCGAGGCTGTTTCGCTGATGGAATCGGGACCCTGCGGCACCGGACCGGGCAGGAGCAATTCGGGAAGGACCAGCACATCGGGGACCGCGGGAGCATTATCCTGCAAAAACGTCTGGATCAGTGTGCGCAGGGATTGGATGGTCTCTCGGTGTGACCGCGCCGGAAAATCTGCAAGATTTAGCTGAATGATGCCTGTGCATGAGAGCTGTCCTGGCGGCAGTTCGCCCAGAGCGTAAAGGCTATGGTAGCGCAACGGCTCCCATAAATAGGTGTTGTTAACTATCGTGATATATTCGCTCGGGAGCCGATCAGCCAGCCGTTGACCTGCGGCGGCAGCTCCTCCCCAACGCTTATCGCGGCAAAGAGCAAGATCGACATCGCCGTAAACAATGCCCTCGCCATTATCAAGGTAGGACTGGATAGAGCCATCGGGGTTGAGAATGCAACTGCCGCCACTAAACTGCACGCCACGCTCTCTGCCATAGCGATTGGCGGCAATGAAATATACGCCGTTTTCAAAGGCGCGGGCGATCCAGCTTCCGCTCGGGCTTTTCTCGCCCAGCCAGTTGGTGGGGAAGAGCAGCACATCCGCCTGTTTCAGGGCCGGGATACGGGCGGCTTCAAAATACATCGCATCCATACAGATCAGCGCGCTGAGCCGACCGAGGGGCGTCTCCCAGACCGGCATGCCCAGGTCGCCATCGCGCGCCCAGCGTGGTTCTGAGATGAACGAGTGAATTTTGCGATACGTCCCGATATATCCTTCCGGGCCGAGCAGAGCCACGCTATTGTAATATGCTTGCGTAGCGGGATCGACCTCTGGCAGTGTTACCGCGATATAGCAATTATGCATGGTTGCCAGTTGCTGGAAACGATCAGTGGTGGGGCCAGGAACCGGTTCGACATACGGGGCTATTTCTGAGCGATCCGCCCAGCAATAGCCGGTGGTTGCCATCTCTGGCAAAACGATCAGTCTCGCATTATGCTCAATAGCCTCTTTGACCAGGCATAGGAGCTGGTGAATGTTCTGTTCTTTCTCGCCGAGCGTCGGCTCAAACTGGATAGCTGCAACGCGATACCTGGTATTCGTGTGTGCGAGATCGCTCATGTGGACTCCTGCTAGTCAGGATATACACGACAGCAACGATGAATGCTGCTTTTTAATTTGGCGTTCGTATTATAACATTTTTGGGGCTTTATTGCATGGCACAGGTTGACATGTAATAGTACTTTATGCTCAAACCTGCCCCGCACCTCCTGCGCCGGTATGTGGAGACCCACTTCAGCGCGTCCGTAGGCGATTTATCACCTTCCCCTCTTGTCCCGCCCCAAATTCGCCGTCACCCATATTCTATCCCGCAGCAGGGCAAGCGCGAGGCCCCGCCCGTCCACGCCGCCATCCCTACCTTCCTCCCGAAACGCCCGCATCACCGCAACTATTTGTAGAGACCAGCTTCAGCGCGTCCGCTTTAGCGCCCGTCCTTCCTTCGCCCCACCTCATATCTGCTCCAACGCCACAACATCCACTCCTCCAATTGCTCATTGCTCCACAACGAACAGGAAAACTATCAAAATGATGAATAATTTCTTTTTGCCCCTTCACCTTTTCAATCTATCCCCTTCTTGTGCTATTGACAAATGGATTTATCTCTTCTATACTTCTTTTAGACCTCTTGTATAGGAAAGCGCAGTATTACGAATAACTATGATGAGGTTGTTACTTTATACAGGTAGAGATCTTCTTGCAAAAGATTATCCATATACTTTTACCTGTTATTTTTTTACCTGTTTTTCTCGCTTTCCTCACGAGGTCAAGATTTTTATGAGTGGAGGACCTTCCATGTCTGCCTGTGCTCCTTTCCCGGGCTCGTAGCCGCCAGTTTCCCACCTTTCGTCCGCCGTCTATCGATAGATCGCATTGTTTCGATCAGACATGTCTTATGTCTGGTTGTGTGATGCTGTGTCAAGACATCCCGACATAAGGTATTACGCTCAACTATTCTTTGTTTTGTAGAAAGGAACGCTTGGTGCAATCTCGTTCGTGTTCAGTCTCCCGTTCAGCTCTGTCACGAGCCGGCTGGCGAGCTGTGCTCATCTGCTTCTTCGTCGCCCTGGTGTTACTGGTGGGGCAGAACAGTCCCCTGACCTTCGGTATGGGCAGCATCCCTGCGCACGCAGCCAGCGTGGCTGTCCCGCCCTCGTTCAAACCCAATCGGATGAACCCACAGACCGGAGCGCAATCGCACAGTCGCGGCTATACCCCCGCTCCAATGGGCAATCAGCCGCCGCATGCGCCTCAGATCATTACCCATACGCAGAAGATGTCGATGCAACCGGCCACGGTTGACCTCAAAGTGGGTCAGGCCGCGCAGTTTGTGGGCAGCGATGGGCATCTGGAGGTGCGCATCCCGGCCAACGCCATCACTGCCGCTGATCTGACCCAGGCGGGCGGCAAACTCAGCCTGCGCATCACTCAGATCGCTCCCGGCTCCGGCTCCAACGCGGGCGGCAGCGGGCGGATCTCCTTTGGCACCTACCTGCTGCAACTGGTCGATGCCAACGGCACCGTGCTGGCTCATGGCTTGCGGGCGCCGGTTACCGCCATCTACCACTTCGACAAAAAAGAGGGGGTGCTCAACCTGGGGCATGCCTACGTCGTGCTCAATGGCGCTCATTCTCAAGGGGTGGTCTCGGCTTCGCTGGCCAAAGGGATGACGCTGGACAGCACCTTTGGCGCGCTCTCCTCCTCGCCGGTCAAGCTTGATCTAGCCCAGCACACCATGACGGTGAATCCCTCGCTCAACACCCCGAGCACCTCGCTCTCCTGGCAGAGCGATGCCTCCATCGGGTCCTTCGGCAAACCGGACCCCTTCAGTGCCGACCTCAACGCGGGTGCGCTCACTGCCTCCTATCCCATCGATGTGCCCGCTGGTCCTGGTGGGCTGACTCCGCCGGTCCAGCTTTCCTACAATAGCGCCGGCGTCAACGAGCAGCACAACCCGTCGGCAGCGGCAGGCTGGGTCGGGGAAGGCTGGACGCTCTCGCTGGGTTCGATCAACTGGTCGGAGCACAATGTGCTGGCCGGCTGTCAATTGCAGAACTGCGGCACCGAATGGGAGAATAGCTGGCAACTCAGCGATCCCTATGGCACCGGCTCGGAGCTGATCCCGCCCAATATCAACGTCTCGACCTACTTTGATGATACCCCCAATTTCTATTGTGGAACGGGCAACTCTCAGGCGTATCCCTGCCCGATCCTGTGGCATACCGCCAACGAATCGTATGCCAAGATCTATGCCTATGTGGGACCGTTTGCCATTCCGGGCGCGGGTCCGGCGACCAATTCTCCCTGCTTCCGCGTCTGGCTCAAGAACGGCATCATGGAGGAGTTTGGCTGTACCCAGGACTCGATCCAGTATTATTACGAGCCGGGTAATGGGCAGGGGGCGCTACTCTCGGCCTGGAACCTGGATATGATCACCGACCCGCAGGGCAACCAGATCCATCTGACCTATCAGCAGGATATGGAGCAGTGGACCAATCCGGTGACCCATGCCACCTTCAATTATCCGCGCGATGTGGTGCTTTCGACCATTGAATATGACTCGCCTGCCTGTCACAACGCGCAGACGATGTGTACCGGAGCCAACTGGGCGCCGTTGGTGCGCGTGAGCTTTGCCAGCAGTCATAATCCAACGCGAGGCTCCAGCCCACTTCCCAGCGGCTGTAATACCGGCGCGAATCTGCGCTGTGACGATCCATTTGATCTCTCAGGCAGCAATGGAGTTGCCGCTCCGCTGATCCAGAGCACTTTTGTGCTCAACGATGTCCAGGTGCAGGTGCGCTCCAGCGGTACGGGCTCCTGGAATACCTTACGCGATTATCAGCTCAACTACGAGTTGTCGGCGCCAACCACCATCACTGATCCCTCCAGCGGTCGGCAGCAATCGGTGGCGGGCATGCTGGATCTGACCGGCATGCAGCAGGTGGGCGATACGGGGGCGACTGCGCTGCTCTATTCGGGCAAGGACAACAGCACGAGCAGCTCCTTTGCCTACATGAAGGTCTTTGACCTCAGCAGTCAGCATCTCGTGGTTGGCTCGAACACGACGCTGACCTATTGGATCTATCCGCAAAGTGCCGCGACCAGTGGACTGGTCAGTGGCAGCAACAGCAGTTGTGTGGCGGTGGATCTGATCTTCACCGATGGCAGCAATCTGCGCGACTCGGGAGCGGTGGACCAGAACGGGGTGCGGGTGCATCCGGCCCAGCAGTGCGGCCACCTGATGCTTGATCAGTGGAACCGGGTCACCACCAACATTGGCGCCGTCGCCAACGGCAAAACTCTGAGCAAGCTGGATATTGGCTACGACCAGCCCGCCAATACAGGGGGCTATCGCGGCTATGTCGATGATCTCAGCCTGAGCAATCCGAGCAGCAGCACGCCACTGTGGTCGAGCACGTTGGAAAGCGGAGATCCGCAGCCGACGTGGACCAGTACGGTCGATACCGGACCAGAGAGCGGCTCGGGCAAAAGTAGCAACGTGGGTGGGATCTGTTGTGGGCTGACCGGCCCGGAACTGGCGACGCGTCAGGAAGTGGCCCATGCCGATGGGGCAGCTCTGCCCGCGCGAAGCTTCACCTACACCTCATTGGACAATTCCTACGTCGATTCGTTCTTTCATCCCAACCCGTCGAACAACTGCGGGCCATCGTGGAATACGGGCAATGGCAGCGGCTGTCTGTTGTGGGGACAGAGCCATCTCAACAACGACCGCTACCTCGCCAGCGCCAGCAATGGCATGGGGCTTGCAGAGACCTTTAGCTGGTCGCTGGCGCGCGACAATACCCACGGCGTGCCGGGCGGTGGCTCCAACACTGCCGATCCGCTCTACTGCAACTCGCACCAGAGCGGCTATCCCTGTAACGAAGCAGACGACGGGGGCTGGAGCCGGGTGGTGCTCAGCCAGCAGAGCAGCACGACGGTCCGATTGACGCAGAATGGGCAGGGTGGTGCGCAAACCAGCACGCCGGTGACCAGCACCACCAACTACACCTACCAGCTCAGCTATCCGTTAGTGGCCCAGCAGTGTAGCGACTGTGTGGCGGGGATGTACTGGGGCAACCAGAACGATGTGGACTACCTGGGCTACTACAACGGCAAGTTCATGGGCTTTACCCAGGTGACAGTCTCGCATGCCGATGGCTCCGTCGAAGTGCATAAGTACTTCGGCACCGAAGGCTGGGGTATCTACGACACCGGGCAGGCCAGGTGTGGCACCCCCAACCCCTGTCATAACGACCCCTGGTGGGATCTACCCAACGTGGCGCATGGGCACGAGACGGAGGCGTTCTTCTACGACACCGATGGCACGACCCTGCTCAAGCATACCACCGCGAGCTACCAAGCGGTTTGTCCGCCCAGTGGGGTGAGTGGCACCCCGGCCTCCAGCATCTTTGGCACCTTTGACGGCAAGCTGGTGAGCGCGCTGGACGACTCCAACCCGGTGGCCGTCTGCGATGTGCAGCAGACCCAGCAGGTCGAGCAGGTCTCCAACGGCACCGCCAACAACGTCACCACGACCTCCTCGTGGACCTACGACAATTTCGGACGCGTGCTCCAGGAGACGATCACCAGCAATGGGGGCACTCCGGGGACCGTGGTGCATCAATATGCCTATGTGTGGAATGATGCGATCAGCGCGACGAAAACCAGCGCCACGGGAACCCATATCATCGATACGCTGGCCTCGACCACGACGCAGGACAGCGCGGGCAATCACCTCAGTTGTAGCGATGTCAACTACGATGGACAGGGCTATCTCGCCGGGCAAACCAGCGCCTTAACCGGGGGGCTGGTCACGGCCAAAGATAGCTATAGCAACTGTGGCACCTCGTCGAACGGTTTTACACCCAGTGGGCAGATTCGCACTACGATGACCTATGATGCCTACGGCAACCAGGTCGCCATCGACGACGCGGATGCCAATGCCAGCATCAGTGGGCATACCGGCTGTACGGTGGGCAGTACGCAGTACACGAGCTGCTCGGCCTACGACAGCACCTTCCAGGTCTTGCCGACCAGTTCGTCCAACGCGCTCAACCAGACGAGCAGCACGGGCTATACCTCGACGGCGATAGGCGGCTTCGGACTCTGGCCCGTTTCGACGACCGATCCCAACAATCAGTCCACGACCTACGGCTACGACTCGTTGGGCCGCATGAGCAGCCTCACGCTCCCAGCCGAAACCAGTGGCAGCACCAAAACGTGGAGCTACACGACGTGGTGCAGTGGCCCTGCTGCGCAAGCGCCCTGTGTCGAACTGGACGAAGTGGACCGCATGAACGCGACCACGACGGTGACGACGCGTGGCTTCTATGATGGGGAGGGACGGCTGGTCGAGACGCGCGTCTCCGGTCCCAACAATCAAGATGTGGTGACCTACGTCACCTACGATGTGATGGGACGCAAGATCTTCAGCAGCAACCCGTACTTTGTCGCGGCCTACACCGGTCCGGCGGGTCCGGCGGCCTTCTCGCTGCCTGACAGCAGTCAGCCGGGCAGCAGCGCCGCGTATCCGACATTGCGGCAGACCAGCGTGACCGATCCGCTCTCGCAGACGACGACCGCGACCGCCAGTGTGCAATGTGGCGTTTCCGGGACCAGCGACACAGGTTGCTATGTGCTAAGCACCGCCATTGATGCTAATAGTCATCAACGCAGCACGTTGACCGATGGACTGGGTCACGAGGGCTACGATCTGCGCTACACCGGCAACAGTAGCGGGACATATGCGCTCTACGCCCTG
Organism: Ktedonobacteraceae bacterium; assembly: GCA_035650355.1. GTDB lineage: Bacteria > Chloroflexota > Ktedonobacteria > Ktedonobacterales > Ktedonobacteraceae > DASRHT01. Next base: position 86,493 of record DASRHT010000080.1, read on the forward strand.
ACCTCCTACGCCTACGATGTCAATGGCAACCTGCTCACGATCACGCATCCAGCCAACAACGCGGTGACTAGTTTCACCTACGATGCTGCTGGACGCAAAATTGGTCAAAACGACCCGGATCGCGGCGTCGAGAGCGCGGGCTATGATCCCAACGGCAACCTGACGCAGTCAGTGGATGCGCGAGGCAGCGCCGGAACCCTCTTCCAGGGCTACGATGGACTCAATCGTCCCTTGTGGCGCAACACCACCAACGGCCCGACGGGAGCGCGCGTCACCTACAGCTACGACAGCACGGCCAATGGCAACATGGGCGTCGGTCGCAAAACCGGCGAAACCTTTACAGGGAGTGGCGGCCTTTCTGGCTCGTATGCCTTCGTCTACGACCAGCGTGGACAGCAGACCGGCATGACCACCACGATCAACGGCACCAACTACTCAGCACAAGCGAGCTATGACGATGCCGGAGATATGATCAGCCAGACCTACCCGACCGGAGAAGTTGTCAACGCCACCTACTCGGCGCAGGGCTGGCTCAGCCAGTTGAGCACCACCAGCGGCGGCACCACCACCACACTCGCTTCGGGTATCAGCTACACGGGGGCAGCGGGAGCGGCGATGCACATCACGGGGATGAGCCTGGGCAACGGCGTCTACAGCTACGGGGCCAGCTACGACCTCGATCAGCGCCTGACCTCCTCCTCGCTCACTCGTAGCAGTGATGGTACCCTGCTCTACCAGACGCAGCCAGGCTACGACGCCGTGGGCAATGTCACCAGCGTCAGCACCACCTTGCAGGCAGGCACTGATAACCAGCACTTCTGCTATGACGAGCAGAACCGGCTGAACTCAGCCAGCGCCACCGGTACCTCATCTTGTGGCACATTCACCGCAGGAACGCTGACCTCAGCGCAATATCAGCAGAGTTATACCTATGACACCAATGGCCGTCTCACGAGTAGTTCGCAAGGTAGCTACACCTATGGCGATAGCAGCCATCTGCACGCCGTCACTGCGACGGGGAGCGGCTACAGCGCAGCGTATGATGCCGCAGGCAACATGACCTGTCGCGCGCCATCAAGCGCCACCACCTGTTCAGGGACGCAGACGGGTCAGCAACTGAGCTACGATGCCGAAGGGAACCTGAGCACCTGGCAGAACCAGCCCACGCCGACGAGCACGGTCAACTACCTTTATGATGGGGAAGGCATCCGTGTCGCCTCCCAGCTTGTGAGTGGCGGGAACACGACGCTGACCTCCTACATCGGTAAGCTGGAAACAGTGGTCACGGGCAGTTCAACCACCACGACCACGTATTATTCAGCAGGAGCGTTACGCATCGCCGAAGCAGTCAACGGCACCTTCTCCTATCTGGGCAACGATGTACTTGGTAGCACAGCCGTGGCGCTCAACGCGGCGGGGCAACTGACGGCAGCACAGTTGTACGGTCCCTATGGCAACATGCGCTATAGTAGTGGGACCATGCCAACCGACATCGGCTTTACGGGGCAACGTGGGGATAGTGCGACGGGATTGGATTACTACAATGCGCGCTACTACGATCCGGTGGTGGGGCTGTTCATCAGCGCGGATACGGTCTTGCCGGGAGGCGGGTTCGATCCATGGGGATTGTCACGCTATGCGTATGTGCAGGGGAACCCGGAGACGATGACGGACCCGACGGGGCATCGCTGGGCCAGCGCTGATGGCGGTGAGACGGCGTGGCTCAATCCTGTCACGGGTGGTCTGTATACCTCCACCAAGGAGAGCTGGATCTATGGAGGGGGCTACAAGATTGATTACTTTACTCCTAAGGAGCGAAAAAATCCCTGGTACGATCCCCTGAAAGATAAGCAGAACAGCACATGGGCCAAAATCAGTCGTGGAATTTCGAATTGGCTAGCTTCTATTAGTTATACCGGTGGGCCTGGGATGGGAGCCTGCTTATTAAGCTTTGCTCCAGCAACGAAAGTGGCAACCGCTCAAGGAGCAAAAGCTATTAGCTCATTACGCCCAGGTGACAAAGTATGGGCTTATAACCCGAAAATGCACAAGATGGAACTGCAACCAATTGTGCATGTCTGGATTAACCATGACGATGATCTGGTTGACCTAACCGTTACATCAGAAGCTTCTCATCAACACGGGAAACCAGAACAGAACGCGGTGGAAACGATCCATACCAACCAGAAACATCCGTTTCTTACTGTGGAAAAAGGATTTGTTCCTGTTTCTCAGCTTCGTATAGGAATGCATTTGGTAAAAGCTAATCATGGCACTGGCGTGGTTACGAAGCTGGAAACTATTCCAGGTACGATGGCAATGTTTAACCTTGAAGTTGCCAATGATCATACCTTCACTGTTGGTGAAGGTAAATGGATCGTGCATAACTGCACATCTGGTGGCTTCGATACAAGTCCCTTTTCCAATTCTCAAGATTTATCTGGAGCATCTATGGATCAGCTTGTATCTCGAGTTCCCCAAGATGCATCCGTCAGAGTTTTGGAGCCTTACCAGACTCCAACTGGGCAACCAAGCGGAGTGAAAGAAGGATTTGAATATACATGGAAAGATGGTGATACTATCTATACGTTAAGAGTGCATGGTCCAAATAGTAATGCACCTCCTGGTTCAAATGCGGCCAGTGGGTGGAATTGGCGGCTTTTTAAGGAAGCAGGAGGACAAACCTCCGCTCTAAAAAGCGACGGAACATGGGTTACGGCAGATAGGGTAACTTTTAAAAGTCCTACATTCTCCGAAGAAGACATGAATCTCTCGCACGTCCCCATGCAGAACTATACCGGAGATACGACTGTTGCGCCTAGTCCTACTGGTCCGCGCATTATTCCAGATGATCCCCTTACACCCGAAGAACCTGATGTACCTGGGATAGAATAGAAGAGGTGCGTAACTTTTAAATTGGGCATATAAAAGCAGTATTAACAGCGGACCATTGATGGTAGAAACCATTCTGCGCAACGAACAGTGACAAACAGAAATGGTATTATCACTGACGGTCCTACACAAAGGTGGCAAGTGTACCGTTAGGTACACTTGCCAAACGAGATAATACAAGGAAAACGATTCGAAAAACTTTTGGCATAGCCTTTTACCAGAACGAAAAATCCTGGTAGGAAGGAGGACGATAGAAATATAATGGAAGAGGAGTGGCACCAGGAGAAAGAAGGAGTTCAACGCACATGGAGCCAAAAATGTTTACTGATGTTGAGATGGTAAACCGGTTACATTTGTCTCACTACCGGCTTGACATGAAGAGAGAGACTACCCCTCAGTTGCAGAGAATAAAAGATCTGGTAGTTTTTAGTGGAGATCGGGGTGAGCCGGAGTACTACCGAGCTGAGATCCGCTTTAAAACGGTTATTTACTTAAACTGCCCGTTTCAACTTTTTTCCAATGTACACTGGCGTATAGCCAGGCCAGATGAGAATAGGACCATATTTCCAGCAAATACAATATTTGAACTTGGTATCAAATCTGCTCGCCAGCGGGGCCAAGTGTATTGTCTGGAAGTAGGTGCTTCCTTTCATGATCATGAACCATCACCAGACACCGGAGGAGAACCATCATTTCTGGCTCAACAAGCCCATCGTACGTTCTTCATCATTGCTTGTAGCGTTGAAATCTTCGTCCATTATCAAGGTAGTGATTTAGACGAGTACTTGAAGCAGTTACGTCATGAAGCTTTTCCAGGTCAGATGGAGAGGAGTTGAAGAGATATGGGGAACGCAGAGATGAAGCCAGAACCCTACAGCGATATTACCGTCTTGCATTGGTTACAGATACTTGATTACTCCTTTCGTGAAATAAGCTATGAACGGGTATTCATCCAGGCTATTGAGGACTACCGGTGGGCCGAGCTCATTTTTCATCAAGTTGAGTATATGTCCTGTCCAACATATCTAGGGGGCAATTATCGGTGGCGCCTGGCTCTTCCAAAGGAAGCTGAGAAAGTCTTCGAGATGTATATAATGTCTGATGCAGACCGAGAGCGGGCCCGAGACGAATGTACAGTCTACTGCGTAGACGAGAGTCTCAACGTCTATAACCCGCGCCCTCAAAGAACCCCTTACACCTTCTACCTCGTGGCTCATCGTGTTGAAATCCTGTTGTATTGGGGAGAGAACCTTGTAACAGTAGCGCAGTTAACCGCTCAAGGCCAGTGATTGAAATGGGAACATGGGGCAGATCTGTTTAATTCTCAGTACTGAGGTAGACTTTATCCAAATTTTCTAGACAGTATGTTGCGACTAAGCCGCAAAAGCGAGCATCTCCACGAGGCGTTCGAAAAAGGCTCGTGGAATTTGTACCGTGTCGGCCTCCCTTAACGACACCGAAAAAAAGGTGGAGGGCCACTCTTTCAAGTTTACTTTCCCCATTTTCCTGGGTCAAGACCAGTGGCGGGCAGTTCGACTACCACCACGACGTACTACTACGCAGGAACGTTGCGCATCGCCGAAGCGGTCAACGGCACCTTCTCCTATCTGGGAAGTGACGTGCTCGGTAGCACGGCAGTGGCGCTCAATGCGGCGGGACAACTCACGGCAGCGCAGTTGTATGGTCCCTATGGCACTGTGCGCTACAGTAGTGGGACCATGCCGACCGACATCGGCTTTACGGGGCAGCGTGGGGATAGTGCGACGGGATTGGATTACTACAATGCGCGCTACTACGATCCGGTGGTGGGGCAGTTTATCAGTGCCGATACGGTCTTGCCGGGAGGTGGGTTCGATCCGTGGGGGTTGTCGCGGTATGCCTATGTGCAGGGGAACCCGGAGACGATGACGGACCCGACGGGGCATTGGGGATGGGCGCTTGCTGCTGCTATTGTGCTTGGAGCGGCTCTGGTGGTAGCTCTGACAGTTGCATCGCCAGCCATTGTTTCTGTCGCAGTAGGTGTTGCTGTGGGAGGCATTGTCTCTGTAGGCATTGATCTCGCCGTAAATGGCTTACCGAAAAATGACGCCGACCTTGACCAAATGGGAGTAGACGCCTTACTTGGTGAGGCTGCCGGAGGCATCGGAGGATACTACGGAGCTCCCGCAGCAGTAGATGTACCGGATATGCTCCCTTCAGATTTAACAAGTATATCAGCTCGACAAGCAGCAACAAGGGCTCAAGATGCTGCAAGGGATCTAGCTATAAAGAATGGCGTATTAGGTGGCACAATTGGTGGAACAGTACAGTCTGTAGGCCATAAAGTTCTCGATCCTTTAGTAAAAGGCCGAAAGCAAGCGGAACAGGTGGCATTTAGAGATTCGGAAAGGAAGAAGCAGGTGGAGAGAAGACAGGATACAGCAGCGACTCTAGTGGCTGAAGGAACATGGAATACTGCACGGGGGCAAGCGGCGTATAACTCGCGAGTATGGACGACATTTTGGGAGTCAGTAGGGAATACTGAAAATTTCTTCAATGGTGATCCATCTCTCGGAAATACTCCGGTCCAATACTCGCCAGTACAATCCCCATGGAGAACGAGAGTCTCTTAACAAAAGTCTGTTCTGTATTAAGAAGGAGTTTTTGAGCATGTAGTCGCTTCCAGAAATTTTTGAAGGCTACTTGAAGAGAACAGGATTCAAGTAGCCTTTCCAGTAATTTTAAAGGAAGAAGGAATTTGGGTAAAATTATAATGTACTCGATTTTGAGTCTGATCAGCTAAAGAAGCAGACCTTTCCTTAGCTAATATGAAATAAAAATAATTGTAGATGTTGCCGGTTGAAAAGAAGGGAATAAATATTTATGTTACACTAGCTGTTAGCAAATATCCTTGCAAGGGATTGGTCTAAACGACAATTGTTGCGCATAAAGGAGTTAGCCATGTTCGAGTTTACGCTTTTCCTCATAGGTCTGTTTGTGTTTTTGGGGCTCTGGTTTTTTGTTTGGATCGGGTTGGATTGGTACGATGCACGCAAACATCATCGGGAGCAGATGAGTACCTCACACTATCATCATGTACTGCTCGGCTTCTGGCCTTTTCTTACAGCTTATCCCACGTTGTTCTTCTTTGATCAGATGCCCGAATTGGCAATCCTATTTTTTGTGCTCCTGAGCAGCCTGCTCTATTTTTTCTCGGCCCTCTGGGATATTCACTGCCGGAATGTCCATCTGGGCAGTCCACGTCTGCTTAACTCCTATACATCATCGCCGTTGTTGTTTCGGATCTCGAAGTTCTGTCCTATATTTAGCATAATTTTGGCGTGTTTTGGCTTCCTTGTAGGACTTAGTATCATCATGAACGATGTCTTTGTTTTCCCTGATCCTATCAAAGCGTTGGTAGTTACGTTCTTAGTACTAGGAACTGTCCTCATCCTCTATCGCATGCGAAAAAAAGCGGTAACGATTTGGCAAAGAAAAAATACGGGGAGAGGCTGACCCTTTGGAGTAAATAGCACGCTGCTCTATCAGACGCAGCCGAGCTATGACGCGGTGGGCAGCATCAACAGCGTCACGACCACCTTGCAAGCAGGCACCGACGTCCAGCACTTCTGCTATGATAAGCAGAACCGACTGACCTGGGTCTGATCCAACGGAAACTCCCCCTGTGGCTCGTTTGTGGCGGGCACGCTGACCTCAGCGCAATATCAGCAGAGTTATACCTATGACACCAATGGCCGTCTCACGAGTAGTTCGCAAGGTAGCTACACCTATGGCGATAGCAGCCATCTGCACGCCGTCACTGCGACGGGGAGTGGCTACAGTGCAGCGTATGATGCGCAGGCAACATGACCTGTCGCGCGCCATCAAGCGCCACCACCTGTTCAGGGACGCAGACGGGTCAGCAACTGAGCTACGATGCCGAAGGGAACCTGAGCACCTGGCAGAACCAGCCCAGCCCGACGAGCACGGTCAACTACCTTTATGATGGGGAAGGCATCCGTGTCGCCTCCTAGCTTGTGAGTGGCGGGAACACGACCTTGACCTCGCACCTTCGCACAAAACGCTTTACTTTACAAATCACATATGGTATAATAGATGCAATAATCAAATAGACAACAACAAGCTGACGCGAGACATGTCCCTTCTCAATGATAAACAGAGAAAAGCGCAGATGCTGAGAGCGCCCTTATCTGCCGGAAGCGGATACCCCTCGCTAGCCTATACTGAGTCAGTAAAGTATACGTCCTAGCCACGTTACAGGCTACTAAAGTACACTTCTTTTTGCTTACCAGCGCAAAGAGGTGGAGCTGGGTGGAACCGCGGAGAGCATTATGCCTTTTCGTCCCAACGGGGCTGGAAAGGTTTTTTTGTTGTTGTCAACAAGATCGCAAGGAGGATTTTTCAATGTCGGTGGAAGTAGAACTAGAGGAATCGGTCAATTATACGCCGGTTCAGCGCATGCGCCATTCCGCTGCGCACGTCATGGCGGAGGCCGTGCAGGAGATCTTTCCTGACGCTCGCTTCGCCATCGGACCCGCTATCGAAGATGGCTTTTATTACGATTTCGATCTCCCGCGCGCGCTTACTCCTGATGATCTGCCAGAGATAGAGGCCCGTATGAGGCGCATTGTCGGCGAGAAGTATCCCTTTTTGCGCGACCGCTGGCCACGCGAGAAGGCTCTGGAGTACTTTGGCAACAAAGGGCAGAATTATAAGGTGGAGATTATCGAAAATTTGCCCGATGCCGAGGTGGGCATCTACCAGCAGGGCAACTTTCTTGATCTCTGTCGCGGCCCGCATGTCGAGAACACGGGGCAGATCGGCCCCTTCAAGCTGATGCGCGTCGCGGGCGCTTACTGGCGTGGCGATGAGCGCCGCCCGATGCTGCAACGCATCTACGGCACGGCCTGGTTCACGCAGGAGGAGCTTGATCAGTACCTCTGGCGGCTGGAAGAGGCTATGAAGCGCGATCATCGCAAACTGGGGCGCGAATTGAAGCTGTTTGTGCTCAGCGACGATGTCGGTGCGGGCGTGCCGATGTTCCTGCCGCGCGGCGAGATGCTGCGCTACCTGATGGAGAACTACGTCCGGCAGACGCAGGAGAAGTATGGCTACCAGCACGTCTGGACGTCTCACCTGGGCAAAGTGCGACTGTATAAGACGTCGAAACACTGGTTTACGTATCGCGAGAATATGTTCCCGATCATGAAGGGCGAGCAGGAGCAATCGGAAGATGACGCTTATCTGCTCAAGCCGATGAACTGTCCGCATCACATCCTGCTGTATAAATCGCAGATGCATAGCTATCGCGAACTGCCCGTGCGCTACGCCGAGTTTGCCACGCTCTACCGCTATGAGAAGGCGGGGACGCTGACGGGCCTGGCGCGTGTGCGCAGCGTCACGCAGGACGATGCCCACGTCTTTATACGCCCCGATCAGATCCAGCAGGAGTTTAATAATGCGGTCAATCTCACGCTGGAGGTCTTCGAGACGTACGGCCTGAAGGACTACTATGTACGCCTCTCTTTACGCGATCCGCAGAAGAAAGAGGAGTATATTGGCAGTGACGAGGTCTGGGAGAACGCGGAAGCCTCGCTGCGCGGTGCGGTCGAAAGCAGAGGTCTCAAGTATGAAGTCGGCATTGGCGAGGCTGCTTTCTACGGTCCCAAAGTGGACTTTATGGTTCACGACGCTCTGGGCCGCGAGTGGCAGTGCTCGACAATTCAGCTCGACTTCAACCAGCCGGAGAATTTCGAGCTTGAATACATCGGCGAGGATGGGCAGCCGCATCGCCCGGTGATGATTCACCGCGCAGTGACTGGCGCGACGGAACGCTTTATGGCGATGCTGATCGAGCATTTCGCGGGCGCGTTCCCGGTCTGGCTGTCTCCGGTGCAGGCGATGATCATCCCCATTGCCGACCGCCACAACGAGTATGCGGCAAAGGTGCTGGAGGAGCTTGAGAAAGCCGGTTTGCGGGCCGAGATCGATCTGCGCGGCGAGCGCATGAACGCCAAGATCCGCGATGCTCAGTTGCAGAAGATCCCGTACATGCTGGTCGTCGGCGACAAAGAGGCCGCCGCGGACGCCGTCTCCGTCCGCCTGCGCTCGAATGTGGACCTCAAGTCCATGCCGCTCACGCAGTTCATCGAACGCGTCTCGGGGATTGTCAAGACGAAGAGCCAGGAGCTGTTTTCAGTACCCTCAAGCGGGTCGAGGTAGCCATGCACTTCGCCGCCTCCATTGGAGGAGCAATATACATGCTCTACCCGAGGATGTCAAGCGGAAATGCACCAGGAACAGGGCTTTTCCGTGTTCGTCATGCTCGCAGGGCGAAGCCCTGCTCGCAAGGGGAGAGAGGTGCAGGCAACGCCGCGACGCGGCGTTGCCTGCACCTCTCTCCCCTTGCCCTGCGCCCCGAACGGGGCGCGAACCCAGGAGGCAGGAGTCAGAGGAGAGGAAAACGGAAAAGCCCTGGCACCAGGAATGAAAAACCCTGAAAGAGGAAGGCGCTGGGGATAAATCCTTGCTGCCTTCCTCTTTCAGGTTCAGTCGAGAGGCAAACCGATAGTGACGAGATGGGTATCTGCTAGTCCAGGTACTTGTAAGCTGGCAGAGTCAGGAACTCCACAAACTGGTCGCTGGTTACGATCTCGTCGAGAATTTTGGAGGCCGTCGCGAATTTGCGGGCGGTAAACGCCTGCTCGCCAAGGCCGGCTTTGATCTTCTCTAACTCTTCGCCCATCAACTGGCGGAACAACTCAACCGTTACTTTGCGTCCATCGTCAAGGATGCCTTTGGGGTGATGAATCCATTGCCAGATCTGGGCGCGGGCAATCTCGACCGTCGCGGCATCTTCCATCAGGTTGAAGATGGGGACGCAGCCGGTGCCACGTAGCCAGGATTCCAGGTATTGCACCCCCACGCTGATATTGTTGCGCAGGCCGGCCTCGGTAATCGTTCCCTCCGGCACCTGGAGCAGGTCGGCGGCGGTAGCGTGGACATCTTCGCGTTTCTTATCGATCTGATTGGGCGTCTTCATCACGGCATCGAACTCTTCCATCGCGATAGGCACCAGGCCGGGATGGGCCACCCAGGTTCCGTCGTGCCCATCGGTCGCCTCACGCCGCTTATCGGCCCGCACGCGCGAAAGCGCCTCTTCATTGGCTTTGGGATCGTTTTTGATCGGGATCTGGGCTGCCATGCCACCGATGGCGGGCGCGTTGCGACGATGGCAGGTCTTGACCGTGAGCTGCGTATATGAACGCATAAAGTGCGTCGTCATCGTTACCTGAGCGCGGTCAGGAAAGATGAAGGCAGGCAGGTTGCGGAACTTTTTGATTGCACTAAAGATGTAGTCCCAGCGTCCGCAGTTCAGACCCACCGAATGCTCGCGCAGCTCGTAGAGGATCTCATCCATCTCGAAGGTTGCCAGGATCGTCTCAATCAGCACGGTGGCCTTGATCGTGCCCTGGGGGATGCCAAGTTCGTTTTGCGCCATCACAAATATATCGTTCCAGAGGCGAGCTTCCAGATGGCTTTCCAGCTTGGGCAGGTAAAAGTAAGGCCCGGTCCCGTTGGCTAGCAACTGTTTGACGTTGTGGAAGAAGAAGAGCGCAAAATCAAAGATGCCGCCGGAAACTGGCTTCCCATCGATCAATACATGCTTCTCGTTAAGATGCCAGCCGCGCGGACGCACCAGCAATACGGCGGTCTGCTCGTTCAGCCGGTAGGCTTTGCCTTCGGGGCTGGTAAAGGTGATCGTGCGTTTGATGGCATCGCGCACATTGATCTGCCCCTCAACGGTTGCTTCCCAGGTGGGCGAGTGGGCATCTTCAAAGTCGGCCATAAACACCTTTGCCCCCGAATTGAGCGCGTTAATGACCATCTTGCGGTCCACCGGTCCGGTAATTTCCACGCGGCGATCTTGTAAATCGGCAGGAATGGGCGCGATGGTCCAGTCTTGCTGGCGGATATGCGCGGTCTCGGGCAGAAAATCGGGCAGCTTGCCAGCATCAATCTCAGCCTGGCGCTGCACGCGCCTCTGGAGCAATTCTTGACGGCGCGTCTCGAACGAACGAGCAAGTTTCGCGACAAGATTCATTGCTTCGGGGGTCAGTATTTGCGCAAATTCAGGGGTGATGGGAGCCTTGATCTCGATCCCCTCCGCAAATTGAGTTGTGACAGGGTTGGTAGTCATGCTTATAATCCCTTTCGATACAGGAAAGACACAATTCCCATACCTGCTATTGTCGCATATGCCCTGATGTAGGGGCAACCCTTGCGGTTGCCCAGCGCACGTTCCGTTGCCGCATATGTCCCCATAGGCCGTTGTGTTGTGGCAGGGGAGAGGGCAACCCTTGCGGTTGCCCCTACAGGTTTGCTATCGCATCAATGGAATTGTGCCTCTTCGGTCGAGCCGACCAGGGCCTTCGTCGCGGATGTGCCGCCGGAAATCACCTGCGCCACCTCGTCGAAGTAGCCTGTGCCGACCTCGCGCTGGTGTTTGGTGGCGGTATAGCCGAACTCTTCCAATCCGAACTCGGCCTGTTGCAACTGCGAATAGGCCGCCATGCCGTTGGCTTTATACTCGTATGCCAGCTTGAACATGCTATAGTTGAGCGCGTGGAAGCCTGCCAGGGTGATGAACTGGAAGACGTAGCCCATTTTGCCGAGCGTCTTTTGGAACGTCGTAATGGTCTCGGCATCGAGCTTCTTGCGCCAGTTGAACGAGGGAGAGCAGTTGTAGGCCAGCATTTTGCCGGGGAACTGCTCGTGGATGGCGGCGGCGAAACGTCTGGCCTCTTCGATGCTTGGCTCGGCTGTCTCGCACCAGATCAGATCGCAGTAGGGGGCGTAGGAGAGGCCGCGCGCGATAGCCGCATCGAGTCCGCCGCGCGTCCTGAAGAAGCCCTCTGCTGTGCGCTCGCCCGTGAGGAAACGGTGATCGGTGGGATCGATATCGGATGTAATCAGTTGCGCGCCGTTGGCATCGGTGCGGGCGACAAGAATCGTGGGGACGCCCATCACATCGGCTGCCAGGCGTGCCGAGACGAGATGCTTGATGGCGCTCTGCGTGGGGATCAGCACTTTGCCGCCCATATGTCCGCATTTCTTCTCGGAGGCGAGCTGGTCCTCGAAGTGGACGCCAGCCGCGCCAGCTTCGATCATGGCCTTCATCATCTCGAAAACATTAAGCGGACCCCCGAAGCCTGCTTCCCCGTCGGCAACGATGGGCGCGAACCAGTAGGTGCCGTTTTTCCCTTCGGAATGATGAATCTGGTCCGCACGCTGCAGAGCCTGGTTGATTCTGCGTACAACCTGTGGAACGCTGTTGGCGGGATAGAGGCTCTGGTCGGGATACATCTGGCCCGCGAGGTTGGCGTCGGCGGCAACCTGCCAGCCGCTCAGGTAGATAGCTTGCAGACCGGCTTTCACCTGCTGTACTGCCTGATTGCCGGTGAGCGCGCCCAACGCGGCCACGTATGGCTCTCTATGAAGGAGTTGCCACAGCCGCTCGGCTCCCATGCGTGCTAACGTGTACTCGATCTGCACCGAACCGCGTAACCGCGCAACGTCATCGGCTGTATATGGTCGTTTGATCCCCTGCCAGCGCAGATCGTGTTCCCAATTCTTAGTTAGCTCGGCAACATATTGACCGTTCATCATGATATGCTTTCCTTTCGAGACTGATGCATAGGCAATGCTGGATAATCTCTCATCCGTTCTATCCTCTAGGAAAAGAGTAGCATGCACAGGTGTCAAAGGTCTATAATTTTGCTTTGCAGTTCTTTGGGATTTGCATAAGTAAAAGGTTATATCTCCGTAGTGAATCAGCATAAAAAAATCATCCGTTCTCAACGGATGATTTTTTTATGCTGATGATATCAGGCTCCGTGGCACTTTTTGTACTTTTTGCCGCTGCCGCAGGGGCAGGGATCGTTGCGCCCGATTTTCATTGGGCCGGAGGGGCGCGCCGGGGAAGAGGAGCCATTGCTGCGGGGGCCGGGTCCCCCGCGTTTTGTCGTTTTGGTGCGTTCGTCGCCACCATCGTTTTTCGCCTGGCCGCTGGCTTTGGCAATATCATCGACGTTGGTGCGCAGGTTGCGCGGCGGCGCTTTACGTTGTGGCTCCGGCTGATTGAGCGACAGCTTGAGGTCGCCGCGCATCATCTTGAGCAGGGAGTCTACAGTATAATGCTGGATCGCCAGTTTCAGCTCTTCAAACATGCTAAAGGCTTCGTTTTTGAACTCGACCAGGGGGTCGCGCTGCCCAATCGAGCGGAAACCAATGCCCGCTCGCATCACATCCAGCGAATCGATATGATCCATCCACAGGCGATCAACGATTTGCAAGAGGTAAGTGCGTTCGAATTCGCGCTGTGGGTCTAACCCCTCCAATCCCAGATCTTTAGCCTGCTGCCGCAACTCTTCTCCGCGGGTCTCATAGTGGTCAACCACGAGGTCGATCAGGTCTTGCTTGAGCGTTTCGCGTCTGACCGCGTGGATATTCTCCGGCAGGATATCGTCGGGGACATGGACCCATACTTCCAGAGCCTTGAAGAGTGCTTCGAGCTGCTCCTCTTCCGTCACCATATTGCTCGGAATGCTGGCATTGACCATGTTGGTGACTTCGTTGCGGATCATCCCCAGGATGCGCTCGTGCATATCGCCATGTTCCAGAACGGCGCGGCGGTCGGCGTAGATCACCTGGCGTTGCTTGGCGATCACATCGTCATAATCGACCACGTTTTTACGGATATCAAAGTTATAGCCTTCGACTCTGGCCTGCGCTCCCTCGATGAAGCGCGAGACGACGCCGCTCTCCAACGGCATATCCTCTTCCATGCCGAAGCGTTCCATAATCTTCGAAACGCGGTCGGCGGCGAAGCGGCGCATCAGTTCATCATCCAGCGCCAGGAAGAAGCGCGACGAGCCGGGGTCGCCCTGTCGTCCGGCACGACCGCGCAACTGATTGTCGATGCGGCGCGACTCGTGGCGTTCGGTGCCAATAATATGCAGTCCCCCAAGCTCGACCACCAGTTCGTGATCGGCGTCACACTCGGCGATCTTCTCCTGGAAGAGTTCGTTTTTCTCCGCCTCCGTCATGTTCTCGATATATTGCTGGATGGCTTCTTCTCTTTCCGCCCGGTCGTCCGCGTCGTCCTGCGGCATTTCGCGGATATAGTCCACCTGTTCCGCGTGCTTGCGCAGAATGCTATCGAAGTAGCCGGCGGGATTGCCGCCGAGCAGAATGTCGGTACCGCGACCGGCCATGTTGGTGGCGATAGTAACGGCCCCGCTGCGGCCAGCCTGGGCGACGATATTCGCCTCACGCTCGTGGTGTTTGGCATTGAGCACACTGTGCTGGATACCCTGCTTATTGAGCAGATCGGAGAGGAACTCGGAGGTCTCAACCGAGGTGGTACCAACCAGCACCGGCTGGCCCCGATCATGTCGCTCCTTAATCTCCTCGACGACCGCGTTGAACTTGGCATTCTGGGTGCGGTAAATCAGGTCCGGGGCATCCTGGCGGATCATCGGCTTATTCGTCGGGATATCGATCACTTCCAGCTTATAGATTTTATGGAGTTCTTCCGCCTCTGTCTGCGCCGTACCGGTCATACCGGCCAGTTTCTTGTACAGGCGGAAGTAATTCTGGAAGGTGATGGTCGCCAGGGTGTGGTTTTCGCGTTGCACCGTCACGCCCTCTTTAGCCTCAATGGCCTGGTGCAGCCCCTCGCTATAGCGACGGCCCGGCATCTGGCGGCCCGTAAACTCGTCAACGATGATGACCTCGCCGTCTTTCACGATATAATCTTTATCGCGCTTGAAGATGATCTGCGCTTTGATGGCGTTTTCCATATAGCGGGTCAGGTCGATGTTGGACTCATCATAGATATTCTTCACGCCGGCCAGTTGCTCGATCTTCTCAATGCCGGCTTCGGTGAGCATGACCATGCGTGTCTTCTCTTCAACGGTGTAGTCCATTTCCGGCTTGAGGCGCGGAGCCCAGCGCGCAAATTTGGCGTACATATCGGTTGATTCCTGGCCCTGGCCGGAGATAATCAGTGGGGTGCGCGCTTCGTCGATGAGAATATTATCGACCTCGTCAACGATGGCAAAATTGAGCTCGCGCTGCACCATTTGATTGAGAGACATCACCATGTTATCGCGCAGGTAATCGAAGCCGAACTCGTTATTGGTGCCGTAGGTGATATCGGCCTGGTACGCCGCCCGCCGCTCTGCCGTATGCGGCTCAACGGCATTGACGATAATGCCGACGGTCAGCCCCAGGAAGTTGTAAATCTGCCCCATCCATTCGCCGTCACGGCGCGCCAGGTAGTCATTAACCGTCACCAGATGCACGCCTTTGCCGGTGAGCGCGTTCAGGTAAATGGGCAGCGTTGCCACCAGCGTCTTACCTTCACCGGTGCGCATCTCGGCGATTTTCCCCTGGTGGAGCACGACGCCACCGACAAGCTGCACATCGTAATGACGCATCTTGATCTTGCGCCAGCCGGCTTCACGCACAACGGCGAAGGCTTCTGGCAAAAGATCATCCAGCGTCTTGCCTGTGCGATAGCGCCGAGCCATCTCGGGCAGCAGTTGATCCATCTCCTCCGCTTTGATCGCGACAATTTCTTTGCGCAAAGGCTTCAATGTATTGCGGAATAACTGCTCGGTCAGCTCATCAAGCTCATCTTCCTGGTTCTGGGCCGCGCTCTTCTGCTCCGCAAAACGCTTCCAGGCGCTCTCGAACGCTTCGTCTAGCTCTTCCGCGTCGATTTCTTTAACGACAGGTTCGATCTCTGCCAGCAGCGCCAGCGTAGCCTTTTTTGGATCTGGCGCTTCGTCGGGCCATTGGTTGCGTTCCTCCGCCAGGTCCATTGCTGCCGTCACCTGTAGCTCGTTCAACTGCAGTAAGAGCTTTTCGTACGCCTGCTCGAAACATTCGGAGAGCGTATCCTGTAAGTGCTCCCGCAGGTGATATTCCGCGTCTTTGTATTCGAGCTTCTGGCGATATTCGGTGATAGCCGCGTGTAACTGCTCGTCGGATAACTTGTCTGTTAGCGGCTCGACCTTTTGTAGGGCCTCACGCAGCAACGTAACCAGTTCATCTTCCAGCACCAGACCGCCTTTGAGGTGGAGAAAAAGCTGCGAGCGAAATTCCGCCGTCTTTGCGGCCAGTTGCTCATCACTCAGTTTCTTGATGGATGGTTCAAGCGCATTAATTTTATCAATGAGCGGCTGAATAGCCCTCAAATCTCGTTTGTTAGGATCTCCTAGAATTTTTCCCAGTAGTTGCATAATGTTGTGTTCTCCTACCGTTTGGCAGCGATGTTGCGATCTATAGAATCAGGCGTTCCTGCTATATTACAAAATAGCTATGCTCGCTCCATTATACCATAACCACGTAACGGTGGAGATAGCCCTCTAAGATCGCAGCAGGGCTTTTTAGTGTTCCTCTCCTCGTAACTCCTGCCACCTGGGTTTGCACCCCGTTCGGGGCGCAGGGCAAGAGGAGAGAGGTGCAGGGCTTTACCCTGTGAGCATGACGAACACTGACAAGCCCTGAAGATCGCGGGGCTTGTCAAACGTCGGTGCGCGCTCTGCCTGTGAGCGCCGCAGACGCTCACAGGCAGAGGAAGGTGCTTGCGAGCCGTTTAGTTCCCCCTTCCAGCGATAGATGATAACAATCGCTGTGATACATAGGAATATTTGTGTATTTGCCATTTACTGTATATAGCGCATTGGTATAAATTATAGTATGGCTAAATTTGTTGACTTTTTTAGAGAAAGAAGGAAAGCATGGCAATCAACCATAGAAGAACACGCATAAGATGTGCTTTCATCTTCCTGTTGGCCATTTCGTTAAGTATGATGCTGCCTTCTGGTGTGCAGTTGGAAGCAAAGGGGCCCGGTGGCGCTGGTAGTAGTTGTGGTATTACCCTTACTCCCTCCGGCTACGTATTTCAGTGGCTCCATGTCCAGAGCGGCGATATTGTGGCCTCTAGTGGGTGCGTCATCAACTTAAAGGGGTTTAACCTGCCTGATACGGGTTACGGCAATGCGACCGGCCTGTCTCCGGCAAAGCTTTTCGCCAAGATCGGCTGGTTTGCCCAGAATTTTACCATGAATGTCTGGCGCGTCTCCCTCAATGCCGTCTGGTGGAACGAAGACGTGCCAGTGCCTGTGGCCGGGATGGGCTATCGCGCCTGGATACAACAGCTCGTGCAGGTGCTGGAGAGCAACGGCAACTACGTATTGCTCACAAAGGGTCCCCAGTTCCATGAACTGCCGTGCGGCGGGGCTGTGACGTATTGTCCTTCTCAGGACCAGGCAACAGTAGATATTAAGAAGGACCCATATAATCCGGTGTACCAGCAGCAATTGACCACGGGCGTGTATATTAGCGACGCTGTGGCAATGTGGACCAGCGTGGCAGCTCTCTATGCCAGCGATCCCGCCGTGCTCTACGACGATTGGAATGAGATGCACCAGATCTCTCCCGCGCTCTGGCGACAGAACTCGCAGATCCTGATCGATACCATTCGCAGTCACAATCCTCAATCGCTGGTCTTTTTTGGCGGCAACCACTACGAAAATGGCTTTATTCCGCTCATCAGAGGTCAGGTTCCACCGTTTACAGAGCCGAATCTGGTCTACGACTTTCACGTCTACAACGGTTTCGTGGGAACCTCTCAGGGGAAACGCTGCGTAGAGCCGCTAAGTACTCTGTGGGCAGATTGGCCCACCTCAGCAACCTTAGAAGTTGCATACGCGAAAGCGCACGGGGGGGCTGCATCTTTTAGCGAGTGGGGCGGCTGTAACGATCTGGAGCCGTATAATACAGAGATCACGCAATTTGCCGCAGCGACCCATATTCTGTTAGCATATTATGAGAGTGACATGGTGACGCTACCCGGCTTCCCATTGCAGCTCAATAGCAACGGCATCAAGGTGCAGGCCGATTACGCTTCGTATTAACATTTGTTCAGAAATCGTGCTTTCCGGCAAAAAAATACTGCGGGGGCTGGCACCCCCCGCAGTATCGGGAAAAGGAAATAGTAGGAGCGCAGGTATTCTGGCTGGTGGTAGTGATTGAAGTATGTCCGGCAGGGCTACAACGTGCATTGTAGTGGGAGGTCACTCACTCGCAGGACAGTGGAGCCTGGCTCAACACTCGCTGCCGGAGCTACCCTCGTAACCAATGCCTGGAGCCACACTGCCCAGAACAAACTGGCACCCTCAATCACCACTCACCATTGACACCAGTATACTCTCCTCTGCTTTATGCAAACTTTTTTTGCGCTTCATTTTATTTTCATTTTCGCTCTGTCAGAAAAGACGCTTTTGCCCCCTTTCTTCCATAAAAAAACGTTTAAAACGATTGTATTAAATCGTTTTGTTTCCTTATGGTTAAGCTTATGTTTTATTAATAAACGTTCATACATATCGATTTGCCGGCCTATAGATAAGCTTATATCTTATTAAATATGCGACAGTCTTATAGAGAAGAAATTTACCATTTCTTACATAAGACTGCCGCAACTATTAATGAAGAGGTATGATGAAGTCATCCTCTTCGCTATACGCCGCTAAAAATCCTTGAGCCGCACCACGATGCCGCCGACCGCGAGTAGCCCGAGCAGTGGGAACAGGATGGCGCTCAGGGTGATATAGAGCATGAGCGAGTCCCTCGTGGAGGCATAGGTCGTATCGTAATGCCCCTGATTGGCCTGGCTCAGGTCGTCAACAGCTTTGGAAAAAGCGTCAAATGTGTGATTAGAGTCGCCTGTACTCAGGAACTCGGCGTCGTGGATATGGGCCGGATTCGTCGTATCGGTGGCTTTAGCGCGTATTTGTGTATCAATATTAGTGTACTGTTGCCAGTCGGCATGCATATTGCTTAAAGGCTGATCTTCTTCGGGATACGTGCGATTGGCCTGCGCGCGGTCGATCAGCGAGCTGACCTGAGCGGTGTTGGCCTGCCAGTCCTGGTACCAGTGGTCAGCCGTGGCCTGATCGTTAAAGGCCATTGCGATCAGCCAGCGCGACTCGTCGGCGTTCGCCGCCGTCCCGTAACGTTTGAGCTGGGCTGCAAAGTATATGCTATCGTAGTCATCCTTGACCATCTGCCCAAAGTTGCCGTGCTGCCCGGCCATCTGCGAAAACAGCCCTACCGCGTTAGCGCAGAAAATCACGCTCACGATAAGCGCCAGCGTCAGCGCGGGATTGATGAAGCGATGAGTGATGGCGATCATCCTCCAGATCGCAAATAGCAGCAGGGCGCAGAAGATAATGCTCAAGAGGAGCGTCCCGGTTACAGCGGCTCCCAGGAAGTTAATAGTATCATCATAGGCGCTATCAAGATGCGTCTTGTTGATCTCGCTCAGGCAGCTAATATTGTCTTCTATGCTGCCAAGCATCCAGGAGCTATCGGGCACAGTATTGCTATGCGCCGTACATAATGGTACTACCGGTTCATTGAAGACAGGAGTGCCAGATGCATCTGTTGTGGGTTGCAGCGTGATTGTCTTCTGTAAGACATCGTTGGCGGCCTGGTAAGCCTGGCGCGCCTTTTGCAGATGGGGATCTTGTGCATCGGTCTTACTGGCTGCTAGGTCGTATTCATGACGCATAATCGCGATATCGCCGCTATATTCCTCGAAGCCCGCCGTGATACGTTCAATGGCGGTGCGCTCGCCGGGATAGGTGACGTTGTGGGTCGCGTTGAATAGCTCGCTGTTCGCCAGGACCAGTTCAGCATCAATATTAAGGTTATCGCAATCGTGAACCGTTTGCGGGCCGGGATTGCGATCAGTGCCCACAATCGAGCAGGACGTAAGCTGTGTGAGGCCAGCCGTCGCCAGGTAATCGGCTGATTTGGCATCAATATCTTCAATGTACTGCGCAATTGCCTGGGCCGCGTTCACGCTGGGGATACTGCCGGTGTTGATGGTATCCAGGTCGTTAGCAGAGCGAACGTAGGCCATTGAGGTCATCAGCGCCTGAATAATTGCCAGGGCGGCAACGCAGATCGCCAGCGCGATAAATTGCCCCTTGAGCGTCCGCAGGGCTCGTCGCAATCTGCTGGGGTTAACCACGCGCGGCTGGGATAAGGCGCTGAGAGGTATCGGCGGCGCCTGGACCTGTCCATACTGTTTTTGCATGACTTCAGCTAATGCCTTCTTTCTTCAGTTTTGGCACAGAGATATCCATCACTATTATTTCAATTTCGAGGTTCGTCCCACATTGATCGCCAGGGTTTTGCGGGCAACCGCGTCGGCCTGCTGGTTGAGGCGATAGCTGCCATCGGGATTTTCCTGCACAATGTCGTTAATCAAGCGCGTGATCCGCTCGTTGCCTGTGCGTTTGCTAATCTCCAGCGCCCGGCTGAGCAGATGCGTGGCGCGGGCGCTATCACCTGCTGCCAGCGCCGCCTGCCCCTCGCGGATCGCCTGTGATAGCTCTTCCTGGTTAGTATAGTGAGCGATATGGGGATCAATCTGGGCGGCAAGTGCTACATCTTCTGTCCACTGCACAAACACCCAGCCATCGCGGAAGCTCTTCTCTTCCTGCTCGTCCGCACCGCCGAGGAAGTATTTAAGCCCTGGTCTCAGGAGCAGAAACTGCTGCCCTGGCTGGTACGCTGGCGTTTGCAGCGTCACCAGGTAGTCGCGCTGATCGCCTGCCGCGAAGGAGCCGAGATTCACCACCACCTGGCGCGGATTAGCCGGGTCCGGCTCTGTACCAAGCGCGACGATATTGGGATAGACCTGCTCAACACGTTTGATCGTGACGCCCATTGGCGACCAGAGGTACATGGAGGCGTTGGGGATGGCTGTCTTACGCATCTCGCTAAATGAGGCGGTGAACGCAGCCTCGATCTGCTTGGGCGAAGGATGATATCGGCTGTGCCATGCGTCGCGTCGGCCATGTGACGCAGTTCCGCCGCATCCCAGTCGGTGCCTACGCCCCACGCGCTGATGCTGATATTAGCGTTCGTGCAACGCGCTACGGCCTGATTAAGCGGCGAACGCTGCTCACCTTCGTTTTTCCCATCGGTAAGAAAGAGAATTTTGGTCGCTCGTCCCTGGTCCTTGCCGCCGAACTTGTCAACGATAGCGTTGAGCGCGGTGCTCATGCGGGTGCCACCGGAGGCGTAAACGCTCTTGAGCGTCTCAACTGCCCGCAGTTTGTTCTCATTGGTGCCCATCGCGGGTCCGAAGATGACGCGCGCATTATCGTTGAAGGTGACAACCATAAAAGCCATACTGGCATCTATCGCCTGCACAACTTTGATCGCACCGTCGCGCGCGGCGCGCATTTTCGGACCCTCCATCGAGCCGGAATGGTCCAGGGCAATGCCCAGCGCGAGCGGCGCTGGAGCCATCTGCATGCCGGCATCTACGCTGACTGAAAGCACTGCCTGTATGGTGTCCTGACCCATGCGCAGGTATTGATTGTGATGTGCCGTAATGGTAAACATGTGCCTCTTCTTTCTGCTAATTTATCTCAATGAGCATCCTCAATTGTTACCATAGACGCCAGGGCGCGACCTCTAGCTTGCGCCGTATAACCGCTTCTCGATTGGCGGGATGCTGCTCGCGCCGCAAATACTGCTGATATTTTTCCTCTGCGGCCAGCCCCAGCGTTCGCGCCGAGGTATCGCGGACGCCTGCAATGGTCGTCTTCGCCGGAAGCTGTTTGCTACGGGCCAGTCGCCACGCGGCGCGATAAACGTCTCCGCTCATCAGGTAATAGCGGGCATTTTCGGTACGCCCTTCCAGAGCATGTATTGCCAGCGCAGCTTGCTCCACATTCTGGGCCTTCAAAGGTACCATACGGTTAAGATAGAGATCGCAGAGCAGCAGTTTGGCGTCAACGAATTTCGCTGCCGCCTCGCTCACATTGCTCAATACCTGCGCCGCCTCGTCCCAGCGTTGTAGGTTGATCAGCGAATTGGTAAGCCCCAGGATGGCCTCTGTATGGCCGGGTTCGGCTTTGATCACCGCTGAGTAGAGCGTAACCGCCTCCTGATCGTGGCCCATGCGAGCATTGACGCGGGCCAGAGCAAGCTGGGGAGGCAGCTCGCCCGGAATGTCCGCCAGCAGCTCGCCATACTGATCGGCTGCTTCCGCCAGCTTGCCCTGAACTTCCAGCAAGCGTCCGGTGTACCAGGCGATCTTCCAGTTCCCCGGCGCTATGCGCTGCACTCGGGTAATCTCAGCCAGCGCCTGAGCGTACTTTTCCTGTTCGATATAGATCTCTGTCAGGCGCAAATGCCCATCGACGCTCTTCGCGTTATTTTTGATGGCCTGATTATAGAAGGCCAACGCGCTACCGTAATTGCCATTGCGCAACGAGAGATCTCCATAACGCAGCAGATCGATGGCTTTATCAGTCTCATCCAGCGCCGCCTCGCCACGCAACCCGAGTTTTCCGGTGGTGGTTAACGCTCCCGAAATGAACATGCGTGAGCTTGCCGGGACCCCTGGCGCGCCGCCAACGATCAAGCGCAGCACGCCCGCGAGCTGGTCGTGCAAATCTTCGGCGCTATGAAAACGCTGCTGGGGCCGCGCGTGCGTGCCTTTAGCCAGCAGGCGATAGAGCGCGGGATGGTCGCGGAACGCCTTGTAATGCTCAGAAGAGGGCAGGCCGAACACCGGATTTGCCAGGTCCATCAGCGTGACCATGTAGGCCAGGGTGCGGCAGATGGTGTAAAGATCGGTCTCCGGCGAGGGTGATTTGACAGCTTCGGGCGCGTAGAAACCGTGCGTGCCGTACACATCGGTGGGTTTGGGCGTATATTTGATGACCGTGCCCAGATCGATCAGCTTGACGATCTCGCTGCCATCCTTGAGCTTTTCAAGCATGACGTTCTGCGGCTTAAAATCGCAATAGACCAGCCCGAGCTTTGCCATATAGGTGAAGGCCGGCAATATGCCCATAATATGGCGAATCGCCGTCGGCACGTCAAAAGGTCGCCCCTGCTCTTCCATGATATCCTGTAAGGTCTTCCCGTGGACATACTCCATGACGATATAGCCCTTGCCGCTAATGGTCACAAAGTCGTAGATCGAGACGATGTTAGCATGTTTGACAGCGGCGAGGAACTCTCGCTCCTTGATGCTTTGTGCCACCATATCGGGGTCGTCCTCAGTCAAAAGGGCTTTGATGACGACCTGGCGCTTGAGGATCAGATCTTCGGCCAGGTAGACCGCGCCCATGCCGCCGGAACCAATGGCCTGCACAACCTTATACTTATTACTGAGGATGCTCCCCATCGCTAGCTGCGTCGCGGTCTGCACCGTGACCAGGCCGCTGGTGGTGGTAGAGGCGGAATTGGTGGACGACATATAGTTATAGCCACATTTGCGGCAAAATTTTACGCCCACCGCGCGCGGTCCTCCACATCCTGGGCAAAGTTCCTGTCCCACGGGGGCAGAAGATGCCGGGGGCGCTGGTTGCGTTCGCAGCGGGATTGCCGTCAGCACCATGCCGCATTCATCGCACACATCCTCGCCCGCTTTGAGCGGATGCTTGCAATTTGGGCATAGCGTGAAATTACTGGCTGTCGTCGCCGGTGGAGGAAGGGAAGAGGGCGGGGGAGCGGTCGTAGCGCGGACCGGCGCGACAATCGTGGCCGAAAGCACTGCGCCACAATTTTCGCAGATCTCGTCCGCGGATGTAACTGTCTGGTGACAGTTAGGACAGGTGGACATAGTCCCTGTATTCTCCTTGTAAATAGCTACTTGCTAAATTTATTGATGATAAACGCATGTTACCTCATCAAATACCTATAAGATATACAACGTAAATGCTGAAAGAAAATAAAAACAGCGTCAATGGTTCGGTGTGGCTGTGATATACTGAAATACTATTTGCTCGTGGCTATTGTGTTATACGGAGGTGCCAAAGTATGACTATTGATGTACGTCGCGGTTCTCCGCAATTTCCGAACATTGCTGGCAGCGTCGCGGCCTCTTCTCGGGAGACGCTGGACGCGGCGATAGAGGTCCTGCAATCCCACAAAGATGAATGGGTCAACGTCTCCATTCCTCAGCGTATCGCGATCATTGATCAGCTTATACGGGATTTTGCGGCTATCGCGCTTCGCTGGGTCGCGGCCTGCGCCAGGGCTAAAGGTATTGCCGAAGATTCGCCGCTGGTGGGCGAGGAATGGGCGGCGGGAACCTGGCCGGTGCTCAAAAATTTACGCCAGTTGCGCCAGTCTCTTAGCGATATTGAGGCTCATGGCGTGCCCCGTATCCCCGGTCCCGTCAAAACGCGCCCCGATGGTCAGGTCGTGGCCCAGGTATTTCCCCAGAACACCTATGATCGTCTCTTCTTTAGCGGCGTCACGGCGGAACTATGGATGGAGCCAGGAGTGACGGCGGAAAATCTTGCCCAGACGCAGGCCCGCGTCTATAAGGACAAAAATCACCCCGGCAAAGTCGCGCTGGTGCTGGGCGCGGGCAATGTCGCCAGCATCGGGCCGATGGATATCCTCTATAAAATGTTCAACGAGGATCAGGTGGTGCTCTTCAAAGCCAATCCCGTCAATGCCTACCTGGGGCCGCTGCTCGAAGAGAGCTTCCGCGCGCTGATTGAGTCGGGCTTCCTGCGCATCGTCTACGGCGGAGCTGCGGAAGGCTCCTATCTTTGCAATCATGCGGGCGTCGATGAGATCCATATCACCGGCTCCGACAAAACCTTTAACGCCATTGTCTTTGGCACAGGACCCGAAGGTGCCGAGCGCAAAGCGAACAAACAACCGGTACTGGACAAGCGGGTCACGGGCGAGCTTGGCAACGTCAGCCCGGTGATCGTCGTGCCCGGCCCCTGGCGCGAGCGCGATATCGCCTATCATGCCGAGCATATCGCGACGATGCTCACCAATAACGCTGGCTTTAACTGCAATGCCACCCGCGTCATTATCCAGCACGCGGGCTGGAATCAGCGCGAGCAACTTTTACAACAGATACGCGGTGTGCTCGCGCAGGTCCCGCCGCCCAACTCCTATTATCCGGGCGCAAAGGAGCGTCATAGCAGCTTTGTCGCGGAACATCCAGACGCCGAGCAGTTCGGCAGCGCGACCGCCGATCAGCTCCCCTGGACGCTGATTACCGGCGTCGATCCCAAAAATGAGGATGATATCTGCTTCACGACCGAAGCCTTCTGCGGCCTCTTTGCCGAGACGACCATCGAGGCGGCGGATGCAGCCGAATACCTTGATCGCGCGGTCGATTTTGCCAACGAGCACATCTGGGGCACGTTGAACGCGACCATCCTCGTTCATCCAGCATCGCTCAAAGATCCGAGTGTCGCGGCTGCGCTGGACCGGGCGGTGGCGAATTTGCGTTACGGCTCGATAGGCGTTAATTACTGGGGCGGTACCAGTTACGCCTTGGTGGTCACGACCTGGGGAGCCTTCCCCGGCCATACCATTGACAATATTCAATCTGGAACGGGCGTCGTTCATAATACGCTGCTGTTCGAGCAGCCGCAAAAGACGGTCTTATGTGGCCCCTTCATCGGCGTGCCCACGCCGCCCTGGTTCGCGACCCGTGGCAAGACTGCGCGCAAGCTCTTCCCTAAGCTGGTCGATTTCGAGGCCGCCCCATCCCCCTGGAAGATCCCGGGCATTTTGTGGACGGCAGTTACAGGGTAATAGTAAGGAGATTTTGCGTACTTATCAGCGGCGAACGGGTGGATTTGCACTTTGAGCAGTTGAAGGGCAATATCGGGCTATTGGACTGGTCGCATGATGGCAGATATATCCTGTTCAGGCAGATCTTTCGCGCCGCTGAGCGGCTCTACATCCTGGAGAAGCAGCGTCCTATGCTATAATAGTGCTGATCTACCAGGGACATCTTTAACGAGGTAACATAGCATAGGAGATGTGTGAGGAGGCATGTTATGGCATTAGAGCATCAACAAAGAATGACGGTTGAAGAGTACTTTCAACTCGAAGAAAACGATCCTGATACGCGCTATGAATATGTTGATGGTCATGTCTATGCGATGGCAGGCGGGACCGCCAATCATGATACCATCAAATCGAATATCCAGCGCATCCTCTGGAATCTTCTTCGTGGGAGCAGTTGTCGGGTTTATAGTTCTGATATGAAGGTCTATATTTCCGAGACACGCTACTTCCATCCCGATGTGATTGTTACTTGCGATCATCGTGATAGAGGGACAGTTCAGGCGATCCAGTCGCCACGACTCGTCGTTGAGGTACTTTCTCCCAGCACAGAACTCACTGACCGGACCTGGAAGCTCAAAAATTATCGCAATCATCCTACCATTGAAGAGTATGTCCTTGCTGACGCGCAATCATGCAAAATAGAAATCTACTATAAAGAAAATGGCAGATGGATCTATGAAGCCTTTGAAAATAGCGACCACATTATATTGCACAGTCTAGGAGTCCGCTTTTCTCTGGTAGATGCTTATGTGGACGTGGAATTTGAAGCGCCGACAGGACCACATGATCCTTCATAGGGACCCCGCGTGTTCTTGAACACTTTTCTGTTGATAAGAGAGCGTCGCTTCCTGACCACCCACTATGTTTGATATTGTCACCCTTCCCCATTACCGTTCGTGTTAACCGCATACTCTCGAGTTTGCTGATAGCTTCTAGAAAGGAAGTTTGACTATGGGTAGTTTTATCAATGGAGTGCTCGTCGGCATGGGGATAAGTTTGCTGTTTGCTCCGATGAGAGGGGAAGAGATGCGCCGGATGCTGGCCGAGCGTACCAGAGAAATGCGTAGCAGTTCCTCGAACAACCTGGATCAGCAGCGGTTAACCAGTCGCGTTGAGGAGGTGCGGCAACAGGCAAGCTATACAGCGCCGACCGGAACCACATCGCAACCAACGACGGGGAGCGCCTATTCGACGCCGAGCACATCGAGTACATCGAGCAGCGCCACTTCACAAACTGGAGCTGCCAGGCCCGCGGGTCCGGCAGGGCAGACGGAAAGGTCACAGCAGTCCGGCACCAACAGGTCGCAAACGGGGCAAAACCCTTCTGGCTCACGGCCAAACAAACAAACACCTTAGTCAGCGCGTTGGGAGAAAGGAGTGTTTACTCTTTTCTCCCCTCTCATTGCGCGTCCAGGATTTCCTTGTATCGTCTGGTTACTTGCTCCTGAACTTTGCGTTGCGTCCCTGCCAGCCGGATGACGGCGTCATTGTTCGTGGTGGGGGCTACAATCAGATCATTCAATATAGCGTTCAAGACAATCAGCTCCATCCCTTCAAGCTCTACAGTAATCTTCACGTTTAATTTCTGGATCACATTGCCAAGCTGGAAGGCAATATGCTGATCATACACACCGGACCTAAGCATGTTTTGCAGGAAGAGGGCCTCCTCTAGCTCTAGCTCCACCTGTGAAAGCGCAATTTTAGGGATCGGCACGTTCTACCTCCATGACTTTGTCGTATTCCTGTATCGAGATGCTGAGAAGATACTGCTGCTCCCCGTTCGAGAGGGCGGGGCGACGCAGGTGGATCACTGCGAAGCTGCCATGCGAACAATGTATACGATACCGGGGCTCAATGGTGGCAAGGTCAGCCAGCTCCATAGTTGAGCCCTGGGGACATTCTAAGCGCAGGAACGCCTGACCGTCGATTAGCTCCAGAATAACCACCACCCCTACCTTATTGAGGTAGTTGATGGCATCCGCTCTCCCATGCACATCATGACAATAGAAAACAAGATCGCTCATAGGCAACCTCCACAGGCTTTTTCACAAGTATAGCTGTATGACAGCAGTATCGATGCAAATGAAATTTACATTGTCAATTTGATATGCCTTGTAAAAGAACAGGATTTTAGCATATACTGGGGCAAGTAGTATGAGGACGTTTAGGAGGACGCGATGAGCACAATTTGGAGAGATTTTGGGTACTTCGTAGACTGCGGCGACGATGGCTTTCCCGATCCAGGCAAGCTTATCAGGCAGCAACGCACGCAGTTAGGCTTATCCCAGGAGGACCTTGCGGCATACCTGGGAGTGTCAAGGGGAATGGTATCTTACATGGAAAAATCAAATGCTGGATTAGACTCGGTGATGCTTCGTAGGAAGCTGGCGAAAATCCTGGGAATTGCTCCCTTCGCTCTTGGAGTCGTTTCTCTGGGAGATGTTGCGCAGAAAAAACAGGTGCTTTACGACACGACCATCCTCAAACAGAGCCTGAAGCTGCACTGGGAAGCCTATTATAACGGCGGAAACGTTGGCGGGGTGCAGGGGGTGGATGTCATGACGGACAAGATCCTGGAGATCGCGAAAGCGTCAGGATACCAGGATAAGCAGTTGCTCAGTATTTTGTGCGAGTATTGTCAGCTTGGCTTAGACATCAGCCAGGAGGAGCTGGACTATCAGTCGGTCCATCGCTACGGCAGATTTGCCTTAGACCTTGCCAGGAAGCTGGAGGACAACACGCTGATTGCCTCAACGCTGATGCGCTATGGTGCCGCGCTCTCGATGTGTGAGGGCATTGGAAGAGATGTTCCAAAGGCCAGAGCTCTGGTAGACGAGGCGCTTTCGATCAAGGGACTACCCACCTCTATTGCTGCTGGGGTGATGATGCGAGCGGGCAGGGTGTATGCCCTGCAAGGGGACAATTGGAAGCCGCTATTTGATGCCACAGAGAAGCTCGTCGGAAGAAAGTTCGATGACGAAGGATTTACTAAGCTCGACAGAGCACAGTATCAGAGATATCTTGCTTACGCCCTCTATCAGCGGAAAGATAAACGAGCAGTGGACCTGCTGGAATCCGCGGAAGATGCAATCGATCCGAGGCATTTGCGCCGTATTGGTACGAATAGGATTTTGCAGACACAGGTCTACCTCTCGCACAAGAATTATCGGGATGCGGCCTATGTCTTGGAGAGCGTGTTGCCACTGGCCAGGGCGCTCAATGAAAAGCTAATGTTCGCCAACGTTGTGTATTTACAGCAAGAGCTAAAAAATAGCCCGATTGGCGAGACGAAGGATATCATCAAGCTCGGCGCTAAGGTGCAGACCGTCATCGGCGACAGGCGAGTTGTGCCCGTGTCTTATTAGGCGGCGATTTTGTGATTCGATCCGGTAGGGGTTGTCTGTACGGGGGAGAATAAGGGGCAAGCGCGAGGTATATGCATTTCCTGACTTTTCCTCCGGCATTCCTCGTTCGTCCGCATGGCACTGCTTGCATGTATGCCATGTATCTCATGTTATTATATATTCGCTTTAAATATTATGAATTTCATAATATTAATTTTTATCTCGAAGTTGACTTTTTGCATGTTATATGATTTAATAAGATAGATGCATATTCATAAGATAAAATCTCTTGTAATCTTGTATTTCCTCTTCGTAAGGTAAAACACCTTGTAATCTTATATTTCCTCGTGTTAGGTGGCGGAGAAAAACGGAAGAAAAGCATCAACGTTGCAAGATGTTCACACCCGAGGGCGACAGCGTTCTTTGCTGTCGATTCTCTGAGCGATCATACGCTGTGATCGCGAAAGGAGGCTGCTATGGCAAATATGTACGTGGATTTGGCGTCTACTCCAGCAGGTGACTACACAGGAAAAGTGGGAGGCGAGATGATTCGCGTCCCTACGACACCAGACGACCGTCGGCTCTTTGGCATGACCGATGACACTGTGAAAAGTGCCATCAATACGATTCTTGGCAAAAGACCCGATGACGTGTTCTACAACGACCCAACGAAGTGGGGCAATTTGTATAGGGAGTATGGATGGCCGGAGATCACGCTGACACTCAGACCCGTGAGCTCTACCTGTAGCAACGTCAATGTCACGAACTCGGCCCTTGCCACCAATGACGTGACCAATGAGATCGACAAAGTGGTTCGCGTCAACGTCGCGTTTGTCACGCAGAAAGACAACACGGAGGAGACCAACTGGTCGCAGACATCCACCTTATCCGTCACCCAGAAGGTGGAGTTCACCATTAAGTTCTTCAAGTCTGAGACGAGCATTGGCTATGATCAGGAGTGGCAGAAGGGGGGATCGCACGCACAGACCATCAGCATAGGCAGCAGCGTCGCCATCGAGGTCGATCTCGATCCCGGTCAAACGATTCGGGTGACCAATTGGGGCGAAATAGGCGTTGCACATGTCAAGATCACCTATGCGGCGAGCCTCAGTGGTCTCGTCTTTGCCAATTACAGCAACAAGCACAATGGCCATCACTTCTGGGGGGTGAACGTGAATAGCGTGTTGAGTACCCTTGGAGTGGCGAACCGGATCGAAATCGTGCAGAACATGAATATGACTTCGTACTTCTATACCAGGACTACCGTGAGCTATCCATTGAGAGCCGCTGGAGAGGAGCAGGTAGTCCACGTCAGTGATCAATTGGCGCTTCCGGCGGACCTGCCTGCGCATCTGCCGCAGGGAGTGAAGTGCGTTACCAAGGAGTGAAAAGTAAATACAAACAGTATCATGGCGAACATCCCATAATGATCCGGGTGGGGAAGCTATTCCAAACAGCTTCCCCACCCGGATCATTATGGGAAAAACAAGCTCAAATCAAGTAGGTAAATCCTTAGCGGGGAAAACAGGGGTGAAAGTGTTGGGATCTCAGGCTGTCTGCCTCTTCTCTTTAGTGTTGCAAGACCCGCCACCTGCGGCGGCTCGAAGGGCTGCACAGGCGCTAAAGCAGACGGTATGAATGTCGTCGCCACAGTGATAATACCGTTTGCTTCTTGACTTTTCCCGTAATTTATGGTATACTACTTCCAGTGATAATAATGTTGTATAGCACCTGTAGCCAGCCCCCACACAAGCAATGCCCCACAAAAACCTGCATATCCTATACGTACTATTACCCCTTGACGCAACGGTCAACTATGTAGTAGTCTTACCTGGAACGTTTGTTTGTATCAATTTGATCATGTCTTTGGAGAGAGGCAAATACACGCAAGCGGCAGCCGGAAAATCCCCTTATAGGTATTTATTGTTGTGTAAGCAATGGATGGTTGATTTCTATGCCTCAGGATAAAATCGTTATTCGCGGCGCTCGTGAACATAATCTAAAAAATATTGATGTGACCATCCCGCGAGATAAGCTGGTGGTCATTACCGGCCTCTCCGGTTCTGGCAAGAGTAGTCTGGCCTTCGATACCATCTTTGCCGAAGGGCAGCGGCGCTACGTCGAGTCGCTCTCGGCCTACGCGCGCCAGTTCCTCGATAAGATGGAGAAGCCCGACGTTGATCATATCGATGGCCTCTCACCCGCTATCTCGATAGATCAGAAGGGAGCTACCCACAATCCCCGCTCGACGGTGGGTACTGTGACCGAGATTTACGACTACCTGCGCCTGCTTTACGCGCGCACCGGCCATCCCCACTGCCCACAATGCGGACGCGAGGTGAGCCAGCAGACGTTGCAGCAGATCGTTGACGCGGTGCTCAGCCTGCCCGAGGGATCGCGCATCCTTTTGCTCGCTCCCCTGGTACAGGGCCGCAAGGGTGAGTATAAGAATATCTTTGAAGAGATGCGCCGCTCCGGCTATGTGCGCGCTCGCGTCGATGGCAAGATTTTTGATCTGAGCGAAGAGATTGAACTCGACAAACAAAAGAAGCATACTATCGAAGTCGTGGTTGATCGCCTGGTCATTCGCAAAGGTAAGAGGCAAGATGCTGATAGACATACAGCCGAGCAGCATACGCAGCTCAAACAAGTGGCGGAACGACCGGCGCTCTACGATGTGAATGCGGCAAGTACTGGCGATGGCAGCGCACCTCCGG
Source organism: Ktedonobacteraceae bacterium (assembly GCA_035650355.1). GTDB lineage: Bacteria > Chloroflexota > Ktedonobacteria > Ktedonobacterales > Ktedonobacteraceae > DASRHT01. Next base: position 118,165 of record DASRHT010000080.1, read on the forward strand.
CCCTGCAAGCTGAGGTCGATCCAGCTTTCAGGCAACGGCTCGCCGACTCGCTGGAGACGACGCTCAAACTGGGCAGCGGCGTTGTGCTGGTCTCGGTCATCGATGGGGAAGAGATTCTCTTCTCGGAGCGGGCGGCCTGCGTCTATTGTGGCATCAGCCTGCCGGAGATCGCACCCCGCACCTTCAGCTTCAACAGTCCTCATGGAGCCTGTCCCACCTGCACGGGCCTGGGCACGCAGCAGGAGATCGACGCGGAACTGATCGTCACCCATCCCGAACTCAGTATTCGCGACGGCGCCATTGCTCCCTGGAGCAAGGTTGTCAATGGCAGCCAGTGGCACTCGGCTATTCTGGAGGCGCTGGCCGAGCGTTACCATTTTAGCCTTGACACACCCTGGCGTGAGTTGAGCAAAGATGTGCAGCAGAAAGTGCTTTATGGTACGCCAGAACAGCTTACGATTCGCTACACGCCGCAACATGGGCATACCCGCAGTTACAACGTCAACTTCGAGGGCGTGATTCCCAACCTGGATAGGCGCTATAGACAGACTGATAGCGAGGGCATCCGCGAAGAAATTGAGGGCTATATGTCCGCGCGCATCTGCCCAGATTGTCGCGGCGCTCGCCTCAAGCCGGAGGCGCTCGCTGTCACTGTTGGCGGGCGCAATATCGTACAGGTGACTCGCCTCTCCATCGTGCTGGCGCAACGCTTCTTCCAGGAACTGGCAATAGAGCAGCCGGAAAGCCTGGCTCCATTACCGGCTCCTGCGACCAATGGCAATAATAAGAACAATCATAAGAAGAAGAATGGGAACGGCGGCAAGACAACGTCGTTGCTGGGCGATCCGCTGGCAAAGATTGATCCGAGCGGCCCGCTCGTCCTGGGGACGTTGACGGCCCGCGAGCGCTTCATTGCTCGGCAGGTGCTGAAAGAGATCCAGGCGCGGCTCCAGTTTTTGATCGACGTTGGACTGGATTACCTGACGATAGATCGCGCCGCGGCCAGCCTCTCCGGGGGCGAGGCCCAGCGCATCCGCCTGGCGACACAGATTGGCTCCGGGTTGATGGGGGTGCTCTACATTCTCGATGAACCCAGCATTGGCCTGCACCAGCGCGACAATGAGCGCCTCATCAAGACGCTGGTCCGGCTGCGCGACCTGGGCAACACGCTGCTCGTCGTCGAGCATGATGAGGATACCATGCGCGCCGCCGATCACATCATCGATGTCGGCCCGGGCGCGGGCGAACACGGAGGCAAGATCGTTGCCACTGGCACATTCGAGGAGATCCTTGCCAACCCTCACTCGCTCACCGGAGATTATCTCTCGCGGCGCAAGTTTATTAAGATACCGGAAGAGCGGCGAGCGGGCAACGGCAACTCGCTGATCATCAAGGGAGCGCGCGAGAACAATCTGAAGGATATCGACGTAGAGATCCCACTGGGCAAGTTTGTCGTGGTCACCGGCGTTTCCGGCTCTGGCAAGAGTACGCTCATCACCGACATCCTGTACCGCAAGTTGTCGCACGTTTTTGCCCGCGCCCACACCAAACCGGGCCAACACGATAGCGTCGAGGGCCTGGAATACCTGGACAAAGTGATTGACATCGACCAATCGCCCATCGGAAGGACGCCGCGCTCCAATCCTGCCACCTATACCAACGCGTTTACCAGCATACGCGAGTTGTTCGCGCAGGTGCCCGAGTCGCGCATCCGGGGCTATATGCCTGGTCGCTTCTCGTTTAACGTTAAGGGCGGACGCTGCGAAGCCTGTCGCGGCGAGGGTATCGTTAAGATTGAAATGAACTTCCTGCCGGATGTTTATGTGCCTTGCGAGGTCTGTCAGGGCAAACGGTACAATCGGGAAGCGTTGGAGATCCATTACAAGGGCAAAACTATTGCCGATGTGCTGGATATGACGGTGGAGGAGGCGCTCTCCTTCTTCTCTAACGTTCCGTCCATTCACAACAAAATGCAGACGTTATACGACGTCGGGTTGGGCTATATGCGCCTGGGGCAGCCAGCTACCACGCTCTCGGGCGGGGAAGCGCAGCGCGTCAAACTGGCGACCGAGCTTTCACGCAGAGCAACGGGCCGTACCATGTACATCCTGGATGAGCCGACCACGGGCCTGCATTTCGCGGACGTGGAGCGCCTGCTCAAGGTGTTAGAGCGCCTGGTGGATGCGGGCAACTCGATTGTGGTCATTGAACACAATTTGGATGTCATCAAAACGGCAGACTGGCTGATCGATCTGGGACCGGAAGGGGGCGACGCCGGGGGACGGATCATCGCCCAGGGAACGCCGGAAGAGGTCGCAGAAAACGAACGCTCTTATACAGGCCACTTCCTCAAACGCATGTTTATTGAGGAGTCGGAGCACGCAAAAGCCCACCGGTCGAATCAGATGGTGGTGGGGTAGGCTCTAAAGCCGCTCCACTACTTTTATTCGTCATCGGCTCCACTGCCTCCCTTGCCTCTCCTGTCGGCAAAGGACTAGGCTTGTCATCCAACTCTATCCGCGCCCCGCGTTGCCTCTGGCGATAGTCAATCCAGATTACCAGGCCCACCATTGTCACGCCAACCAGTGCAATGCCTATAAACTTATAGATGCGCGTCAAACCGAGAGCAAGAACGCCGAAGGTGAGCGTCAGGCCGTAAAACATGTAACAGATCTGTCTCACGCTCAGGCCGGTCGCCAGCAAGCGATGATGCAGATGGCTTTTATCATAGTGTGAAGGTGTCTGCTTATGACGGATACGGTTAATGATGACAACCGCGACATCCAGAATGGGAATGCCCAGCACCATCAGCGCCAGCGCCACTTTTGCCCCACCCATAATCGAGATCACGGCTAAGCCCAATCCCAGGAATTGCGAGCCGCTATCGCCCATGAATATCTTCGCGGGATTCCAGTTATGCGGCAGGAAACCAAGCGTGGCGCCGGTGAAGATGCCAGCAAGAAAGGCGATGCTATGCTGATTCAACTCCCAGCTAATGATGGTGATAAACAGGCCGGTGATTGCTACAATGCCCGTCGCCAGCCCATCCAGGCCATCAATCCAGTTGACAGTATTCATCATGCCCACCATCCAGAACCAGGTAAAGAGCACGGCAGGGATAGCCAGCCAGCTTATATCGGGTTTGTGGATAAAAAGCGAGATTTCCGGCTCCAGATACCACGGCAGGGAAGGCTGTCTAATCGGCACGCCGAAGGGATTGCTGAAACCAAACAGCAGGACGCCGCGAAACTGCAAGGCCATGAGGTCTGGACCAAGCACAATAATGACGGCAATGGTCTGGGCCAGCAATTTGGTCCTGGGTTTCAAGCCCTTCACATCATCATAGGCATGTACTGCCACAATCAATGTGGCGGCAATGAGGAGCAGCACATAAGAGACCAGCTCACTCGGATACGTCTGCCCAAAAATCACCTGTGTCTTGTTAAGATCGCCGGGTTCGTAGAAGAAGATGGAGGCGATCACAAATGCCAGGAACATGGCCACTCCGCCCAGGCGAGGGACAGCAACGGTATGCACGCGTCGCTCCTCAGGCTGATCCAGCCAACCCATTTTACGACACAGTTTTATCACAACGAATGTAAGGAGGTAGGCCAGGATAAATGCAGAGACGCTACCAAGCAATAAGACCACAACATCTGGAAGGGGGGGAAGAGGAAGGGATGAGAACTTCTGAGTATATGCTATGCTTGCCATACTCGCCACAGCCATTAGATGCCTCCCTATAAAGCGGAATAATTGAGCACAATAGCGAAAATCGGGAATCGCACCCTTATTCGTCCGATTATAGACTTCTATATAAAAAAACGCAAATAACGAAACATTTGGCGGTACTGGCCACGGAGATTACTGTATTGCATACTTGTTGCCATAAACATACCTTAGAGAGGGGCTCACCATCAAATGGTAATGTGTAATAGCCGATCCCACCCTCCATAATCCTTCTTATAAGCAATACGTGCATGCGGCCAGAGTTCATGGATCAATTGCATCAGGGGTTCGCGCTGCTGATAACCAATCTCCAATATCATTACCCCACCGCTTTTTAGCATACCAGATTGTTGTGCCTCTTTGCAGAATCGTTGCAGCAGTCCTAGTCCATATGGGCCACTAAAAAGCGCAAGATGGGGTTCGTAAGCGCGCACATCAGGAGTCAAGATCTCCATTTCGGTTGTGCCCACATAAGGCAAATTCGCGAGCAGCACATCCACCGGCTCGGGAAGGGCAGCCAGGAGATCGCCCTGCCGTAGACGGACACGATTTTCCACATGATGACGTCGGCTATTGAGCTGAGCGACCTCCAATGCGTGTGCGGAGATATCGCAGGCATAGAGATAAGGGAGGCGTGGTTCTTCCACTGCCAGGGTAATGGCAATCGCGCCGCTCCCCGTACCGATATCTGCCACAAGCGGCTGCTCCCCGGCGTCCATTTTGCGCCGGATCACGGCCAATGCAGCCTCGACGAGCAGCTCCGTCTCCGGGCGAGGAATGAGCACGCGCTGATCAACGAAAAAGTCAAGCCCGTAAAATTCTTTCTGCCCGACCAGATATGCCACCGGTTCCCCACGGGCGCGCCGCTCGATCAAAAGCAAAAGCTGGCGTTCCTGCTCTGGGGTCATTGGGCGCTCAGGGTAGGCGTAGAGGGTAGCGCGTTCGACGCCCAGCACATGACCTGCCAGTATCTGGGCGTCGAGGCGGGCGCTTTGCAATCCCGCCTCGGTGAGTATGCGTGTTCCGCGAGTCACAGCGTCTCCGGTTGTTACCATCTTCTCCCCGCTATAGAGGTTGGCGACCGGCGAAACCCGTATGCAGGTAATGCCAGTAGGAAATACGCTCCTCCCCTAGCCGCCAGCAGAGGTAGACCTCCTCACCATCGCGCAAGCTGAGGAAATCGATCAGGCCCGTATCTGGATCTTTCAGTTCACAGCCAAAAGCCTGGAGCTCTTCGAGGGAGCTGCGCAGAGCCTGCATATGAGCAATGATCTCCTTTTGCAGCTTGAGGATACGCTCATACAGGTGATGTCCATTGCCCATTGCCCGCCGTTGCAGCTCCTCCAGTTGCGCTTCAATAGCGCGTACCTCCTGGCGATTCTCCTGAATTTTACGCAATACGATGGTGATCGACGGTAGCAACGCTTCAGCTTCTTCACGCGTAAAGTAATGAGCCATATCCCCTACCTTTCCCATAACGCCATTAGTGTGTAGGAGAGGGCGTCGCCGTTGGCGTGCCACCAACGACAGGCGTCCCACCTGGAGTAGGCGTTCCCACATTACTCAGGTTAATAGTTAAGTCGTCAAAAGATGTAAAATTTACAACCGTTCCTCCGCTATTCAAGTAGCTGCCCTTGATTATATCACCCGGTTGTACCAGCGGCAGCTTGGGCGATAATCCCAGATTCGCGGTAAAAATCACATTCTGCCCCTCGATTTGCAGGTAATAGACGGTATTGCTTCCCGTCTGGATAGCTGAGACGCGCAAGACTTTGCCGGTCAGAGTCTGCGTCGTGCCCCCCGTTGGTACGCCTCCGTTGTTCCCTAACTGCGTCAGCCATTGCTGATAATCCTGCAATACCTGAGAGAGGGTGGGCTGGAATTGCACATTGCTGCCGTTCAAATTCCTGGCATCGACGATCCCCACAGCCTGAAAAATGTCGCCGCTGTCAGTACTTTGCACGTAAATGGCGACCCATGTGGGAACGTTATAGATCTGATAGAGCTGGACGCTAGCAACTCCATATCCACGAATGTTGGCCCTGGTCGATTGAAAAGTTTTCGTAACGTTATCGCCAATGCCCAGGCCAGCAAGCGGATAAAAATCGGCCTCGTTCTTATGTGTATCGAAAAGGAAGACTCCCGTGCTGGAGTTATCGTTGCTGGAAGACGACGTCATAGGAATAAGCCAGACGGGCTGATCGACGTTGTTGTAAAGCAGTTCTGGGCCGTTGACGTCAACGGCTGGCTTCTGTTGTCCTGCCCCCGATGGGTTAAACCAGGGAGCGGCATGGTACAGGCCCCACCATTGCAGGTATTGCGTCACCGTATCCGACGGCATGACGCGATCAACCCAGCTCGGCACGTCGCTGGGCTTATACTTCTTGATGTCCCCTGTGTGAGCATCAACGATCAACACTTCGGTTAGCGTATCACCAACATAGCCGCGAATGGGCTGCATCAACGAGATCGTCCAGTACGGGTGAAAGTTATCGTCAAGTTCGAGCGTGGGATCAAGGAGGCGTCCATAGGTAAAGCCGTTCAGGTAGACGTGGCGCAGAAGGTCCTGGTTAAGCAAGGCTCCGGGAAGATAGGCAATCGAAGAGTTGCGCTGGTTCTGCTCGGTATGCAATTGTGGAACTGCCTGTGGGTCCTCGGCATCCACCACCACAAACCCGGGCGTAGTGGGGCTGGAGAGGTTGGCGAAGATGTTATTGTAAGCCAGCGGCGCGACATAATAGAGATGATGCTTGATTGATTGCAGAGTATAGCTGGCAGGGTCCACGTTATAGGCCGAGCCTAGATTCTGGCCTGTCGAGCCAAGCACCTGCTGGCCTTTATACGCGGCGACGCTCTGGCTGACGAGGACGATATGCGCGGGATCGGTCGGAGGCAGCACAGAAGATGTCTGTACTTTGACCTGGGGAATGGCAGCCAGGGCTTTGGCATTGACATCAAACCAGGTCGTGAAAATGGTGATTAGTACCGAGGCCACAATACCAATGATGGCCGCCATGATCAGTCCGAAAATGCCCGCCGCCACGGCTCCACGCGAATAATTAGCCGGTATGCTGCGGCTCGACGAACTGCTAGAAGAGCGATAGCGCCCGGTCTGGCTGGCGGTCGCGGCCTCCTCCAGCACGCTGACAGCCGGGCGAGCGAACGCAAAGAGATTGCCAACGCAGCTAAAAATCAGCGGCCAGACGAGCCACTGCCAGCCCCAGAATGGGCCGGTTAGCGCGGGTTCGGAGAAATAGAGGATCGCCAGGCAGACCACATAGTTGAAAATGAAATACCTGACGAACCAGGAAAAGACTTTGCGGGCCTCAAACTTCTCGCGCCGTCCAAAACCCAGCCGTCCGATAGTCAGGATCACCATGATAATCAGCGTACCGATCAGTGCAAGCAGGAAGATAATCATCAGATCTCTCCTTATTTTTACGGATTTATAACACCATCAAACTATGTACGTATGAGCTACCCATCAAGGTTTCTATCCGGCAGCAACGCCTGCAATAATTAGTTTTATTGTAGTGCATAACAGACGTAATAACAATGGAAAAGCAGCAATACCCCAGGGCTTTTCCGTTTTCGTCATGCTCACAGGGCGAAGCCCTGCTCGCAAGAGGAGAGAGGTGCAGGCAACGCCGCGTCGCGGCGTTGCCTGCACCTCTCTCCTCTTGCCCTGCGCCCCGAACGGGGAGCGAACCCAGGCGGCAGGAGTCAGAGGAGAGGAACACGGAAAAGCCCTGCAGCAATACCGGGGAATATTGCCTGCCGTCATCGTGTTTTTGAAGGTAGCCTGGCTATTACTCCAGGCATATGATTTGTATGCTATTGTCCATCTTTTCATTATGAGTAGTTTTTCATTTTTCTCAAAGAAAGAAAGCCAGTCAAACATTACCTCCAGAGGAGCAAAGGAGCAAAAACTCATGCCATTGTTTGGAAAAAAAGCCCCTGTTGAGATAGAGAAACGCCCCGATGGGCTGGATCGCCTGCCGCCAGGCCAATACCTGACGAAAAAATGGCCCGTGCTGAGCTACGAACGAACCCCCAGAGGGATACCGCCCGATTGGAAATTGAAGATTACCGGCAAGGTTAAGCATCCCTTCTCCCTGACATGGGAAGAGTTTCTGGCCCTGCCGCGCACAATATTAACTTCCGACTTCCATTGTGTGACCACCTGGAGCCGCTACGACAATACCTGGGAAGGGGTACACATTCGCGAGATACTGCAACGCGCAAAGCCTTTGCCAGAAGCGAATTTTGTCATGGTGCATTCCTGGACGGGCTACACGACCAATGTTCCATTGAAAGATCTCGACGACGACGATGTACTGATCGCGCTCAAGCACGATGGTCAGGATCTGGAGCCGGATCACGGTGGCCCTGTACGCCTGATCATTCCCAAGCTCTATGCCTATAAAAGCGCCAAGTGGTTCGACGGCCTGGAATTCATGGAACGCGACCGTCCCGGCTTCTGGGAGCAGCGCGGCTACCACAATCGCGCCAATCCGTGGGAGGAAGAGCGCTACTGGTAAGCGCGAGGCGCTATGCATTGCATAGCGCCTCTGCCTAAGGGCGCGAGCCAGGAAATTCAACCAGATATGTTCATACGTATCTAACAATGCTTGAAAAAAGCTCTCGCTATCAAAGCCGTAGACTCCGATGGTGACAAAACCAGATGTTACTGCCATTTTTTGCGCGAACGTCCCATTTTTTTATGCAGTGTGACTAACGGTAAATCTTCAAAGAGCGCGGGCTGTCCGTTGGTGAGAAGAGCATTGAGCGCCTTCTGCTCTTTTAGGTCTCCAAACTCGTCTATATGCGTGACGCTAATCTGCTGCTCAATGAGCGTATTGCTAATTAATTTGCCGCGATGGCATTCCTGGGGCTTTGCTTCAGAACACATGATGACGGCCCGCAGTTGTTTTTCCCATAGCGCACGCAGACGGGCAATGCCCTGCTGATAGAATGGCATTTCTCGCACCCTGGCATAATCCACTTTGCCATCGATATAGCAACTTTCGTCATTGGGACGTCCCCCCAGCGTATCGCCCATGAAAATGTACTGGATGTTATGCGCCAGCAGATGCTTCTCAAGGGCGCTCTTGGAGAATGAGGGGCTATAACGCGAGTAAGGCTGGGAGCGCACGTCGATGAGAATTTCGATCTGATAATGCTGGAGCAGCTCGATAAACTCTTCGATTGAGCGTTTGCCGTAGCCGATGGTATAGATAGGAATCACTGCCACCATATTTTTCCCCCACAACATAAGAACATTTGTTTTGATCAGGTGGTGCTATTATAGCGAAAAGATGCATCGACTGTCAAGAATTTTTATATGAGAAGTAGAAGGGAAGGGCAGGTCTCGCACCTGCCCTATTTTTCGAGCGAGCTTTTGCTGTTGCGTTCCCCGTCGTAGGTTAACAGGATGCGTTTGCCATCGTAGACTGTTTCGAGGTGAACGGGGCGACCCCAGAGCAGATAGACGTTTTGCAGCGTCTTCTCTGCGTAGACCAGGTCAAGCTCCTGACCTTCGTAGAGATGCTTCATATAGAGTTCGCGATTCCCCCGATAGTCGCCATTATCGATGACGAGATAGGGATTGCCAAAGTTAGTCATGCTGGCAACGATGCCGTCGCGCACCTTCTGCCAGTTTTTCTCAACAATGACCCATTCATCGCCCTCTTTCTTGTAGAGGTAGAGGTCAAGGTCTTTGATCAGATCCTCGGTCAGGTAGTTGCGCAGGAAAGAAACGTCGTTTTCCATCTCACGCACTTCAAAGATTTTCTGTTTTCCCATCCCTGGTTTCCGGCCAAGCCGCTCCCGCTCCTCCTGCGTGGGATTATCCCAGCGCCGCTCGATATCCTCCAGCATCTTGAAGCCCAGGTAATAGGGGTTGAGCGAGGTGCGCGAGGGCGAGAGCACGCTTGAATGCAATTGGGCAAATTCGACCACCTCCGGGTCGGAGATGATGCCCAGATCGGCCAGCCGGCGCATGATGCGCGAGTGCCAGATGCTGGCCCAGCCCTCATTCATAATCTTCGTCTGCATTTGCGGCACGAAGTAGAGCATCTCGGTGCGCACAATCTCCAGCAGGTCGCGCTGCCAGGGTTGCAGGTGCGGCGCGTGCTGGATCAGGAAGAGCATAATATCTTTCTCAGGCTTTTCGGGAAATTTGGGCGGCTTGCCGGGGCGCGCGCTCCGTTCCTCTTCAGCCTGACGGGCCTTTTTATCCAATCCCCAGAGATCATCATACTCGCTGGTGGTCTCTTTGGGCTTCTCATCTTCCTTATCAGGCTCATTATCATGAAGAAACAGGTTATAGTCCACATGCTCCTGGATAGAGAGGGCAGCGTCAAGCAAACGTTCGACCTCCGCTTTGCCATGATCGAATTCGTATTTGGCGATCCGCTCGGCATGGACGCTCGCTTTATCGATCATGCGGCGCGATGTGTGCTGGAAGTACGCGTTGTTCTTGAAGAAATCGGTATGGCCGAAGACGTGCGCCGCCACAAAGGTATTTTGCAGCAGGTTGTTCATCTCCATCAGGAAGGCGTAGCTGGGATTGGTGTTCACCACCATCTCGTAGATCTTGCTCAGCCCCAGATCGTACTGCATCTTTTGCCGATAGTACGCCTTCCCATGCGTCCAATGGCTAAAGCGCCCTGGCAGGCCATAGGAGGCGAACTCATACATGATAGAGGCAGGCACCAGCTCAAAATGGGTTGGGAATGGATCGAGTCCAAACTTGCGAGCCTCCTCCCAGGCGCAATCTATCGCATCGCGCAATCGTTCAATATCGCTTGATGAAGATGAGTCCATAGTTGTCATAAGAAAGCTCCTGACACTACTTGGTGGGAACAGGCTCACGCTGGGCGAAGAATTTGCGCAGCGCAGGATACACTTCTTTTTTGTCAGAGATGGTTACGGCGGTAAACTTCTTGTCGGTGATTTTGTTGTAGGCCGACATGAGCGTGCTGGGGGAGCGATAATGCCCCTCGCGAATCTCGCCATAGCCGAAGATGTTGCACAGTTCCATTAGTTTGGTCACAAGCTGCACGCAGCGATCATTATCCCAGGGCAGATTATCGCCGTCTGAGAAGTGGAAGGGGTAGATATTCCAGTCGTCGGGATTGTACCGCTCCTTAATGATCTGGAGAGCCAGCTCGTAAGCCGACGAAACCTGTGTGCCGCCGCTCTCCCCTTTATGGAAGAACTCCTCTTCGGTAACTTCCTTCGCCTCCGTATGGTGGCTGATGAAGACGATCTGGACGTTGTTGTACTTTGTACGCAGGAAACGCACCATCCAGAAGTAGAAGCTGCGCGCGATATACTTCTCGAATTCACCCATTGACCCGGAAACATCCATCATAGCTATAACGACTGCGTTAGATTGATATCTAATCGTAGGTTCCCACACTTTAAATCGCAGGTCTTCGGACTTGATATCCTTAAATTTGGCGTCGCCCTTTGCTGCGTTGCGTTTCATATTTTCCATGATCGTGCGCTTTTTATCGAGGTTGGTGAGCGGGCCTTTTTTGCGCACGTCGGTGAAGCGCACGGCGTCGGTCTGAAGCTCCTGCTGGCGCTTTTGTTCGAGGTTGGGCAGGCCGAGATCCTCGAAGATCATCGCCGCCAGCTCCTCCATCGTGATTTCGGCCTCGTAGTAGTCGTAGCCAGCATCTTTGCCAGCATCGCCCTTCTTCCCTTTGCCCTGGCGCGGCTCCTGGGCCACCACGTCGCCCACTTTGCTCTTGCCGTTGCCCTGACCGGCATGCGGCTGGCGACCTGGATCGTAGCGGAAACGATACTCATCCAGGGAGCGAATGGGGACGCGCACCATCTTTTTGCCATCGGAGAGAATGATGCTCTCTTCGCTGACAATATCACCTAAATTCTTCTTGATCGCCTCGCGGATCTTCTCTTTGTGGCGCTCCTGGTCGATCTGCCCTTTGCGATGCAATGACCAATCATGCTGGGAGACAGACATTGATCTTTCTCCTTCTCTCTATGTAGAAGCGGAGTCAGCGATGGTATAGCACGCCTGTGGTAGCAAATCCGCGCCAGCATGCCTGCGCCAGCGATGCTGGCGCAGGCCCGCAGGTTCGTGCGTAATGACCATCATACGATACCGACAATTTTAGCGATTTAAGAGGCTGCCCGTGTAGCGCAGGATCTCATTGGCGCAGACGTGGCAGTAGCCATGCTCCGACATCAGACGGTTGACCACTTCGTTAATCTTACGCAACTGCTCTTTATCGGGGGTGCGCGTCGAGGTGGTGATTTTCACCACGTCGCGCAGGTCGGCAAAGAGCTTTTTCTCGATGGCTTCCTTCAGGCGCTCGTGGCTCGTATAGCTAAAGGTCTGGCCTTTACGAGCGAGGGACGAGATGCGAATGAGGATCTCCTCGCGGAAGGGCCGTTTGGCATTCTCAGTGATGCCAATCTGCTCTTCAATCGAGCGCATCAGGTGCTCGTCAGGCTCCATCTCCTCATCGGTGATGGGGTCGCGCAACTTGGTTTTATTGCAATACGCTTCAACGTTATCGAGGTAGTTATTGAGCAAGGTGCGCGCCGATTCCTCATAGGAGTAGACGAAGGCGCGCTGCACCTCTTTCTTCGCCATCTCATCATACTCTTTGCGCGCTTCGCTGATGAAGTTCAGGTAGCGCTCGCGCTCTTCGCGGGTGATGCTGGTGTGCTGGTCCAGGCCATCCTTGAGGGCGCGTAGAGCGTCGATAGCATTGATGCAGGTCACGCCCTGTTTGACCAGCGCATTGGAGAGGCGGTTAATCACATAGCGGGGAGAGATGCCGTCCATGCCTTCACGGACCGCCTCCTCTTGCAGCTCGCGCACATCCTTCTGCTTGAAATCTTCCATATCCTCGCCATCATACAGCTTGAGCTTCTTCATTGTGCTCATGCCAGCCTTCTTGGAAGGCTCCAGGCGGGTCAACACGGCGAAGATGCTGGCGATACGCAGGGTGTAGGGAGCGATATGGACGTTTTGCAGCGCGCTCTGCTTGAGCAATTTCTCGTAAATCTTCACCTCGTCGGAGACGCGCAGGTTGTAGGGAACCTTCGCCAGAATGATGCGGTCCTGCAACGCTTCCGACTTTTTGTTGCCGACAAAGGCTTGATATTCATGCTCGTTGGTATGGCTAACCACAACCTCATCGGCATAGATCATGCTGAAACGCCCGGTTTTGATGTTCTGTTCCTGGCTGAGGGTGAGCAGCACATAGAGGAATTTCTCATCGGTTTTCAACATCTCTACGAATTCCATAACTCCTCGATTGGCGATATTCAACTCACCATCGAATCTGTATGCTCGTGGGTCACTTTCGACGCCAACATCTCCAATCGTAGAGAGGTCGATGCCGCCTACTAGCTCGCTTATATCTTGAGATTTTGGGTCGGACGGCGTGAAGGTCCCGATGCCGATACGATATTTCTCGCTAAACGTGATGCGCTTAACCGGCACTTCCTCGATGCGACCATGATACTGATTATCGACCATATAACGGCAATGAGGGCACAGGTCGCCTTCGATGTAGAGGCCAAATTCATTTTCAACATCGGCCCGTAAGTCGTGGGGGATCAGGTGGAGAGGCTCTTCATGCATCGGACAATCCCTGATCGCGTAGATTGCCCCTGCGTTCGTGCGACTATAGGCTTCCAGACCGCGCTTGAGCAGATAGACGATAGTGGACTTACCACCACCAACCGGCCCCATCAGCAAGAGTACGCGCTTGCGCACCTCCAGGCGCTGGGCGGCGGAATGGAAGTAATCGACGATCTGCTGTAGCGGCTTCTCAATGCCGAAAATTTCTTGAGTGAAGAACTTGTAACGCTGTTCTCCTGTGCGGGTCGTCTCGACGCCCGCATCCATAATCATATGATAAATGCGTTCATGGGAAAGATGCGAGACCGAGGGATTCTTACACACAATTTCAAAGTATTGCGCGAAGGTGCCTTCCCACATGAGTTCTCGTTCACGATCTCGATATTCTTCTAACCGCTTCACCAGATCCATGGTTCACCCTCTCTCTGTTGTATGACTGAGTGATGTATCGATGCTGCGAGCCCCCATCCTGTGCTCCAGGGAACTATCGCTAATGACATCACTTTTTCATTCTAACTATTTTTAACGCTTGACAGCCGGGAAAACGCACTCCATAGCCGGGCAAGAAGTTGCGTCGCGTACGCTCCTCATAGCCGCAGGTCCGCATGCCTGTCATTACGAACGCCTGAGCAATGAGAGACCATAAGACCAAAGGGCCAGTCTCTTGCTCGATATCCAATGCGAGAGAACCAGCCCTTTCCTACATTTCGGCGAATCTTTCTGGTTTAAACCTGCTTTGACCTGTGTCCATTCAACTTGGACACGCAGGAATAGAGTTGAAAGATGCATAGTTGTGAAACTCTCGCAATGTTCCAAACTGTCCTTTCCTATTCTTGAAGCATAGTAGGTAACAGACGAACCACGTTGATCTTTATGCAGATTGCCGCCACTCCTCAAAAACACTGCTGCAAACATCCACAAACAGCCACTCTTCCAACAAGTATAAGCTCATTATAGCATATTTCTGATGGGAAGTTAATAGGCTATTACCTGTCTTCTCTAATTTATTCTATTGACCTGTCGAGCTTATTTATAAGCCTTTAGTGCCTGTCTGTTTCCCTTTTTGTCGTATACGTTGTTGCTTATTTCTAATCTTGGTAAACACTATTCGATTATTCGAAGGACACAACCTGCCTCCTGGTCAATTTCCAGTAGTCGGGCGGCGCTCCCGTTGCGTACCGCGACGGCCACGTAGCCGGCGCTATCCCCGTAGATGAACGGCAGCGCATTTTGCTCATCACCTGTCCCGGCAAAAAAACGGCTCCGTCTGGTTATTTTGCTATTGCGAGGCGGGAATGTCAATTCCACCGCCGAACTGCTGAAGAGGTCAGGTACCAGCGTTAGAGGAATATTGGTGATGAGATTGCCAAAATGATCGATATGCACTATATGAGCAAGAATACGCTCTCCCTGCCGTTGCGGAGACTCCAGATTGAGACGCGCCAGGGTGGTGGAATCAATAGTCGCTCCCATCTTGATCAGCGGCACGCCGCATGCGAGATAGGCCGCGACAGGCGAGAACACGTCGCGTCCGTGAAACGTCGAGCTGACCTGCGGCAGGTGGTAGGCGGGATTTGATAAAACTACAGCCGCATGGATAGCTTGCTCATTCAATATATAACTGAACAACCCATTATCAGGTCCCACGAAAAACCAGTCGCCCGCGTGAATAGCCACTGCCCGGCGCACACTGCCAACGCCGGGATCAACGACGCAGACGAAGATCGTTCCGAGCGGGAAATAGCGATAACTGGTAGCCAGCACCCACGCACCCGCAAAAACATTTTGCGGCCCAATTTCATGCGTAATATCAATCAGTTGAGCATTGGGAGCAATGCTGAGCGCCACACCCTTCATCACTCCGACGTAGCCGTCAGCAAGCCCAAAGTCGGTTAACCATGCCAGGACGGGACGAGCTAGTGATAGATCAGCTTGCTTGGAAACGTGCCTTGAAGCGTCCTGTGACATAAGCTTTACACCTCTCTACTTTTTATGGATATCAGTATCAGTTATCTACTAGCGAGCGATGTATTTTTCCCTCTACGTCAATCGGCAAATCCATAGTACAAACATTAACATTTTTCCCGAAATACTGCAAGTCGCAGGTGATTGCATTCACGTAGATGATGCCTGGTCTCTCAGGATGTGCCTGCTTCTCGGCTCCAGCGTGGCACAGCGAAGCTGCACCATCCTGCTCCCACCGGTGAGTGCCGAAGGCGTGAGCACGCGAACACGATGAGAAGCAGACACGTTCTCAGGCAGGGATTACTGTCCATCTGAAAGCGGGAGAACATCAAGAATCAACTCCACTATCCCGTTTAACATTTTACATTTCTGTATAGACTTTTATTTTTCGATATGCTAAACTGCCGCTAAATACTAATGTAGTAAACGTTTTAATATAAGATGAATATTCCTAACTGCATTAAGCGAAAAAGAAATCCAGTCAGACCTTGATCAGATCAGGTACTGACTCCTGATCTCTGTTTCAATAATATTTGCATCTATTCCTAAAAATAAAGGAGAAAGAGCTCGCATATGGATATTCGGAAGTGGTGGAAGTCACTGACTCAAGAGGTGAAAAATGCTTTTATGTTGGTGGAAGATGAAGGGCCGGCTCCAGCCAGGTGGAATGTTCGGGCCATATTGTCCTGCGTCCTTCGCGTCGCTCTCTATCTGATCGGCACCGACCTGGCTTATTTTAACCTGGTAAGTGCGCTCTCCTTGTGGGACCTTGCCCCTTTTTGGGTGAACATAGCAGGAGGTGCTGTGCTGATCCTGGCATTGGTGGGCCTCTTTTTCTTTTTTCAGTCAGGCTTGTATCAGCGTGGATTAAAGTGGACGAAATATTTCTGGTGGCTACTCGAGAGCGTTTTTTTTCTGTTTGTTTTTTTTGCCGTTATTGACTACTTCGTGGCTTTCAATAATCTCTGGCTACAGGCTCTCCTGGGAGATACTTTCGTTGGAATTCTTGGCATTATTTTTATGGTAATTGTCTATATTCCAGGGAAAGTCCCTGTTCCCATAAAAGCATCACGAAATGAAAAAGGAGCTCAATCATCGCAAGCGTCACAAAGCGAAGAGGACGCCCGAACGTCTCAAGTGATCCCACCGCAGTTCCGCTTGTCAGAACTCTTTCTCCCGTTGGATCTCCTCACTGAATTGCGACAGGCTGTGGATGTTCTTAGGACCCCCACAGAAAGTCTTGAGAACTGGGGATTGCCTGTTGAGGCACGTACCTCGTATGTCGCGCTGCACCTGTATGGTAAGCCCGGGACCGGCAAGACAATGGCGGCCCATGCTCTGGCTGACTATCTGGGTCAGAACATCCTGGCTGTCCTCTACGCGGACTTTCAAGCTGACACATATGCGGGAATAAATAAAAACATTCGTACGGCCTTTGACACTGCGGCTAAAAAAAACGCCCTCCTGCTCATTGATGAGGCAGACACATTACTCTCTCATGGTATCAGTCAGATTATCAGCAGTCAGGTTCGCGCGAGCCTGGAGCAGTTTCATGGCGTCGTCATCTTCGCCACCAATGCGATTGAGACCTATAATAAAGCCTTTGAAACGCGAGTGCGTCATATTCACATTCCCCTGCCCGATGAAGAGCGCCGCCAGCAACTCTGGAAGGCCAATCTGCCCGCGCGCCTTCCGCGAGCTGCAGACGTAGAGCCAGCGATCCTGGCCCGGCAATTTAGCGATCTAAGTGGGCGCGAGATCAAGCGCATCATCGCTGAAGCCGCCCAGAAGGCGCTTGCGCAACAGCGGCAGGTTCAGTTGAGCGATTTTGATGAAGTGACAACCCGCCTCAAGAAGGAACGACTGCACGAAGATAGCGATGTGACCATTGATAGTCTGGCAAAGAAGCAATATGAAGCCAGTCGTCCCAGGTATACATTCGAGCAACTGGCCGTGAGCGAAAGCGTCAAGGACGGGCTGGATCTGGCGCTGGATATGATTCGGAACGAGGCGAAAATCTTTGATGAATGGGGCCTGCGCTCCATTGAGCAATTCCCCTGTACAGCTTTGAATTTTTATGGGCCGCCGGGCACTGGTAAGACGCTAGCAGCTCATGCTCTGGCGGCTGAGCTGAACAAAAAAATCCTGGTAGCCAATTATGGAGAGATCGAAGGGCAACTGGTTGGAGATGGAGCCCGCAATACTACCCTCATCTTCCGCGCCGCCACGCGAGAAAATGCGGTCCTCTTTATTGATGAAGCTGATGCTTTACTGGCCCGGCGCCTGAGCAATGTCACCCACTCAGCAGACATGGCGCTGAACTCGCTGAGCAATCAGATGCTGATTGCCTTAGAGAACTTTCACGGTGTGGTGATCTTTGCCACAAATATGATTCACAGTTACGATAAGGCGTTTGAGACGCGGGTACGTCATATTCACTTTCCCTTGCCCGATGAAGAATGCCGCCAAAGGCTCTGGGAGATTCACCTGCCGGAGAAACTGCCGGGGGCAAAGGATATCGATAAGGCGATGCTGGCGGCGCAATCTGCTGAGATGTGTGGGCGCGATATTAAAAACGCAGTGATTGCCGCTGCGACGAAAGTACAAGCCGCGGGGCGTGAGCGACTGGAGCTGAGTGATCTGCTCCTCTCTATCAAACAGATCAACAAGGAGCATTTAAGCGCGGATAGCAACGCGCTGCGAGAGGCAACGAGAGATTACACAGCCAGACCTCCTTTGTATCATTATGAGCGGCTCCAACTGAACAAAAGCGTCGAGGACGAGCTGCATCTGGAGCTGGATAAGATCCGCGATGAAGCGAAAATCTTTGACGAATGGGGCCTGCGCTCCATCGAGCCATATCCCTATACAGCCTTGAATTTTTATGGACCTCCGGGCACTGGCAAGACGCTGGCGGCTCATGCCCTGGCCGATCACCTGAGTCAACCCATCATAGCTGTAAGCTATGGGGAGATTATCGGGCGCTTTGTGGGTGATGGCCCCAGAAATACCGAAGCCCTCTTTCGCACAGCGGCCCGCGAGAACGCAGTGCTGTTTATCGACGAAGCCGATGCTTTGCTTGCCAAACGCCTGACTTCGGTCTCGAGTTCGGGTGACATGGAGCTGAACACTATCACCAATCAGATGCTCGTGTGTTTAGAGAATTTTCGCGGTCTAGTGATCTTTGCCACGAATATAATGCAGAACTATGATAGGGCGTTCGATATGCGGGTACGGCATATTCATTTTCCCTTGCCCGATGAAGAATGCCGCCAAAGGCTCTGGGATATTTACCTACCAGAGCCTCATCGGCGAGCTGCAGATGTAGATACAGCGGTCCTGGCAGCGCAATCTGCTGAGATGTGCGGGCGTGATATTAAAAACGCGGTGATTGATGCTGTGACGAGGGTGGGGAAAGGGGGACGGTCCCGCCTCGAACTGAGCGACCTTGTGGCGGCGATCAAGCGTATTAAAAATGCTCGCGTCTCTCAACAAGGAGAACGGGAAGAAAAGCATAAACAAGTGCTGGAGCGTATACAACACCATCTTCGCCTGGAGGCGTCGCCACAGACTCAGCCAGCTCGGCAGGTAACACGGCCCCTAAGCGACCTGTTTGAGCAGCCCGCCCAGGTCATTCTTGTTCAGACCGATACACAGCCGGAGCCCAATGGCAGCGTTCAGCGGACAACAGTACCGGAGACGCCTTTGTCGGCGAGCGCGCAACCCGCTCAGGATGGCGCTTCCGAAGAAGATGAGCGGACATCACCCACGCAGCCGCTGCCCCGGCTGCCAAAGAACCCCTCCGGGCAGCTTGAGGAGGTAGGTGACTAATGGCCTACGTCAACTTGCACTCCGACTTCGTCCTGGGCCTCCCCGACTGGTTGAGCAAGCTGATAGAGGAGGTCGAGGCTTCCAATGAGTATGCTTTTCAGAAAGCGCGACTCCAGGAGGGGCTCACCCGTGCGCGCGATGAAAAATTGGAGCCTGAGATTCTGGCGGAACTCTCCTACTGGGTTGCTCAAGCCTGCCATAAGCAGGCAGATGCTGAGTATAACCCAAAGTTGCTGACAGAGGCCCTCTTAGCCATCGAGCCCGCTCTGCATACCTATACCCACGATCAGTACCCCTATCAGTACGCGAAAACGGTCTACCTGGCAGGGCACCTCCACTTCCACATCTCAGACAGCAGCAAAAGACCGGGATTCCACGTCCAGCAAGCTCTGACCTTCTATGAAAATGCTGCCAGCATCTGGACACGCGAGTCCTTTGCGGACCTCTGGCTCTTGACGCAGCGGGAATATGTCGATGCCTTACTGAATCGCTACCAGTATAGTGGGCAGGAAAATGATTTAGATAGGGCTCAAAGCCTGGCAAATGAACTGTTGTTCTCCGGGATTCCTGATAAATTTGACACCTTATTTATTGCTATCTCTCTGATACAGATAAGCTTTATCCGCTGGTCGCACTCTCAGAATGGCGAAGAGCTTGAATATGGTTTGAACTTAGCGAGCATGGTGCAAGATTTTGTGTTCTCTGCCGAGCATCGCGCTGAATTTCGCGCCGAAAGCGCCGCCTTCTTGATGCAGTATGGGGCGTTTCTCGGCGCTCACTACCTCCAGACCCGCGAAAGAGAGAGCCTGGAGCAATCTATCAAGGTCAGAAATGAGGCTCTTGAGCTTGCGCTCCCAACTGATCCACTGCTCCATTTATGGAAGGCACAGTTGAGCCTGGCATTGCTGGAACGCTATTTGCTTGCCTGGCAGGCTGAGGATCTGGCACAAGCTCTTCAGCTCTCCCAACAGGTACTTGACTTTGTAGAAGTAAAGGAGGCGCAAGCTCAAGAGGAGCCTCTTGAAGCGGTGGACGGCGAAGAGGAAGAAAGGAAAATCGAGCAGCAATACGCCTCCCCCTATTTCGCCTTCGGCTATTGCCTCCTGATCAAGCACTTACAGAACTGGCAGCCAGACCTGCTGGATCAAGCAATTGCCTACCTGGAAAAAGCTGTCAAATGTACGCCCCGCTTTTCCCCGGATCTCCCCATTTTCCTCTCTGCCCTTTCTGAGGCGCTCGTTCGTCGGCAAGAGACCGATGTAAACCTCGCGGATATTCAACGAGGTATCGTACAGGTAGGCTCAGTATTACAAGAGATGAGGCCGGGAGAGAATGTCCTGTTCTCTTCTCAGTTGTATAGTATGTTCGGTCTGTATTTGAGCAAACGTCATGATATTCTGGGAGATGACCAGGATATTATCGTAGCAGTTGAAGCCTGCCGCTATGCTCTCTATGACATTCCTCCACAGACGGCCCTATCTGCTGTTCTCCTCACCAATCTGGCAGCTCTCCTGCGCAAACAATATGTCTTTAGTGGCAATCGCGAAGATATTGAAGAGGCCGTAGACTGTTGCGTTCAAGCGCTTGATGCGGTTGGGAAACCATCACAGTTCTTTCCTTTTATTGCTTTCAACTTTGCTGCTGCCTTACAGGTCTACTATAGTTATAATCAGGACCCTGAGTTCTTAGATCATGCAGTAATGCTGCTGCTGAGCGCGCGCGAACGTCTGGCAGCGAACGCACCCTTGCAAGGTGAGATTCTGCTGCTCGTTACCAACATTCTGCAACTGTTGTACGCTGCATCTGGTCATAGAGAGTATATCGATCTTGCTGTTACGGTCTCGCGCCAGATGTTGAACCTCTCCGCTCCAACGTATCCCCGCAGGTATATCTTTCTCTGTGAGTACTTTCGCGTGCAGGCGTCATCCTATGCATTGACAGGCAAGCGGGAAGATCTGCAAGCTATGCTGGAGACATCGCGGGAGGCGCTCAAACTCATGCCACAGGCTTCCCCCTATCGCACGCTGGTCTTTTACTCTCTTTCTGGAAGCCTCTACCAGCGTTATGAGCGCACGGGAAGCCTGGATGATCTCGATCAGGCTATCGAGCACTTGCATAAGGGTATCGACCCCGACACCCTGTCCACATCCTCGGTGCTATATCCCTCGCTGCTAGATTATCTAGGGCGGTGCTATCTGGACCGCTATCGGTATACAGAGCAACCTGAGGATCTGCAAGCTGCACTCAAACATCTCTCGCTCGCGGTCGCAGCAAGTACAGGATCTTCTGACCAGATCCTGTACTTGCTTGATCTCGCGCGTGCGCGCCTGATTCAGGCTCTTGATATGCAACAGTTTGAGAGCCTGGAGCAGAGCATAAAAGAGATGCGAGCGGCTCTCTCTCAGATCAAACCAGGGATTCCCCTCTGGCACGTTTTTGCCAGTACACTCGTTCAGACGCTCTGCATTACCTACGAGATGGGCGGGCAATACGAGTATCTGGAGGAGGCGATTGAACTGATTGCAAAGGCGCTGGAGGTGATCCCGCCAACGGCCCCTGAACGGGTGAACCTGCTGGTGAGTCAGGGGCGCGTTCTACGGGCGTACGCTATGCTATCGGGGCAGAAGGAGGACGAGCAGAAGGCCAGGGCGTCCTTTGAGGAGGCGTGCGAAAAAGGTCTGGAGTTCTCTCCAGAGTCTGCGCTCAACAGCGCGGCGATCTGGGGACATTGGGCGGTGCAGCGTGCTATACAGCACGAGGCACCGCCCAAAGATTGGAATGAAGCAGGGCGGGCATATGGGTACGCCATGCGGGCGTTGGACCTGCTGTACCAGGAGCAGGTTTCGCTGACCCACAGGCGCCAGCGTCTGGCTGCGGCAAGAAGCCTGGATACGCTTAACTGGAACTGGGTGAATATCTATGAACAGGCGGCATATGCCCTGGCGCGTGCTGGCCTGTTTCGTGATGCTGTCACTAGCCTGGAACGAGGACGCGCCCGTGAGATGGGGGAACGGCTGGCACGAGATAGGGCAAATTTGCGGGCTCTAGAACAGGAACATCCTGGGCTGCATCAAAAATATTTAGCGCAAATATCTCAATTGCGGCAGTTGGAGAATGCTGATATGGCAGGGAGCCAGCAACAGCTCAAGCGAGAGATGAGGGTAACCTCGATTCCTCTGGTCGAAGAGATCCGGCAGGTGCGCGCTGCGCTGACAGAGACAATCGAGGAGATCAGGCAGATTGCGGGGCATGCCGACTTTCAGCTTGACCCTGGCTATGAACAGGTTGCCCAGGCAGCCTCGTCGAACGTTCCGCTCGTGTACATTGTCGTGACCGCTATAGGGAGTCTGGCTTTACTGGTCCCGGTATCAGGAGAAGAGCCTGAGGCGATTTGGGCGGAGGAACTGAAGTCTGATGATCTGTTGCTGGTCAAGAGGAAGGATGGAAACCTGGTTGGTGGCTATCTTGCTGGGCAATCTATCCCGGATTGGATGCGCAGTTCGCTAACGGATTCGCTTCCCTATATCGGCGAGTGTCTGATCCGACGCATTGCGCTGCGCCTGTACGCCCTCAAGGCAACCAGCGTAGTGCTGATTCCTACGGGAAGTACAGGCGTAATCCCCTTCCATGCCGCCCCATATAGCGTGCAAGGTCGGCAGGTCTGCCTACTCGATCATTTTGATGTGAGCTATGCTCCTTCGGCTCGTGTGCTCGTGACAGTGCGCAACGAGGCCGATAAACGCCGTGCCAGACAGGCAGGGGCTCCGCTGCGTCTGTTAGGCGTGGGCAATCCTCTGCCAGCAGTCAACGAAGGGCAATGGGCGCAGGAAGAGCTACGGCGCCTGCTGAAATCTCTGCAAGAGTATGTCAATGAATTACGTGCTGAGATTGATGACCAATCTCCTTCAGAACCCCTGCTGGACGCGGGCCGGGGGATCTGGGCTCAGGAAGAATTGGAGCGCCTATCTCAGCAGATTCAGGAGTATGTTCGGACCCATCCCGCTTCTCTGCATAACCAGGCCCCGCTAAATCCCGAGTTCGCTCATATCTTTATTGCTTCCTGGGAGCGGGCGCTACAGGTCTTGCAGGCCCAGAGCGATCAGTCTCCCGAAAAGCTGATTGAACAAGGCTTGAGTTTCTTCTGGTGGGCGAACTACTTCGCGTTTTTAGCCGCAGCACCCGATGATCTTATCGAGTCCTTTGGAACTCTGAGTTTGCGCATTCCCCCCGCATTGCCCTTCACACGGCTTGAGATGGAAGGGATTCAAAAGCTCTTCACAGCGCAGTATGCAACGACCTTCTACGGGTCTCAGGCCACCCAAGATGCATTGTGGAAGGCTTTGCCAGAAGCCTCCATTCTCCACCTCTCCTGTCACGCGAGCTTTCGTGCCGATAAACCGCTTGACTCTGCGTTTTTGCTGGCTCAGAACACCAGTCTGAGCCTGCGTGATCTCCTCGAAGCCGATGAGCCGCGCCTGGCTTTGCTGCAATTAGCGGTGCTCCCGGCCTGCCAGACGGCAGTCACAGATATGCAAAATCTGCCCAATGAAGTCATTGGTCTATTTGCTGGTTTCCTCCATACCGGCGTCCCCTCTGTGATTGGCACGCTCTGGTCGGTGGAGCAGATGAGCGCAGCCTTGCTGATGATCCGTTTCTATGACCTCTATCTGTCTGGTGCTAATGCCTCGCCCGACTGGAGACAACTCCATCCTGCCAAAGCTCTACGCCTGGCCCAATGCTGGTTGCGCGACCAGACCTACAAAAGTCTGGAGGCTTACGTGACAGAGTTGCGCCTGCGGGGCCTCATCCAGCTTGCGATATGGGTGGAGCACTATCTGCGTGTTGCTCTTACACCGCAAAAAGATGAGCAAGCACTCCAGAAGGAGGAGATGCGCCCCTATGCTCATTTCTATGACTGGGCAGCCTTCGTCTACTATGGCGCTTGATAGTTTTCAGAAAAAGGAACAAGCATGGAAGAGAATCCCGTCATTTTAATTCTCTACAAGATCTCTCCCGAATTTCCTGCCCTGGCAGGCGAGCAATGGGGAGCGCTGGCCGGGCCTTTGCTCGCCCTCCTGACTGAATTGGAGCAGGAGCAAGATCCTCAGCGGCAGGATCTCATCTGCTATGAGGTTCTTCAGTTGTTGAAGACGGTCCCGGCACTCATTCAGCGTTTCGATCAAGAAATGAAGCTGTTCGACCCATCTCATGGTCAGCAGATAACCAGGGGCAGCTTCGTCGCGCTCTTTCAGGGCTTCTTGAGAAAAAAACCGCTGGAGCCTGCTCTTATACGCTTTGTCGATATCTCTTGCCCGCGCAAAGTCTGGATTAAATCCCACCGGGTCTCGATTGTGGTGCGCCTGAAAGAGTCTCATTACGAGTATAGTGATGCTCCTGAGCAAGCGCTACAGCTAGAAGAGGAGAAGCCTGTGCTGGTGAGGATTGACGCCCCTGACTTCGAGCTGCTGGGACCAGGAGCGCAAGAACTGGTGCTGTCCTCAGAGCAAGTCAGCGCTCCGCTGGTCTTTGACCTCGCGCCGCGTCGCGTCTGTTTTAGCTCCATTCATTTTGATTTTATCCAGGATAGCAATCATCTTGGCTCGACCGAACTCCTGCTTGAGATTGCCGCAACTGAGGTGAGTGTTCAGGCTCAGGAGCGTGTTGAGACTCGGTTACACACCACAGGCAACGGAGATCCCTCAGATTTTACCCTCTATATTGCCTATACTCCTGCGTCCTCTCCTCCTGAACTGCGTTTTCATTTGTTGCAGAAAGGCCAGGATTTAGGGCAGGAATTTGCCCCACTGCACTTGAAGAGTTCGCTCCTGGCTTATACTCGGGAGATCTATCGCCGTCTGACCGCTTTAATGAATGGGCTTGATCCCACCACGCCTGCGGTTATGGGAAGCGCGAGACCTATCGATAAACAAACAATAGAGGAACGTTTGCGCGAAGTGGGCATGAATCTTTGGAAAGAATTGGTCCCTCTGGAATTGCAGGCGCGCTATGAACGCGAGCGCGAAGCGTGGGCCGATAAAAGCCTGCTTATCATCTCTGACGAGCCAGATATTCCCTGGGAAATGCTCTGGCCCCACGGGGAAACCTGGGTAGATCCGCACCCGCTCTGCCTCCAGATGAATCTCGCGCGTTGGCTACGGCGCAGTCCCCAAGAAAAAAACATCTACGAGCCAGAACATTGGCTGTCGCTCCGGCGCATGGCCGTGATTGCTCCTCCTGATACGCAATTATCCTCTACCTCGAAGGAACGCGCTTTTCTGGAAGCCTTCATGCATCAGCATCAGTTCCAGAATGTCAGTCCCCCAGAGCCAACCTATATCAATGTCAAGCGGTTTTTACAGGAAGGGATCTATGATTGGGTGCATATTGCAACTCACGGCTCCTTTTATCCATCTGATCCCAGCGGAGAATCCGCGATCTGGCTCCAGGACCGGCAATCACTTACGCCGCACAGCATCGTAGCAGAGGTGGCGCAGGCCATTCGTCGGCAACGACCCGCTTTTGTATTGAACGCGTGCGAAGTCGGACACCAGGGCTGGAGCATCAATGGGCTTGGAGGCTGGGCCAGTCGCCTCATCGGGTCGGGAGCAAGTCTGTTCCTCGCTCCCCTCTGGCCGGTGAAAGATGGCAGCGCCTATCGTTTCACCAGGAGCATGTATCAAAGCCTTGCCAACGGGAACACCATTGCAGAGGCGGTGAGGCAGGGCCGTCTGGAAGCCAGGCGCGAGGGCGATCCAACCTGGCTGGCCTATAGCCTGTATGCGCATCCGAATGCTTCCATGATAGATAGCTATTCGAGAGAAGGTCCAGTTGGCGACTGATTTGCAAAACTTCTGCCTCAATAGTCACATTTGCTATGAAATTTGTGGGAATATATGCTATACTAGCGCAGTATTGATAAGCTTTCGAACAGCAGGAACGACGCGCAGATAGATGGGTAGCAGGAACGGATCTAAAGAGGAATAACGGCTCCCTTGCAGGCTCAATCTACCTGAAAACCTTCCGCATTCCAACGCCGCTATCGCGTCTAGCTTCGCTCAGGAATGCGGGATCGAAGTAGAATACGTGCAATGAACCGGGGGTGAAGTTGGCATGAATATTAGCACGAGCGGTCCACAGGTACTTTTCTTTGAGCGTGACCAACAGATGGCAGCACTCCTGACAAGCGAATTTCAGCTTGCAGGCTACGAGTGTCACACGGCGCGGACCGCAGTAGAAGTCTTCGATGTTATTGCACGCAATTCGATACAACTCGTTCTTATCAATCTTGCCCAGGCGGCAACATCACGACATGAGTTCTGGGTAGCTTTAGAGACGCAGCGGCGGGGACGCGGGATTCAGGTAATATCTTTCCGCTGCTCCAACCTCGCGGGCTATGGTCCCTTTGATCCCGAAGAACGCGCATCGGAGGCCATGGCGGACACGGAAGTTGATGGGGTGCAGGGAGTGATGCGTCTTATCGAGCTAGTACGCTCACGCGTCCCGACTGCCACTGCTCCTGCTCCTACCTCTCAGCAGCTTTCCAAAGCGACTGTGCCGATACCGACGATGCCGCTCTCATCCCCCCCCATAGCCCAAAACGCCGCTCCCTGGACATCATCTATGACCACCAGTCCATTACCACCCAGGAATGGGATGACATACCAGCCCGAATTTCCACCTGATAGCCCCCCCCTCTCAGGAAATCAGAGGCCGCTGCGCGCCCCTTTTACCCAGAATATGGACAGCCAGCCTATGCCTCCCCCCTCTACGGCCTCTACAAGGACAGGCGTGCCCGCGCCCCCTGCTGCACCTCCTTCAGGTACAGGCAAGGGAACAACGGGAGCGGGAAAACCGTCTTACGTGGAGAAGATTCGGGCTGTTCTTTATCCCAATCAACGCACCTGGAGTTCACAAGGAAAATCGAGTTCAGCAACAATGCCAGATAATAATAATACAGATGCTAATAGAATAGATACCCACAATTCAACTCAACCGGCCATGTCCGTCAATTCCGCTACTACTGAGACACCCGCTTTACAGCGTCTGGCAAATGGGCAAACGGAGTCCAGCCTGGCGCAGCTTTCGCGTATGGTCCAGGAGCACAAACCGTCTACCAGGGAGTATACTAATCATGGCGCGCCCTATCCCCTCCCTGAAAGTACCCAGTTCGGGCAGCAGGCCGGCTCCCAGACATCCTACCGGGGAAACGGACATTCTCCCTACAATCCTGATAGGGCGAATTACACTCCTCCGGCCCCGGCGACCCGCCCAGCGCAACACGGCGATAACTTTAGCTCAATACCCTTGCGCGCATCGCCCATCCAGGATCTACCCGGTGAGCGAGCAGGCGGGCAGACAAGTACAGATAGCCTGAGGCGGCCTGATGTGCTTTCGCGCTCTAATTATGGGCAACCATCGGCGCCGTTGCCGCCGTTATCATCAATCGCAACCTCAAAGCCAACGTCCGCTTCCTCCCCTTATCATGGCGCGCCGGCTCCAACGGTTAAACGGCAGGCGCTGACTCCGATCCCGCCTCATGCTGAGGAGAAGGAGAAGATCACGGATGTGTTATCACACCAGAAAATTGATGAGCGAAAGAGAATCAGCAAGCACGTTCTGGTGGAGCAAAAGTCGGAGCAGGCGCAGGATCGGTCTCCCAAGAACGATGCTGTAGAGACGGACGAGGTGCAGAACAATTCTTTGCTCATAGATATCATGCAAAGCCTGCCGCCGATGCCGCCTGCGGCTCAACCACCACAGGCGATTCAGCCGCAGGTGCTGAACGGACGTGCTACTCGCTCACTCGGCAGCGTGCTGATCGCGGGCCATCTCGTGCCGCAAAGCCGGTTAGAAGTGGCAGAAAATATTCAAAGAATGTTGTGTGGAGTGGATTTGAATTACCAGTTGGGTGAAATATTGCTTATGTTTAAATTGCTTACGCCTGACCAGCTATTAGCTGCGAGCCTTGTGAGCTTTGGCCTGATTACCACCACGCAGATCAGCGCCCTCGGTCGTATCCGCCAGGAGCTGCACGCGATAGGCCTGGAGTACGATCTGGAGAACCTCCTGATCCTCTTCAGAATCTTGACCCCCGAACAGCTACGCGAAGCCAAGTCGAGCTGGCAGAGTTAAGTGTGAGCGGCTCAAGACATCTCTCACAGGTGTCTTGAGCCGTGAAGGACCTCTTCTTGTTTGAGTGCGTCGAAACTATGCGCTCAGCTTGATCACCGTTACGCCGTCTCCCCCTTCCTGCGGAGGCGCGGACGCGAACGATTTCACCAGGGGATGACGGGCTAACTGCTCGCGAATAGCGGCCCGTAAAGCTCCGGTGCCTTTGCCATGCACGATGCGCACTGAGGCCATACCAGATAGAGAGGCGTCATTAAGGTATGTTTCCAGCTCCTCAAGCGCCTGCTCGACGCGCCAGCCACGCATATCAAGCTCCCTGGCAACAGCCGGTCGCTCCTCCAGGCGCGGGATGACGATATCGGCGGACCGTTCAGCCGCAGCCGCTTTGCGCTTGCTCAGGCGCTCAAGGTTGTCCACGTTGACCCTGAATCGTAACGCGCCCATCTGCACCTCGGCCTCGCCCTGGTCGGTTGAGAGGCCCACAACCTCGGCGTTCTGGTTAAAGGTCAGAACGCGCACGGTATCACCCACCTGAATGGGGCCATCCAGCCGTTCCTGCTGAGGCTCGACATGCCGGACGCGACGCGGCTCGGGAATTGTGACCACTTTCTCTTCGAGTTGACGAGCCTTCTGACGAGCCTCGCTTAATCGCTCGCGCGTCAGATTGCCAGGTTGTACAGCAATTTTGACCTTAGCCAGCTCGACCTGAACCTGCTCCAGTTCGCGCCTGGCCTGCGCACGCGCATCGTTGAGGATCTGCACGCGTTGCGCTTCGAGCTTGTGACGCTCTTCCTCTAGCTGGCGACGCTGGTACTCGGCCTCGGCCCGCTCCATGCTCAAACGATAACGCTCATCATCCACCGCCTTACGCTCGGATTGCAGCCCTTCCAGCAGATTCTCCATCCGTACGCCGGCGCTGCCCAGAAATTCGCGCGCCCGTTCGATAATGCGCTCATCCAGTCCCAGACGATTAGCGATTGCCAGGGCATTACTGCGTCCGGGCAGGCCAATGCTCAGCTTGTACGTTGGCGAGAGCGTCTCAATGTCGAACTCGACCGAGGCATTGACCACCCCTGGCTGCTCGTGGGCAAAAGCTTTAAGCTCGGAGTAATGGGTCGTGGCAACCGCCGTCACATGGCGCTCAAGCAGGAATGTGAGGATGGCGCGGGCCAGGGCCGAGCCTTCGCTTGGATCGGTGCCTGCTCCCAGCTCATCAAACAATACCAGGTAGCTCGATAGCTCCTTTTCCCGCTTTTTCACCAGCGTCTCCGACATCTTGCCGCGTATATCCGGTACGCCGCGCTGCCGCTCAGCATCAACATGGCGCAGGATATCAATAATACGGGTGAGGTGAGATGAGAAGGTGCTCAGGCTCTGCTCAATGCTCTGCTCGTCGCCGATGTCGGCGAAAATCTCCTCGAAAATAGCGATCTCCGACTGCTCCTCCGCCGGGATATGCAGACCCGCCTGGGCCATGAGCGTAAGCAGCCCGACCGTTTTTAGCGCGACCGTCTTACCGCCGGTATTCGGACCGGTGACGACCACCATAAAGAAGTCGCGCCCGAGATGAAAATTGATCGGGACGACCTTGCCGGTCAACAAGGGATGGCGCGCGTTGCGCAGCTCAATCCGGCCCTGATCATTGAGCCGGGGTTCAGTAGCGCGCGTCATACGAGCGTAACGAGCTTTTGCCATGTGCAGATCAAACTCGGCCAGCAGCTCTACCGCGACCTTGAGCGATTCGGCCTCGTTGCCAATTTCTTCGGAGAGGACGCGCAGGATACGTTCAACCTCCTGGCGCTCCTCGATCTGTAGCTCACGTATCTTGTTATTCAGCTCAACAACGACGAGCGGCTCGATAAAGACGGTGGCGCCGCTGGATGACTGGTCGTGAACGATACCGCGCACATGGCTGCGGCTCTCCGACCGCACAGGGACGACATAGCGATCATTGCGCATTGTGATAATTGGCTCTTGCAAGGCGGAGCCAAAATCGTGGACCAGCGTGCGCAGTCGCTCCTGAAGACGCTGATTGGCGCCGCGAATATCAAAACGCAGCTTGCGTAGCGCGGGGCTGGCGGTATCCAGCACCTCGCCTTCCTCGCTGACCGTCTCCTCGATACGACGCACGATCTGAGGACGCTGCGGAATGTCGGCTCCCAGAGACCGCAGGAGAGGAAACGTCTCGGCTTCGAGTCTCTCCAGCAGACGAGCCACATAGAGAGAACTGCGCACCGTTTCCAGAATTTCTACCAGATCGGTTGGACTCAGGACGCCATCGAGAGAGGCGCGCACCAGTAAAGGACGGATGTCATGAGCGCTACGCACACCGGCATCGGGATGCAGGTCTATCAGGCGCGTGGCTTCGGAAGTGAAGGCAAGACGATGCCGGGCCGCCTCCAGATCGGGAGTTGGCTCCAGGGTTTTTACTAATTCTTTGCTGGCAGAGAAGGCCGCTTCCTGGGCCACCTTCGCCAAAATTTTGGGGTATTCCAGTGTAAGTAAGCTTTTTTCGTGCATAATAGTAGTC
This sequence comes from Ktedonobacteraceae bacterium, assembly GCA_035650355.1. Classification (GTDB taxonomy): domain Bacteria; phylum Chloroflexota; class Ktedonobacteria; order Ktedonobacterales; family Ktedonobacteraceae; genus DASRHT01. The sequence goes on from DASRHT010000080.1 coordinate 148,980, forward strand.
CCTGATCTATTGACCAAACAAGCTGGATAAATTTTCAATCACGTCCAGTTCTTGAAAAACAATCGGGAACGCTGCTGACGCGCTAGGAGAAACGCGTCCAGTTCGGCGCTCCTCTGCGGCTTGGAACGTTTCTCCTCACCCGATTGAAAGGCAAGCCATCAGTGTCCGCATTGGTAAAGTGATGGGCAAAACTCGGTCATGCAAATTTCAGACGGCAGGAGCTAGAATGTCACCATTACCCTGGCCTTCCCGTTATTATAGTAACGTTAAATACATAATAGAGGCAAATAAATGTTTCCAACCGTTGTTAATCCAGCACCGCGCAGACACTTCTTTCGAGGCTGCCTGACGACGCTTGTCATCCTGCTGCTACTTGCGGCGGCGGGTTGGTTTTTTCTTCTGCGTCCCTATCTCCACGGCATTGCTCAAACGCAGCTCGACAGCGCGCTCTCGTCAGCCATTGACCAGATGCCGCCGCAGGTAGCGCTTTTACCACCCGGTCCGTTACAGGTACAGGAAAATAGCATCAACAATTTGATTGTGCTCAACCTGGCGCCGTCAAATCCTGTGCAAAAACCGAATACAACGATCAACGCCGATGGCGTCCGTGTGGCGTTCGAGCTTTTTGGCCTTCCCTGCGCTATCGCCGGTATGCCGACCGTGACCAACGGTCGGCTGGTCGCATCCCATGTGACCGTTGAAGGGATTATAGGGCTGATTATGTCGCCCGAAGAGATGACAGCACTCCTGAATAAACACCTGGCAGACGCGCAGAACCGCCTCAAGCACCAGATTTTGAACGTCAGGCTCAACGACCATGAAATGGATCTCGTCTTAGGCAGTCCGGTCACAAGCTAGCTCAATACCTTGATGCTGACAAAAGAGCATTTATTTACGCCTGCGATAGTATAACATAAATATTGCGGGCATGAATAGAGTCGCCATCGTATCCAGATTAAGCAGGTCGTTCGGCTGGGTAGACGCACTACCAACGGTAACGGGTGGCCTTACTATCACCGGACAGGTGCTGACAGGCACGCCGCTCGGTGGGGGGATATTGTTAAACGTTGAGGCAACGCTTGGCAAAAGACCGTTATTATCCTGACCGAGAGGCCAGTAGACCAGCGCGGCCCGCCCGATGACGTTCTGCCGGGGCACACATCCCCAGTCGCGCGAATCAGAGCTGCCGTTGCGGTTGTCACCCAGCACAAAGTAGGTATTGGGCGGCACAACGCGGTTCACAAACGGCTGGTAAGGATCGCCCTGGCGACGCGGATCAACATATGGCTCGTTGAGCGGCTTGCCATTGACAATGACGGTGGTATCTTGAATCGTGATGATATCACCGGGCAACCCCACAATGCGCTTGACATAATCCAGGGCAGGATTGGGGGGAGCCACGAACACGATCACATCGCCACGGGCGGGTGCATGGAACAGGTAGGACCACTTGTCCACCAGGATGAGCTCTTGATTATGTAAATTGGGCTCCATGCTCATACCATCGACGTTGAAGTTCTGCACCGCCAGACGGATGACCAGGAACATCAGGAAAGTCAGTACAACCGTCTCGATAATTTCTCGTACCAGGCGATAGCGTTTCTCAAAATCAAATTCTAAATCCACCGGTTTTCCTCTGCACAGTTACATTGCTGAACACCTGCGCGCTATCCAATCTTTCAATAGCAATTCGCATTTTATATTCTCTTATACCATTATCACCATCGGTCTTTCAACACACATCAAACTCTATCAATAGAACATACGCAGGAAGATACTGCCCGACTCTTCCTTTTAATTGTAGCTTACCTCTACAAGTATGATAGTACTTACGGGCACTTTTCCTCTCAACGCAAGCTTTATCATAGGAGATAATAGCTACTGCTCTCTTCTCTCGCTGGCAGAAATTCGAGCATTTGGCATTTGGGGAGAGAGATGCCACCGGCAAACCCATATTGAGGAAGAACAGATGGATGGTTTGCCGGTGGCATCATTCAGGGATAATTGCTTTGATGATTTTTATCGACCGACCGTGGCAGACAGGTGCAAATGGTTAGCCGAGTTGCGGCTGCCTGGCGGGTGTTTCGGGACCAGCAAAGATGTAAACGAGCATTGGGATAGCAAGCCAGGAGAGAAGGAGCAAGACGATAAACCAGCCCCAGCGTGCAAGCTGCGCAGTTTTAACAAGCGCCCCAATCCATGACACGAATGCGAGAATACCTGCAAGCCCGGCAATGGCAAGGGCAATGCTAAGAAGGCCAGGATTGCCGCCAGTTACTGCGCCGGTTGTTGTGTCCACATGTACTCCTGCAAAAGCCATGTATTCCAGAATGCCAGCAACGATACCAATAACGACGGCAATCAGGTAGAGGATACGAGTAAGGGATTTAGACATAAGAACCTCCATTAAAGTGCTATGGGATAACCGTCTAGACGGTTATCATGGGTACAAGCACGGCAATTATATATCTATCTATCTATAATTGCAAGAGGTTATCAGAGGAGTCGCTGCAATATCTAAGAATGATAAAAACGCGAATTGTATAAAGATGCGCTATATCCCTTTTGAAGTATCTATTCAATCAAAAGAAATGTAGCGCCTGCTAATCGTGTCAGGTAATCAGTTTATGCTTTTGTGTGGGCTGCAACGAAGCCAAGAATGCGTTTCCAGGCATCCTCCGACTCTTTAGCGTATTCGGCCTGAGCGCGGTCGAAGAAGCTGTGGGGAGCGCCTGGGTAAGTGATGATGTCGTGTTCAACGTGAGCTTTGTCAAGCTCCTCGTCGAACTTTTGCACATGCTCGGCGGTAATCATCGGGTCCGCTCCTCCGAAGAGGCCGAGTACAGGAATGGTGGACGCACACGCACGCTCCAGCGCGGTGGGGGAGCCATTGCGACTCGGCCCCGCCAGCCCGCCGTAGAAGCCAATCGCGCCGGCCAGCCCTGGATTGTTGGATGCCTGGAGGAAAGAGTTGGAGCCGCCGAAGCAGAAGCCAACGGTAAAGAGCGACTGCGGAGCGTGCGGCAGACCGCGCAGGTAAGCGACCGCGGCAGCAATATCGGCATCCAGCGTTTCGCGACGCGTCTCCATCACATGGGGCCAGAAATCGAAATCCTGGTCGCGGTCCGTCAGGCCAGCCGTGCGCCCGAAATAGTCGATGGCGACGGCCTCGACGCCAGCTTCAGCGAAGCGAAGCGCCAGTTCTTTATAGAAATGAAATAGCCCGCGCACATCCGGTAAAACGATAATGCCAGCTTTCGCTGGTGTGCCTGTATGCGCGGCGTAGGCCAGGAAACGGGTGCCATCGGCTGATTCGAGCACAATCTCTTCGCCGCGCGCCGTGCTGCCACTTTGGGGCGAAATGGGGGGTTCAGCATTGAATTCAAAGCACATGGGATATCCTCCTGAATTGCGATAGGATCGATCCAATAGAGCACGATACGATGTGTCAAGCCCATTGACACCGGATGGTAGGGGCAATCCCTTGCGGTTGCCCCCTCCAGCTCCGTCTGTTAGAGTTTGGCCCGCACATATTTGAGAGGGCCATGTCATATCATAACCCAGATCACGCGCTGCATGCATGGGCCAGTACGGATCGCGCAATAACTCGCGTGCGAGGGCTACAAGATCGGCCTGCTGGCTATGGATGATGTCGTTGGCGTGCTGCGGCTGGGTGATGAGACCAACGGCAGCGGTTGGAATATCGGCTTCCTGCCGGATCTGTTCGGCGAACGGTACCTGGTAGCCAGGAGCCAGGGGTATCTTTGCGGTGGCGACATTGCCACCGGAAGACGCGTCAATCAGGTCAACGCCGTGTTGCTTCAATGTATGCGCAATCTCCACTGTATCGTTGATTGTCAATCCGCCTTCCGTCCAATCGCTGGCTGACAGGCGCACGAAGAGCGGGAGTTCGTCTGGCATCACCGCGCGTATCGCGTCAACGGTTTCGAGCAAGAAGCGCATACGATGCTGCAACGGCCCGCCGTATTCGTCCTGCCGGTGGTTAGAGACTGGCGAGAGAAATTCATGGATCAAATAGCCATGAGCGCCATGAACTTCAAGCACCTCAAAGCCTGCCTGCAAGGCTCGTTTAGCGGCATCCTGGAAGTGCTGCACCACTGCGGCAATCTCGTCGCGTGTCAGCTCCTTTGGCAGGGGATACTGTGCAGAGAACCGCTCGGCGCTAGGGGCGATAGTTTCCCAACGACCCTGATCAGCGGCAAGTTCGCCGCTGCCGCTCCAGGGCCGGTACGTGCTGGCTTTGCGGCCTGCATGCGCAAGCTGGATGGCTGGGACTGCACCCTGTTCTTTGATAAAGGCAGTGATGCGCGCTAGCATCGGGATATGTTCGTCATAATAAATACCCAGGTCTTGTGGTGAGATGCGCCCTCGTTTTTCAATGGCGGTCGCTTCAGCCATGACCAGCGCGGCCCCTCCCACAGCGCGACTGCCCAGGTGGACGAGATGCCAGTCGGAAGCAAAACCATCTTCCGAAGAATACTGGCACATAGGTGAAACCATAATGCGGTTACGCAACGTCACCCCGCGCAGCGTGAATGGGCGAAAAAGATCAGGGGTTGGCGGTATATTTTCGTCGGGAAAGGAGTCCTCATGATGAATATGAGGCACAGTTTGCATTATCTTCAAGCTCCTTCTCTGAAACAACCAGATTGGTGAATCGGCTTCATTATGGCGCTCTGGAGAATCAGGCCGAATATCTCTTTATGTAAAAACACTTGTATTTCGTTCGTTTATTCCAAAAGAAAAGGACTGATCTATTTCCGAATAGAGAAAAGACCATGCACTCTTGCCGCCTCCGTTGAGGTACAATATTACATACATACCCTGCCCGAGGACGTCAAATGGGAATGCATTAGAAACAGTACGAATTGGAGCTTGCTCATGTTACATACGCGTCTATGCCAGCTACTCGGCATTGATCACCCCATTATGAATGCGCCGATGGGCGGGACGGCAACGGCGGCATTAGCGGCTGCCGTTTCAATAGCGGGTGGATTTGGCATGATCGGCGGTACCAGCCGTGGCGGAGCTGCGTGGCTGCGGGAGCAGATTCGCCTGGTGCGTGAGCTCACCGACCGACCCTTTGGCATCGGCTTTATCTCATCTTTCCCCAATGTTGACGAGCTGTTCCAGGTCGCGATAGAGGAGCGTGTGACCGCTATTAATCACTCTTTTGCCGATCCGACGCCCTATGTTAAACGCGCCCATGATGCCGGGGTGCTGCTCTTTAACCAGGTGCAGACGGTCGCCCAGGCTCGCATAGCAGCGCAGGCGGGTGTGGATCTGGTGATTGCGCAGGGCACGGAAGCGGGTGGGCATAGTGGCAGTATCGGCACGCTTTCTCTTGTGCCTGCCGTTGTTGATGCCGTTGCCCCGATCCCCGTAGTTGCGGCAGGCGGGATCGCCGATGGGCGTGGCCTGGCTGCCGTCTTGATGCTGGGGGCTGAGGGAGTCTGGATTGGCACGCGCTTCGTTGCCAGCAAGGAATGGGCCGGACACGAGTGGGAAAAGCAGGCAGTGGTCGCGGCAGGAGCTGACGATACCATACGTACCAACGTTTATGATCTCATCTATAACCAGCCATTCCCTCCTGGTATCGTAGATCGCATGTTGCGCAACGCGTATATTGAGCAATGGCAGGGCCGCGATGCCGAACTTTTCGCGCAGCGCCGAGCTTTGCGAGTGCAGCTAAGAGAGGCAGATCAGCGGGGCGATACCAGCATGGCAGGCATTAGTGCAGGCGTAGCCTCCGGCCTGATCCATACGATAGAGCCAGCCGCCGCTATTGTGCAGCGCATTGTGAGCGAAGCAGAACGTCTTCTCACGCAGAGGATTGTATAATAAATTTTCGATTAGCAAGATTACTGGGAAGAGGATTGCATGGAAAACTGGATTTGTGTGACCTGCGGCGTCCAGTTCGCAGCCAGCCAGGCGCGCCCGCAAACATGTCCGATTTGCAGCGATGAGCGTCAGTATATTGGCTATCATGGACAGCAGTGGACCACGCTGGCCTTGATGAAGGCGGAAGGGTATCATAACAGGGTGAAAGAGCACGAGCCGCACCTGATCGGTATAGGAACGGAGCCTTCTTTTGCCATCGGGCAGCGCGCTCTGTTGGTACAAACGGGGCAAGGGAATGTGCTCTGGGATTGCATCAGCTATCTCGACGATGATACGGTGGCAGAGGTCAGACGGTTAGGAGGGCTGCATGCCATCGCTATTTCTCACCCGCATTTTTATAGCTCAATGGTCGAATGGGCCGAACGGTTGGACACGGTGATTTACCTCCATGAGGCAGATCGCCGATGGGTGATGAGGCCGGATAGCCGGATCAAGTTCTGGTCCGGCGAGACATTATCCTTGCTGAGTGCCGTTACTCTCGTGCGCCTGGGCGGTCACTTTTCCGGTAGCACAGTGCTGCATTGGGCAGATGGAGCTGATGGCAAGGGGTTGCTATTGACGGGCGATACGATCCAGGTCGTGGCGGACCGCAACTGGGTAAGCTTTATGTATAGTTATCCGAACATCATTCCGTTGCCAGGGGCAGAAGTTGCCAGAATACGCGATACCATCGCTCCCTATCCATTTGAGCGTTTGTATGGAGGATGGTTTGACAGAATAGTAACTCCTGATGCCAGCAATGCAGTCATCAGGTCGGCTGATAGATATATTCGGGCTTTGGAAGAGAGAAAATGATGGAACAGGTATCATCGACCAATGTCGCAGCTCCCAAGTCGCTGGAGCAGGTGCAGGGGATTGTAGAAGAACTGGAGCGCCTCTATCCCGCCGCAAAATACGATCTTAATTTCTCTACGCCTCTGGAACTGCTCGTTGCCACACAGCTTGCGGCGCAGTGTACCGATGCGCGCGTCAATAGCGTGACCAGCGAGCTATTTCGCAAGTATCGCAGCGTCGAGGATTATGCCACAGCGAGCCAGGAAGAATTTGAGCAGGATATTCAAAAAATCACCTTTTACCGCAATAAAGCAAAAAATATCCGTGCGGCCTGCCAGTATATCTTCACCCAGCATAACGGGGAAGTGCCGCGCACAATGGCGGAGATGGTGAAAATTCCAGGGGTGGCGCGCAAAACAGCCAATGTCATCCTGGGCAATGCTTTTGGCGTGACCGAGGGCGTGATCGTGGATACGCACGTTGGCCGCCTGGTCCGGCGCTTTGGCTGGACGCAGCATGAAGATCCGGTGAAGGTTGAGCAGGAATTGATGGGGCTGATCCCGCGCGAGCAATGGTTGAGCTTTGCGCACCGCACCATCTATCACGGGCGCGCAGTCTGCGATGCACGCAAGCCCCGCTGCGCCGATTGTACATTGGCACAACTCTGCCCATCCGCCTTTAAAGCGCCGTAAGATACCTCTTTCTCGTAGGGGCAGTGCCTTGCGCCTGCCCTGCTAGCCCTCTCATCTATATCCTGTAGGGGCAGTGCCTTGCGCCTGCCCTGCTAGCCCCTACATCTATTTTGTCAAATCGTTCATTTTGACTCTGTACCGTAATGTGCCCCAGAGATGGTAATACCAAAAATACATTCTTTTTAACGATGTGTTTTTCTGTTTTTTTAAGTAAAATGTTGTCCGAAAGTGTATTTTATCCAGGTGCTTTGCACTTGTAGGGTAGGAGAGAGGTGTATGGTACAGAATAATCGTTCTCCAGAATCGTCAGAGACCCCCAGTACCATTGTTGATAATAATGTGACGGAAATGGCTCGTCTCATCGATTTGCATGCTATACTCGCTCGCACCAGGGAAGTATTGTTTCCAGGACACAACGATACAACCGATATTCGCTATGTGCTTGATATCGCCTGTGGGCCCGGAGGATGGGCGCTCGATGTGGCATTTGAGCACCCTAAGGTTGAGGTAATAGGCATCGATATGAATCCAGCAATGATAAAGTATGCCTCTGCTCTGGCCCATTCACAAGGATTGCAGAACGCTCATTTCAGGACTACGGATGTCTTAAAGCATCTGGATTTTCCTGATAACACGTTTGACGTTGTCAATGCCCATTGCATGAGTTCTTCTATACCCGCCAGTGCCTGGCCTGCGCTCCTGCAAGACTGTATGCGCATCTTGCGCCCGGGAGGGGTGCTTTACCTGTTGGAAGCGGAGACGCCTATTACCAATAGTGGTATTTGTGAGAGAGTGGGCGCGCTGCTGGCGCAGGTGAAGCATCAGGCCGATGGCTATGCGCTCACCAATGATGAGTCGCCTGTAGCTATTACGCCGCTCCTCGGTCCCTTCCTGCGCCAGGCCGGTTATCGGAATATTCAGCATAAAGCGTACGCCATCGACTACGCTAAGGGCGCGGAAGCTTACGAGGGCTGTTACGATAATTTCACGGTTGAACTGCAACTATTGAAATCATTTCTGCTGGAAGCGGAGGTTTTGACGGAAGAAGAGTTTGATAAGCTCTACCGCGATTTTACCATTGCGATGCTCGTGGACGGCTTTTGTGGTATCTGGTACTGGCTGTCGATATGGGGCGTCAAGCCAGCGAGCGCGTAGGGGCAATCCCTCGCGGTTGCTCAGCCCCTACAGTGCGGAAGGGCTTGCTCTACCTGCCGTCTTCGTTGTATGGTTGTGTTACAGTGTAGTGCAACTATAGCGACCGACGGCAGATAGGAGTATCGCATGGCAAACTCATCGTCAATCTATTTCAATGAAGAGCATACTATGTTTCGTCAACTGGTGCGCCAGTTTGCCGAAAAAGAGATCGAACCCCATGTTGATCAATGGGAGGCCGATGGCATCTTTCCCGCCCACACCCTGTTTAAACAAATGGGCGATCTCGGGTTGCTTGGCCTTTCCTATCCAGAAGAGTATGGCGGTTCCAATCTGGACTACTGGTACAATGTGATTATGCATGAGGAACTGGGTCGGCTCTCTTGCGGCGGCGTGCCAATGGGTATCAGCGTCCATACCGATATGGCGACTCCCGCTCTGGCGCAGCATGGTTCCGATGAGTTGAAACGGCGTTTCCTGGCTCCCGCTATTGCTGGCGATATGGTTGCTTCTATCGCGGTAAGCGAACCTGACGCAGGCTCCGATGTTGCCTCGATCCGCACGCGGGCGGAATCTGATGGCGATATGTACGTGATTAACGGGACCAAGATGTGGATTACGAATAGCACGCAGGCCGATTTCCTGGTGTTGCTCGCTCGCACCAGCCCTGGTACAGGCTATAAGGGCATGTCGTTAATTGTTATCCCCACCGATATCCCCGGCTTCAGCGTCAGCCGCAAGCTCGAAAAGCTCGGCAACCATAGCAGTGATACCGGCATCCTCAATTTCGATAATGTGCGTGTGCCCAAGTCCTTCCGCATCGGCGAGGAGGGCATGGGCTTTACCTTACAGATGCAGCAATTCCAGAAAGAGCGATTGATCGGCGCGGTCACGGGTCTGGCGGGCGCGGAGAAGGCCATCGAGATTACGATCAAATACTGTAAAGAACGTCATGCCTTCGGCAAGCCGCTCATAGCCAATCAATGGATACACTTCAAGCTAGGCGAACTACTGACCGAGATCGAACTGTTGCGCCAGCTCACCTACCATTGCACGCGTATGATGCTCGCGGGGATGGATGCCACGCTGGAAGTATCAATGGCGAAGCTGAAGGCGGGCCGTCTCGCGCGTGAGGTTGCCGATACCTGCGTGCAGTTCCATGGCGGCATGGGGTATGTTGAAGAGTATCCCATCGCGCGCTATTTCCGCGATTCGCGCTTACTTTCCATTGGCGGCGGCGCCGATGAGATTATGCTGACCATCATCGCTAAAAATACCGGTATGTTCCCCATCAAGTGACCGCAAGCGCGACAAAGACTGCTGGGATAGAATAGCCGCTAGAGAGGACACGCCATGCGTTACCAATCCGTCTTTCGTCCCGATCTCTTCGCCGGTCAGGTGATTATTGTCACCGGCGGCGGCACCGGTATAGGTCGCACTACGGCCCACGAACTGGCCTCGCTGGGCGCTCATGTGGTGCTGGCCTCACGCAAACAGGAAAATCTGGAGCGTGTGCGCGACGAAATTACGGCAATTGGCGGTCGGGCTTCGCTTCACGTCTGCAATATTCGCGATGAGCAGCAGATTCGCGATCTGTTCGAGGCGGTGATCGGCGAGCATGGAGCGGTGCATGGCCTGTTTAACAATGGCGGCGGCCAGTATATCAGTCCTGCCGAGGAGGTCACGTCTAAGGGCTGGCGAGCGGTGATAGAGACGAATCTAACGGGCACCTTTTTTATGTGTCAGCAGGCATATCATAGCTATATGGGCGAGCACGGGGGAGCCATTGTCAATATGCTCATGGACCACTGGCGCGGCTTCCCCGGCATGGTCCATTCGGGCGCGGCGCGAGCAGGGATTGAAAATTTCACCAGGACGCTGGCTGTCGAATGGGCGCACCGGGGCATACGGATCAACGCCGTGGCCCCTGGCGTGATTCAATCGAGCGGCATGGAGACCTACGGGGAGGAGAATCGTCCATTTCTCGAACAGGGCCAGCGCGATCTGCCATTCAAGCGCATGGGGACTGAGAGCGAGGTGGCAGCCGTCGTGACGTTCCTGCTCTCGCCCGCCGCCACCTATATCAGCGGTCAGACCATCAGGGTTGACGGTGCCAGCTCGCTCTGGCACAAAACATGGGATATTGAAGAGCATACTAGTGCTCCTACAGCGTTTAATGGATTTGTGGAGTAACTTCGTCAAAGATGCATGAACCGGAAAACTTCACCTGATTTGGCGAGTTTTCCGGTTCATGCATCTTTAAGAGTCTTGTCTAGTGTTCCTATTTACGAATTTACGCGACAACATCCCAGCTTGCTTGTGCCAAACCACCAGTCCACTGGTAAGTGAATGTAAAGTGCTGTTGTGACATGGGCACCTGGAAAACGAGAGGGCCGAGTATCGTTGTCCCTGGCTTGATCACTCCAAAGGGCGGGGCAGGCGCTCCACTGTACACATGAGCGACGTAGGCTTTCCCATTCGCGTCATGCAGGACGTAATTCGTTGCAAGCAAGGGTCGATCAATCGTAGTTGTGTTACGAAGAGTGGCCGTTACTAGCAGGTAAGTCATTCCTGGCGGAGGGGTCTGAACGCTTTTCAACTCAGCTCGGGTGACTGTGACGTAAAAGTGTGCCAGTTGCACTCCAGTCCCTACATGCAGATGCACTAGCGGTGGCGTGCTCGGAACCGTCGGCTGCGTATCTGGTGGGGGTGTTGGTTGTACAGCAGGCGACGTTGGTTGCGGTGTTGCTGTGCTGGTCGTCGTGATTGCTGTTGGAGTGTGTGTTGGCACTCCCGCCTGCGGAGCAGTCGGCGAGGCGCCGCAACTGGCAAGCACACACAGACAAAGCAGGATTATAATGCTCATCAGCATTTTTTTCATGGGAAACATTTCTTTCTTTTGATAGAAGCATTGTATAGAAGTGTTTTTTTAAAGGGACATTTTTTTAAGAGGAACATTCAGTTATATTGTCTAGTAAAGAAGAGAAGGGTTGAGACAATTTTGCATATCGTCACTTTTTCCTTATCTACCACATATATCTAGTATACCATATATTTTGCCTCAAATAGTGTGAAGTTGCTCACATTCGTTCTTGATTCTCAATACATGCGAAAAAAGACACAATATGATATGATGATGCGCGAAGGAAATGTTCAGTTATTAGGATACATGCCGATGAAGCGTGAAAAGAATACCAGGAGATGGAGCCGCCCCTCTGATGTACTCAGAATGTGGGCAAAATTGCAGGTGCGTATGACGGCGTCGTACGTGATTGTCTTCGTTGTTACAGCACTGCTCCTGGAACTGCTGGCGGTCCTGATTATAGTTTTTGTGCTAGCGCGCTTACCAGGAATAGACCAGACGAACCTGACTGTTGCCAGGGGAGCAGCTCAGGTCTATGCGCTGGAGGCGGCTGTGCAGGCTAATGACGGCTCGCTTGATCCCCGCTCTACGTTTCAGCCAGGTTCTCCCTTTTCACTGGCAGCTCCAGAAGGAACTGCTGTAAATTCCCATTCGAATTCTCAGCAGGTTGCGTTTGCGCTGCTCATTACCCCTGATGGCCGAATACTTGCCAGTTCTGATCCGAGGAGTTACCCGCTTGCAGCCCCTTTCGCTCATGAGCTTTCCGACCGGCAGCAGGTGCAGCTCGTGCTTGATGCCCTACGGGGAAAAACAGGCAATGTGGTGGAGATTACGCCACAAGGCCAGGTGGCTGTCGTTGCTCAACCCGTCTTGAGCAGGAAGGGGCCAATAGGGGTGGTGTATGTGCAGATGCAGCCAATCTCGGTCCCGTTCGGAGGTAATATTCTTTCATTTGCTCCTTTCCTGTTGCTCACAGCGGTATTCTGGCTCGTCATCATCACGCCGGTCGGCGCTATTTTCGGGGGGCTGACTACCAGGAGCCTGGTGCGTCGCCTGCATCGCCTGGGGAAGGCCACCGCGCAATTCGCCCAGGGCGATTATTCGCAGCGAGTAGAGGTTAACGGGCGGGATGAAATCGGGCAATTGGAGCAGCAGTTCAACGCGATGGCGGGGCAGCTTATCGAGAGTATCGCCCAGCAAAAGACCCTCATCGAACAGCAAACGCGTCTGGAAGAGCGCGCCCGCATTGAGCAGGAGCTGCACACTGCCCAATATATTCAGCGCGCCTTGCTCCCTAAAGAGGTGCCGACCCTCCCCGGCTGGCAGCTTGTACCCTTCTACCGTCCGGCGCGCGAGGTCGGGGGCGACTTTTACGATTTCCTGCTGACTGAAGACGGACGATTGGGCATCGTCATCGGCGATGCGACGGATAAAGGCGTGTCGGCGGCATTGTTAATGGCAACCACCTGCACCATGCTCCGCACCGCCACGCGAGGCAGCATCTCCCCGGCTGAAGTGTTGGCGCGGGTGAACGATCTGCTCGCTGTCACCATTCCGACGGGGGTATTCGTTACCTGTTTTTATGCTATGCTTGATCCAGATAGCGGGCGTCTGCGCTATGCCAACGCGGGACACGATCTCCCCTATCTGCGACACGAGCGTAAGGTTGTTGAACTGCATGCTACCGGCATGCCGCTGGGTTTGATGCCTGGAATACAGTATGAAGAGAAGGAATTGACGCTGGCAGATAGTGATACTCTGCTCTTCTATAGCGACGGCCTGGTGGAGGCTCACAACCCTCAGCGTGCTATGTTTGGTTTCTCCTACTTGATGGAGCTTCTGCAAGAAGATCTTACAGGCAAGGACCTGCTTGATTTTCTGCTGAATAAATTGGCGGCGTTTACCGGCCCGGGCTGGGAACAGGAGGATGATGTCACGCTGGTAACGATGTTGCGGTCCGGTGGCTGTGGGGGGAATGAAACAATGGCGCATGCTACCGCAGAGGAACGTTTGATGGACAGGAACGATGGCTGGCAAGTGCTGGATGATTGGACGGTGCCGAGCCAGCCTGGCAACGAGCGCCAGGTCATGGAGCGAGTCGCTGAGAATGTCAAAGCATTGCATCTCCCGGCCAGGCGGCTGGAGGCGATCAAAACCGCTGTGGCAGAGACGACGATGAATGCAATGGAACATGGCAACCACTATCAGGCCGAGGCGCCGGTGGCTATTCAGGTGCTGGCCTCAAAAACGGCCCTGGCTATCCGTGTGCGCGATCAGGGAGGGAACAGACCGCTGCCAGATGCCGGGGAGCCTGATCTGGAAGCCAAACTGTCCGAGCTACAGTCACCGCGCGGCTGGGGACTCTTCCTGATCAAAAATATGGTGGATGAGATGAACGTTACCAGCGATGAAACCCATCACACCGTTGAGCTGATTATGTATCTGGAAAGCGACAATCATGCACCTGAAACGGCTTAAATACGTTTACCCTGTTGGTTCTTATTCTATCTAAATGAGCGCGCGCTCGCGCCTGTGGTGCTCGCCGTATTTTGTAGGTGGTGTGGAAAAATGCGCGTCGCGCATTTTTCCACACCACCTACAAAATACCTTGCGCGGCGAAGCCGCGCGAGTCCGGTCACAAAAGGGCGAGACACTGAGAGTCAGACACACTCTAAAGGGTATCTCGACATTGTCACTACAATGCTCTATTGCAAGGAGGGACGCATGCCCCAGGCCAACGTTGTTATGAATGTTCGTCAGGTAAACGCGACAACCAGTATTATCGACATTCAAGGAGAAGTCTCTGCTTTTGCAGAAAAAGTGTTGATGAATGCTTATACGGAGGCAAATACGCCCACGACGCGTACAATTATTTTGAATTTCAGCGGCTTAGAGTATATGAACAGTAGCGGCATTGGCCTGATCGTCACGCTCCTGATCCGCGTCAATCGTCAGAAGCAGCGTTTGCTCGCCTTCGGATTGAACGAACACTACCGGCATATTTTTGAGATAACCCGCCTGGATGATGCCATTCGCATCTATCATTCGGAAGATGAAGCTCTGGCAGCATAGCATTGCAATCTTCATCCCCTTTTATCCTTACTGGCATGATCTGATGAAGAGAGGTAAATTTGTCAACGTCACCAACGAATTCGCCTGAGGGCAATCAGCCGCGAGATGCTGCCTACTGGGCACAGCAGACCTCGGTTTTCAAGGTCTCTCGCCTGCCAACCGGCGCGCTTGATCTGAATGTCGCGGGGCGGCAGGGCCTCAGTCCATTGCAGGGCTTCGGTCAGATGTGGCAAAAAGTTTTTCGCGTCCGCCTGAAAGGGGTAGAGGTAAGCCCCACGGAGGTCGTCAAAACCTGGAAGGAAAACTTCCCAAAGTTCTGGCCGAAAGGGAACCGCTTTTATACGCCGCTCACCGGCATCGCTCCCGGCGAGGTGGCGATATTGCACCTTGCCCCTGGCGGCATGCCGCTTTCCACCGGAGTAATGGTTCTCTACGCCGATGACGAGTCTTTCACGCTGATGACGCCGCAAGGGCATGTTTTCGCAGGCTGGATTACCTTTAGCGCGTACGAGGAGGATGGTTGTGTGGTTGCTCAAGCGTCGATGCTGATACGCGCCAATGACCCGCTCTATGAGCTTGCCATGCGCTTTGGCGGCCATAAAGCGGAGAATACATTCTGGGTCCATACGCTTACCGGTCTTGCTCTGTATCACCATGTGGAGGCGGAGGTGGAATCCAGTGTGACCTGCCTTGATCGCAAGGTCCAGTGGTCTCAGGCGAAAAATATCTGGCAGAACGCAGGTCTGCGCACAATGCTCTATACGCTGACCGCGCCACTGCGCTGGCGACGCAAAAAGAAATAGCTGGTAGACGCTTTAGCCTCCCATCGCAAAGCTGCGTTCGGCCTCATCAACAATCATACGAGCGATAATCAGCGATGAGGTCGCGGCTGGCGACGGCGCGTTCTGGACGTGGACGACGTGTTCGCCATGCTTGATCAGGAAGTCATCGACCAGCCGCCCATCGGGAGCCAATGCCTGAGCGCGCACGCCGCTGGGACCGGGGAGCAGATAGCTAGATTTGAGTTCGGGCATGTAACGCTGAAGCTCCTTGACATATGCCGCCTTAATATAATCACGATACATCTCGCCCAGTCCCATCTTCCAGTATTTAGCCGCCATCTTCCAGAAGCCCCCGTAGCTCAGTGTGTTCCACAGCTCCTTTAGATTGATATCGCGCCGCCGGTAGCCCTCGCGGGCGAAAGCAAGGACGGCGTTGGGGCCTGCCCAGATCTCGCCATCGGGACGACGCGTGAAGTGGACGCCCAGGAAAGGGAAGCGGGGATCAGGTACAGGATAGATCAAGCTGCGTACCATATGGCGTCTGTCTGGGCGGAACATGTAGTAATCGCCCCGAAAAGGCACGATGCGCACCTCATCGCTTTTCCCGCTCATCCGGCTGAGCTTGTCGGATTGCAGACCGCCGCAGGTAATGACGTAACGGGCGGTTAGCTCGATCTGCGCTTCTCCCCGCTCAGGATGCTGCCGCGCCTTGATAATCGTCTCCTCGCCCTTCGTCGTGAGCGAGTGGACGCGATAGCCCGTCACGATCTCGCCGCCGTACAACTGGACCATCTGCGCGTAGGTGAGCGCAACTTTCTTATAGTCAATAATGCCGGTGTTAGGCGAATAGATAGCTTTGATGCCGGCGCTATAGGGTTCAAGCTCGTGCAGGCGTTCCGGTCCGATCATCTCCAGCCCCTGGACGCCATTGGCGGTGCCGCGCTGGTACAGATCTTCCAGGCGTGGGAGCTCGCTTTTGTCTAGTGCGACAATGACTTTGCCGCAGAGCTCGAAAGGGATGTTGTATTCGCGGCAGAAATTGAGTATAGCTTGATGGCCCGCGACGCAGGCTCTGGCCTTGAGGGAGCCGGGAGCATAATAGATCCCCGTATGGATGACGCCACTATTGTGGCCCGATTGCTGGCTGGCGATAGACAAATCCTTTTCGAGAATAACGACGCGCAGCGAGGGCTGGCGCAGCAAGAACTCGCGCGCGGTCGCCAGTCCGATAATACCGCCACCAACAATTACCAGATCGTAGCGTGTGGCGGCTGGTTGGGGAGCGCCAACATTAGCTAACTCATCCATATGAGTACTCCTTCCAGGGCTCTCTAATCTATTTTCGATATAGTACAGTATAGCAGAAAATAGCCTGTCGATATGGGGGATCAGGTTTGATGAAAAATGGGTCAAATGACCGCTGGTCGCGCCTTCGCGTTGGGACCGAGTTCCTCTCATCCCGGCAGCAATGGCATGTAAGCTTGAACGCGTCGTAGGGAAGAGAGGGTTGAAGCAGGTCCTCTCTTCCCATGTTTAATAGATAAAAGGGATCAGCCGCTTTGTGCGCTGCATGTATTCGATATAGGGCTGCCCGATGTGCTCACGTAGTGCCTGTTCTTCAACCGAGATACGATACAGGAATCCTGGAAGCGAGCCAACTATGATGATGAGTATGCTTAGCCAGTTCATGATCATGATTCCCACTCCGAGCGTGGAGAGCAGGATGCCTGTGTAGGATGGATGCCTGATGAGTTTATAGGGTCCATGTTGCACGACTGGCTGATCCGGGTGAATAGTGACTGTTCCTGTAAAATAGCGTCCTAACGTTTTGATAGCATACAGACGCCAGACCAGGCCCGAGAGCGTCAGTGCAAAACCGGTAAAGAACACCAATGGTTGATTCCAGCCAATGGTGGCGCTGGGAAAAAATAATGGCAGAAGGAAGCAGAGCGCAGACCCTAGTAAGGATGAGATAACCATCACAGTAAATGAACCTCGATCCCGTTTTTTGGCTTCACCGGAGCCGCGCCAGCGCATAGGCCCAAAGAACTCCATAGCAGCCCAGCTTCCACTGGTAAGCAAAAAGATAAGGGTATAAGTAATATTTGTGTAGATAAGTGGCAACATGAGCGCAGGTCCTCCTTAAACTATAAAAGATGTCTGAAATTCATCTCATGATATCATATCCATAAAAAGGAGCCTGTCATTCGACAGACTCCCGGTATCCTTACGCACCTTCAGGCACTATTGGAAGCACCACATATGATGGGTGCTCTCGATCATGCAGGATAGTCTGGTGGGCGACCACCGGCGTATCGTCGGTGCCTAAGGGAGCGCCGGTGTTGAGGTTGCGATCCCAGCGCGGGAAGTTGCTGCTGGTAATATCCAGGCGGATGCGATGCCCCACCTTGAAGACGTTGCTGGTCGCCCACAGGTCGATTTCATACTCGTAGGGCCTGCCAGGCTCGATCAACGTTGGAGCTTCTCCTTGCGCGAAATTGCGGTAGCGAGCGCGGATGATGCCATCGGTCAGGTTCTGTGCGAAGCCATCGGGGTGGACATCGACCAGCCGGGCCACGAAATCGGTATCGGTCGCGCTGGAAACGGCCCAGAGACGAACGGTGATGGGACCTGTTACCTCCACATCTTCTTCCAGGGGAGGTGTGGTATACACCAGCATATCCTCTCGACCCTCGTTTGGGCGCTGATCGCGTGGTCCGGCGGGATACTCCGGCGACATCAGGAGCGCGCCGCCGCGTACGATGACTGGGTTGGCGGGATCGTATGTATACGTGTCGGGCGCTTCCGTCGCGGGCGCTTCCGCACTCAATATGCCATCGCCGTGCAGTGTATTAGCGTGTCCGCCGCTGTGCAGGTAATAGCGCGTCTCAATGGCGCGCGCCAGGGGCCATTCCTGTTCGTCGCGCCAGATGTTAGCTCCCATCACAAAGAGCTTGATCGGCGCCTCGTGCAGCATGTCCGTGTCAACACCCTTGAGCCAGTGATCGAACCAGCGCAATTGCAGGCTGAGAAAATCGCTCTGCAAGTTGATGTAAGCGGCGGTAGCGCCAAAGCCGAAGTTGAGTTCGCCAATGGGATTCGTTACTCCGCCGTGCGTCCAGGGGCCGATGAGCAGCTTGCTCTGGCGCGCTTCAGGCGTGCTGCCGTGCTGGCGCATGCTGGTAAAGTTGCTGATCGTGTCTTGCAGGAAAATATCGTACCAGCCGCCAACATTGAACGTGGGAACCGTCACCCGCTGATGCTTTCCGCGTACCGTGATCGATTCCACAAATTCGCGGTCCATAGGATGCTCGATATAGTCAAAAAAGGCAGGAGCGACATCGGCTGATTTGAGGGGAGAGAACTCTTTCAATGGCAACGACCAGTAGCCCTGTTGCCCCAGAGCGTTCATCTCCTGAACCAGCGCGGCTATGTTGCGGCCTAAGGTCTTGTAATCGCCGCGGTGGCGGCGCATCAACACGTTGAGTCCCATTGACAGGTTCCAGTTTGCCGCCTTGCCTAGCTCGTAGGCGCCGCCGCGGAAACTGCCGCCGTTGAAGGGATCGTTCCAGGTGATGTAGGGCACCATTGCCTTGAGGGCTGGTGGCTGATGGATGGCGGCCAGCCATTGCGTATAGCCATAATAGGAGGCCCCGTACATCCCAACGGAGCCATTGCTGTAGGGTAATTCCGCTGCCCAGGCAACCGTATCGACGCCGTCCAGCGCCTCATAGCGGTAGGGATACCAGTCCCCTTCGGAAGCCATGCGCCCGCGCGTATCCTGCACAATTACAACGTAACCGCGCCGTGCGGCCTGCACCGGGTCCAGGGCCGACGCTCCAAGAGCTAAATCTTTGCCGTAGGGGAGGCGGGTGAGCAGGACAGGCCAGCGGTCTTCACCTGCCGGACGATAGACGTTGGCGCGCAGGGTCACGCCATCTCTCATTACAGCGGGAACGTTGAACTCTACAGTGATCGGCAGATCTGTTTGCGTCGCCATCGAGGGAACTCCTTTTATGATCAATAGAGAACAGATTCTGCATTCCTGGACAAATCCGGCGTAAGGGTATGATAGCTCCAGGACGAGAAATAGCACGATGTACAATGGATAGCTCTATTATATCGTTGCGTTTCAGGCGTTAGCAATGCGACGAGTTTAAATACATGAGATATGCACTGTACGTTGCCGTGGCCCGTCCAGCTCGACCAGAACGATTCGCTGCCAGGTGCCTAGCAGGAGCTTGTGGTTGGTGTAGGGAATGGTCAGGGATGAGCCGATGATCGATGAGAGGATATGGTCCGGTGTATGGGAGGGATCGTGTGGGTGACGGTAGGCAATTTCCGGCAGGGTGCGTCGTAAGGCATCTAAAAAGTCCAGATCCGTGCCCGGGTCGAGGTCCGCCGTTGTAAGGGCGCAGGTGGTATGGGAAACGAAGAGTGTGCAAACCCCCTCAGACTTCATCGGACGCAAAAGGCTCTCGACGGTTCTGGTAATATCGACAATCTCGTCTTTTTTCTTCGTACTGATGGTAATGGTTTTCATCTTTCAACCCCTTCTAGCGCATGTTTGTGGATGTATGATGTCAAGGCGCATACAGGCGTCTTGTGGCTATCGTATTAGGGACTATATCACAAACGTTAACCGGTCTCTAATTTGGGGTGAGTTACGTAATATATAAAGCGTTCAATTTCTGTTGATGATGAGGAACTGCATCTAAGGTAAGAAGAGATAATATCTCCGCTTTTGTAGAGCGATTATATATAAAAGGATATTGTTATGAGAATTGCCCAGATTGCCCCTCCCTGGATTACTATTCCACCGAAAAACTATGGCGGCACTGAAATGGTGATTTATAACCTCGTCGAGGCCCTGGTTGCGCAGGGGCATGACGTCACACTTTTTGCTCCTGGCGATGCCAGGACATCGGCCAGGCAAATTGCATTCTATCCAACGGCCCTGCTTGAAGAAGGTGTGCCCTGGAGGGCTCATCTCAAAGCTCACTACCATCTTTATTGCGCGACAGAGCAGGTGGCGCAGAATCACTTTGATATTGTGCATATGCATCTATCTTCATCTACAGATATGTATGTGTTTCCGCTGACAACCTCGCTGGCAACGCCTCATGTTGCGACTCTGCATAGCAATTTCCCGTTCGATGCCGCTCCGGGCTGGGCTGGCGATGCTGACCAGTACTACATCAGGAAATTTCCCATGCTGCCGGTGGTCGCTATCAGCGAGAGCGCCCGGCGGAATCAAACGCTGCCGCTAAACATTGTGGATGTCGTCTATAACGGCATCATGATGAGCCAGTTTACTTTGAGCAAGAAGCCCCGCGGCGGGTATTTTGCCTGGTTGGGTCGTTTCTCACCTGAGAAGGGGGCGCATCTGGCGATAGAGGCAGCAAAACGCGCGCGGGTGCCGCTTGTTCTGGCCGGTACGATTGATCGCTCCAGTAAGGAAAGGACTCAGTACTTTTATGAAGTAATCAAACCGCAAGCAGATAACGAGCAGATTCGCTACATTGGACCCGTCAACATGAAAGAGAAAGTCTCGTTACTAAACCATGCGCGCGGTTTACTCAATCCGATTGAGTGGGAGGAGCCTTTTGGCATGGTGATGATTGAAGCAATGGCTGTCGATTGCCCGGTGATCTCCTTCGCCCGCGGGGCTGCGCTAGAGTTGGTTGTGGATGGAGAGACGGGCTTCCTGGTGCAGAATCTTGATCAAATGGTCGAGCGTATTGCAGATATTGATCAGGTTGAACGCGCGGCCCTGCGTCCGTATGTCGAGCGCAATTTCTCGGCTGAAGCAATGGCAAGAAACTATGTCCGCGTCTATCAAAATATCATTGCAGCCAATACAACAAGTGGAGCGAACGGTACCGCTCTCCCCGCTAAGCGGCTAAGCAGGAGTCAACCAGCATAGAGCCTTCTCCTGAGAAGAAGCTTTTTGCAGAAGTTGTCTCAAGAGGAGTTTTTGCGCCGTTGACCAGCCTCATGCGTTTGTAGATGCGTCAGCCCGTGTGCTATACTCAGCTTATTATTGCGGTTGTTCGTATCTTGTTGGGTAGCTAGCACCTATCCCTGCCTCTAATGAGAAAGCTGAGTTCATGAACGTATTTCCTCAACACCGCCCTGCTACTTTTGCCCGTAAAGGCGTAGTTGCAGCGCCGCATTACTTGGCCGCGGAAGCCGGATTGGATCTGTTAAAGGCGGGTGGCAACGCGATAGATGCCGCCATTGCCGCCAGCGCGATGCTTCAGGTTGTCTATCCTTTCGTCTGTGGGCTGGGTGGCGATGTGTTTATGATTATTTATGATGCCAAAAGCGGGGAACTCCACGGACTTAACGGCAGCGGGCGCTCGGCGCGAGCTGCGACGATTGAGAGCTATCACGATCTGGGCTATAGCACTATGCCGGTTTTTGGCATCCATACGGTGAACGTGCCCGGCTGTGCCAGCGGCTGGGAGGCAGCTTCGCAACGCTTTGGCCGTCTGGGGTTGGCGCAATCTCTGGCTCCGGCCATCTCCTATGCCGAAGAGGGCTTTCCGGTTGGCCCCAGTCTGCATGGATCTCTCACCAATGGGAGTAAACGACCGGAGTATCACCGTTCCTGGCATACCCACTTCCTGCCGGAAGGCGACATTCCGCCGGTCGGCTCTGTTAAACGCTTCCCCACGCTGGCACGAACGCTGCGCACGATTGCCAGCGATGGCGCGAAGGCATTCTATCAGGGCGAGATCGCGGAGCAGATCGCGTCTTTTTTTGCGCGTGAGGGTGGGCTGATTACCCGCGAAGACCTGGCAGCGCATCGAAGCGAGTGGGTTAAGCCGCTTGGCGTGCCCTTCGCCGGGCTGACGATCTATGAACTGCCGCCCAACACGCAGGGCGTTGCGGCCCTTCAGATGCTGGGGATGCTGGACCGGCTGACGTTAGGCGAGGACCCGCTCGCCCCAGAGACAGTACATCCAGCCGTTGAGGCGAAGAAGCTGGCCTTTGCTGACCGCAATACCTATCTTACCGATCTCGATCATATGCGTATCGATCCATCCGTACTCATCGAGCCAGATTACCTGGCGCAGAGGAGCGCGCTGATCGATCCTGAGCGCGCAATGCCTTCAGCAGCTCCGGGTGGCTTCACGGGCGATACCATCTATCTCTGTGCGGCAGATAAGGATGGGAACGTGGTTTCGCTGATTCAGAGCAACTATATGGGCTTTGGTAGCGGGGTGGTGGTCGATGATACCGGTATTGTGCTACAGAATCGCGGCGCATACTTCTCGCTCAATCCCAACGCTGCTAACGCGCTGGCACCGGCCAAGCGTACCTTGCATACGCTGATCCCTTCGATGGCGCTGCGTGATGGGCGGCCCGCTATCGTCTTTGGCACGATGGGAGGCGATGGGCAGCCGCAGACGCACTTGCAGGTCTATACTGCCGTGGCGCGCTTCGGCCTCAATATGCAGGCCGCCATTGAGATGCCGCGCTGGGTTCATGGCACCACCCACACCGCCGGGTCTACTGATGAGACACTGTATGTCGAGGGCCGTTTCCCGGCTGAGACGGTGGAGGCCCTGCGGCAGAAAGGGCATATCGTCGAGATGCGAGAGCCGTGGACCTCAGGAGTGGGGCACGCCCACGGCATTATCTTCGATCCGGTCAATGGCACCATGCAGGGCGGGTCCGACCCGCGCGCCGAAGGCATAGCCGCCGGCTGGTAGGTGCCTTCATTGCAGATCATACAAAGCGAAGCCAGCCTCGCCCCTACATCATCAAGGGCGTGTGCCGTGTGCAGGTGGACGTAGGGGCAAGGGCTGGTTCAGGGCGGGGGCCAGCCCCGCCCCTACATCATCAAGGGCGTGTGCCGTATGTAGGGCGACCGAGCTTGGATGGTAACAGGGCGTAAGCGTCATGGACCCATTCGCACAGCAATGGGCGCGTGTCTCTGGGATCGATAATCTCTTCAACCCCGAAGCGTTCGGCGGTGCGGAACGGTGAGCGCACCGCGTCCAGGCGTTCGCGGATCTCTTCGATGAGGGCCGCGGGATCGTCGCTGGCTTCCAGCTCTCGTCGATAGGCAGCTTCGATCCCACCCTCGATGGGAAGCGAGCCCCAGTCCGCCGAGGGCCAGGCGTAACGCTGGACGAAGCTGTGTCGGTTGGTCATGCCTGCGCCACCGACGCCGAAGACGCGCCGCAGAATAATCTCCGCCGAAGGTACCGTCGCCTGATAGACAGCAGCAATGGCGCGCACGCCATAGCGGACCGTCCCCTTGCGCTCGGCATCGCGCCCGATTACCAGCCCCGGCTGATCGGTCAGGGTGACGATGGGTAGGTGGAAGGTCTGGCATAGATCGACCAGCCGGATCATCGCCTCCGATCCCTCGACGGTTAAGCCGCCACCGCCGCAATAGGGGTCGGAGGTGACAACTCCAACGGGGTGTCCATCCAGTCGGGCAAGCGCGGTAACGATGGCGCGACCGTAGTGGGCAAGCTCAAAGACCGAGCCGGCATCAAAGATCGCGGCCAGGATGGAACGAATGCGATGCGGACGGCGGCGATTGCGCGGAATCGCGGTGAGCAGTGACTCGTCGCGCCGCTCCGGTGGATCATCTGAGGGGAGTACCGGCGGGACCTGGAAGACGTTTTGTGGCAGGTAAGAGAGAAAACGGCGGATAGAGGCAAATGCCTCCTGTTCGGTGGACACAATTGCATCGACCGCGCCGCTATAACGGTGGATCTGCGAGCCGCCCAGCTCCTCCTTTGTCAGATCCTCGCCCATGCCCAGCTTTACCACCGGAGGTCCGGCCACGAACAACTGTGAGGTCTGTTCGACCATCACGGAGAAGTGCGAGGCCACCAGGCGCGCAGCTCCTAAGCCTGCGACGGGACCCAGGCACGCGGAAACGACAGGCACCAGGCTAAGGTTATCGACGACCACATCCCAGCCAGGGTTCGCGGGCACATAGGTATAGCCGTGCTGCTCCAGCATTTTCACGCTGCCCCCGCCGCCGGTGCCATCGATCAAGCGCACAATCGGGATTTGCAGGCCGCTGGCGAGCTTCTCGGCATAGACCTGCTTGCCGCCAATGGCGGCGTCCGCTGCTCCGCCGCGCACGGTAAAGTCGTCTCCGCCCGCAACCACTTTGCGTCCATCGATACGACCTGTCCCCATTACGAAGTTCGCCGGGCGGAACTCGCTCAGTTGCCCATCGCTATAGCTGGCAACGCCTGCGAGCGCGCCGGTTTCGTGGAACGTGCCGGGATCGAGCAGCGCGTCAATGCGTTCCCGGACGGTCAGGCGGCCCTGTTCATGTTGCCGCGCGACTTTTTCAGTGCCCCCCATTTTATGGGCCAGAGCTTCTCGTTGGCGCAATTCGTCGATCTCCGCTTGCCAGGTCATAGCTTTCCCTTTCTGCATCTTTCAGATGCCGTCTCATCCGCGTGTGAAAAGAGATAGAAGTTTTCTTGTTATTCTATCTGCTGCCATTTGCAGAGGTCAAGCAAGATCGATAGCAACGCAGCCGTTCCACGAGCGCCCTTCGGCATTGGGGATACAGTGCCGTGCTGGAAAACTAGCATGCCGGGTTGATTAACAAACAACCGGCAATTCGTATTTGAGCAGGCGTAGAGCTTCAAGGCGTAGAGCTTCGGGGAAGAGAGCTTTGTAGATGGCGCAATTGGGTGATTTGATATCGCTCCTGCCCGTCATCCGATAAGTCTGCATAGGACAGCCGCCGCGACACCAGTAACGCCACTGGCAGGAGCGGCAGCCCTCTTTTTCATCGACCGGAAGCCCCTGTACGCCGTCCTGCTCTTCGCGAACGACTCGCAGAGGATCATCCGCCTGAATCGTTGTGAGCGTTTGCGTAATAGCCATCTGACATTTGGCGATGCCTCCACGCTGGTCAACCGCAAAATAGTTGCGTCCAACACCGCAGGCGTACTGGTATGGGCCATTCGTATCGGCTTTATCTACCAGCGAAGAGAGGAGCCGACGCCTGGGCAGGTGCTCCGCGATGTAGGCAAAAACTGCGCGCATTCCCTCAATCATCTGCGCATCTCTATATTGGAGATTGGTCAGATGCGTAGAACATGCATTATCGCGGTAATAACTCAACCCGAAGGGGAGGTCTCGTTGCAAAATATACGCCATCAATCCGGGGAGTTCATCCAGGTTGCGCTGCGTGACGGTGACATTGATGTAGGGAACGAGGTCGTGAGCGAGCAATCGAGTGATGGTGCGGTCTATCAACGCGAATGAGCCTTTGCCATTCAGCAGGGGTCGCTGCTGATCATGATGTGCGCCGATGCCATCAAGGGAGATCATGATGCCGATCTGGCGCTCTTTGAGCTGCTGGATAGCGCGAACCGAGAGAATGGTGCCGTTACTAAGTATGCTGGCAGATAGCTCTAAGCCATGCTGCCGTGTCTGCTCAAGCGCGTAGTCGTGGACTGCTATGATCTGAGGCAGGCGTAATGCGGCTTCGCCGCCAGCATATTTAAGTTTCACGTGCCTGTACCCATGTCTGCTTGCTGATCGTATTATCGCATCCACCGCCTGTTTTGCTGTATCGTCGGCCATATGTTCCGTAGTTTTGTCTACATAACAATAGTGACAGCGCAGATTACAGGCATTGGTGATATGGAACCAGACCGCCAGCGTTTGCGCTTGCTCAAGAGCAGGAGGGAGCGCGGGTTGTGTCGGCTCCTGTAAGAAACCCGCGACAGTGAAAAGCTCGACGCCCTGTTCCACGCTTGAAGAGCAGATTGAAGAGCCGGCTATAGCGTCCCGCAGCGTTTTTGGCGTACGGAAACTCTCTAGAAGAGCATGCGCCTCTGCATCCATCAGGACAACTTTTCCTGACTCAGAGGGATTGCAGGCAAGCCAGAGATCTTCACCACAAGCCTGTACGTGCAGGGCTTGCGGGCGGATAAACGTCCGTGTGTGTAAATAATACCTATCCACCTCGGTAAGCGCGATAGGAAAGATACTATGCATATCTATCCTACCCAATTCAGGCGCCCTGTCATCAGGGCCATCGTCCTTAGGACAATCGACAGGGCAATCGGGCTCTGAAGTGGGGTGGCCTCCCTGATTACTAATGGCGTACTCGTAAAGCAACAAAGCTGGATCGAGCCAGATTTTCATTTACAACATCCTATAAGTTGAGCACAAACTTGTGCCTGCTACTATTACGCACTACATGATGGTAGTAAAGGACCAGTAAAGCCGGATATGGTTATATTCAAGGTGTCGCGTCCCAGGATAGCTGGATGGTGCTATGACGCGATAAACTACACCTCCATAAGATTGTCGATTTCCCCGAATGCAAGCATAAATTCAGGATATTTTGTGTCTAGCTGCTGTGCTGACCAGTAGGTAAGAAGCTCCTGTGCTATCAAAGGGACATTGCCTGTGGGTATACCAAGTAATGCATCGACGACTTGACGCACGGCTACCTTGAATTCGGTGGCGTTGTAAATAGCCATATGGTGGCAATACTTAGCGAAATGTAAAAATGCTGTGGAATACTCCTTTGAGTAATAGTTTATTTCGCCCCGCGTTTGTTCGATCTGCCCTAATAAATTAAAATAGCTCTCTCTGGTAGCGATATCTTCTGCCTCTTGCAAAACCTGTTGTATGCGCTCTCCCTGTTCCAGATAGTCAAGCGCCTTAGCCAGACCAATGAGATTTTCTACTTGCTGATAGTAATCGATGGCGCGCCGGGCATAAGTGATAGCTTGCTCAAAAAATGCTGTAGCTTCTTTCTTCTTTTGCAACTGTATACAAATCTCGCCTTGTTGGTTTAAACTGTCAATATACTGCTCGGCGTCGATCTCCTGGGAAGCATGCTGTGCCCTGGCAAACCACTCTCTGGCGCTCTCCAGCTCTCCTTTTGCGAGTTGGACCAGGCCAAAACGGTTATATATTGTCGCTATTCCTCCTTTATAATTTGCGCGTAGGTAAATGTCAAAAGCCTCCTTAAAGTACTGCTCTGCATTAATGATATTCCCCGCGTCCAAATAATTGCGTCCCAGCGTATCAAGGCTTAAACCAATCTGGACTTCGCTGACTTTGTCCTCGCGGAATAAGTCGCGGCGAATACGCCAGGCAATTTTACAGCGCCGCAGCGCCTCTTCTGTTTTGCCTTGCAAGCGATAGACCGTGCTGGAGCCATTAAGTGCAGTCGCGTAGTCGCTCTGCCGCCCTAATTTTTTGTAAAGAGCAATGCTCTCTTCATAATATTTCAGAGCAGTAGCGAACTGGCTACTGCGCCGAAAGATCACTCCCAGGTTGTTCAGCAAATGAGCGCATTGGAGTTCGTCTCCCCGTGCCCGCTGAATTTCCAGGCATTGCATGAAACTGTTGGTGGCCTCTAGAAACTTGCTTTGTCGTTGGTAGCATCTTCCCTCTTGCGTTAGCACCAATGGCTGATTCTCTTCATACCACTGGGGATCAGCCGTGTTTTTCAGGCGATGCAAGATCTCAAGTGCAGCAGATACGTTTTCTTCTGTACGCAGGAGCACCGCTTCGGCATAGTGTAAATCGTTGAGCTGAGCAGGTGATAGGAGGCTGCTAAATTTTTGCACTTCCTGGAAGAGTAGGCGCGCAAAGGACGTATTACGCAGGCGAAGGGCGTTATAGAAGTGTTGTTGGAAGTAGGGTAGCCCATCGTCCAGGTCCACATATAAACGATGATAGAGCGTTTCAACGATGAATATTTGTCTCTGCTGCTCATTTGGGATATGTGTGAGCTCTTGCTCGTAGTACTCGATGACACGGCTGCTGATGGCTTTACGGAAGCGTTGATCGGGGTCCTGTACTTCCCAGCAGTATCTGGTGACGAGTCGTCGCATTTCGTCGTGGAGCACGAAATCTTCGCTTAAACCAGCCTGGCGCACAAATGAGAGCTCCGGTAGGGTTAATAGCAGTTCTTCGCGATTAATTGCCCGTATAGCAGAATCTAAAGCAACGCTCTGAAGTATCTTCTCAAAAATAGGTATGTTGAAACGGTGATATACATGGGCCATAAAGAGGATGACCCAGTTCACCGGATTCTCAAGCCGGTTGACCTGTGGCACAAGATAGGCTTCAAACTTGTCTTGTGCCACGGAGATCAGATCGTCTATCGTCTGAATGCGGTTGTTCAAAACATCGATAGCCAGGCCAATGAGGATGGGACGGCCCTCTGTGCGCTCATATAAGGCGTGGGCTTGCCGGCTTTGAGGAAGGAAATCATAAATCAGTTCAGCTTTAACGTATTCCTGCATCTCCTGCAAGCTAAAAGGAGCCAGCGGCATAACCTGTACTTCTTGCTCGCGGCCAATCCAGTTCGGATGCGTCCAGTCCAGTTGGTTGCGTCCGGCAATAACCACTTTCATGCGCTCCAACTGGTAGTTATCTGGGAATGTTTGAGACTGGCGCAGTACGGCAACGCCTGGATTTTGTTCGATCAGTTCAAAAGTATCAAAAAAGACCACTAGTGTCTTTTGCGTTTTTGCGAGGTGTTCATTTAAAAGATGCAAATCTTCTACTAGCGCGGCAAAGATGATATCGCGCGCTGCGCTCTCAGAACTGCCCGAGTCAACCGCCTGACGTTCTTCAATGCGATATTGTTGAATGGCTTCAGTAAATGTAGAAGGGGACCATACGGGATAGATCTCTTGCAAATTGGTGATGATCTTTTCCGCCAGGAGGATACCGTCGCGATCTCCAACGTTAAAAAAATCGATCACTACTACCGCTGTCGTGTCCTGACGACTTTGCCGTGTGAGTTCAGCGCAGCGGCGTAGCAGCCAGGTTTTCCCAACGCCGCCTTTCTTGTTAGCCTCTTCCGCGGCATCATGGATATACAGTATCCACGGCGAGATGGGGTTGGTTAGCCAATCTACAAACGTACTGAGTTCCTGGCTGCGACCGATGAAATGGTCAATGTGTTGCTGCTTGTACATGGTGTCTACCTCTCTGCTTCGTGGTCGTTGATTGCTTTCAGGTGTGTATCAAGCATCGATTGTACGGTTGTCAGATAAGGGCCTAACACTTCCTTGAGTTCTTCATCCTGGGAGAACTCTTCAGTAAATTGCAAAAAAGGATCTGGCGCTTCTTGTAAGACGGCTTGCAGTATTTCTGACAGCCGCTCTGAAAGTTGCGGCGAACTGGTATTACTGGCAGCATGGTATAAGCTCTCACGAAGGTAGCGAACGCGGTCGGAGCCAGGAGGGACCTCCGCGGCAAGTTGTAGATTAGTGCGTGCGAGAAAATCATGGATAGCGAAATAGCGTGAGGGCTGTTCTATTTTCAGGGTCAAGAGGAAAATATTCCGTATAGGCTCGTCAACGGCGAAACCGGCACGGGGCATGCTCCAGCTCAATACATCGGTCGCTTCAGCAATGGCTTTGGGCAAGCTAAAATAGGCCAGACTACTTTCCCTTCTTAACTCAGGCGTGAACGTTTCGATCAGATCCTGCATTAATACTAGATTGAAACGCCGGGGAAGAGAAAAGAGCTGGAGCGCAGAAAAATAATATGCTTTGTCTTCAGGTTTGATGTTGACCAGCACCTTCTGATGGATTACCTCTTCTGTCAGGAGAGACAGCAGAACTTTCTGGTCCTGCTCTGTTCTGGGGTCCAACTGCCTCTCATTGATGGCGTTAATCATAACATTGATCGCCAGAGGGTATCCTCGGGTCCATTCAAAAATGATATTGCGTATTTCTGGCTCGGTCGGCTGGTCCTGGCGCTCTAGATAAAGCTCACACT
The DNA here is from genome assembly GCA_035650355.1 of Ktedonobacteraceae bacterium. GTDB lineage: Bacteria > Chloroflexota > Ktedonobacteria > Ktedonobacterales > Ktedonobacteraceae > DASRHT01. The sequence goes on from DASRHT010000080.1 coordinate 179,000, forward strand.
TCTCGCGATCAAACGGCTTTAAAGAGAAGGTGGTGAGTTTGCGGGCAATGGAACGTTCATATTGAAATGAGAGACTTTTTTTGCTAGCCATAACGACAAAAAGTTTTTCGTCGTCACTTAAATCTCGCAGCAGGGTTCCGATTGTGCTCAATTGATCGGTATTTGCCATCTCTACCGAATCAAAAAGCATGACGACCGGCCCTTGTTGAAGTAATACCTGTGCTGCATGCACTGGCGATTGTTCTGAGGCGCTTGTCTCTATCTGCGTATATTGTTTTATCTGTGTAATAATGGTGTGCGCAACATTCGCAGTGGCTTGATCGACATCGACCCAGATATACGGCAATTGTGTATCCTGACAACGCTGGGCCACGCGCCGCAACAAAAATGTTTTGCCTATTCCGCTGACGCCAAGAAACCCGATGAGAGGCGTACGCACCAGCCGCTTTTTATTCATCAAGGCATTGAAGGCTTCATCGATAAATTCCAGCTCAGGTTCTCTGTTTACGAAAAGATCCATGGCACGCTCCACTTGCTATCAACAACATCGAATTAAATAGCAATTCCTTTATGTTCTCACGGGCTACTGCATCTGCTTTATTATACTCGTTCTAGGGAAAAATAAGCAACTTTTAGATTATTAGAAGTTAATATGGATGTAAGAGAAATAAATTTTATTTAAGTTAATAGATATACCGCATGTAGAAGATGGTTAAAAGACAAACTATGATAGGTTTAGCTATGATTTCCTGATTGAATATAGCGGTATAGATCCTGGATAAATATCTCGTAACTCCCTTGCGTGCCAATCAGGTGCCCACTACTCCGATTTTGCAAAAGATGGAAGACCTGACTGTCTTCATCCAGATCTTCATTGACATACCAGATCTTTTGTCCCGTCACAGGAAACAGCATATCTACAGAGCGATCCCATTGAGGGTCATAACCAATGAGAAGAGTTTCTTGACTCAGTGTGACCGCTAAAGCTTGTTTTAACTTTTCAAAATCCTTGAAGTAGGAATCGCGCCTGCGTATCTCATATTCATGAGCGCCAAAACTACCAAAAAGCTTAACCAGCAAGTATGGTTTTTTTCCTTCTTCATGGCTCCTGTCAAAAGCGAGAGCTGTATCACGTTGAGGAATTACTACCTGGAAATCACGCCCTCCTCTCATTCCTACTTGCAGGAATGCATTTTCCAGAGCATCGTCGATATTTGTTGAGATGATAATATCGAAGATTCCTTTTTTGACAAGGTCTGCGAACTGGATATCTGCGCTTAATAAAGGTAGGGACTGTAAAGAATCTTGTAAAATAGTATGGAGATCACTCGCTGTGAAATGCCTTTGGAGGACGTGGTGACATTCACTAAATTGTTCTATGCGAGAGAGATGACTAAAATCGCGGTTGCTGAATTGTCGTAGCCTCTCATAAAAATCTTTGCTACGGAACAATGCTCCTGCACGCGAGCCTAGAAAAAGTATGGTAGGAGCTTTCTTATCTGCCCTTAGCGATCTGGCGATCTCTAGCCCGTCTACTGGTACGCTATATTTGTCCCTTTTCTTAGCCTCTACATCTTTGTTAGCTTGAGAAGATATACCTTCAAGGGTGTCGAAGCTCTGTTGTAAGGATTGTAAGAAAATCTCAGTGTTTCCTTCATTGCCTGCAATAAATGTGGCCTGCCTGCCTTGAAGGTGCTTGGAGATAAGAGGGTGCTTGCTTTGATTTTCTTCATCTATAAGCCAGAGAGAACCACCTCTATTGGGAAAAATACGCAGGAGTTCCTGGTCCCATACAGGGTCAAGGCCGAGAATCAGCGCATCTCGCTCCAGGAGGGAGCGCAAAATACGCTCTGACTCCTGATGACTCTCTAAGTGCATGTGGCGGTTACTGATCGTATAAAGTCGTGACGTAAAGTCCCCGAAAACTTTGATTATTCTGGGGAGATGCGTTTTGCCGGGCATTGGACTTGCTCCAGGACCAGGTATAATCACTTCAAAATCGTGCCCTTCTTTCATTTCTGCCTGGATGAAAGCTTGTTCCAGGAGGTCGTCAACATTGGTTGAAATGATCTCACCGAAATAGCCGCGTTTCACCAGTTCTGCGAGGATGGTCTCTCCTTTTGTTACAGGCAGGTCTTGTAAAGAGCTTCTTAAAATAGCGTGAATATCTGCTTCCGAAAATAAATTTTTCGTGAGCAAGGAATAGCATTCGGCGAATTGTTCTGTCTGAGAAAGCCGGCTGAAGTCGCGGTTGCTGAAAAGTCGAAGGGTTTCATAGAGATTTTTGCTGCGGAATAGCGCACCTGCTCTGGAACCCAGAACAAGGACGGTTGAATGATTGATTCTTCTCCTCACCTCCAGTATTTTCGCTGTAATGTCTGCCTCATCAAATTTAGACTCCTTCTGTTCGCCTGCGTTATCCAGATGTTGCTTGAATTGAAATGCTGGTGCGGTTTTTGTCTGAGCGTAGTAACCGCCGATTAGATCATTTTCTATCTCTGCCATCTGATAAGGATGTGTCTCATCAGGCAAAAGCGAGAATGCGAAGACAGGAAGAGGATATTGCCAGTTTCTCCGGCTCTGGTTTTGCAAAGCTGTTTTCAGTTGTGTGGAAGATCCGACGCAAAGAAGTTGTAGAGTGTCAGCGTCAAGAATTTTGTAGACGCCTGGCGATGGCGCAATATGTTCTATTTGTGTCATAAGTATATGGAAGGCATAAAGATTGCTCCATTGCAGACCCATCCATGTGTTCTGGTGAGGCTGCGCAATGAGATGTAAAGGGGCAAAACTTGCATTTCTGGCGTTATTAAGTGTTCCAGCCAGCCGAAGTCCTCTGAGTCCTGTACTGCTGCTTTCTGATCTAATATATTGAGGATGAGGGCGATCATAATTGCACAGGGGTGAACTTCCTTGCTCTAAGCGATACTGCCATAAAAGGTAGCAAGCGAGAGCTGCGCATTCCTCTGCGGAAAACGTCAATGGCGCGACAGAATATTCAAAATTTACCCCCGTAGCATCCCTCCAACTCCATAACAGTGGCGCTGCGGGGTGAGGGTCGCTGAAGGGCATTTGCGAGGGATCGCTCATCGTATGAAAAATTAAGTCTCCGATGCATATGCGTAAATTCTGGCCTGTCTGCCCGATATAGAAAATCTCGGACCCTCCAACACCTCTGATGCGATACACTCCTGGGCCGGTTGGCAGCGCCTTGAGGTCAGAAGCATCAAAAGGAATCCAGTCAGTCCATTCCAGACCACACCAGGTTTTGATCATAAAAGACTTCACTGAGATGGTGGGGCTTATAGAAGCCATTGGAGGAAGGCTGCTTTGCTGGGCTGATAAAGCTGTGCTACTTGTGCCGGGGGCTGAGGGATATGCTGCTGACTGGACATCTAGAGTATGCATCTGTTGTTCAAGCGTGGCTGCGAAGGATGCGAACCCTTTGCCAAACCTTCGTAGCACGGTAGCGGCAATCTGCGCAAAGGGACGACTTTCCTCAGCGATGGCGACCCCTTGCTCGGATAACCCGGCAGCTCCGATAAGGCTCAGAAAATCGCGAGCCTGGCCGTACTGTTGTTCAACAAAAATTGAAACTGCCTTCAGTACAGTGTATGCATCGGATATTGGTACGATATTAAGCAGCTCGTCACGAACGCCAGCAATAAAATCGTATTCGGCGTGGTCGAAACTGTCGATGGGTTCATCGGAGTAAATTTGTTCCAGCAGGCCACCGAGCAGCACCTCCGCGATATATACCGGGCTGGCTGCCGGCAGCGTGATATGTTGAATCAGTCGTATCACATGGAGATTGAGCGGTATGGGGGCGGCGGCTAGCAGTCCGGCGAGTTTACGCGCGGTAGGGGATGCGTTAGCGCGAAAGAGCTGTACGCGTTTTTTAGCGGCAAGAACGTGTTCTTGCTGCACACTGGAAGCATCATCAGGATGAGAAGATAAATCTTTTTCAAATAGTGCGCCGGGGACCACTGTGCTTTCTGTTCCTGTAATCATATTGGCCCAGGAGAGAAGCGATCTGTGCTCTAAGGTCACGATAGGGAGAGCAAAAGAGTAATCAACAGCAGAAAAATGATCAAAATCATGACGTGGCGGCTGGAACTTCAATTGTATATTCGCAGCGTTGCGGGGCGGAGAAGCAACCCGTATCATATCAGCGAGATGCAGGGCCGTCTGGTGCCACAGGCGACGGGGGAACATTTGAATAAGCGTGACAAAATTTTTTTTACCCCACAGGTCCAGTATTTGTTGGACTTTACCGTTGTGCCAGGCAGAAGATACACAGTCCGTCACGACGAGGATCAGTCTGCGCCCGCTGGGATCGATCAACTCCTTAGGACTGTGCGCGCGGCCTTCTTTGATGTTGCTGGAGCCTGCATACACCTGTACATGGTCAGGATCATCGGTCGCAAGCCTCCAGAGGCGTATATCGCGAAAGGCTCCGTGATGTTCTAATAGCGTGCGTAATTCAACGATGGTCTGTTGCCAGAGCTGCATAGAAGGGCCTTCATCAACGACAAGAGCAATGTCGAACCAGCGTATAGGAAGAGGGTCCACAACAGGAGCCCAGAGGCTATTTTGTGTTTCAGCGATTTTCTGTACTGTCGCAGGCTCATTGAAGACAAATGTGGTTTTAGAGGGAAAGCGGCGCATGAAAGGTCGCAATGCTCGGGCTATAGCAAGTGCGTGAGGGAGGGCTGGGGCGGCAGGGCTTTTGAAGGGTATCGCCCAGGATTGAACAGTGCCGCTACTATGAGCGCGTTGAGTTTTTAAATAGACATTCGCAACAGGCTCTTCCCTGAGGGGGGGTGATTGTGGCGGCGGAGGCGTTGTGGCGTCCGGCAATTGCTGAGCAGGGGAGGGTGCATCATAGCGCGGCTGATGAGAAACCGCATCCGGTTCGACGCTCGCTTCTCCTCGTCTATTATTCATTTGTAATGCCAGCCATAAGAGATCTGCAACTTCCTTTGCCGTCATCTCAAGGTTGGCATGTTGTAATGCGGCTATGAGCTTATCAATCATGATTTTTCTATGTTGTGAGCTGTCTCAAAACGGCGCGGAAGATCGTTTTCTTATCACGCGTATCGATACCACGAGAAGAGAGATAGATGGCATTCAATAACTGGTCTGTTGCCAGGTCGCCTTTGACCTGTTCCTGGAGAAATTCATCGATAAGCTGGTTTGCGAGCGGCAGAATGTCAGCGCCCAGATGAGACTCAACAATGCTGGCAAGCTCTTCTTTGGTGGGAGGTTTCATATCGAGACGGAGGCAGCGCCTCAAGAACGCCGGCGGGAACTCTCGTTCCTCATTACTGGTCAGCACGATGAAGGGGAAGGCATGGCAATGCACATGTCCCTCCTCGATAGTCACTTTGGCCGCGCCATTGCGTCCGTAGTAGGCATCAACGAAGCGCTGGTGCTGAGAAATACGAACCAGTTCGGGAATATCAAACTCTCCCTCTTCGAAGATATGCAGCAGGTCATTCGGCAGGTCGATGTCACTTTTATCGATCTCATCGATCAGCAGAACGCGTGGCCGCGCGGAAGGAAGCAACGCGGCACCTAATGGGCCGAGACGTATATACTGCCCGATATCGGGAGAAGGTTTATCGGCGCCAGTGTCTTTCCAGTGAGCGGTATCCTGCAAACGACCGATAGCATCGTAAGAGTAGAGTCCATCAGCCAGGGTCGTGCGGGTGGTGATTGACCAGCGTAGTACGGGGCCGAGTCGCAATTCGCGCGCAACGGCGTAGGCAAGGGATGATTTGCCGCATCCAGGCTTGCCGCTGACAAGCAGAGGGCGTCGTAAGTAAAGGGCGGCATTAACCAGCTCAACGACTTCTTCGCTCGCTTGAAATACCTCACCTCTGGCGAGCATGCGCTGCATAAACGCGTCGTCTTCATCCATCTGCGGGATGTCGAGAATTTTGCCCGTGAATGTACGCCAGGGAGGTGGTAGAGGAAGGCGCGCTATGTCATCATGCGGTTCTCCCTTACCTCTATAAATTTTCCAATCGTCCATTGTGAATTAAACTCCTCTCCGTGGTGGCATTCGCAGTTGCATGGCAGTTGTAGTGGGCGGTAGCCTGTGCGGATCATCCCACAGGAGTGTCAGGTGATGCCCATGATGGTGCCCGTTTTTACTTTCGCCAGCCTGAAGGCGCTGCTTCCATACAAGATCTGGAATCCTGGCAAGCGTTTTCTGGGCTAAAAATGATTTGAATAAGCGGCGGATAGATTGTAGCTCGCCAATATATGCTCTCGGCCAGAGGGCTATTGGGATGCCGGAACTTAAAATGACGTTAAATATATGATCAGGGTCGCTTAGATAATCTGGGGGCACAAAGGTTAAGGCAAGGCAGACGATGGAAGAATCCCTGAGAGCGGCAGCAACACTTTCTTGCGTGGCGCAATGCTTCTGATCGCAAATCCAGATGGGACCTTTAGCGCGGGCGCTGGCAGGTTTTCCATCTATGAACTCCAGATATGCCTGCCATTTGCTTTTCCACAGAGGCAACATTTTCTTTTTGCGGGCGCGCTCCAGTGATCTTATCACCACCTTATGCCGGATACCCAGCTTTACGCGTCCCATGCCGGTATCGATCTGCCAATGATCAATAGGCTCACAAAGGAGCTCGTTTGGCAAAGCAAACTCAACGATGAGCTTGTCTATCTCTCCTTCCAGGTAATCACCGCACTTTTCGAGTGCTTCGTCAAGAAAATCCGGTATATGTTCAAGGGCTATAGGCTCGTCAATTACCTCAATACCCGCATTCTGGATAACGTTATAGTCATTATCCAGCAGCCAGGCTCGAATATAGAAGCTTCTCTCTTCGTCTGGCTCAAGGGTAACAAGCAGGTAATATACATCAGAGCTGTATTCCTCTTTTACCATGCGGCGTAATCTATCAATTTGAGTGGTGCCTAACCCTAATTCCTTGACTCTTTTATCGATCCATGCGCTCAGAGCTTGCTGTGTGGTTGTCTCCTGCTGCTTTTGAGCGTAGTAAGCGAGGTATTGGGCAAATGCTAAAAGGGGAAAAGTTCCTTCGTTCTGCAAAGGAGCGTTTGCCAGATTTTCTAACATCATGGGGAGATTGGCTGCACCTTTGCTATCCACAATGAGCCAGTCGTCAGGGATGCACATCTTATAAGCTCTTTTGAAAACCTTATCGGGCCATGTTGCTGCTTTTAAAATGAATTGGAGCTGTTGCAGGCGCGTATAGGTAACAATCGTTTTTGGGAAGATGCTGTGGAGCAAGCTATCGAACGCTTGCCACTGAGGTGACTCCCCTTCTTTTTGATAGAGGGCATATGCCAGCATGTCCATCCCTGCTGGATAACGGGAACAGGTCTGGAGCAACTGAAGGATATGCCGAAAATCAGAGCTCTGGTCACTTTTTGGCATATCCTGGGTGATCGCTACTGGCAGTAGATCAAGCACCTTTTCCCTCAGCTCCCTGTCCTGCATATGGTGGCATTGGAGCAGACACTTGATCATCTTTGTCAGAAGACCAGGTTGATTATAGACGCCTTCAGGCATGACTGTTGCAGCCGTCTCAGCAGGAACTTGCGAGGCTTCAAACAAAAAACATTCGCTCTCAATATCAATACAAAGCAGACGTATCTCTGCATAAAGCTTATCTTCTGGATGAATATAGATGCACAACACCCTGAGAAATGTAATAAAGACAAACTCTCCATTGTGAAGCTGCTTATCGATCAGAAACTTGATCAGTTTATCAACGCGATCTTCTCGGTTGTTAGCTTGAGGAAGCGTGTCCTGATAGAAAATCAGTTCTTCTACAAGAAAAACGGTTTTTAGTGCTTCATCAGAATTGAACTTATCACAATTGAGCAACGCTTTGCGACAGCGGCTCAAAAGATGCGTAGATAATGTTCTCATATATAATACTTCCCCAGCGATATAGTAGTATGTACTATAATATAGTGAGTACATAGGTATGTCAACAAAATCAAGTAATATATGCACTTCTAGATTGTCTTACCTTTTTTATGCGAGAAGAGCATTCCGCAGGCGCGCACGCTCGCGCCTGCGGCGCTTGCCCTGTGAGAAACATGTGCTTCGCACATGTTTCTCCTCCACAACCCCTTACGCGGCTTCGCCGCGCAAACGTTGCCACGAAGGGGTGAACCTCCGCCGAATCAGACACTCTTCAAAAGAATTTGAGCAATTTTGTTCCATGCATCATCGCGCTTAGCTGCTGGCATCATTGCAAGTGGCTCAGAAGGAGCGTTTACGGGCTGAAATTGGGCAAGCTCTGTGTTTTCGAAGGCGCTGTGCTTGAGAATCGTGGATATTAGAGTGAGCTCGCCCTTCCTGGCTTTCGCCAATAGCAGGGGTAGCTCATAATTGGCGATGAAGTCCGAAGCCAGGTAATCGGCGCTAATCAGTAGTAAGGCCACTCTGGTGGACCTGAGAGCCAGCTCGATCTCTTCCTGCCATTTTGAGCCAGGTTGAATGTTTGTGTTATCCCAAATAGCTATTTGATTGTTACGGATATAAAACGTTAAATGTTGTTTTAGCTCTTGCAAGTATTTGCTATCTGTATCGCTATAACTAATAAAAATCCTTGTGCGGGCGACTGGAGGCGCAGGGGATACATTATCCGGGTGAGGATTGGCGGCGACGGCTTTGCCTGGAAAGAGGCTGCTCAGTTCTGCTGCCAGCTTTGCCAGATGTTCATAGCAAGCATCATGCTGATCAATGCGATTTTTCAATACCTCTAAGAAGAGAACAAGAGCATTTCTCTGAGTTTCACTATGATACTTCTTGATCAAAAAATGGATGATTGCTTCCACCCGGTCGGCTGAGTTATTGGCTTCAGGTATGCGATCATGCCAGGGGGCAAGCGTAGCATCTGCAAATATTGCTTTGAGCTGGCTATTATTATCGAAGGGGCCGCACTCCAATAAAGTTTCGCGTAAACGCTTATATATATTGCCTGGAATTCCCTGCATATCACGCACCTCGTACCCTGACTAAAGGAGAAAGTATAGCTCTCCTCTATGCACTACTACAACGCTCATTCTGATAGAAAAAGCGTGGCATGATTCAAAGTGAAAAATACTATAGAAAACCTTTTAATGTCATTAAGGATATACCTACACAAAAATTATAACATGTTTTATTAAAGTTACGAAGAGTCTTATGTTATATCAGCAGGGCTTCTCAAACGTCGTCTTTTCAGACAGAACGGCTCGCGAGCGAGCCGTTGGGCAGAGGAAGGCGCAGCCCATCGCCAGCACCTTCCTCTGCCTATGAGCGCCTTCGGCGCGAGCAGTCCGAGCGTGCAACAACGTTTGAGAAGCCCTGGTTATATCAGTCAGAAATATGTATTTGTATGACGGTATTGCCTGTGAGCCGCACAAGCTAAAAACTCATCGGCATAGGTGGTATGATATTGCTACGGAAGATCGTAAGGAATAACAACAGGAGAGGAGCCTTCATATTGAACGAACCACGAACAGATGCCGCTTCTGCCGCACATACAGATAAGGATACTATACAAGAGGCACGTATTTCGACTATGCTGGACGCTCTGCTAGATATGCGTTTCCCGGGTGATGCCAATATTGCGCCGGATGGCAAGCGCGTTGCTTTTGTAGTGCGAGCGATTCCCCCCGGCGAACAAAAACATCGTGGGCATATCTGGATAGTTGATATTGCTGATGGTCAGCCGCGCCCGTTCATCGCAGGAAAGCGAGAAGAGCATAGCCCCCGCTGGTCGCCCGATGGCAAGCAACTGGCCTTTATTGCTCAGGAGGAGGGGGACAAGGAAAAGTCACAGGTGTACCTTATGTCCGCGGAGGGCGGGACGGCCACGCGTCTCTGCAAGATGCCCAATGGCGTAAGCGATCTACAATGGTCGCCGGATGGCAGTCGTATCTCCTTTATCTCTCTGGAGGGCGAGGAGCCAGGCAACGATCCTAAAGTGATTGCGCCGGCGCGCCATCGCCGTCTGTGGGCAATCCGCCCGGAGCACACAATGCCAGAGCCGATAACTCCCGCCGGCATGACCGTCTGGGAATATAGCTGGTCGCCCGACAGCAAACATCTGGCCCTCTATTATTCTAAAGGGCCGGAAGAGACGGACTGGTATCATAGCCAGATCGGCGTCGTGGCTGCCGAAGGGGGAGCGGTACGCCAGGTTACTCAGCTCACCTGGCCGGCTAGAGCCCTGACCTGGTCGCCCGATGGCAAGCAGATTGCCTATATCTCCGGCAGGTGGAGCGATCCGGGGCGTGGCAGCGGCGATATCTTCACGGTGACTCTTGAGAGCGGCGAAATACGCAATATAACGCCCGGCATCACCTTCAGCCCTTCCTGGTGTCGCTGGTTGCCTGATGGGCGGCATCTGCTTTATGCTGCCTGTAAGGATGTTACCCACCAGATCGGCATGGTTGATAGCAACAAAGGCACCGTGACGCTGCTAGCAGAAGATTTTGTGATGCAGTGGGATCAGCCCAATCTCTCAGTTGCATCTGACGGTCGTAGTTTTGCGACCCTCCATTCAAGTTACCGACAGCCGCCCGATGTCTGGTTGGGAGAGCTGGTCTACGAGGGCGAAAGGCCAAAAAGTATTCAATGGAAGCGTCTCTCGCGCCTGAACCCACTGGTGGAAGAAACGCTGCCCCTGGCAACAACGCAGCGCATCCATTATAAAAGTGTGGATGGCTGGCGCATTGACGGCCTCTTTACGCCTCCGCTCACGCGTAAAGATGGCGCGCTTCCCCCGCTTTACGTTGATGTACATGGAGGGCCGTCGGGAGCCGAATGCGATTACTTTGATGGTTCCACTCATTTTTTTGCTGCGGCTGGCTTTGCCGTGTTTAAGCCCAATATGCGCGGGAGCTGGGGTCATGGGGCAGCTTTTGCCGATGCCGTGCTGGGCGATATGGGAGGCAAGGACTTCCAGGATATTCTCAACGGCATCGAATACCTGGTGAAACAGGGCCTGGTGGATGGCGAAAGGGTCGGCATCGGCGGCTGGAGCAATGGCGGCTTCCTGACAGCCTGGGCAGTGACGCAGTGCCAGCGTTTCAAAGCGGCGATGATGGGCGCTGGCATCTCGGACTGGCTGAATATGCACGCGCAGACTAATATACCCGACGCGGATATACTGCTGCTGGCTGCCGATCCGCTGAAGAATCCCGAAGTCTACCACCGACACTCGCCCATTACCTATGCCGACCGCGTAACGACGCCGACGCTGATTATGCATGGCGAGGACGATCCCGCAGTGCCGGTCGCGCAAGCCTATGCCTTTTATCGCGCCCTGCGCGAGCGCGACGTCCCGGTCGAACTGGTGGTATATCCGCGCGAAGGGCATGGCTTGAGTGAGCGAACGCACTGGCGAGACTCTATGGAACGCCACTTGCACTGGTTGGAGCAGTATTTATGATGTTTGATCGGCTCTCTTCATCTCCTCCGTTATGGGACGCTGATGAGGAAGAGTAACAGGGAAAAAGTATGCCACAGACACATGTGAACGGCTTTGATCTCTATTACGAAGAAGGCGGCCAGGGAACACCGGTCGTCTTCGTTCATGGCGGCTTCCCCAGCCTGGCTTCAACGCTCAATGATTTCTCGTCGCCGAACTGGCAATGGACGTGGGAAAACGATTTCGCGGAGTCGTTCCACTTTATCTATTATGAGCGACGAGGGTGCTATCGCTCCTCGTGCCCTGATAGCGGCTATGATATGGCGAATCAGGCGCTCGACCTGGCCTCGCTGCTTGATGTGCTTAATGTTGCTTCGGCCCATATCATCGGCAGTTCCGCGGGCGGACCGATCAGTCTGGCGTTTGCCGCGCTCTACCCCAGGCGTGTGCGTTCGCTTACCCTGGCTGGCACCACCATCGATCTATTTCCAGCGGATGATCCGATCAGTAATCGTATCCGCCAGTTGATCGCGGTCCTGGAGAATGAGGGAGCCGAAGCCGCTTTTGCCCAACGGCCTGAAGGCGTAGAAACCTCGCTTGAGCCGCTATGGGTGGTGAATGAGATGAAGGCGCGCGGGCGCTATGCCCGGTTTCTAGAGAGAGAACAACAATTGGCGGAGCGCGCGAGAACGATGCCAGAGGCCGAACGTGTACGCTACTTGGCGGCGGAACTGCGCTCTATGCAAGCATATATGCAGGGGTATACGAGTGGCGATCTGCAAACCTGGGCCGCTCAGGTGAAGTGTCCGACGCTTGTGCTGCATGGCAGCGATGATCGCGAGGTGCCGCTCGCGTGGGGGGAACCTCTGGCAACGATAATCCCAACTGCGCGTATGCACGTCATCACGGGCGGAGGTCACAGCCTGGTACATCGTTCGGTTGAAGGGCGAAGGATTGTGATCGATTTTATTCAAAGTACGCAATTGTAGGGGTTAACGGGATCGAGGATTACTAAATGCTCGATCCCGTTAAATATATTATCGTAGATAGAAAAGCTAATGTCGTATAGCGCGTCTCTGCATGGCCTGCTCGCGCTCGTTGATGGCCAGCGCGTGGTCGATATCATCGCGGTGTCTTGATAGCAGTTCCAGCAGCCCCCTGGCCTCTTCGGCGTCCAGGCTGCAAAAGATCCCGCTATCATCGCCTACCGCATGGGAGTACAGTTTGAGCGTTCCATTTTCCATCCAGGACCGGTAGCGCCCGATCTTCATCAGATCCTGATTCATCATAGCTGCTCCTCCTCGAGTTAAGCTTCTGCTTGATTCTGTTTCTGCTCTTCATACTGACTGGTCGGCGACCCATAATTGAGGGGTTGTCGCCTCTCGTTTACTAGCTGTTACATACATAATACGTTAACTTTTAGCGCCTGGGAACCGGAATTCCCCTCCATTTTTATGGCTTTAAAAAATTTCGTATACTTTCACTTTCTGCTCTTTATAGATCAGTTTTAACGCACAAACTGCTGTGCTTATCACCACTTTTGGCGAGCGAATTTGTGCATTTAATATAAAAATATCTCTCCTAATTTGTGCAATCTGCACAAATTAGGAGAGATTGCTGACCTATTTGAAAACAGTGCAACCGCGTTTTGCACAAGCTCGGATGGTTCGCCGCCCTACTTGAAAACGGTGCAACCGCGTTGTTCGAGTTCCTGTATCCAGGGAGGAAGAGAAAATAGCTTGTTCCAGCGCAAATCTAATTTTTCAAGTCTAATAAGCTTGCTGATGCTTGCGGGGAGAGCTATTAGTCTGTTTCCTCTCAGATCGAGATACATGAGGCTGGATAGATTGCCAAGCGTTTCGGGAAGTGACATGAGCTGGTTATTTCTCAAGTCTAGTTCGATAAGATGAGTCAGGTTGCCAAGAGATTCAGGAAGAGACGTTATGTTGTTGTTGCGCACGCTTAGCTTTCTAAGACTGGTCAGGTTGCTAAGAGATGCGGGGAGGGCAGTTAGCCTATTGTTCATCAAGTGCAGTTCTTTGAGATTTCTCAAATTCCCTAATGATATGGGCAGAGACGTAAGCTGGTTATTGTATAGTCTCAACTCCTGGAGATTGCCGAGGTTGCCAATCTGCTCTGGTAAAGTAGTCAACTGGTTATCGGTGACATTGAGATATATCAGGTTTTGCAGATTCACCAGAGATCTAGGCAACGAGGTTAATTGATTATTGCTGAGATAGAGAAAAGAAGTGAGCTTGCTCAAATTGCCAAGAGACTCAGGAAGGACGGTCAGAGCATTATGAGCTATATCCAGCATTGAGAGATTAGTGAGATTACCAATGCTTTCTGGGAGCGAAGACAGCCGATTTTCCGCTATATTTAACAATTGAAGGCCGGTCAGTTGCCAGAATGACTCGGGTAAAGAAGTCAGGTGATTCCTCCCCAGGCTTATCTCCTGGAGATGTGCCAATTGACTGAGGCTAGCGGGAACGGAACTTAACTGGTTGTTATATACGTTCAAAACCCTGAGATTTTTTAGCTGACCGATACTCTCGGAAAGGGCGGTTAACCTGTTCCCATCGAGGTGGATTTCTTCTAGATAAAGCAAATTTTCAAGCGATGCGGGGAGCGAGGTCAGCCGGTTACTGTCTAAATAGAGCCTTTTAAGCTGGAGCAGCTCGCCAAGTGATTTGGGGAGAACGGTTAACTGATTGCCAGTTACATCTAAATGCTGAAGATTGGCGAGCTGCCCGAGGGATTCAGGAAGAGCAGGTAATTGGCAATACCTGAGTGATAAAGCAACAATGGTATTGTCTTTGGCGTAAACGCTTAGTTGATTTTCGGCCTTACCCTGGAGATCCTGTACAATGGGGATCGACTCTCCCTGATTGAGGTGACCCTGATCCCGCAGCAACCGCTCTAGCTCTTTTAATACACCCATTTCGTCTGTTGGCAGCGTGATATTATCGTGCATATCTGGCTACATTACTCCTACAGGTATTCCAGGGAGACCTGGTTTTTAAAGAATTCGCCGAGCCGTTCTGCTTCGGCTTCAATCCCTTTACGGATAGGAGCTGTGGGCGCAGAGAACAGGCGAACTTTGATGACGGTTTGGAGGCGGCGAGCCGTATGTTGCCAGACGCCTTGAATAGACCCATTGAGCAGGACAACCGCAGAGATCCATCCTTGAGGACGGAAGACCAGGTTCTTGTAGGTCTGGGAGAGTAGCGGCTCGATCCCACGTCCAAGACCTAAGGTATATGCATCGAATAGTGGGAGAAAGTGAATCGTCTCCGCTACTGCAAGGCGTTGGATTGGCTCAAGCGTTGAGCGCAGGGCAAACGCTTGCCAGCCTTCAACCTCAACTTCTGCCAGCTCGTCGCTCATTGACTTAAAGAGCTTTTTCGCCAGGGTAATTTTTCCTCCCCACCAACGAGCAAAGTCTTCCGGGGTAGCCGGGCCGTAAGCCTGCAAATAAAGCCGGACAAATTTCTTGAGAGCCAGCTCCGTTTCGACGGGTTGCCAGGAGCCAACCCACGTTTTAGGATTGACGAATGTGACACTTTGCCCCTGACTTGGTCCGAAGCAGAGATCACCGCGATAGGCCGATGGTTTCAAGGGAGAACCCCAGTTTGCTCCTATAATTAAGTCGCGTACTTTGGAAATCCCTATGTGCTTAGCGAGAGCGTCAGCAAGTTGTTGGCGGGTCATTGGCCCCTGCTCCAAAACATGAGGCACAGCAGAGAGGAAGGATTCCTGCTGTGCCGGAGTGGTAAGGCCGAATTCGGCGAAATAGTTGGACCAGGCAGGAGTAGCATGCCAGTCACGCGCCGCGACATACAGAGGCAGCTCGCCAGCCGAGAGCAAGTGTAGTGTGCCGCGCATGGCCCAGGTCTTGATCAGACTGCGATCTTGCCAGAGAGCAGACCTGACATCCTGGGGAGACAGCCCTTCCACGCGGGTAAATAACGCCAGTTCAGCAGCCGACATTACCTGAGCTTGAATGCCACCTGTACGCGTCACAATCTCAACAAAATTTTCTCGGTTCAAACGCGGCGTCAGGCCGTGTTGCGATAAACGCCAGGTATGAACCTGTTGCCATTTTAATGCTTGCATCATCTGACATGTCGCTCCTACGCAGAGGTCTTGTTCCGTTGCAGCCAGTGCTGAATGATCTGTGTATGTTCGTCGTAATGCCCATAAGTATTGCCGACAACATAGGGCCAGACCGGCCTCTCTCCCAGCCAGCTCTGTGGCTTTTCCAGTTCCTCTTGCGTCAGGCTTTGCACGCCTGCAAGCAGTTGCTCAAAGCTGGAGCGGAACTCGCTCTGGACCTCGCTCAAGAGGCGGTCTTTGTTCTGCTGATAAATGCGCTCGTTTTGCTGATCCTCCGTCATACCCTCGTACTGATCAACCGGGGCGACATGATCTTTCACCGCCTGAAGCAGCTTGAGCGCATGCCACTGCCACACCGTAAGATGGGCCAGATTGTCCTTCACCGACCAGGCATCATTGACCCCTGGTGTGGTCATCTGCTCTTCACTAAGGGGGGCCAGGAGCGATTCAAACTGCGCGAAGCCGTTGCGCATCAATTCAAGCAATCTGTCTTTGCTAAAAGGTTCTTGCATGTGTCTCTCGCGCTCTCTTTCTTTAACGTTTCATCTCGCCTATCAACTTTACGGTCAAAAATATCCAAGCAACGCATTTAGCTCTTTTGTTCCAATCACCTCCTTGAGTATAGCATAGAAAGCGGTTATAATACGTCCTGTTTAGAAAAAGAAAGGGGATATCGATGTATTTTCCGGCGACACGCGTGCTAACCGTACTGGAACTGCTGCAATCGCGCCATCAAATGAGCGGTCCTGAGCTGGCCGAGCGGCTAGAGGTCGATCAGCGCACGGTGCGCCGCTATATTATGATGTTGCAAGATCTGGGCATTCCCATCGAAGCTGTGCGCGGTCGCTATGGCTTCTATCGACTCCGCCCTGGCTTCAAGCTCCCTCCGATGATGTTTACCGATGAAGAAGCGTTCGCGCTCACCGTTGGTCTGGTAGCTGCGCGCGGACTCGGTCTGGCCGGTGCTGCACCAGCCGTTGAGGGCGCACTGGCGAAGATCGGGCGCGTCTTACCTTTGAGCCTGCAAGAGCATGTCAAAGCGGTGCAGGAGACGCTCATATTTAACTATCCCTTTCCTGGTATTGCCCCCGGAGGCAAGGTGGTCGTGACGCTGTGTATGGCAATATTGCAAGGGCGGCGCGTCTGGCTGCGCTACCGGGCCTGGAAAGATATTGAGACGGAGCGCGAAGTTGACCTGTATGGTATCGTCTGTCGCTCCGGCTACTGGTATGCTGCAGGCTACTGCCACCTGCGTTGCGACCTGCGCACCTTTCGCCTGGACCGGATCGTGCAGGCTGAGATGCGCGCCGAAACCTTTGAACGCCCGGCAGATTTCGACTGCGTTGAGCATGTAAATCGCTCGCTGGCAACGATGCCCGCCACCTGGCTAGTTGAAGTGCTACTCGAAATACCGCTGGAACAGGCCCGCCAACGAGTTTCGCCCGCGCTCGGCACCCTGGAACAGGTGCCGGAAGGGGTAATCCTGCGCTGCTACGCAGCAGATCTGGACTGGATACCTCGGCTGCTGGTAGGACTGGGCTGTCCCCTGGTCGTGCTGCAACCGCCGGAGTTGCGCGATGCCCTGCGTAAACTGGCCGAAGAGGTCAGGGTGATCGCGGACCGCGTGCGCTAGCCCGTCTCCATCGTTCATGCGGCATTAATAATGGTGAGCCGGTACCCTCGTCCACCATACCCTTCGTCGCTCCCACTCAGGGCTGTTCATGCTTTCCCGGCTATCAAAGCCCCACCATAAGGCCGCCAGATCAAGCGCAATCAATCCCAACAATACAATCAGCCAGAAGAAGAAAATGTCCATCTTAGTCCTCCTTTCAGGACCGGCAAGTCTCTCTCTTGATTGCTTGATTACTTCACAAGAGAGATCATGCAGTTAGTGATGTTGCTGAGATGCCGAGCAGGCAACTCTATGAGACGTTCCAAATCGCTCCAACCTGTACCCCCATTTCACCATCATGCTGCCAAGCTGGTAAGCCCATGGGCGATGTAGTCGCCTGTCAGAGTGCTCTGGTCTGCGCACAGCCATCGCTAAACGCTCACGCTCTGCCTGCTGTAGCATCTCCAGCCGTCGTTGCTGGCTCAGTATTTCACTATAAAGCGGATGCACGGTTGCAACTCCTTTCGACGCTGCTCTACCCCGTCACAGGTTGCCAGCCTGTTGACACTTTTGTTTATAACCTGCTAAAATTACTTTGATGGTTATATTATAACCACTATTTACTAACCCGTCAAGTGTATTTTAGAGGTTAGACAGGGCTTCCCAAAAGTTGTCTTTTCATCCAGAACGGCTCGCAAGCGAGCCGTTCGAGAGGAAGGTGCTGGCGGTGGGCGTAGCCCACCGCCAGCACCTTCCTCTCCCTGTGAGCGCCTTCGGCGCGAGGAGTCAAAGCGTGCAGCGACGTTTGAGAAAGCCTGAGTGGTTAGAACGAAATGTGATAAAATTTTTAGGGGAGGATGAAGATGAGAGAAATCGTGTTTGATTTTTCAGGCAATTGTTTGTGCCTGAATTTTGCTAATACGCTTGAAGATCGCGCCTCTGATGCGCCCAGAGAGCTGTTGACAAGTTATGATGATTTGATTGAATGGGCTGAGCAGGCGCAGATAGTGACCAGTGAGCAGGCGCGGGAGTTATTGGCGGAGGCAGAGAGTCACAAAGGGAAGGCCGAGAAAATTCTACAACGGGCCAGGGATTGGCGCGAGGTCCTCTACCGCATCTTTTTAATGCTTGCTAGCGGTGAAAGGCCACAGGAAGCTGATCTGCGCCTGTTGAATGTTGCGCTGGCGCAGGCGATGGTTCATGCTCGCATTATACCTGCCGGGGATGGCTTTGCCTGGCGCTGGGACGTGGAGCCGAGAGCGCTCGATTGGCCGCTCTGGCCGGTGATCAGGTCGGCGGCGGATATACTCACCTCGGAAGAGGTACAAGCCGTGAGGGTCTGCGCGGCGGATGATTGTAACTGGCTCTTTCTGGATACGAGCAAAAACCGGAGCAGGCGCTGGTGCGACATGAAAACTTGCGGCAACCGTGCCAAAGCGCGCAAGCATCATGAGCGCGCGAAACGACCATAGCCCGCTCCAGCAACGTCTTTTAGTCGGCTAACGCCTCGACCAGTTCGCGCAAGAATAGCTCAGCATCCGTTACCAATCCTGCCGCCTGGAAGCTTCCTCGGTCCGCGAGTTTGGTCACCACCGCCGGATTGATATCGACCACGACAGTTCGCACGCTGGCGGGTAGCAGATTGCCGGTGGCAATCGCGTGCAGCATCGAGGCAATCATCAGGGCCATTTCTACCCCCTGGACCTCCTGGCGCATGCGGCGCTGGGCCTCCTGCATATCGCTGATGACGCCGGGCATCGGGCCATCGTCGCGAATCGAGCCTGCCAGCACCAGCGGGATATGTCGTTTGATTGCCTCATAGGTAATACCGTCGCGCAACAATCCCGCCTCGACCGCTTTCTCCAGCGTGCCCACTGCTCGTATGGCATTGATGGCGCGCAGATGATTGCGATGCCCGCCCTCGACCTGTTCGCCGCTCTGCAAATCAACGCCCAGTGAGGTGCCGAAGAGCGCAGCCTCAACGTCGTGGGTGACGATGGCATTGCCGCCGAAGATGACCTGAACGTAGCCGCGGCGCACCAGTTCCGCGATATAGCGACCCGCTCCGGTATGGATGACGGCGGGACCGAGCACAAAGAGAATCTTGCCATTGCGCGCGCGCGTCTCCCGCATTTGTTCAGCAATTTCGTGAATTGCCAGGACCTTCGCTTTTTCGGAGGAGACGTTGCTCTGCATAAAGGCAAAGGCTTCCCGGTCGCGCGCGCGCTCAAAGGGCTGCACGCGAATCCCGTCGTGGCCGACAACCACCTGATCGCCGACCTGTACTTCATGCATCGGCTTACAATAGGAGCGTCCATTTTCGCGGTCTATGACGATGATCACGTCCATCTCGATCCCTTCGACGTCGATCCATTGCCCGTTCAGGCGTACCTGCGTGGGCAGATTGGTGGTCGAATAAAATTTGGCGGGCAGGACGCCTTGCTGTTCCACAGTCTCAGTCTGGATATCTTGTGCATGGACCAGCACCGCGCCGAGTTGCTGCAACTCGGAGAGGATACGGTCGAGTATTTCATCGTTGGGCGCGAGAACCTTGAGTCGAACATAGCTGGTCTCTGTTTTGCTGGCCCCCACCTGCATCTCCTCTACCTCGAAGTTGCCGCCCCGGTCCATGATGATATCCCAGGCGCGCGGTAGGGTCCAGGAGTCGATAATATGTCCGCTTAACTCTATGACTTCATGTGCTGTACTCATGAGTATCTCCCATTATTAATATGCTGTCTTTGGTATGGCGATAAGGAAAAATAGATCGGAATAATGATGCCAGTCTAATCTGCTTCGCGTTCCCTGTCAATCCGATAATTATCTATCATGTGCATATACCATTTAAGAATTATGGACTCATGCAAAATGAGGATGAGATTACCAGATTTTTCTAGTATGATGAAAGGGTGTCGTATGACGACCAAGTATCTTATAGGTACTACAAGATGTGGTATTCTGGTACGTATTTTGGGGATTATCAGTGCGATTGTGGTGGTTGCGGGCGGGCTGCAACTGTCCTTGAGGCAGCCATCTTCTTCTGCGCTGGCAGGTGGGGCAGGCAACTGGCCAACCTATATGGGAGGCAATGAGCATAAAGGATTTAACAAATTCGAAACCATGCTGAATGCGAATAGCGCGCATAATTTGAAGCTGCACTGGGTTTACAAAGCTGGCGGCTGGATCAGTTCGCAGGTGATTATAGTGAATGGCACACTCTACTGGGGGTCCGCCGACGGTTATGAGTACGCAATGAACCTTAATGGACAGGTGCTCTGGCGAACCTTTCTAGGGAACATACCAACCGCTCCTCCTGCCTGTTTCCCTACGAGCGCGGGTGTTACCGCGCCTGCGACGGTAAGCACCGTCTCGATCCGGGGGAAAATGACCCCGGTAGTTTTTGTTGGCGGGGGGGATACGCAGTTCTACGCCTTAAATGCTACCAATGGGAGTATCATCTGGCGAACCGCTCTTGGCGTTCCTCCCAATATGATGATCTGGGCCGGAGCTTCGATCTATAATGGTAGCCTTTATATCGGCAGAGCATCCTATGGCGACTGCCCTCTGGAGCCAGGCGAGTTCTTTCAGATCAACGCGTCAACCGGAGCGATTGAGCATTCATTTATGACCGTACCTGCTGGCTGCATCGGTGGAGGCATCTGGATGACCCCGACCATTGATGAGATGCATGGCACCGTTTATGTTTCCACCGGTACGATCCATAGCTGCTCAACCTATGAATCTTACGCGTATGCCTTGCTCGAATTCGACACCAGGACCCTCACATTACTCCATGCCTGGCAGGTTCCCAAAGCTCAACAGGGCAATGACGATGATTTTGGTAGCACACCAATGCTCTTTACCGCTGCCATTAATGGCACTGTCCATAACATGATCGGTCTGGTTAACAAAAATGGCATCTATTACGCTCTTGATCGCGCCAACATTAGCGCGGGGCCGCTCTGGGAGACCAGGATCTCCACTCCCGCGCCCGATGCCCGGTCAAGCATCTCGTCCAGCGCGTGGGATGAGAAAAGTATCTATATCGGTGATTCGCATACGACTATAGGTAGTCAAGGGTGCCTGGGGAGCATGCGGGCGCTCAATCCTTCGACCGGCAGTATTCTCTGGGAGCATTGTCTGCCGGGAAAAGTGCAGGGGTCGGCAATGGTGGTACCGGGAGTGGTCGCGATTGGCTCCGGGGCTTTCCTCTATGTGCTGGACGCCAGGACCGGAGCGACGCTGTTCTCATACCATGATCCCAGCCCGGTCTCGCTTTTCTGGGGAACGCCAACTATCTCTAACGGGATGCTCTATATAGGGAATAAGGATGGTTCTCTGTTTGCTTTCGGATTATAGCTATGTTATTTGCTTTGTGGGGTCTGTAATGCTGAACGCGTCAACAGCACCCACAAATATGAGAGAACTTGCTCTAAGCCAGAGCGCCGCTTGATTTCTCAAGCGACGTCCTTGAAATCAGTTCAGGCTCCGTCGATAGGAAATTTCTTTTTTGGTTGTGCTAAATCCAAGCGAACGATAGTGCTCTAGCGTCTCAGGCGATTCACCCCAGGATTCGATTTCGAGTATTTCAGGATCTTGGGGGAGTAGCCAGTGGATGGCTGTCAGGAGGAGCGCAAGGGAAAGATTGGCCTCGCGATATTGCGCGACAATGCCGGGTGCATCGATGAGGCCAGTTGGAACTTTACGCTCTTCAGTGAGTTGTTCGCTTAGATTAGCGCGACAGGTGCCCGCTATGGTGCCATCCGGGGCGAAGAGCAAGAATATCCCTGCATGATTGAGACCGGGCAGGAACTGAGTAACCTCCTCCTCGGTACAGCGCAGATGGCCCCAATAGCCTTCATAACAGCGATTGAGCGCCTCGGTATACAGGTCTACCCGTTCGATCTGATCGTAACTTTGTACGGTAAAGCCCTGCGGCAGAGCCGGAGTCGGAAACGACTGCTTGCCTCTCAGGCTCAGGCGAGTAGAGGTCGAGACCGGTTCAAAGCCATGTTTGCGTACAAAGAGACGGGCCTCCTCATGCTGGACTGGAACGTAGGTACGTAGAGCCTGTGCGTTGAGTTCAGTGGCACGTTCAAGCAAACGAGCGAAGATCTGACCGCCAATACCCTGGCGCCTCCAGGAAGGGCGGACCGTTATATAGATATCGGCGTTGGCATCGATGAGCGTCTTTTGGATCAGGCCATAACCGATCAAAGAGGTACTATCCGAGAGAGTAGCAACCCAGTTATTAAGAGCCGGATCTTGTCCAGACCAGGTCAATTGTTCATGCAGGGCAGCTTCCGTCAACTGCTCCCCGGTCTGATCTGTCTTTTCGATCTCATGAAACAGACTGACCAGAGCAGTTAAATCGCGTTGCAGATCGAGCCGGCGGTAGGTCAGGGTATTGGAGGGCTCATGCTCCATCAGGAGTTCTCCTTCCAAGAATATAGATAATCTTTATCTTATTGTATAGATTACGCCTTCCAGGGCTGAAAGCTCACAAATTGGGGATGGAACCTTTTATCTTCCTGGCTGCAAAATTGCTCCCCGCCTTATCTCTTCCGCCCCACTGGGCAGATCGGTTGGAAGACGCAGACGCGGCACTTGGCGGCTCGCTGGCGCGTGAGGGGAGGGGGCTGTTGCTCCGTACAACGGACCATCTCTGTGAGCAAACGGATCACCTTTTTTCTGAGCGCGGGCGTGTACTCGACGGTGAAGTCGCGGTCGGCGTAGCGCAGGATGCCGTGCGTTGGGGGCTGCTCGAAGTAGTCTTCGAGGATCAGGCAGTAGGCCGCGATCTGCACCATGTGGTTGCTATACGGCGCGGTGGCATCTTGCACGGAGAGCTTGAGTTCGATGGGGATCGGGCGACCGTCGGGTGAGCGAACAACATAATCGGGCTTGCCCACCAGCGGGTAGGCGCTGGAGGTTAAGAGTTCCCCCTGGCCATCTGCATCCTCGTAGACCAGCTCGCCAGGAGGCAGGCCCAGCGCTCTGTGCCATTCCTCAATCAGCCGCCTGCGCTGAGAACGGCGCTCGTTGAGCAGCAGGATAAAGATCGCTAAGGACAGCAGAAGCAGACCCAACCCGATTGGAAGCAAAATGTTGTTCATGATTGCCGGTGTCCTTACCTGCGCGTACTGATATGGGACCGTGTACGCCGTAGGGGCATCCCTTGCGGGTGCCCTGTAGAACGGGGGCCAGCCCCGCCCCTACCGTATGATCAATAGATATGGGACCGTGTACGCCGTAGGGGCATCCCTTGCGGGTGCCCTGTAGGGCGGGGGCCAGCCCCGCCCCTACCGTATGATCAATAGATATGATATCGCTATCAGCGATAAGGCCAGTATCAAGAGTATCGTGGCGAGAATGGCTAAGCGGCGCATATAGCCGCTGCTCCTGGGAAGGGCAACGCGCTCTTCCTCGACCTCAGCGACTGCTTCGGCGTGCTCGGCGTGTTGCTCTCGGCCCTCGTCAAAGGCACCGCGACGCAAGAGAAGCTGCTCGATCACCTGGTATTCGGGCAGGGCGGTCGCCTGCTGGCCGTGCTCATGCTCCAGCGCGACCATCTCCGCGAATAGCTCTTCGGTGTTGGCCTGGGCAAACGGCTCGTACTGCTCGTGCCACCAGGCGAGGGGGCAATATTCGAAGCTCGCCACCTCGCTAGCAGTAAAAATGCGCTGCGATTGCTGTTGTTGTTGCTGCCTCTGTTGCATAATTGCTAACTTTACTGCTCTATTTAATGTATGCTGGTTGATACACGCAGGGCAGGGGCAAGCCTGCCCCTACACATAGAAATCTCCTATGATAATGCTGCTTAATGTATGCTGGTTGATACACGCAGGGCAGGGGCAAGCCCTGCCCCTACACATACAAATCTCCTATGATAATGG
This sequence comes from Ktedonobacteraceae bacterium, assembly GCA_035650355.1. Lineage (GTDB taxonomy): Bacteria > Chloroflexota > Ktedonobacteria > Ktedonobacterales > Ktedonobacteraceae > DASRHT01. Next base: position 203,041 of record DASRHT010000080.1, read on the forward strand.
CGCAGGAATGCCGGCCAGCCCGAGCACATCGGCAATACTTGACATAGCCTCGATGACAAAGGCGATGTGCTCATCCAGGTCAACGCCCAGTTCCTGCGCCCCTTTGATCAGGTCGTCGCGGTTGACGCCGGCGGCAAAGCCTTTGGATTTCATTTTTTTGCGCACGGAAGAGACCTCCAGCCCGATAATGCTCTTATTTGGCCTCACCAGTGCTGTAGCGGTAACCATGCCGGTGACCTCGTCGCAGGCGTAGAGTCCCTTTGAGAGCAGATCGCTGCGGGGATGGGTGTCCAGGTTGAGATCGTTATGGGCCAGAATGGCGTAAATAATGCGTTCATCGTAGCCGTCTGCGCGCAGCCATTGCGCAGAAATTTGCGTGTGCTTGCGCAGATCGGGATACTCCTCGTAGTCGCAATCGTGCAGCAGGCCGGTCATCGCCCAGATCTCCTCGTCCTCGCCATATTTGCGGGCATAGAAGCGCATCGCGGCCTCGACAGAAAGCATATGTTTTTGCAGATTCTCATTTTTTACATGACTGGTCATCAAATTGTAAGCATCATTGCGTGTTGGCATGCTTGATCCTCTTCACTATATACAATTCCTTGCAGCCGACCTGAGCGAAGCTAGCGCATGTAGCTCCCCGCTTCATCGTGGGAGCGTTGGTCGGCTGGTATAGCAGATTGTTTTCACCGAAATTTGGCGCTCGTGGGGTTATTATAGCATAGCTAACAGGCTGGTGCGCATACCTATACCTTTCATGTTTTGTATTTTTTATTTCAAAAAAATATTAAGTGTAACCTCCTGCGTACTTATAAATGATGAACCTGGGGGGCATGCCGTCTACGCCTTTGTCCAGATCAGTAAAGTTTTATCACAATATAGCGATAGCTCCCTTCGTTTAAAATCGGGATCGTTGCTATATTGCCTGTTTTTATTGGGGAACACGAAGGAGGTTTTGTATCATGGTACTTCTAAAACGTTTTTCTCTCGCAATCATGGGACTGGTGATGTTGTTGCTGGTTGCGGCCTGCGGTGGCACTACTACCACCGGCTCTGGCTCGACCCCTACCGCCGCCCCTACCACTGCGCCAGCCGCCGTCATTAAAACAGCCTCGGCGACCGTTGGTGGCAAGAGCGTGACGATCCTGACCGATGCCAAAGGCATGACCCTCTATTATTACACGCCGGATACAACTACGACACAAAGTTGCACAGGTCAATGTCTTGTCAACTGGCCTGCCGCAGTGTTCACCGGAACGGGACAGCCTACTGCTGCTGCACAGTTGCCTGGTACGCTTGCTACATTGCAAGTTTCTGGAGGCAATCAGATCACTTACAACGGGCATTTGCTGTACACCTTTATTGGTGACAAGGCTCCTGGCGATGTCAATGGTGAGGGCAAAGGCAACGTGTGGTTCGTTGCTACGACCGATCTGACATCTCCGGTCCTTAAAACGGCCTCCGCGACAGTTGGTGGCAAGACCGTGACGATCCTGACCGACGAAAAAGGCATGACCCTCTACTATTTCACACCGGATACCGCCACGACAACCGCCTGTACCGGTGGCTGTGCTCAGGCTTGGCCTCCCTTAGTCCTCAGTGGAACAGGTCAGCCCACGCCTGAGGGATTGTCCAAAGGTACATTAGGTGTATTGCAGGATGCCAACGGGAACCAGGTGACGTACAATGGGCATTTACTGTACACTTTCGCTAAAGATACAGCTCCTGGTCAGACTAATGGCCAAGGCGTAGGCGGGAAATGGTTCGTGGCCACAACCGATCTGGCCGTCATGAAATAGCTCTTCTCCCTCCTCACTTTATCACGGGTCTGGTATCTAACACATACCAGACCTTTTTGTGTACAGGGCTTTTCCGTTTTCGTCATGCTCGCAGGGCCAAGCCCTGCTCGCAAGAGGAGAGAGGCGCAGGCAACGCCACATCGCGGCGTTGCCTGCGCCTCTCTCCTCTTGCCCTGCGTCCCGTTGGGGGCGCGCATCCCGTCGGCAGGAGTTAAGAGGAGAGGAACACGGAAAAGCCCTGTTTTGTGTATGTTCCCTATAGACATCTTGTTGGCTATCTACTAATATAGAGGAGAAGAATTTGAAGCTGTGCTAATTTCAGTATCCTCAAGCGGATCGAGATAGCCACCTGCTCCCACCTGCTCCCCTTGAGGGGCAGTATAGCGTCAGACCCGAAGATGTCAAGCGGAAAGGCAATAAGGAAAAGTACCATGCTGCATATCGATGCTAAACCCGTTGACCTCAGACTCAGTACGCCCTTTCGCATTTCACGCGGCGTACAATATACCTCGTCTAATGTCATTGTCCAGATTACTTATGGCGAGATTACGGGCTATGGCGAAGCTTCTCCCACCGAATACTACGGGGAAAGCCCGGAGACGGCCCTGGCCTGCATTGCGTTGTTTGCGGGCAACCTGGGCGACGATCCATTCCTGATCGAGGATATTCTACAGAAGCTCGATAAGATCATCGGCCTGAATCCCTCTGTCAAGGCTGCTGTAGATATGGCGCTGTACGATATCATGGGCAAGGTGCTCGGTGTACCGCTCTATAAGTTGCTGGGCCTCAACCCTGAGCGAGCTGCATCCACCTCTTTTACCATTGGCATCGATACGCCGGGCGAGATGGCGAAAAAGGCATTAGCGGCCAAAGAGTATCCCATCCTGAAGATCAAGCTTGGCACCAGGCACGATCTTGAGATCGTCAAGGCCATTCGCGAGGTTTCAACGGCGACGATTCGCGTGGATGCAAACTCGGCCTGGACGCCCAAAGAGGCCATTCACAAAATCAATGCTCTGGTACCATACAACATAGAGTTTGTGGAACAGCCCGTGCCCGCGCACGACCTCGCCGGACTCAAGCTGGTGCGCGACAATGTATCGCTTCCCATCATCTCTGACGAGAGCTCCGTCACCGTAGACGATATCCCCCGGCTGGTCGAGCACGTTGACGGCATCAACATCAAGTACATGAAATGCGGCGGCATCAACCGCGCCTTGAAAATGATCCACGTCGCCCGCGCCCATAACCTGCGCGTCATGATCGGCTGTATGATCGAAAGCGCCATCGCCATCACCGCCGCCGCCCACCTGACCCCACTGGTAGATTATGCCGACCTTGACGGCAACCTGCTCATCGATAATGATCCATTTACGGGCGTCACCGTCAAAAACGGCAAACTGATCTTGCCCGACGCGCCCGGATTGGGAGTAAAGCCGCGCGCATAGTTATATAACTATTATGTCAAATTATAGCTGAAAACCTTTTTGCAGCTCTTCTTGTGTGACTTGAAGAGCTTTTTTGCGTTTTATAAAGTGAATAACTTTGCGTATATGAAAACAATGCAATTCTGCAAAACGCGCTTTTCTCTAGAAAAGGAACTCACTGCATATGGAATATGAACATGTCGCCTCATTTGGGGAACTGCTCAAAGCCTTTCGCAAGCAGAAGCAAATTGGACAACAGCAGGTGGCGGAGCAACTCGCGGTACATCGCAATACCATCGGCGCCTGGGAACGCGGGGATCGCCTCCCCGATACGCGAGGCACGGTACTGGAACTGGCAAAGTGCTTGCACCTGGATGAACAGGAGACCGCTCGTCTGCTGGAGGCCAGTTTAACGGGAGTCGCGACGCGCTGGAATGTGCCGTATCGACGCAATCCTTTCTTTACCGGACGCGAGGAGCTGATGCAACGGCTCCATATGTTGTTGCGGCAAGAAAAAGCTGCCGCTCTGACCCAATCGTTGGTCTTGAGCGGGCTGGGCGGCATCGGCAAGACGCAGATGGCCATCGAGTATGCCTATCGCTATGCGCAACAGTACGCCTCGATTTTCTGGCTCAATGCCGATACGATGGAGAGCATCCTCTCCAGCTATAGCGCGCTGGCGCTGTTGCTTGAATTGCCGGAACGACAGGAGCCAGATCAGCAGAAGGTGGTTGCCGCCGTCAATCGCTGGCTGAGTACCCATCGTGACTGGTTGCTGATTGTGGACAATGTCGAAGAGCGCGAACTGATTGCCTCAGTGCTGCCGACCAGCCCCGAAGGCTCGTTGTTCTTCACCACGCGCAGACAGTCGTTGGGCACGCTAGCCTATCCGTTGGAAGTGGAGCGCATGAGCCAGGAGGAAGGTACCCGTTTCCTGTTGCATCGCAGCAGGAGGCTGTCGTTGGAAGAGCCGCTCGATGCCTGCTCGTTTGCCGAGGTGATGGAGGCGAGCAAGATCGTCGAGGCGATGGAAGGGCTGCCACTGGCACTGGATCAGGCAGGAGCCTATATCGAAGAAACGCAATGCAGTTTGCAAGACTATCTCCAACTCTTCCAGGCGCATCGTGCGGTCCTGCTGGGGCAACGAGGAAGAGAAAGCACCGACCATCCCGACTCGGTTGTCACCACACTCTCGCTCTCCATCACAGCCATAGCACAGCAGCATCCGGCAGCAGTGGACTTGTTGAAGGTCTGTGCGCTGCTGCATCCTGATGGTATCCCTGAAGAGCTATTTCTTGAGAAAGGGGACCATCTGGGTCCGACACTCGCCGCGGCCTGTACCGATATGCTTTCCTGGAACAAGCTGGTAGCGACCGTCTGTGCGTACTCGCTGATGAAACGGCAGCCGAGGGAGAAGACGCTCTCGATGCATAGATTGGTGCAGGCGGTGCTGCAAGATGGTATGGGGGAGGCGGAACGGAGGATGTGGATTGAACGCCTGATAGTCGCACTCAATAGAATCTTTCCTGAAGTAGAACTGCTAGAGGATATACAACTGAAGCGAGATGATCGCTTGTTACCACATGTGCTTGCCTGTATTATACAAACGAACTCCTGGCAGCATGAGAATCTGGATCTAGCTTCTATCCTCGTCAAAGCAGCAGCGTCTTCTGCCGTCAGAATGCAATTTACGGAAGCGGAAGCATTTTACCGGAGGGCGTGGCACATCTGGAAACAAGCGTTTGGAACTGAACATCCGCAAGCAGCTTACCCACTGTATGGTCTGGGCAAATTATATAGAACACAAGGCAAGTACGAGAAAGCAGAAGAATTCTATCAACGAGCGAAGGATATATGGGAAAAGGAGCTAGGATCTGATCATCTGCAAGTGACTTATCCGCTGTATGGTCTGGCTGGGCTCTATGTAGGGCAAGGCAAGTACGAGAAAGCAGAAGAATTCTATCAGCGAGCGAAGAGTATCTGGGAAAAAGAATTAGGATCTGACCATTTTCAAATGACTTATCTGTTCCTTAATATGGCCGACTTATATCTGGTTCAAAGGCAATATGAGAAGGCAGAGCGGCTTTATCAAAAAGCTTTGTCTATCCAGGAGCAGGTGCTAGGTCCCGAACATCCTACCGTAGCCCATTCGCTCAATGGTATGACTATCCTTGCTTATGAGCAAGGGAAATATGTAGAGGCCGAGTCGTTTTGTCAACGGGCCTGGGGCATTTGGGAACGTGCTCTAGGCGCTGATCACTCTAAAGTAGCTCTAATACTTCACAATCTGGCCGAGATATATAGAGTACAGGGGAAGCATGTAGAGGCCGAGTCGTTTTATCAACGGGCCTGGGGCATTTGGGAACGAACTCTAGGCCCAAAGCATCCTAGCATAATTTGTCCACTGCATGGCCTGGCTCTGCTCTACTATCAGCAGGGGAAATATGCAGAAGCAGAAGTCTTCTTCCAGCGCGCATTCGCTCTTCAGACGCATAATGCGGGCATACCACATTCAAATATTGCCGAGTTATTGCAAGATTTCGCAACCTTTAGACGAACTCAGGGCAAGATAGAGGAGGCTGCATCTTTCTATCGGCAGGCACTCATCGCTAGTGAACGTGCTCTGGGAACAAATCATCCCAAAACGCAAGACAGGCGAGATAGCTATATTGCATTATTGCGAGAAATGGGACGACAGGAAGAGGCAGACGCTCTTGAGAAAGATTACCGGAGAAGGTAGAGAAGCAATAGGAGCAAAAACGAATATTTCTCCCCACAAAGAAAAAGCGCAAAATTCGCCAAAATGCACTGCGAAACAGTGCATTGCGTATTTTATACTCGTAACATGACGTTCTGAGCGGATTGTGGAGTGTCCGATCAGACGTTTATAAGTGGGAGTTACTGCAAGTGACAAAAATGGAACAGGGATTTCTCTGTACAAGGAGGTGATGTGCCGCAGGGTCACTTATTATCCATTATAGGTGTTTTGTTCTGGATAACATGTTGATCTCTGATAATGAACTATAACCTGGTTAACAATTAAAGAGCGCTATACAACCTGAAAAAGCCTATATGACCCACCGGTAGCCCCAATATGCCGGTGGGTCATATGCTAAGCAAAATGCTCAATCAGCGCGTCCAGCAGCTTGGCAGCCCCAAAGCGAAAGACGTCGGTGGTGGGCAAGCCGGTCTCGTCCTCGGTCTGCTTGATGGCTTCAAGCATTTGCTGATCGGTCATGGTGGGATTCATGAGTGAGAGGCCGACGATTTTGCTGCTGCGGTCGGGGCGCAACCAGCTCACAGCCTCTTCGTTGATCTGGATGACGCGGTTGAGCGGAGGCAAAGGACAGTTGCTATAGCCATCGATGGTGGTGGCTCCAGCTTTGTGGCTGAGGATCATTGCGTCGGGCATGGAGCCGTGAATGAGGCCGAGCGTTACCGGAGAATAGCCGGGATGATTTAAGGCTCCCTGGCCTTCGACGAAGACCCAATCATATTGCTCTGCGAGGTCGAGCACCATCTCTTCGACCATGCCCGCTACGAAGTCGCTGATAATGCGATCTACCGGCAAGCCAGAGCCAGCGATCATAATGCCCGTTTGACCGGTTGCGGCAAAAACGCTGCTAAGCCCGCGTCGTTGTGCCTCCTGATCGATTTCGAGCATCGTCGTCATTTTGCCGATGGCGCAATCTGAGCCAACGGCCAGGATGGTATGGCTGCCTGGACGGTGCGGTACGAAGCGGGCGACGAGCTTTTTATCGGGCGGGCGGCGCACATCCCAGATGGTCACGCCGCGCTTCTCTGCCGCCTTGCGCAGTTCTGTGTCGTCGGCAATAAAAAAGTGCAGGCCGCTAATAATGTCCAACCCCGCGTCAATGGCGGCCAGTAGTTGCCAGCGCCAGGATTGGGGCAGCTCTCCGCCGACAGGGGCGATGCCGATCATCAGCGCGTCCGGCTGGTAGGTAAGGGCTTCGCGAATATCATGGACTATAGGGATACCGGCGCCAATCGGAGCTGCGAGAGCCTGTGAGACGTCCTTGCCCGCTCGCGTGCTATCGATTACCGCAACGACCTGATCTTTGCCATAACGGATGACGCCTGTGGCCGTTTTGGCCGTACGCCAGGTGAATGCACCCTCCGCCAGTATCGCTATTCTTCGCATGTAAACGCTCCCTCGTAAGATAAAGATGGTAATGATAGGTGATGTGCCTCTATTATACAACGCCAGAGAGGGGCTGTTTCCTTGTTTCAAACTGTGTTTTTCTTTACCATCGCTGGGGACTTATTTCCTATATGCAAGCTTGCGCTCTGGCGCGACTCTGTACAATTAAGGGTGAGTTCCGTCGTGAGGCGTTGATTATGCTTTTGGAAAGGAGCAGCTTATACATGGCGACACGTTTTTTTATTTCGACGGTGGTGCTGGTGCTGGTGGCTCTGGCGGTAGCTGCTGTAGTGTTTTACCTGCTCGGCGGCCATATTGCTATCTCCGCCCCGCTTCCTCCGCCGGCCCTGCGCCCTCACTGGTAAGTTCTTCCTTGCGGATGGCTTGAATTTCGTAGAGGCTATCTGAGCAGCAAGCATCTCATCTATAATTGCATGATAGGGGATAGAGGCTCCAGGGCTTTTCAGTTTTCGTCATGCTCGCAGGGCCAAGCCCTGCTCACAAGGGGAGAGAGGTGCCGGCAACGCCGCGACGCGGCGTTGCCGGCACCTCTCTCCCCTTGCCCAGCGCCCCGTTGGGGGCGCGAGCCCAGGCAGCAGGAGAGGAAAACTGAAAAGCTCTGATGGAGGCTCTCTATCCTCTAGACTCCGCCGCTTATCCATGCTATCATAATCGACAAGTCGTACATTGTGGATATGCGAAAAAGGGAGTTGATACTCATGCACATTGACTTATATCACTGGTTGTTTGATGATCCTCAGACGGCGGGGGGCGGCCCCAACGGCGGACCGGAGGTGTTTCATTTCCTCTGGCCCTGGCTCATTTTCTGCTGCGCTGGCCTGTTGATTACCTTCTATTACACATTTGAGGGTCGCAAGCGTTTTGTCAAGAGCCGTCATCTAGTGAAGTATATGCTGGATCGCTATCTTGGCTGGCTGGCGATTATCTGCTTTATCGGCCTGCCAATTATCTTTGCGCGTGTCTTCCTGGATGGATACTTCTTCGCCTGGCGTTTCTGGCGCTATTTGTGGCTGCTTGGCCTGGTCGCCTGGGCCATTACCTGGATTGTCTACCTGGTCAAGAAATATCCTGAGGAACGGGCGAATTATCTGGCCTATAAAAATCGTCAGCAGTATATTCCTAAGAGTAGCACTAAACGCAAGGCTAAAGCGGCGTCCAGGTAATGCATGAGCGGAGAGCAGGGCCGGTGTTTGCTGCGGCTGGTATCATTCTGGCAGGTGGTCAAAGCAGGCGTATGGGCCGTGATAAGGCTCTCCTGCCTCTTCCTGGCAATGAGCGCATCACCTTTGTGGAGCGCCTGGTCACATTGCTTGGTGAACTTTGCAGCGAAGTGGTGCTTGTTGCCCGCGATAGCCCCCAGGCCGGCCAGCTAACGGGTCCAGGCAGACGCGTCGTTCTCGACGAAGCGCCTGGAGGTGGGCCGCTCATGGGTCTGTATAGCGGCCTGAGGGTGATAGGGGCTTCGCATGCGCTGGTGACGGCGGTTGATATGCCTTTTGTGCAGCCCGCTGTCGTGTCGTTTCTGCTTTCGCAAACGCTGAATGATGATTTACTGGTGCCAATAGTTCATGGCGTTGCCCAGGTATTGCTGGCTGTGTATCCGCGTACGATCATTCCGCTGCTTGAAGACCGTTTGCGCGAGGGGAGGCGCGATCCTCGCTCGTTGCTGGCGGTGGCAAAGGTACGTTACATTGAAGAGGCGCAACTGCGCGCATATGATGCGCAGTTGCGCTCGTTTGTGAATGTGAACACGCCGCAGGAACTGGCCGATTATTCCGGCTAATCCGAGGATAGATCGCGGTGCTGCCAGCGCCGCCGCGCCATTTCCTTCAAATCGTTCTCGAAGCCGCGTAACGTGAGCCATTCGCGCGTTGCGCCCGTCACCACCACGTCTGTAGCGCGCAGGTCCGCGATGCTGGCTGCTCCGCTCAACTGCATTGCCACCTTCATCTCTGTCACAATCGTTGCGAGCAGTTCGCAGACCTTCTCGTAGCTCTCACTGGCTGCTTTGAGGAATGGGAAGCCTATGCCGACCAGCGTCGCTCCGAGCGCAAGAGCGCGGGCCACGTCCAGACCACTGCGTACGCCACCGGTTGAGATCAACGGTAGGTTAGCAACGCCCGCTTCGACCAGTGAGATGGATGTGGGGATGCCCCAGTCATGAAAGAGCAGGCCCAGGTTCATCGTCTGTTCATCGCCGCGCGCCTGCGAGCGTGCCGCCTCCAGCATCGGCATGCTGCTGCCCCCTGCGCCTCCGACATCGATAGCGGCGATGTTACAGGAGCGCAGGAGCAGCGCCTGCTCGCGGCTCACTCCCGCCCCCGTTTCTTTCGCAATCACCGGCACGCCGATTTGAGCGGCCAGAGCTTTTAGCGCAGCGGCCTCACCCATAGCGCGGCGATCTCCCTCTGCCTGCGTTGCTTCTTGCAAGCTATTCATGTGAACGGCCAGGGCGTTGGCCTCGATCATAGCGATGGCGCGCTGCACCTGTTCTAAGGTAAATGCGGCGTGGCGCGCCTGCGGGATCAATTGTGGCGCGCCGATGTTAGCGATCAGAAAGGCGCCAGGGGCATATTCTCTGGTCACGGCATAGCTCTCGGCAAGATCTGGATTGACGATAGCGGCTCGCTGGCTACCTACGCCCAGCGCCAGCCCATAGTGTTCCGCCGCTCGGGCAAGGTTGCGATTGATATGGATAACATCGGGGTGTCCCCCGGTCAAAGATGACATAAAAATGGGATAGCGTAATGTTTTGCCCAGGAAGGTGACTGACGTATCAATCTGGTCCAGGTCCACCTCCGGCAGCGCCTGGTGAACGAAGTGGATGTCACTCCAGTTGGCGCGTTGAGGGGCGGATACATCCTGCCCCAGGGCGACGTTAACGTGTTCAATCTTGCGCTGCTTCACTTCCTCGCCGCCCGCCGTAGCTCCCCGATTCATCATGGGAGTGCTAGCCGCGAATGCGGCGTTGGAGGGCGGAATTTCAAGATCTTCCTCGCTCATACCAATCTGCCGTCCTTTCTGCTGGTTGCGTAGCGAATTTCTGCCTGCTTTGCGCAACAATAAGGTAGATCAGTGGTAGGCCAAAGATCAGGGCAGCCTGGTACGTCGCAATCGGGTCTTTCGTAAATCCCACGAACGCATAGAGAAAAAGCGCCGTTTCTGTCAATATCAGCATGGCGACAGTGAAGGCATCAAGGCGACGCAATACAATGGCCCAGAAGAGCCAGAGTATGTACCAGGGCCAGAACCAACCAGAGACCAGTACCATATACCAGAATACTCCCATGGCCCAACTGTTAAGCAAGACGCCGAACCCTGGCAGTTGCATCTCTTGATCCGCGCCCGGGCTATAGCGCATGCCAGCAACGGTTATAGGAGCAGAGCGCACCTGGCTGAAGAGGTGGATATAGATCAGAGCGAAAATGAAAGTGGCAGAAGCTCGCAACGTCGTATCGGCGGCGATGATGGGATGCAGAAATGATGGGAAATGCAACCACTGCGCGACCGCAACAAACAGGCTGCGAATAGGAATCGCCAGCGTGCCAACAGGTGCATGCACAAAGTGATCCAGATCGACCGCCGAAGTGATGGCGAAGAAGGTATATGAGCCGCGCCAGAAGGGCAGTGAGATGATCAGGGCGGGTATCAACATCACGAGCGCGCGCCAGGTCACGCCCCAGAGCAGGCGCGCTGTATGTTGCTCGGTGCGCAGATCGAACCAGACGTAGAGAGGGGCCAGCAGCAGGGCGATCAGGTTGGCGCTAATCGCCAGCCCGAATACAACCAGAGATGCAAAGTAATAGCGGCGTTCTCGTCCCTGCACATACAGCAGGATAGCCAGCAGCAGCAGGCTGAGCAACACCCCTTCGCTGTGTCCACTACCCGCCAGCTCAATCAGCGCCAACGGATTCCAGGCGTAGAGTATCGTGCCTGTCAGGCGGCGCGCTGGGGCGATTTTGCCCAGGATGGCCCAGATCAGCGCGATATTGAGCAGGTGCGCGATTAAGGCCGTAGCTTTGAAGGCGAGCAGCGTGATTACCGCACTCTTGCTCAAACTTGCCAGCAGCGAAGCAATGCAGAGCCAGAGCGGGCCATAGATATTGGGGCTGGCGCGCCCGGAAATCACCCAGCGCAGAAATGGATCGTGGGGGAACTGGATCGGCGCTGTATTGAGCGGATCAGCTCCGTAGACCGTGAGAATGCGGCCTGAGAAGATATAGGTGAATACATCGTCTGAAAACAGCCGCGGCTGGAGCAGCAGCGTCAGCCCGAAGATGACCGTACCGCCAAGCAGCAGGTAGAGATAGCGCCGGTCTGGCGTCATGACGGTACGAGAGCGGTAAATGCGCACAATAACGGCTGCATACGCGACGGCTGCCGTCATGAACAGCATGCCAAGCAGCAGGGATGGGAGCCATGCGCTTGAAGATGGCGTCAGCAGCGGATGAAGGGCGGCACTCACTATTTGCGAGGGAAAAAGCGTCCATGTCCACTCGGTGCTCAATGGCGAATCGCTTAAACGTAGCCCTGGTAGCGGCGAAAGGGCTATTAGTAGCAGATAGAACAGCTCAAAAACGCATACAAAAAGCAGCAACAGCGAAAATAGATGTTGCTTTTTGCCCGGTGTAAATGTCGATTTGATAGCTTCCTGGGTAGAGCTAATCAAGTAGGTATTATCCTTAGTTTTGTCGATTACTGGCAACGCTGCGCCCTCCAAAAAGTGTCTCTATACTCTGTAATGGTACGAGAGCGAGGAGGGCGACGTGTAAAGATTTACAGTCCTATGCGTTTAAACGAGGTATCGATGTACCTGGTATAGTAATCGGTACTTGTGAGTTCCTCCAGTTCCTGACGCGAGAGGTAGCTAGCAACTTCGGGATCGTTGCTAAGCGCGTTGAGCAGGGCTGGTTCCTGGATCATCCCCTTGCTGGCCATTCCCCATACTTTTTTAGCGTTACGCTGCACCATTTTATACGCTTCCTGCCGTCCTACGCCCTTGTCGATGAGGGCGAGAAGGATGCGCTGCGAGAAGACAAGCCCGCCCGTCATATTGAGATTGGTCAGCATTCGTTCGGGGTCTACATCCAGCCCGCTGATAACGCGCGTGAAGATGTGCAGCATATAATGCAGCAGTGTGCAGCCATCGGGGATGATAATACGCTCCGCCGACGAGTGGCTAATGTCGCGTTCGTGCCAGAGGGCCACGTTTTCCATCGCGGTGACGGCAAAGCCACGCAGGACGCGCGCCAGCCCGCAAATGCGTTCGCACAGTTCCGGGTTGCGCTTGTGAGGCATGGCTGAAGATCCCTGCTGCCCGGAGCCAAACGGCTCGAATGCTTCGCTTAACTCGGTGCGCTGGAGGTGACGGATCTCCTGAGCCATCTTTTCGAGCGAGCTGCCGATCAGCGCCAGAGTGGTCATGAAATGGGCGTGGCGATCCCTTTGCACGATCTGACTAGAGATAGGGGCAACGCCCAGCCCCATTTGCTCGCAGACGAACTCTTCAATCTGGGGGGGGATGGTTGCGTGAGTGCCGACGGCGCCGGAGATTTTGCCAACAGTGATCTGTTCAAGGGCGGCGGTCAGTCGTTGCTGGTGGCGGCGCAGTTCATCCACCCAGAGGGCGAGCTTTAGCCCAAAAGTAATGGGTTCCGCCTGAATGCCATGCGAGCGGCCCGCCATCAACGTATATTTATGTGCCTGCGCAACTTTTGCCACAGCCTCTACTAGCTTGCTCAAGGAAGCGGTGAGCAGGTGTCCCGCCTCTTTAATCTGCGCGGCCAGCCCTGTATCCAGCACGTCGGAAGAGGTCAGGCCGAGATGGATAAAGCGCCCTTCTGGCCCGAGCTGCTCCTGAATGGAGCGCAGGAACGAAATAACGTCGTGATGGGTCTCTTTTTCAATTTCATGCATGCGTAACAGATTGTAATCGGCCTGGCGGATCTTCTCCATCACCTCTTGCGGGATAACGCCCTCGCGCGCCCAGCCTTCGCAGGCCAGCAGCTCAACCTGTAGCCATTGATCGGTTTTATGTTGCTCAGACCAGATCGCCGCCATCTCTGGTAAGGTATATCGTTCGATCATGAAGTATCCTTTTGGTGTACTAAACAAGCACAGTTATTCTGGCTGTAGTGTACCACACGACTGTAACTCGCGCTCGTAGGATTAAGATAGATATCGCAGGATGAGTATTTTTCTGGATGAGACTGTTTGCCTGTTTTATAGGGGAGTCGGAATGGTGATAGTCCCTCTTATTGGGTAGCCCGTTCTTCCTATAGATGAGCATATAGAAAGTCTCAGACTAGAGAAACTTTTGTATAATACATCTGTCATTTTCTGCGTGCTATTCTTTCGTATCTCTTTTTTTGTCATGGGGACCGTTGTTTACTTGCAGAGGAGTTTTATGTACAATGACGAATACCGGCGCAGAGTTACAGCGTATCGGCAGATACGAATTGCGGACACGCCTGGGGCGTAATAATCTTTCGGGAATGTGGAAGGCTTACGATCCCAGGCAGCAATGCGAGGTTGCCCTGAAAGTCCTGTCGGCCAATACCCGCGATTATCCTAATTTCTCCCTGCTCTTCCCGCGTGAAGTTGAGGTTATTGCTTCTCTGCATCACCCCAATATTGCCCAGATCCACGATGCGCACCTTATTCCAATACAGCAGCCTGAGACGGCGTTAGCCTATATTGTGGAGGATTACATCGAAGGGCAGACGCTGGCTACCTACATGCGCAACATGCCGCGTTCGGGCATGATGCCACCGTGGGCCGATATCGTGCAGTTATTTACGTATGTTGGCCTGGCGGTCGATCACGCTCATCAAAATGGAGTGGTCCACGGGAACTTGAAGCCGGCCAATGTGATTATCGGGCGACCAGTTAATTCGATGGGGCGCGGCGTTGCACCGATAGTCACCGACTTTGGGCTTGCCCGAATGCTGGGAATGACGGCTGGCCTGTTACCAAATCGCTCGATAGAGTCATTATTTTATATTTCACCAGAGCAGGCAAAAGGGCAGCCAGCGACAGAGCGCAGCGATATTTACTCCCTCGGCATTTTGCTCTACGAGATATGCACCGGCATGGTTCCCTTTCAAGGGAGCAGGCCGGTGGCGTTGATGATGCAGCATGTGAGCGCGATGCCGCCATCACCTGCGCTGGTTAACCCGAATATTCCTCCCGCCCTGACAAATGTGGTGATGCGCAGTCTGGCAAAAGAGCCTGAAGAACGCTTTGCCAGCGCCTCCTCGATGACGATTGCTATGGCGAAGGCGCTCCACGTTCCCGTTTCTGAGCGGCTCGGTCATCTGGTAGAGCACGCGGAGAATGATCGACCGCTCAGAAACGCAAGCGCGGGGAGTGCGTCTCCATCTTCTGCCTCGCCCTCTGCTTCAAAGAGCCGTTATGCTACTGCTTCGACCAGAGCAGTTTCCCTTGATGAAAAGCAGCAGGAGATGAATGGCAAGGGTTCTCAATCGCCAGTCGGCGCAACATTTCCTCAAGGACGGCGACGTGAAAAACGCCGGAAAAACAATGCCACGTACATGGCGCTCGGCTTCTTGCTCGTGCTCACCCTGCTGGTGACCGGGCTTGGTTCTTACGCGCTTTTGCACGATCAATCTGCTGCATCATCGGGCGTTGTCGGGCATGCATTCTTTGTGAGCAGCGGGCAGTTGAATGAGCATTTGAGTACGCAAGGCATTAATGATGAATTGCAGATAGATCTCTCCGGTATTTCAGCCCCGGCGCCTGGGAAGAGTTTTTATGCCTGGCTGCTGCCCGATAAAGTGCAAGAAGAAGCGTTACCCATCTTTTTGGGGAAATTATCGGTCAACAATGGCACTATCCATTACCTCTATACGGGGGGAAAGAGCCATATCAACCTGCTAAATGTGGCGAGTCGCTTCCTGATTACCGAAGAGGATGCTACGATTACACCGACGATCCCGACGCCGGATACGCATGCCTGGCGCTATTATGCGGAACTGGCCCAGGTGGCGAGCCCTGGCGATAAATTGCACTTTAGCATGCTTGATCACCTGCGCCATTTGCTGGTGGAGTCGCCAGAGCTACAGGCGCGAAACCTGCATGGTGGTCTGGTCATCTGGCTGGTGCAAAATACGCAGCGCGTATTTGATCTGGGGAATAATGCGAGAGACTCCTGGCAAGCTGGAAACTATGCCACCTCGCGCGCTCAGATTGTCTCGTTGCTAGATTATCTTGACAGCCACACCCTGGCCCGCTCAGAATTGCCACCAGGCGCGCCCGCGCTGATCAGTCAACATAATGCAGATATCGCTTTGCTGGGGCTGGACCCCAAAAATCCTGATCCGCCGGGCTACGCGTACAACAATGAGGTCTCGCCGGGCTATGTGTATTTGATCGGGCTGCATCTTTCGGGCATGTTGCTCTCTCCCGATGTAACGCAAGATCAGCGCAACCTTGCTCTGCGCGTTAATACGGCGCTAGAGGATGTGGCCCATGAATTGGTACAGGTACGGAGTGATGCGCTGAAATTGCTACAGATGAGCAATGAGCAATTTTCGCAGCCCACGACGCTCTCGACGCTGAACGATATGGTCACGCTATCGCAGTCCGCCTATGCCGGACAACTTAACCAGTCTTCGGGCCAGGCGCAGGGCGGCGTGGTCTGGATATACGGTAACATGCAACGCCTGGCAGACTTTGCCGTGAAGCCTTATACGCCCTGATTGATAGAGGGGTGTGGGCATAAATTTGTGTTGCAGCGTGTTATCTAAGATGGAATGGTTTCAAAGTACACCTGGCACTCGGACCCAGTATGTAGATCGGGGCCGGGTGCCAGTTCTAAATAAAGAATAAGAGTCAAGCATCTTGACGTACGCGTGCCAGGCATGTACAATCATGCTTGCATTGTAGATAAATCTTTTTGGTGGGCCTGCGGGGTGAGGGAGGCCAGTCCTTCCATACAACAATTTCAGTATCCTCAAGCGGGTCGAGCGAGCCAGTAGCTCCCGACGCCTCCCTTGAGGAGAGTATAGCGTCAAAACCGAAAATGTCAAGAGGAAATACAATAGGGAGTCGTAATGAAAAAGGGAATCCATCCAAACTATGTAGAGGCCACAGTAAGCTGTGCCTGCGGAAATAGCTTTCAAACGCTGAGCGTCAAGCCGGTGCTTAAAGTTGATGTGTGTTCAAAGTGCCATCCGTTCTTCACGGGGCAGCAGCGCATTCTTGACGCTGCCGGTCGCGTTGAGCGTTTCCGCAAACGCTTTAACCTTGATGAAAATGAGTAATCCATCAGGGTATGCCAGGGATAAAGGAGCAGATCAACGGTCCTTTATCCCTCTTTTTCATTTAACGAGATAGGTGTATGGGGGTGAGTCAACTGCTAAACGTCACACAACGTACAATACTCTTCCTGATTGCCGACACCGGCGCTGGCCACCGCAGCGCCGCCAACGCAATCAGTAATGCCATCAAGATTATTGCTGAACAAGAGCAGGAAGCATGGCATACCCATCATCATACAGCAGCTCCTCCTCCTGCTTATCGTATTGAGATTGTCGATGTCTTTGAAGAATACAGCCGCTTCCCCCTGCGCGAAGCCGTGAAGCTGTATGGACCCACCATTCGCCATAACCCCAAGCTCTTTGGCGAGTTTTTTCATCGCAGCAATCGCGAAGATACCGTTCTTGCTGTCAACTCGCTCGCTACCCCTCTTATCCTCAATGGTTTGTTGCGGCTCTTTACCACGGTACAACCGGATGTGATCGTTTCGATCCATCCAATGCTGAACCATGTCACCGTTCGCGCTTTGCAGGAACTAGGGATGCATATTCCCTTTCTCACCGTAGTAACTGACCTGGTCAGCGTGCATTATGCCTGGTTTGCTCCATGCGTTGACGCGTATATCGTGCCAACGGAGCAGGCGCAACAGCTTTATTTAAAGCGAGGGCTGGGCGCTGACCGTGTGCATATGCTGGGAATGCCGATTGATCCCAAATTTACCCGACCGACCGATAGTAAAGAGGTCTTGCAGCGCAAATTTGGCCTGGTTCCTGGTCTGCCGGTGATTTTACTGGTTGGCGGAGGCGATGGCGCTGGCGGCTTGCAGCAGGCGGTGCGTGCAATCTCTCAGGCCCGCCTGCCCGTACAGTTGATGGTGGTGACCGGGCGTAACCGGCGCTTATATGCGAATCTGCAAAGCCGTCGCTCGAAGCTGCGACTACCCGCGAAGATCTTCGGCTTCGTTCACAATATGCCCGAATTGATGCATGCCTCGGATGTGATCATCACAAAAGCGGGCCCGGGCACGATTTGCGAGGCTCTGGCCTGCAACCTGCCGGTGATTCTCAGTGGCTATGTGCCGGGACAGGAAGAGGGCAATGTCGAATATGTGACCAGCAATCATGTGGGCGTGTTGGCGCTTGACTCGCGTGCCCTGATCGATGCCTTACGCCGGATCATTAAACCTGGCTCGCCGGAGATGCGCAGGTGGGTGGAGAATGCCAGGCGCATCAGTCGTCCAGGCGCATCGTTTGATATCGCCAGATGCATTTTGAGTTACCTGCCAGCCTGTAATGAGATGGGCATCTGGAGCCAGCCGCATGCACATCATCGCCAGCGTAAGATGTCGGGCCGCTTACAATCGGCTATTCGTCTCAGGAAACTGCGCACACATCTCCCCAGACCGCTGTTGCAGCGTCCTGTGATGCAGCGCATTATCCGGCGCGGCTCGCGACAGATTGCGGATGAAGAGCAGCAACAGGTAGATAAATCTTTCTGATAAAGCAAGCGAAAGGAACATAGATAAGGAATTCCTTTCCGCCAGCCAGAGCGCTCCCACGATGAATCGGGAAGCTACAACGCGTCAGCGGCGTTGGTTGGCGGAATATAGAAAGGAGCAGGTATGGCAAAATTCTACTACGGGGGCCAGGCAGTCATCGAGGGCGTAATGATGCGTGGTCGTACATCGGTGGCTATGGCACTCAGGAGAATTGATGGCAGTATCTATCTCTATGAAGAGCCTCTTCCTCCACGGTTGTATCAAAACAAATTGTTGCGCTTGCCTTTGCTCCGTGGCGTATTTCTGCTCTGGGAGACGCTCGTGCTAGGCTCGCGGCTGATGTCGCTCTCCGGTAATGTGGCGATAGGCGACGCGCAGGTCAGTGCATTACCCTTTGAAGCGGGGAGCGAGCCAGCCGTCGAGGGTGAACAGCCGGGAGCTTTGCCGCTATTGCCGGAGAAGCCTGCGCAGAGCGGCGCGGCGCTGATCCTTCCTCTGCTGGTTTCGCTAGCCTTTGTCATCGTCATTTTTTTTCTGGGACCGCTTTTTGTCACCAGCCTGTTGCGCAACTGGATCGGCGATGGCTGGCTCAATCTGACGCTTGAAGGCGTGATTCGCCTGGCTTTGCTGCTCGGCTACCTCTACCTGATCGGACGCATACCCGATATTCAGCGCGTCTTCGGCTATCATGGCGCTGAACATAAGGCTATTAATGCGATGGAGCAGGGGGAGCCGCTTGACGTGGCGCATGTACGCCAGGCGTCACGCGTGCATACCCGCTGCGGGACGGGCTTTCTGTTGCTGGTGGCGGTGATCTCCATCTTCGTCTTCGCGCTCGTTGGCTCTCCTTCTCTGATCATCAAAGTGCTTTCGCGCATTCTCCTGGTGCCGGTGGTCGCGGGCGTGGCATACGAATTGATGCGATTAGGGGCGGCCAACTATCGCTATCGCGTTGTCCGCTGGCTGCTCGCTCCTGGCCTGGCATTGCAGGGGTTGACGACGCGCGAACCAGACGATAGCATGATAGAGTGCGCGATTATGGCATTGCAGCGAGTGATGTTTCATGATAAGCCGCAAAATCCCGCGAACGAGCACGGAAGCCCTACTGAGCCTCCTTTAGCATTATCGCAGTAGAACAGGAAATTTTCATATGTCATTAGAACCTGTAACGCCTCCGCCTGCCGGAGAGCAGGCAGAGAATGCTGATACTAATTTGTCTGAAGCTACTCAGCTAGAGACGCTTGAAGCCGAAGAACGTCCTCATATTAAATTTTCTATGGTCCGCTGGGCCTCTACCGGCGTTGTGCGGCTGCTCTATCGCTATTGGACGCGTATCGCCGCGCATCTCTTCCCCGAGAATTCTCTGGGTGAGCGCATTGCGCAGGCGTTACATATTCCCCTGCCCGACACCCTGAACTTGAGCTGGGTACACGGCCATCTCGCCGTTGGCGGTCGTATCCGGCCTGAGGATGTCAAGGCTCTGCGGTTACTAGGGGTGACGCATGTTGTGGATACACGCTCAGAGTATTGCGACGACGAACAGATGCTGGCAAAAGAGGGGATTGCCCTGTTGCATTTGCCGACTCCTGATACCTATCCGCTGACGGTGGCGCAACTGCGGCAGGGAGCGGCCTGGGCGCATGAGCATATCCAGAATGGCGGGCGCGTCCTGATCCATTGCGAACATGGCGTTGGACGGAGCGTATTGTTAACATGCTCGGTACTGGTATATGGCGGTATGCATGCCCACGATGCCCTGATGCTGGTGCAGCAGAAACGCTGGCAGGCGGCGCCCAATCACAGGCAGATCGCGCGCCTGAAAGAATTCGAGACGGCCCTGCATCAACAGCGTAAGGCATAACGCTCAATCGCCAGCGCCAGGCCATCTTCGCGGTTGCTGGCGGTGACAGCATGCGCCACGGCCTTAACCGCCTCGGGTGCCTGTCCCATCGCGACGCCCCAGCCAGCGGCCTGGAGCATCTCCAGATCATTATGGTTGTCGCCGATAGCCATAACTTGCGTCAGAGGAATGTTCAGCAAACTGGCGAGCGTTGTAAGCCCCGAAGCTTTAGAGCACGCCGGTGCCATGACCGCGAGTTCGGAGCAGCCATAATTGCCGCTCCTGACCGCGTTCCACGAGCAGGAGAGTGCGGACACCTCGGGAATCAGAGCGTAAATTGCCTCTTCGGAAGCGAAGGCGACCACGCGCAGCGGGTCCGGCCAGCCGTTGCAGAGCGCCCCATAATCCATGCGCCGTATCGTATCTTCAAGGAAGGCGGAGAAGTACGTCGCCGACCATTCGTTATCGAACTGCGTGTGTCCGGTCCAGATTTCCTCGATCCCTGCGTTGATATGATGCACAACGGGCTGTAGATTGTGGCCTGCCATGAGTTCGACAGCCTGCTGAGCAATCTCGGCCTGCAACGGATTGGTCATCAAGACGCTGCCGCGCGGATGCTCCATAATCATTGCGCCATCACAGAGGATCAGGGGGATATCGATCCCCAGTTCGTCGGCGATGGGCAGCGTATTGCAATAGCGTCTTCCCGTTGCCAGCGTGACGATAATCCCTGCCTCTTGCGCCGCCTGGATGGCCGCCAGCGTGCGCGGTGTAATCTGTCTCAGAGGGTCAAGAAGGGTGCCATCAATGTCTATCGCCACTAATTTAATCTGCTCTGATAATATTTGCATAGATGCCTGTAGTATTCAATTGAGGAGGACAAAATCGCGCTGAGCCTATCTCTATACTCAGCGATACGTTTATTATATGCAGGGTATGCTCTGCTTTGCAAATTCGAAGGTTGCTAACACTTTATCGTTTTGAGGATCTTTTATTTTATTATGCTATAGCGATATATTTCATAACGTCTTACTTTGTAATTTAGCCGCAAATCTTGCAAAAGATGAGCAGCGTCGAAGCTTAGTGAGCTTAGCGAGCTTGGCTATCTCTTCAGCATGTCTCCTATCTTCATACATCCTTCCAGTATGTTCTTTAAATATCTGATTTAAACGTTTCTTTGGGTTACTAAGATACTCTGGATTCTTGGGAAGTTTAATGTTGTGAGATTGTCCTGTTATCTTACAAAGACATTTTTCTATTGCTTGATTGTCTGCAAGCAATAACGTTTCTAACTCCTTCTCAACACAAATAAGATGAACACACTCTAATTGCGGTGCAGTTAGTTGGGCTGCATCCAAAGAAGCTTTAATAGACTGACAATCATTAAAACGACAAGGGGGGTGTTTGCTCATGGATGGCTCAAGATCCCACGCAATAATAACCTTCTCACATTTATCTATTTCCAAAAGAGCTTTTACTGATTCGCCGCACAGCTCAATCAATGTCTTTTTATTAATAAGTGTGATGCTTCTTACTACTTCGATAGTAGAATCGAGTCGCCTAGCTAGATATTCATAGACTTTCTTATCAGTTCCCTCTGGAGCACATTCCACAATCAAGCCGACTTTCATTTCGAGACCTGCCCACTTAACCTGCTCATCGTATAAAGTCTTCCTGGGTCGAACCTCTCAGCCCATTGTTGTAGTAGCTCATCATCCCCTGGACGCTTGAATACTGGCTGACCATTAACACGTTCAACCAGTATAATGTCATCTAATGATAATTGGTCAAGTAAGTAAGGTGAGTGCGTAGTCAATATAACCTGGGTTTTGCCGCTTTCAGTGGCTTCTCGGATCTCATTCACAATGAGATTTACACTGCTTGGGTCCAGGCCATTCTCTATTTCTTCAATAACGATTAGAGGAGGCGGTTCTGGATGGCGTAGAAGTGCTAATAGAGCCAGAATACGAAGGGTTCCCGTTGATAATAACCATCCAGGGACTTTGAAATTTTCCTCGGTCAACTGCAAATACACAGTGTCTAATTCATATCTTAGTGCAACCTGTAAATCTTGAGAATAAGGCAATACATCTCGCAATGTGTCTATAATGCTTTCGAAAACTTGAGGACTGCTATTTTGAATATGCAGCAGGTACTCAGCTATATTAGAACCATCTTTTTCAAGCTTCACTTGGCTCATAGTCAGATTCTGACGCTTTTCGGATCCCATGTTCTGTGGTATTAACGAGATAAACTGCCATTTTTCTATGAACTCTCTTAATGGTATATCGTAAGGCAAACGCGAACTGATGAGGTTGAGGAGGGATGTTCCATCAGGAAGACGGGTGTCGATCAATTCTTCTTCATCAACTGTGTACTTTCCTGTTACGTGACCTCTATCGTCGCGCGTAAAATCGAAGGAAGGAATATTTCTTTCTTTTTTCTGGTTAAGCGTCTCTTGTTTGATAAATAGATCGTTGCGTCCAGGCCCATCGGCAATTTCCAGACTATACCTGACATGAACGCGGTTCTCCAAACTGCTTCGTAAATCGAAGCTTATCGGATTTGTGTAATAGGGGCGTGCTCGTTGAGATGGCTTGTTCTCCAATTTATGGGAAACGGCTTTGTTTAAAATGTCCCTGAAACTCCGCCAGGGTGCTACGGCTGTATCTAAATCTGCTGTGATAATCGTATGCAGCATTTCCAGCCCTTCAATAACGCTGCTTTTACCAGATCCATTGCTGCCAATAAAAACAGTAAGCGGTGTAAACTTAACGATGCCGCTGTCTCTTACCGCTTTGAAACTCTTCAAACGTAATGATTGAAGGCTTGGTGAACTCATGACACTAGTCCTCTTTCAACATCTCGATAGGCATTCCGAATGGCTATTTTGACGGGATTTGCGACCAACGGGAAAGTGCTTAAAATGTAGGTAAGCTCTTCTTCCGTTATATTATATAGGTGAGCGATTAAACCGTCTAGTTCAGCACGCAACTGATGGCGCTCTACAGAATTCGTCGCAGGTAGCGCTGATGCCCAAGGACTAGCCATTGCTCCTTCCCACAAAGCTGCGAATTCCTGTGTAGTGCAAATAAGTTGGCCAGCTCGCTTGACTAGCGCTAAAA
Source organism: Ktedonobacteraceae bacterium (assembly GCA_035650355.1). Taxonomy (GTDB): domain Bacteria; phylum Chloroflexota; class Ktedonobacteria; order Ktedonobacterales; family Ktedonobacteraceae; genus DASRHT01. Next base: position 226,192 of record DASRHT010000080.1, read on the forward strand.
AGCTTGCATCTCCTCTCGTTAAGCGGGGAATAGGCAACTGGGAAATGGACGCTCTCGTTACTTGAAATGATACACGCAACCTCACAAAAAAATCGGCAATAAAACTGTTAAAGCTAGCTGTCAAAAAGAGCAATAAGTCAGCATCAATGGGATTGGAGGTGAAAATGATGCTATCGCCGATTAAAACACTCGGCGGCAACACAGTTGCAATCAAGGTTCTTTCACCTGACTTCCCTGCAATCCTCCGAATGCCCAAACGATATCCCCGATATCCTGATCCTTGCTGCGCATCCACTTGCCGAGAAAATGAGACACTTCTTTGCCTCTCAATCCAATATCTTGGAGGAGCAGACGTAATAGTAAATTGATGAATCATTTTTCCTTCATAAAGAGGTATCGTCTCAGGAGTAGATTCGGCTACTTCTGTATTATTAGCAGCAACTATATGGTAACCAGGAGAAAATTGAATATCCCATATATCATCAAATCTTCTTCCCAAAAAAGGAAACTTGAGCATCTTTTCGCAGATGCTAATATCAATTGGACTACGGAATTCTGCGAGTTCAAGTAAGTCGGGAGAAAAACGCTTTATAAAATCTAGTGTAAGATATAAAGCTCCTTCAGCAGGAAAGTGCTCCAATCCAGCGACATCTTGTTGAGCAAAAGCTGCTGGAAATGTCTCTGTAGATTTCCCTTTTCTAAAGGTGAGTAAAGCAAATTTAACCTGACGATGAAGCCCCTCAAAAATTTGCATCCTATTCTCAAAACAAAACAGTCCGGTAATGCACGTTTTGGTAAAAAGCAACTCTCGTAGCCGCTGAGCCCTATAAACTATACAGACTTCATAAGGAACAACGACTCCACAGAACCCCTGACTATTCAGCAAGTTGTAATTCTGTTCCACAAATAGCCTATAGAGGTTTATATCTGTTCTTCCTGCTCTGCTATGCAAAGCAGAGGTTTGGTATTCATATTGAGGCGAAAATTGCAAAGCAATGCCTTGATAAGGGGCTAGTTCAGCTCCTGTTTTGCTCGATGGCCTTAGCGCCTTCCATGGGGGATTCGTTATAACTACGTCGAAGCCACCCTGCTCATTCATAATCTGGGGAAATCTGTATCCCCAGTGAATAGGAGCTAGCTTCTCAATATCCTCAATGTTCAGTTTAAATTCCTGCTCATTTTGAGCTTCCCGCGACCTACGCGGATAGTATCTCCTACTATGCTGATGAATTTGATATAAGAGTTCTCTGTTCAGTTGGGCGACAATTTCTGTCTGGTCATTTTTTTCTGTCTCTGAAACACATGGATCTTTAATCTCACTTGTGCGCAGTAATCCTATTAGGGAATTGCCAATCAGTAGATGGAAATCAATGTCAGTAAGTGGTTTCAGGTCATCAATACTTTGTGCGGATGCAAGTAAAGCCAAATATAATCTCAATTGCGTAGTTTCTATTGCATCATCCCTGATATCGGCACCATAGAGATTATTTGCGATAATATACTTTTTTAAATGATACAAGAGGCTGGGATGAAGAAGGCGAAAATCGCGTAACCAGCGAGAAAGGGAGTCGTCATTGAGAGATTCTATGCAAGCAATCACCTCACTATAAATGGTGACGAGTGTATTCAATGCCGCAACCAGGAATGCTCCCGAGCCACAGGCCGGATCAAGCACCGTGATCGAGGGCAGCACTTCGAAGAGTAGTTGGCGGCACAGTTGTCCATCCAGTTTTTCTAACACTTCCCTAAGAGAGGGAAAGTTATCTCGCAATGCATCTGCTGTCTGCTGCAATCGCATCTTATCCAGTATTTTGTTATGGATGGTTTGCCTGCATAAGTACTCAGGGATCTCAGGAGGTGTGAAAGACATACCAACGCCAGAAACATAATTAAACTGCATCTCAAAAATATGTCCTAGAATATCAGGAGTAATTTCATCACCTTCGCTGTAGGGAACATCAACAATTTGCCATGAGTAGTGTGAGAAAAAAGAGAAAAGCTTTTCGAAAGCTATATTAGGGATCTGAATGTTAATGTGTCGAAGTTCAATACTGTGTGGCTGGAATAGGCTACCTCCAATGTAGACAATCTTTCCTGAAGGCCCTTGTATAGCGTCACGACGATCTTGCACTGGTTTAGCTAGCACTTCAAAGAAAAGTGGCAAAAGAAAAGTTCGATAGTAACAATCCTCATGGCATTGTATCAAAGCAGCTTCCAGATAGTTCTTGTTACCATCATCAATAAACCCTCTGCGCTGCAAAAAGTAAAGAAAGGTCAGCCTATTGAACAAAATCCAAGCATAGAGGTTACGCTCTCGTTCCTCACGAATGCCGTCAATGTACTCTGATAATTGGCGATGTTGAGCTTGGAATTCCTGATAGATTTTATGGGTAACTGATCTACTTTTGGCTTCAGGAACACCTTTACTCATTCTGCTCTCAGTGCCAGACAGAGTATCCGTTACCATATCACTGAGCTTGTCGAGTAATAAGTCCTCGGGTTGCCCCTTAACATAGGAATATTCTCGTTTATAGGAGGTCTCTCTCTCTCGTTTTACCCAGTGCCAGATGCTACGTGTACGGTTCCCGTCTATAAAGATTAAAAGGTTTCTTGGAAAGATCGGCGAAATTTCTTTTCGCAACGCGTCTCTTACCTTGAAATCAGGAATAGTACCATCGCCAGCAGTCACCTCGAAAACTGGTATGCCTGTGTGGCGTGCTACTTCACGACGCATGTGTTTGTCATCTATTGATACTATCTTCTCACTTGTTGGCTTGGACCAATGTAGTTCTCTTAAAAAAAGAGTTGCGAAATCGAAGTCGCGCAAGCAAGAGTATATCTGGTCAAAATTGAGGGACAATGACAGGCTCCTTTTTCGGAAATTGTAGTCAGTCCTTCTTGTTGCTCTGTTAGTGGAGCTTTGGCTCACATGTGGCTTCAAGTATACTCCGGGCCGAGACATTTTGTAAACTAATACAAAGCGCAGTTACTTTTAGGACGGAGTTACGGACAGACGTTACCAAGTTACCGCTATATAGAGGGCAAAAAGAAGCATATGGGAGAGAGGTTGGCTTGTTATAGACAGGCTCCCTGTTAGCCTGATACAATTCAAAATATGGAAATGCAAGAAGATCTACCCCAGGACCAACAATGTGTTGATATCACAGTGCAATCGAGCATGCATCAGTATTGGAGGGATGCGGCGGGTTTTCCCCTGTTACCTGATGAGCAGCCGATAGGGACGGTGCGGGATAGCCTCTATGACTTGATTCCTCTGGGGCCGCGCGAAGAGAAGCTGATCGGCACCCCTGAGTTTCTACGCCTCCAACAGATCAAGCAGCTCGGCTTCGTCTATCGCGTCTGGCCTGGCGCGACCCATACGCGTTACGAGCATAGCCTCGGCTGTTACCATCTCACCGTGCGCGCCCTGCATGCGCTTTTGCAGCGTGGTGCGGACGGCGGCCTCGATGGCGTTTCGGTCAGCAGTATCCAGACGCTCATCGTGGCGGCCCTGCTGCACGATATCGGGCACTACCCCTTTTCACACACCATTGAGGAACTGGGGCATCCGATCATCCCGCATGAAGAGGTGGGGCGTTCAATGATTGAGAAGGGCGAGATTGCGACCGTTCTGGAGCAGGACTATCGCCTCTCGCCCGAACGCGTTGCCGATCTCATTGATCCGCCCAGAACCGGCATAAAGAATGCCGATGATGAGCTATTAAGCCATCTGCTCAGTGGCGCGCTTGACGTGGATAAGCTTGACTATCTGCCGCGTGACGCTCGGGCCTGCAACGTGCCGTATGGCGGCGTCGATGTGTCGCGTCTATTAGGAGCGCTGCGTGTGCATGATAACGTCAATGGGCAGCGGCGCATCGTCGTGACGCATAAGGGAATCAGCCCGCTACACTCGCTGTTGCACGCGCGGCAGGAGATGTTTGATAATATCTACTGGCATCATACCAGTCGCGCCTTCCAGGTGATGCTGGTGCGAGCGGTCTACGATGCTCTGAGCGCCGGAGCTCTGCGCGTTGACCGGTTGATGGGGCTAAATGACTCCTCGCTGCTGGCTCTGTTGACACAGCCACAGATGCCCCCCAGTTCACAGGTGCTGGGAGGCGATATAGAACTGCGTCGCCCGTATAAAGGTGTGCTGGAGGTCAGTCGTCTGGCAGGTCGCCTGTTTAATCGCCTGGATGCCCTCTTCTGGGATGGTGAGCGGCGACATCGTATTGAGCAGCAGCTCGCGGCTGAACTGGCTACAGCCCTGGAAACGGAGATCGCCGATTACGAGGTGCTGTTCGACATCCCACGCCCGGAGAAGTGGGAGATGGATGTATCGATCCTCTTTGCCCATCCGCCCGTGGGTATGGAGCGAGTGATGACCTGGGTTGAGGTGACGGGACTGCAATCTGATGACCTTGCTCGTTATGAGCAACACCAGCGCCGTATCCGCGTGGTGGTCGCTGAGCGATTACGCTCGCTGCTGCTGGCCCACAGAGACGATGCGCTGCTGCCCGCGCTGGAAAAGCTGCTCTAGTGCATTTCTGCTTGACACCTTACGCGTTGAAATATATACTTTCCCTCGTAAGAAGGAGAGAAGCCAACGGCTATGCTTGACCCGCTTGAGGGATTGGAACCTACTTCTTGTCCTTCCGCTCCTTTCGCTGGTACATCAGCTTCACGGCCTTCTCATGGATACGGCGAGCAGGTGAGTAGCTTTGATCGATGCGCATAGCTTTCTCGGCGATAGCGGTGGCCTCGCGATAACGTCCCAGCCGGTAGAGCGTATCGGCCTTGAGCGTCCAGGAGCGCACATTAGAGGGGTCCAGGGCCAGAAGTCGGTCGAGTGCCTTGTTGGCCTCCTCAAACTGGCCCTGCCCACGATGACCACGCACGTAGTTATCCCAGGCAAAAGGGTTATCAGGCGCCAGCGTGGTAAGCTGTCGCGCGTATTCTGTCAGCAGCGCGTACATCTCCAGCGCGCGCGCGGCCTGTACTCCCTGCACGAGGGAAGTCATATTGTTGGGGCTGATTGTCAGTGCGTGCTGTATGATGGGAATAGCCTCCTGTAAACGTCCAAGTTTGCAGAGAATCTCCCCTTTCATCTGCAAGGAAAAGAGATTATCCGCGTCGTGGGACAGACTCTGATTGAAGGCGTCCAACGCTTCCAGCAGGCGACCAAAATTGAGCAGAGCCACGCCTTTATTGGCCCAAGAGCGAGGATCGTCGGGAGCCAGCTCAACGGCTCGCTGGGCACTGCGCAAAGCTTCTGGAAACTTCTGCTGTAGAAGCTGGAGGCCGCTGCGATTAATCCAGGCCAGGCCGAGGGCGTTGTCAAGCAAAAGAGCCTGGTCATTGGCGATAGTGGCTTCGGAGAGGCGCTCTAGCTTTTGCAGCGCCCGAGCTTTACAGGCCAACCCCGCTGCCGAGTTGGGGCTGATCTCAAGCATATGCTGCGCCACATCTAGCAGATCGTCGTAGCGATTGAGCGCATCATATACTATGGCGATACCTTGTAATGCCTCTTCATCGTTGTTATTATGGGAAAGCAGATCCTGGAACGTTTCTTCTGCCTGGGACCAGCGTTGCGCTGCCAGGTGCGCGGCGGCCAATTGCCGCAGCCTCTCCAACGTGCTCTCCAGTGCTGCTGGTGGTTGCTCACTCACAATTATTGCTTCCTATATTGATAGAGGGATAATCGACTGCCCCTCTCCCTGATGATATGCTGTGATTCGATTCCACAGCTATGATCTCCTGCTCTGTTTGAGCCTCTATTATCTCATTATCCTCGCATCTGGGCAAGCCCCACGAAATGAGTGAGCAGGGCTTCTCCAAAGTCGCCGGGTGCTCTGATCGCTCGCGCCTTCGGCGCTCATGGGGGAGGGTGCTGCGTGCGGGCCGCGGCCCGCACGCAGCACCCTCCCCTCATTCGGCTCGCTAGCGAGCCGTTCTGTATGAAAAGACAACTTTGAGAAACCCTGAATGAGTGAGGAATGGACCTGGACGGAAAGAAGATTGGTTTCCATACAAACTTTTTACAAATCTCTCAAAAATTTCTTATGTTACTTCGATACAGTACAGTATAGGATAAGTAAATGCTATTGCCGCTTGTTAGCAGCGGGCTAGCATCTAAAACATATGCTCTGCTCTGTAAAAGATGTAAGCGTGTAGAACGTGTAAAATAGAAAGTAAGACACCTGAAGATGGAAACTTTGGAGGTTAGAAACGATGCTTCAGCCGGATGTAAATAATCAAAGAATCAATAGTCAAACAGATGAGCCAACGCAACCATATCCAGATCATATGGCGGGGACATATCCATATCAGAAGGTGCAGTCCCCACCAGCAAGGCGAGGGCTGCGTACAGGGGCCATTTTTCTGTTGACCCTGGTCATTATCCTGGTCTTCGGCGTTGGCCTGTTTGCAGGCTGGGAATTTGGACAGAGGAGTGCAACCCCGACCATTAATGGAAACAGTGGCAGCGGGTTGCAGTCGGGATCGAACAGTCAGGTGACGGTTCCCCCTTTGACCGGGAGTAACATTGAGACCGTACGTGAGGCTGTGATTGCAAAGGTGAAGCCCAGCGTTGTGCAGGTCAACGTCTCGACTCCCCGTGGGGACGCCATCGGCTCCGGCGTCATTATTGACAAACGGGGCTATATTGTAACGAATAATCATGTGGTCAGTGGCGCACAATCTATCCAGGTCGTGCTCTCAGACGGCACCAAACTCACGGCTCAGCTCTCAGGGACTGATTCTGCCGATGACCTGGCGGTGCTGAAAATCAATCCGCCTGCCAATATGGCAGTAGCGACGCTGGGCGATTCATCGAAGTTGCAGGTGGGGCAGGATGTGCTGGCAATTGGTAACCCGCTGGGCATCACGCAGACGGTCACAAACGGCATTATCAGCGCACTTGGGCGCTCTGTAGATGAGTCTAGCGGAACAAGGATTCCAGATGCTATCCAGACCGACGCGCCGATCAATCCGGGCAATAGCGGCGGGGCGCTGGTAGATATGCAGGGCAATTTAATCGGTATTCCAACGTTAACCGCCATTGATCCTGAATTCAATACGCCGGCGAGCGGAGTTGGTTTTGCCATCCCCTCCAATCGCGTCAAGCTGATCGTGCCGCAAATCATCAATACGGGCCAGGTGACGCATACCGGGCGGGCCGCGCTTGGCGTCAGCGTGGCAACCGTTGACTCGGTCTTAGCCGCGCAAGACAATCTCTCCGTCGATCATGGTGTCTTGATCGCTGATATCGTCAACGGGGGAGCGGCGCAGCGAGCTGGTTTGCAGGCGGGCGATGTCATTGTCCAGATTGATAACTCGCCCATCGATAATGTGTCTTCGCTTACCGATGTGCTGGCAACCAAAAATCCTGGTGATAACGTCTCTGTAAAAATTTATCGTGGCAATCAGCAGCTTACCATCAATGTGACTCTGGGCGAGTTGCAGGCAGGCTCGTAGAAAAGCTGCGGGGAACGTGTCAGATGACACGTTCCCGCTTTTTTTATCGCTTCAGAAGCTGCGCAGCCTCCCGGGGAGCTGCGGATGATCGGGAGGAACTGCTGCGCCGGTTGGCGAGCAGGACGCCGACGAACAGCACGATCCAACCCACGGCCATAATCAGCCAGAAGGTATTCTGTACTCCTAGTAAACGCGCAAGTGTGCCTGCGGCTGCATTTAGAATGGCGCCCGCCAGGATCAAAATATTGGCCCAGAGCACATTGCTGGTACGCATATCTCCCACGCTGTTCTGGCGCCGCATCAGCTTCCACCCTGAATAGAGAGCCACCCCCACCACTGCAACCACGCCCAGCGTGTTGAGGATAATTGTCATCACCAGCCACGCCCCCGGCTGTATCGTCCCCGTGCCGGGTGTACCCGCGATCTGGCTCAACTTTGTCATGTTGATCTCCGCGAGCAGGATCAGCACGGCTGCCAGCATGCTCAAGATGGTCAACACGCTGACGCTAATCCGTGTGACGCGCTGGCTGCTGATCAGCGCGATGCTGCCCAGGCCCAGCCAGGCAGGCATGAGCGCGCCGCCCAGGATATAGTACAGCCGGAATAAGAGGACCCCTGTACCGCTCGTTGGTTGAACGGCGATCATGCCGATATAGGCCAGCGTTGCAAGAAAAGCCATGCTGAGCGCAATCGACCAGTAGAGCTGGTAGATGCGGCGGCGCGTAACGTATTGCCGTACAATGACGCCCGCGAACAGTCCCGTCACAATCACATTGATGATCGGCGGAACGAACAGAATCGGATCGTTCATGTTCTCTTCCCTATCTTTATGATGAGCAAAATATGCAGAAAGCTATAAGTTACAGTAAAAAATATACAAAAAACTGAAGTGCGATTGCAATGGGAGGAGGGAAGTACCATAAAGAACCAGTGGTTCGCCTTCGACGTGGATTGCGTAGTAGATCTGGATATCGTTAATTCGTACTACCGGCATGACAATCCCTTTTATAATCAATGCATAGTCTATATTTTTATTAAAAGCAGCTCACGCGAGTTTATGGTTTGCTGAGCCTCTTGCGGCTAAAAAGGATGAAGCTCAGAATGCCCGCAATGAGGAGAAGCAGCCCGAGCAATGCACGCGATCCCCCATTATTCAGATCAAGGAAAGGAGCAGGTACTGGCAGCCCTGGCTGCACTTGCTTTGCCTGCGCGGTTGCTTCAGGTGTAGCGGTTGCATGAGGCGTTGTAGCGTGGGGCGTCAGCGTGGTCTGCGGCGTTGTATTATTAGCAGGTAGCCCATCTTTGGTCGCCTGTGACGGATTGCTGCCTCCAGCCCCCGTTGGCCTGATGGGCTGTGCCGAGGATGCTGAAAATTGTGCAGATCGGCCCTGTACCAGGGGCAGGGCCGTTGATAATAAGAAGACGATGCCCAGGACAGCGGCAATGGCGCTTAATGTGCGCATCGTTGTGCGGATATATCCGGGTCGAGTGGAACGGCGAAGCTGAGCGGCACGCTGGCTATGGGCAGAGATTGGCGTCACGACGGCATCATCAACCGGTAGCGTGAAAGATCGAGGCAGGGAGGGCTGAGGCAGCGCATGCAGCAGCGCGACCGTCTGCCGTAAATCCGCCAGCCTGAGCTGGCATTGCTGGCAGGCATGCAGGTGCGTTTGTAGTCGAGCCTGCTCGTCGGAAGAAAGCTGCCCGTCGAGCAGGGCCGAGAGTTGTTCAGTAGTCAGATGCCAATCGTTATGTGACACGCAGGTACTCCGTTTTACTTCGACTCCGCGTTCCGTAGGGGCAAACCCTTGCGGTTGCCCTGTAGCTCCCCGATTCATCGTGGGAGCGTTGAACACGGAACGCTTCAAAGTAGTCTCAATCATTACTATTGGTTAGACGATAGTCGCGTGGCAAAAGTTCCCTGTGCTGATATAAATAGTTGCGCAGGCGCGCACGTCCTCGCGAGATGCGAGAGCGCACCGTCCCCAGCGATGTCTGAGTGCTCTCCGCCACCTCCTCGTAGGAGAGGCCCTCGATATCGCAAAGCACCACGGCCACCCGTTGATCCAGGGGAAGCAGCTCCAGCCCTTTTTGAATCAGCGCCTGGAGTTCCTGAGCCAGCAGCGTCTCTTCGGGGTTGCCCTCCAGGCCGGTCGTTGCCAGTGTACTCAACAGGCCTGGAGCATGCGGCTCATCTTCTTCTGTCAGAGCGTCCAGGGAATCGGCGGGGTGGCGCTGGAGGCGTCGCCAGTGGTCGCAGGTCATATTCGAGCCGATGCGCAGCAGCCACGCGCGGAAGGAAGAGCCGCCGCGATAGGTCTGAATGTTGCGAAAGGCAGCGATAAACGCGTCTTGCGTGATATCGGCAGCCGTATCAGGGTCGCCGAGCATGCGGTAGACGGTGCTGTAGAGCATTTGCTGGTAGCGCAACACGAGCTGGTTAAAGGCGTGAACATCCCCCTGCTGGCTGCGGGCGATCAGCGCCTCCTCCTCATCTCGCGCAATTTTGCTCATGTGGCTGCCTCGCTTTTGTATTGTTTAGGCAAGTATACTACTAAATGGAATCGGTGTCTATTTCTCAGCTATGGCTTATCAGGGCTTCTCAAACGTGGTCTTTTCAGACAGGACGGCTCGCTTGCGAGCCGTTCGAGAGGAAGGTGCTGGCGGTGGGCTGCGCCCACCGCCAGCACCTTCCTCTCCTTGTGAGCGCCTGTGGCGCGAGGAGTCAAAGCGTGCAGCGACGTTTGAGAAACCCTGTATGGCTTATGAGATGGCTCTAGAAGAAGCCCCACAATTTTTATCATATCAACTCTCATCATATGTATGCAGCTCGGCTCTGAGTGCGATGATATATATTCGCATTTATAAATTATCAACCAGGCTACAATAAAAATAGTTTCCAGGATTAAATTACATGCTACTGAGATAGGAGGAACGTGTTATGTCGAAAATGCCGGAAGGTGTTAATCTAGAATATTTGAATAACCTTCAGAAGCGAGGAGATGCAGCCCGAGAGAAAGAAGCTAAGTCCGCTCACCAGGATATGCTTCAAAGAGCTTACATGCATCAGCAAGGACTTAGCTCAGCCATAGAGCAATTGGGCGTAGATGAGCAAAGGATAAAAGAGGCAGTAGATGCGAAAAGGACGATGCTGCAACAGCAGATGAATCAGCGTAAACCACCTTCGTTTACGCCTCGCAAAGGGCATAACTCGGCGCGCTATGCTCCTTTTGACTTTCAATGGGACAGCATTAATTGTGGGGGAATCACATCCTGTAGTTTGTACGGGCCTGATGCGGAATTAGGGCTCGTCGGCGCTGATCTTGCCAGCTATAACGCTGGCGGGGGTGCCTCTAACTCTGGGGTAGGGTTCTGGTATAACGCATCTGCAGAAGGAACGATGTTTGTGGATGTCCAGGCGTATGTCTGGGGAGTTGGGTACGTCTACTCTGCTCTTTTTGGCTATGCCCAGGCTTATGCAGGACTGCGCGTCTACGTTGAAGAATATTCGGGTGGCAATTTAGCAAATGTGTATCAGGCTACAACAGATATTTACAATGACAGCGGTGTTGTAGTGGTCGATGTCACCGACTTTAACTGGGAGATCAAGAACGTTACTATTAGCGTTCCTGTACAGGCCAATACGTGGTACGCTATCTGGGGAACCTCTGTGCAAAATGCCTACGCCGGTGGTATTGCCGATGCTGTCTCGAACTTCGAGATGTATATTGGCCCAATTACGTACAATATAGATTAACCTCTTATAGCTGTTTGGGATGTTTGTGTGCTTTCGGGACGCAAGCATCCCAATCATTATTACTCACAACTCGTCTGTGAACTTTTTCGGGCCGGGGCATCGGCTTTTCCTGGACTCAGGAGTGGTCATAACAACCCTTGAAGATCTTTTTTCAGCGCCTCGTAGCTCTGATAGCGGGCGGCGGCATCTTCCATCAGGGCGCGGCTCAATATAGTTTCTAGCCCCTGCGAAACAGTGGGGTTGAGCATGCGGACAGGGGGATATGACGGATAATGCGGGGGGGCAACATTGGTCAGGGCGTGATGCATGGTCGCGGCCAGCGCGTAGATGCAGGTGCGCTGATCGTATGGCTTGTCCTGTACGGGCAGATACGGGGAGAGAATCAATTTGCGCGTCGTGCGTTTGCGCCCCTCCATGCGGGTAGCTGCTGGCGCGGGCGGAACCTGAAAGCCGGTCAGAAAAGCCCGTTTGCGCTTGCCCTCAATCACAATATTGGCGGGCGAGATATCGTAATGGCGCAGTAAGGGCCTGGAATGTTCAAGCGATATCAGTGTATTGAGAATGGAATTCATATAGCCGAGCACTTCGCTCTCTGGCAGTGGTCTGAGCAGTTTGAGCAGGCGTTCCGCTAACGTTTCTCCATCGATGTAAGACTGGACAATGTAATAGTGCCTGCCTTCGGCAAAACGATCAAGTATGGCGGGGATCAAGGGGTGACGGATGCGCGTGAGCGGTTCGGTGGCCCGCTCGTAATAGGCGACATCCTTCGCTCGCTGTACAAGGGGAAGGTCGGTGCATTCCCATCGTTTGAGCACAACAGATTGATCCTGTGACTGGCTATCCTCGGCCACTGCGGCCATGACGTGCGTTTCCTCCGATTGCTTGAGGACGCGCTTGATGATGTAGCGTCCCTGGCGCACGCTCACGCCTACCAGCGGGCTATGCGAGACGAGCATCGGTGGAATGGTGAGCCGTCCGCAATTGGTGCAACAGCGTTGCCCGAAGCGTACAGGGATTTCGCAATAGGGGCAGTGGCGATTATCGTAATCGGCTCCGCAAAGCGCGCAACGCTGCGCTCCACTGCGATTTTGCTGGCCGCAGCGTTGACAGACATATCGCTGCAATGCAACCTCGACCGCAGTGGCATAGCTCTCGGCAAATTCCAGAATGCTGCGGTAACGCTGGCGGTAATCTTTTGCTAACGCGCGTTGCAGCACCGCGACGACCTCAACGGGGATGCGCGGATTCCACTGTTGTGGCGAAGGTGGCAGTTCCTTCAAATGCGCGTTCCACATCTCTTCCAGGCGCTTGTAAACAAAGGGCGTGCGGCCCGCCAGCAGCTCGTAGCAGCAGATGGCGAGGGCATACTGATCCGAATCACGGCGCGGGTTGCCCTGCCACTGCTCAGGAGGCATATACGCAGCCGTTCCCGTGACTTCTCCCAGCGAGGCGTGCGTCTGCATCCCGAGATAGAAGGTAGTGCCGAAGTCGGAGAGCAAAACCTGTCCACTGCGTCCGATCAGCAGGTTCCCCGGCTTGACGTCCTGGTGGACCAGCCCATTATTATGGACGTAATGCAGCGCATCTGCTGCCTGCTGAATATAGGGGACCAGCTCTTCCACGAAGGCCAGCCGCTTGCTGCCATCAGACTTGCGGAACAGATCGAGGATCGTCTGGGGGGCGTACTCCATCACCAGGTATGGCTGTTCGCTGCCCTCTACCTGACCGAAGTTATAGACGGGCAGGATATTGGGATGCTGCATCGTCGCGATGCGGCGCGCTTCCTGAAAGAAGCTGGCCTGAGCCTTCTCGTTGAACTGATCGAGGCGTAGTACTTTCAGCGCTAGGATGCGGCTGAGCGGGATCGGTTCGCGCACTTTATAAACGTAGCCATAGCTGCCAGCGCCAATAAAGGAAACGACCTCGTAAATACCAACATGCGCCCCCTGGATCAAAAAATCGCAGCGTTGACAGCTAATAGCCTTCTCGGGATTATCATGTCCTCCTCGTGGATTCAGGCAGCGGGCCACGTATTCTATCCTACCTCTTCTAAATGTTGTCGCGTGCCAGCGAGCATGAGCAGTTTGAGAGCTGTTACCATCTCATGTTCATGTACGTCCAGGTGGGCCGTAGGTTACGAATGCGGTTTTGTCTGTACGGCTTTATCCATATTATGGTAAAAAGCAAAAAGGAAGTTCTGTTGTATTTGAAACCTTTCATGAAAGGATCTCTTCTATGAAACGATACATTCTCACTGGTACACCAGGCTCAGGAAAAACCTCAGTGCTTCATACGTTGAAAAGCCAGGGATATGCGGTGGTGGAGGAAGCTGCAACCGATGTGATTGCCCTTGAGCACAGGCGTGGCAATGCTGAGCCGTGGATGCAGGCTGACTTCATTGATAAGATTGTCTTGCTCCAAAAACAAAGACAAATAGAAGCCGCGACGCCTGCTGATGAACTACAAGTATATGACCGTTCGCCGATTTGTACTTTTGCCTTGAGCCGGTATCTTGGCTACCTTCCCTCTGCTTGTCTGTTAGAAGAAATGGAGAGAATTGAGCGCGAGAACATTTACCAGAAGCAGGTATTCTTTTTAGAAAATCTCGGGTTCTGCCAGCCCACTGAGGCAAGAAAAATCAGTTTTGAAGAATCTCTCCTTTTCGAGAAGATCCATGCAGAAGTCTACACCTCTTTGGGCTATCACTTGATAAAAGTGCCTCCTGAAGCCCTTGCGCAGCGCGTCCATTGCATTATGCAGTGGATGAAGAGTTGCTGACCCTGTGGAAGGGAAAAAGCCATGCTACAATAGAAGTGATAGCACCGGACTACTCTATTTGCTTCTAATAGCGGTGCAAAGCAATACACGGAAGAGGCGATCTATGACGGAGAAATTGCGCTTTGGCATCGTAGGCGGTGGCGTCATTGGCCCGGTCCATGCCAGAGCTATTGAAAGTTTGCCCGATGCGCAGCTCGTTGCGGTGACAGACGTTTTGCCTGAGAAGGCGCGGCAACTGGCTGAGCCCTATGGGGCAACGTCTTACGCCGAACTGCAAGATATGCTCACTCACGAGCGGTTGGACGTTGTCATTATCTGTACTCCCAGCGGCATGCATGGCAGGCAGGCATGCCAGGCGATGCGTGCCAGACGCCATGTGATCGTAGAAAAGCCTATGGAGATCAACCGCGTGGCGATGGAGGAGATGCTGCATGTGCAGCGAGAGATGGGCGTAAAGCTGGCCGTCATTAGCCAGCGACGCTTCGACCCTTGCAGCCAGCAGGTGCATGCGTTGATTGAGGAGCAGGCGTTTGGTCGGCTGGTGCTGGGTAATGCTGTTGTGCCCTGGTGGCGCTCGCAGTCATATTATCAGAGCGGGAAGTGGCGCGGCACATGGGAGCTTGACGGTGGTGGCGTGCTAATGAATCAATCCATCCACTCGATTGATCTCCTGCAATGGTTTATGGGTCCGGTCGTGAGCGTATCGGCTTATACAGACACGCTGGCGCATCAGATGGAGGCCGAAGATGCTGCCGTTGCCATTTTGCGCTTCGCCAATGGCGCGTTGGGGACGATAGCCGCCACAACAGCAGCCTATCCCGGCGTGAACACGCGCATTGAGGTGTTTGGCGATAGAGGCTCGGCCATTATTGAGGATGACCGTCTGAGCTACCTTCACCTGGCGCGCGATGATCATGGAGAGGTCGGGGCTTATGGGGCCAACGCTCGGGCTGCCCGACCGGCGGAGCAGCATAGTGCGGTGGCGCAGAATCCGGCGGCTCTCGCCATGACCAGCCACGCATTGCAGATTGCCGATATGATGCGCGCTATTCGAGAGGATGGCACGCCGCTGGTTGATGGCTACGCTGGACGACGGCCCGTCGATATCATTCTGGCAATCTACGAATCGGCGCGCACCCGGCAGGAGGTAAGGTTGCCATGATCCGCCTCTCCGCCTTTGCCGACGAAATCTCGCCCGATCTGGATGAGCAGCTTGCAACGCTCAAAAGTGAAGGTATCTCCTTCCTGGACCTGCGCGGCGTCGAACGGACAAACGTGCTTGATCTCTCCGATCAGCAGGTGGCCCGCATCAAAAAACAGTTGGCTGCTCAGGGGATAGGCGTTGCCGCCATTGCCTCACCGCTTGGCAAGTTTCCCATTGATAGCTCATTTGATGCGCACTGGCAGCGTTTCGAGCGCGCCATTGCCCTGGCTCAGGTCTTTGAAACTTCCTTTATTCGCATTTTCTCCTTCTATCCTCCCTCAGATTCAGCCAGCATGGGTGCCAGCCCGGAAGATTGGCGCGACGAGGTACATGCACAACTGCGGGCAATGAGGGAGCGGGCGCAAGAAGCCAATATTACGCTGCTGCACGAGAATGAGAAGGGGATCTACGGTGACACGATAGCGCGTTGCGTTGATTTGCTACAGGAGGGCAAGAGTCCATATTTGCAAGCTGCGTTCGATCCGGCCAATTTCATCCAGTGTGAGCAAACGCCCTATCCCGCAGCCTATGAGCAGTTACGTCCCTGGTTGTGTTACGTTCATGTGAAAGATGCGCGCCTTGATGGCAGCATCGTGACGGCGGGCGAAGGCGTAGCGCGCTGGCCCGAACTGCTGCAACGTTTGCGGGAAGATGGCTACGATGGTTTCTTCTCGCTTGAGCCACATCTGGCCGCCGCTGGACAATATAGCGGCTTCAGCGGACCCGACCTCTTCCGTCGCGCGTCGCAGGCATTGCAACAGATGTTGAAGGGGATGGGATGGGATTATGCGTAGCGAGGAACACCATAACAGCGTTCCTCGCTCCAAACTGTCTCATATATTGATGATCGATTTAGCCCACGCTGCCCGACATCTCCAACTGGATCAGGCGGTTGAGTTCGACCGCGTACTCCATCGGGAGCTCTTTGGTGATCGGCTCGATGAAGCCGTTGACGATCAGCGAGTAGGCTTCGGACTCGTCCAGGCCACGGCTCATCAGGTAGAAGAGCTGGTCCTCGCCAACCTTCGAGACGGTTGCCTCGTGTCCGATCTCGGTCTGATTCTCTTCGACGCGAATGGTCGGATAGGTGTCGGTACGTGCATTCTCGTCGAGCAGCAGCGCATCACAGCGCACGCTGGACTTCGTATGGTGCGCGCCCGGATTGATACGCACCAGACCGCGATACGAGGCTCGTCCCGTGCCCTTCGAAACCGACTTCGAGAGAATCTGTGACGTTGTATGTGGCGCCAGATGAGTAACCTTCGCGCCCGCATCCTGGTGCATCCCGTCGTTAGCGAAAGCAACTGAGAGAATGTCGCCGCGCGCTCCTGGCTCCATTAGCAGGACGGCGGGGTACTTCATGGTCACCTTGGAACCGAGATTCCCATCGACCCATTCCATTGTCGCGTCGTGATAAGCGGCGGCGCGCTTGGTCACGAGGTTGTACACGTTCTTCGACCAGTTCTGGATCGTTGTGTAGCGTACGCGCGCGCCCTCCATGACCTTGATCTCGACGACGGCGCTGTGCAGGCTGTCGCTCGTGTAGGTTGGGGCGGTGCAGCCCTCGACATAATGTACATATGACCCCGGCTCGGCAATAATCAATGTGCGTTCGAACTGGCCCATGTTCTTGGCGTTGATGCGGAAGTACGCCTGCAATGGGATTTCTACGCGCACGTTGGCGGGCACATAGACGAAGCTGCCGCCGCTCCAGACCGCGCTATTGAGCGAGGCGAACTTGTTGTCGGAGGGTGGAACGACGGTGCCAAAGTGCTCCTTCACGATATCGGGATATTCGCGCAGGGCCGTATCCATATCGGTGAAGATAACGCCCAGCTTCTCCAGGTCCTCGCGCACTTTATGGTAAACGGCCTCGCTCTCGTACTGGGCCGTGACGCCTGCCAGATATTTCTGCTCGGCCTGTGGGATACCCAGGCGGTCGAAGGTATCTTTAATCTCGGATGGGATATCTTCCCAGGTCTTGCCCTGCTGGGGGACGGGCTTAATGTAGTAATAGATATCGTCAAAGTTGATACCTGAAAGGTCTGCCCCCCAGGTCGGCATGGGACGCTTCTCAAAGAGGTCAAAGCTCTTCAGGCGGAACTGCCGCATCCAATCGGGTTCGCCCTTCATCTCAGAGATCTGTTCAACGATCTTCTTGTTCAACCCCTTCTCGGACTTGAATGTATAGTTCTCAGCGACGTGGAACCCGGGACTGTATGCATCCCGTTCCAGCTCAAATGCCTGACTCATTAGATTCACTCCACTTGTTAGCTCTTCCTTAGCAGCCACCCTGAGTTTCGTAGGGGCCAGATTTACCGCGCCCATAGGGACCCGATTGATCGCGTCCAATGGAGGTTGGCTGCATAGCAAGCTGTTGTCTATGACTTGTTACACAGAAAGTCAGCTTTTTGCTCTAATCCTTAGTTCTGTACTCGGATTTAATGTTATTATATGTCCTTTGCGAGCTATTGTCAAGGCAAAATCTCCTGTAGTGCCGGTTTTATCGCTGTCTACAGGCTCTCTTTTTTGAAAGTGTGGCCCTGGAGAACCACATGCCACCTTGAAAAACGCTTGACAGAGCTTGATGGAACTTGCTATTATGGTCATGGGATTGAGGGGTATCTCTCACGGCCTAATGCGCCCATAGCTCAGTGGATAGAGCAACGGTCTTCTAAACCGTGGGCCGCAGGTTCGAATCCTGCTGGGCGCGTCAAGTCAACCCGCTTGAGAGGCGGGTTGATTTGACGCGCCCTCGTCTCTAGATCGGCATTGATAGCAACCGTGCTATATTCATCTTTCGCTCTCCTTCTCACCTCTGCCGTGATGTCTCTGAAGCACTCTGCTGCTCCGTCATAGCGGTAGCTTCCTCGCTCAGTCCGTAGCCTGCTTCGATCATCTCGATCAAGTGCTGAGCGAAGCGCGTGGCGGGTGCGCCATCAATGAGGTCATGATCGAAGTGAAGCGTCACACAGAGCATCTCGTGCGCCTCAACGTTCCCATTCACCAGTACAGGTCGGCTGGCAATCCCACCAGCCAGTATGCCAAAGGTATGAGGACTGGGGAGTCCCATGCCCCAGCCTCCCCGGTCCGCGAACATGCCAATGGCTGTTACCCCGACGGTGCCGATGAAGCGTTTGATCAGGTGCGGCTGCTTGAGCAGAAACCAGAAACAGAACTGCCTGGCAAAAGACGGAAGCGCCGTGAGCCAGCGCACGCCTTTGACGGCTTGCCCGTGCGTGGGCGCGGCCTGGACTGCTCGGATCTCTTCCTGAATGTCCCAGACGGTTTTGTGATTGGCGGCCCGCACGATATGAGGAACCGGCAAGGTCTGGCCGTGTAGGTGGCGTTCCACCTGGATCTGGATGTCTACGTCGTCAAAAAGGACCTGTTGGTTGCGCCAGGTGCGGTAGCTCTGCATCTCGGGATGCTGCGCGACACTCTGTCCCACACAGGCGGCCAGAAAGGCGGTGAAGGAGGGCGCTTCTCCGGTCCTGGCTTTGTGTTCTTCCATCAAGCGGCGCGGCCTGGTCACATCTATTTCGACCAGACCGTAGATGGTGTGCTTGTGCCTGGTAGCGTGTCCCAGAGAGATCATCAGTCGTCGCGTCCTGGGAAGCGGTTGTCTGCGATAGCCCCTATGCTGCCTGTTCATTGCGTTCCTCCTCTCGCTGGGAATCGCTCCCGACAACGGGTATCCCCCATATAATACGTAGCATGGATGGGCAAAGAGGATACCACGACATGGTGATGGCATGGCTCACTCACATCGTATGAATATGCTCGACGATCCAGCAGAGGATGCCTGGCTTGCTGCGGCCACCGATGATGCTTTCACGTAGTTCTTCGGCAAACTGGCAGGTGATGACACCTCCATGAGCGATGGTGTTGCGCTTCTGCTTGATTTCTTCGTCGGCCATGCGCTGGATGAGCGCTTCAAGGTCCCGGGTGCTGCTACCAGAAGCGCTGATGCGCTGGCAAAAGATCTGCCAGTTCACGTCTCTCTTATCATAGGCGTAGATGATGGCTCCCAGGGTGAAGCCAGCCTTGCTGAATTTGTAGAGTTGCTGGCAAGGCAGATAGAGACGCCGCTTGAGTTCGAATTCCAGCGCGCGACAGTATTGGATGGCAGGCGCGGCCCAGTCCTGGAGATCGACTCCCTGTGCATTTTGCCAGACGTATTCGCCGCATCGGTGGCGCGAATGATAAAAGGTGGAACGATAGGCTGGCCGATGACGTGGCAGAGATGCGGATTTTTGAGGCAGTCGGTATCGATATTGACCAGGTCGAATACGTTCGGGCCAATGTGAGGTTTGGGACAGAGGATGGTGGCGGCTGTATGGTTGCTCTGGCTGGCGTTGATAGTGTCCGGGTCAAGCCAGATTCCCCGGCAGGCTGGCTCCGGTAGACAGGTGAGGGCAAGATCGAGTGTTGAGCTTAGACGCTGCTGGAGCAGTTCGTGCGGCATGGTTGGTTCCAGGTGATAGAGGTGAATATGCTTGCCCGTATCGCCTGCCGGGCTGTATTGTGCGCCTGATTGGCGAATAACACGGGTCATCGGGTGCGATCCTATCGGCTCGGCGATCTGTGGAAAGAAGAGGACGCCGGTCTGTGCGCCAATCAGGGTCATATCACCGAGCAGCTTTTTGACCGGTTCATGGGTAATGGCGGGATCGTTGCCGCTCAAGTAATATTTGGCGTCCAGCACAAACGGCGGTTCGCGCCAGATTAGTTCACCCTGATGGCGTATCTCCAGGGGTGCTGCGCGCTCAAGTGTGTAATCTGGTTGTGAAGCCGGACCATGCTTCCAGCCCGATTGGAAGCCGGTCGAGGTCTCAAGTTGCCGATTATAGATGAAGCGCAAATGTCGCTGCTGCCAGCAAAACATATACTGGAGCCGGTCGGTCTCGATCTTGATATCGGCTGGTTGTACCACTGCTTGCGTGTGGAAAAGGTGGATGTATTCGAGCGCGATCCAGAGTTCATAGAGCCACGCGTCGGTGCCTCTTCGTGCAAACGAGCGTGGGAGCGGGTAGGGGACAGAACATCGGGAAGGAGGGAGCTTTGTGTGATATCAACCACCACATAGCGTCGGCGCCGGACATCCACCAACTGGCCCGGCTCAGGAACGTGCAGTACGCGACCCAAACATTTCTCCTCACTAGCTCTCAGCGTCAAGAGCAACCGCAGCAGTGATCAACAGGCAACGAGCGAATTAGAGGGAAAAAGCCAGCCGTGCGGGCGTTTTATCTCTATCAGGCCAGGATATCGAAGCTTTTGATCTGGATTGCCGCGTTATCCACATATATCCCGACCTGTTCCGTTGCGGCGGATGAAGAAACGCTGACCTGGTCAATTTGTCTACCATCAAAAGAGAGCGTCATCGTACTATCGGTGACATCAACCTGATAGGTATGCCATGCACTGTTATCGATGTTGACAGGCTGATCGGCTAAATCCTTTGGTATCTGGTAAAGAGGATAAGCAGAAGATATGGCCAGATTCCCCAGAAAGAAGTGCTCGGGCGGATAATGAATCCCCACGCCACAAATGTAGCCGTTCTGACCAGCTTTTTTAACGACGATGCCGTATGCTCTCCCTGCTGTTCTCTCATCAGAAAAGCCAAGCAATTTGATGGTGGCGACAACTTTATAAGTCTTACCGGTCAACGCATATGGTGCAAATATGGCATTGTTGGGCACCGTAGGCTCAGTGGCAAGCATGCCGCCCGCCTCATTCGACCAGCGCCAATAGGAAGGTACAGACCAGCCATCAGTATCCGTTGACCAGTTTGCGTGATAGAGTGCATCTGTCGTCTGGGCTGGTGTTGGTGTTGGTACTGATGTCAGCACAGGTGTTAACGCCATCTGGGTTGGTGCTGGCACTGTTGTTGGCTGCGCTGGCAGAGGACCTGTAGAGGAGCCTTGTATTGATTTGCCCGGCGACGATGTTGATGACGAAGGGTGTAGCCATGTAAATATGCCCCATGATACGGCCCAGAGAAGGGCTATAACTGCAACAATGGTCCTGATGTGTTCCCAGAGGCTACTGCTGAGGTGATTGGCAGACTTGCGTATGATCGGTCCAGGCTGGTGTTGCTGTGGCATAATCTCCCCCGGCTCCATGAGTGCTAAGAGATGCACCCGGATAGTGATTTTGAACGATAGACATGGCTCGCTCTTTGAGTCACTCAATCAATAATTTACTTGAAAAGCTGTGGAAGAACCCAAAATATAGTAATGTGCGTATAAATAAGTATGGCACAAATACGCTGTATTTTCAACAATATAGGATGATTGCAGGGCCTTTTAATGTTCCGTCAGGGACTTGAGTAAGAGATGAACAGCGCGAAGAGGCTGTGCATCAAGGAGTCTCATATACTGCTTGACGTTAGGAACACGTAAGAAATCGAACAGAGCCAGCACAAAGGAATTGAG
>DASRHT010000081.1:0-84032 GCA_035650355.1 Ktedonobacteraceae bacterium
GAGGCAAAAGCGGCGACTCGCCTCCCGCCCGGCCATCCAGAGGGTTTCTATGAAGCCTTTGCCAATGTCTATACAGCAGCCATCGCCGACATCCGCCGTGTAGAGTCGGGCGAGCCGCCGCTCGGAGGGTATCCCACCGTCTACGATGGCTTACGCGGCATGCTTTTCGTGACCAGGGCGGTTGAGAGTTCGCAAAAGGGCGGCGTCTGGACAGACATGTCATGATGAAACGACCCCCATTCCCGCTATTCATGACAGGGAGCCGACTGAAAAATATTGTGAAAAATATCACTAACAAGTTGATAAAATGATCCATGTTTTTCACCTGCACCTGATGTATATTTATTCTTAGAAAATACGAACTGTGCAGGTTACAAGAGCTTACCGATAGCGCTCCTCTTTCAGAGTGGGAAGGAAGTATGACATTATGACGATCTACCAGTGTCCACAATGCCATAGGCATCTCAAAGAACATTCTAATTTCTGTCATCACTGCGGCGCCAAATTACCGGCATCTGACGCAGCACCAGATATATCTAAACAGTCAGCTCACGCTGCATCTCAGGACCAGCCTCCTCATCTACCACGCGTACAGTTTCGCGAACCCACAGAGGGAGCATTCACCGCGCTCGTCCCACAAGCGTGGAAAACATCCGGTCGCCTGGTGCGCAATCCACTCCTCGGCACGGCGGCTATCAACTTTGTCTCCTCGTCCGATGAGAACGGGACGGTGATGATGGTCATGCCAGGTATTACCTACCACTTTCAGGAAGTCGGCATAGGGATGTTCGGGGCAGTTTTACCGGGCAGGCGGCTACAGCGGTATATGCCAGCGCCCCTTTTTACGCAGCACTGGCTCGTTCCTCAACTAGCTCGAATGTATCGGGATATGCGCGTTGAACATATCGTCAACCGGCCTGACCTCCTGCCACTGATAGCAAAGGCGTGGACAAAAGACGGCACCTCTCTCTCCTACCTGGATCTGAGCGCCGTAGAAATACAGTTCACCTCTACAGCACCAAACGGCATCTGTTTTCGGTACAAGATGGCGGTCACGGTCGTCAATATGAAGTTTCTGCACCTCTGGCAAGCAGATCTTGCGCTGATTCTGCGCGCGCCGCAGGATCAGTTTGCGCAATGGGAGCCGATCTTAACAGATGTGGCGAAGTCAGTTCAGCTTGATCCACAGTGGGATCGGGCCGAACTCATGCGCAATCAAATGCGCAACAACTTGATGCAACAGCAAGCCATGCAGATCCAGCAGAATACCTTTGCACGCCAGCAGGCCATTAGCAACACGCTCTCTCAAACGAGCGATATCATTTCTCAGGGATATTGGGAGCGACAAGCGGTGCTGGATCACAATGCACATCGATGGTCAAATGCAATCCTGGACCAGCAGGACGTGATGGATAGCTCAGGCCAGGTGTTTCAGGTACAAAGCGGCTACGACCAATACTGGCGCGACAACCTAAACAATATCTATGTGGGCAACTGGCTGGCGAATCCTGGACCCGGCCTGGAGCAGTTGAAGCCAACCGGCGACTGACACGAGTGCCAAAGCTTCCTCCTGCTCAACATCAAAGCGGCCAACCTTATTGGCACATCAGGTTGGTCGCTTGCCGTCTCAAAAGTCATTGGCGAGAGGAGATTTCCTCTCGCTAGCCTCACATCATTTTTCCACGAATGGAGCAAAACTCGGATGGTATTTCGAAGGAGTGAATTCGATGAACTCGTACTCCGCCACTTGATTGCGCGCGTATGGATCTTGTTGGGTAATCTCCTTCACTTCCTCCAGCGAGTTCGCATTGACCAGCAGCACGCCTCCTGTCGCCGGATTTCTGCGCCCGGAGCAGATAAATTTTCCGGTTGCATAACACCTGTCGAGAAACTGGAGATGTTCCGGGCGGTGCTTATCCACCTCTTCAAGCGGCTTAGTATAACGAAGCAAGACAACAAACATAGGGCAATGCTCCTTTCCTGGGCTGACGTCTCATTGCAATAACATGAAGAGACGCATCATATCACTACACAGTAAAATATCCCCTCCCATTTTGTCACATCATGAAAGGGTGGCAAGCTCAATCGTCATATATTTTGCACAGTAAAAAGCGAGCGCAGGCGGGTTGCCTGCGCTCGAACACAAGGTGCTTCTGCTCTATTCTCTTGCTGAAAGCAGCTTGGCGAGCATCAGGCGGTTACGGTATAGTTCACCTGAATCCTGTGCTCCAGGCCACCGCTATCGGCGATGAGGGTAACCGTAAAGGTTCCTAGAGCTGATTGTGCGTTGGTCTGCACCTCGAATGTTGTATCGCCTGTACCCGTCACCGACGAGCTTGTAAAGAAAAGCTTATCGTTGGTTGGCCCACTATCGATAGTGAACGTTACGGTGCCATTAAAACCATTGATATCCTGCACATGAATGTCGAAAGTCGTCGTTTGCCCCCGCTTAACGGTCCTGGCAATCGGGTTGGCTGAAAGTGTGAAGTCAGGGGCATTATCAGAAATGACCACAGTCACATTGAGAGAATGCTGCAAGCTACCACTGGTCCCCGTGAGGGTGAAGGTAAATGTGCCCTCAGGGGCATCTTCACCGGCGAAAATATCAAAAGTGGTGTTGCCTGTGCCTGTTACCGAGGTGGGAGAAAAGCTTGCCGCGCTATGATTGATATGGCCGACGAAACTAAAATTCACAGTTCCAGTAAAGCCGTTCAATGCCTGCACATGGATCGTGTAGAGCGCGTTTTGATCTCTTGGAATCGTCTGCGAAGTTGGGCTGGCCGAGAGAGCGAAGTTGGGCGGCGACGAAGCCAGGGCCGTGTGCGTAGGCGTCATCAAGAAAGACAAAGCCAGTAGAGGAACGAGGAAAAGCAGGGCAAAGGCAGCCTTGCAGCGCACCTGAAACATAGGTATCCTCCTTGTTTAGCCTCTGATAACAGAGGTCTTCAGTAAACGCGGCTAGAGTACAAACTGATGCATCGGGCGGAGCGATTTTCTGAGAGCAAGCATCATGTAAAACAGGGAATGATGCGATGGCACCTATCAAGAGTATATCTGATACGCTATCACATTAGCAAGAAGTTACGGCATGGAAATTGCGATTTATATAAGAGGCGCAGAGAAAGAAATCAAGGCTTCAGCAGCAATTCGCGAAGAAGGCGTTATATCTTTTCTTTGGCCGCTTGAGCAAGGCGCTGTTCGGCCAGCAGGTCAGCAGCGCGATACGTTGGGATCTGTTGCTCCTGGGAGATTGCGATCAGCTTCTCCATCATGTCGTAAATACGGGCAATCTCTTCCTCCACATGCTGGCGATTATAGCCGCCGGGTTTAATGCTCTCAATGCCGGATAACGCTCCGCCCGCGTTTACAATAAAGTCGGGCGCATACAGAATGCCACGCTGCGCAATCATCTCGCCGTGTCGCTTTTCGTCTGCGAGTTGGTTATTGGCGGAGCCACAGACGATCTTACAGCGCAGGGCTGGAATGGTCTGATCATTGAGGATTGCTCCCAGCGCGCAGGGGCAGAAGACATCCACGGGAAGGGTGATAATCTCACCAGGCGCTACGATGTTCACAGGATATTCCGCTGCTACGCGCTCAACCTTCTCTTGATCGACATCGGCAATCGTAACTATTGCCCCGGCCTTGACCAGGTGCGCGACAACATCTTTGCCCACAGCGCCCACTCCCTGAACGGCAACGCTGTGACCCTTCGGATCAGGGCTGCCGTAAATCGCATTCAGGCAGGCCCGCATGCCATAAATGACGCCCAGAGCCGTGGGAGGCGCGGTATCGCCAGGACCCCCGAGGGTTTCAGAGACCGTAATGGCATATTGGGTTTCCTGATGCATAATCTCGATATCTTCGACAGTTGTACCAACATCCACGCCGGTCAAAAACAAGCCATTGAGCCGCTGAATATGACGACCGAGAGCGCGTAAGAGAGCCTCGGACTTATCCCGTTTGGGATCGCCGATGACAACGCACTTGCCCCCTCCACAATTCGCACCCACACCAGCCCATTTATAGGTCATCGCCCGCGCCAGACGCATGGCATCCTTGATGGCATCTATTTCGCCCGCATAGGGATACATACGTGTGCCGCCGGCAGCAGGCCCCAGGCGCGTACTATGAATAGCGATTACCGCCTTCAACCCCACGCTCTTCTCTTGAATAAAAATAAGATTTTCGTAGTCATACTGTTCCAGGAGTTCGAAAATATAACCTTCCATAGTTCACTGCCCTTCCATGAATTACCGTTCAAGCACGATCAAGCCGTCAGCGCAATCTTCATACCACATGCGACCCTGATCTCTCCATCGTTGCAGACACCACGCCCCCACCGCTTCGAGCCGGGAGCGTGAAAATAGCTGTTGATGCCCATAGGCCGCCTCTGGCTCCTCACGCTCGTAAGGAACTGCAATGATGAGCCGCTGCGCCACCATCGGCAGCAGACGAGCTAGCACGCGATACATCTCCTCTGCAGTGAAGTGCTCAAGCACATGCAAGAGCGTCACTGTATCAAAGTTTCCAAGCTCGCTAACGCCATCGCTGAGCAGATCAACCTGCGCAAAGCTTATGTTCGTCAGCCCTCGCTCTTGCGCCAATCGCCGCACAATAGCAAAAGAATCAGTTTGAATATCGACGCCCACAACCTGGCGCAGTGACGGGAAACGTTCGGCCATCAACAATGGCAGGAAACCAAACGAGCAACCTGCGTCAAGGAACGTTTCACCCTTTTGCAGTTCGTATACACGACAATAGAGCGCCGAAAATACATCTATAGGCGCATCGTTTGCCAGCGCGACGGGCTGAGCCTGCTCAACGAGGAGATTGTGCTGATAGCGCCGCAGTGTATTGGCGGCGTAAAGATAGAGAGCGCCTTGAGGATCACGCGGGGCGAGCGAGCAGACAACGGCAGCAAACAAGTCGCCATAGCTCTGCGGCTCTGTCAGGAGACCGAACGGTTTCAGCTCTTGCATAAAATACTGCCCAATATTGGCATCCACCTCACTGGGAGCAAACCAATGCACCACCAGCGTTGGCGGCTCTTCAGCGCGCAGGCACAACAGAAAGTGTGGCGTCTCATGCAGGTGATAGCCACCCTCTTCCAAACGTTGCTTTAAAAGTGCCAGATTGATACGATGAGCGTTGATAGCAATAATGCGGCCAGAAGTGCATGACCGCTCGCGCACAGACACTTTTCTCGTGCTACTATGCAGCGTGTCAGCACGAGAAAAACGTCCGTCCACATGTGGTATTGCACTTGAAGAGATTGCCTGGCAACGCTCAGCTATGGTTTGTTCCTCATCCATAGCCATATTGTATCACGCAGAGAGCAAGCCGGAAGCTCAAACTCAAGCGTTTTTCCGGCGAAAGCTCCCGAATACAGCTCAGGAAGCAAGTAAGAGACCGGCGGCAACATCATTCTTTCCTAACCTTCCTGTTCTACAGAGTTACCCAGAAAATTTCGTTTGCGCTGCAATCGCTCTTTCACCACCGTCGTCCCGATGGCGCGCCCAACAAGCAGGGGAGTATCCAGAGCATCGGCGGCGGACTCGCCAATATCACTGCGTGCAGCAATGACTTTATACGCTTCAAACTCTATGCGGCGCGAGGTACGCCCAATCCTGGTAATGCGTCCCACAGCTTCAACAAAATCGCCGGCATAAAGAGGAGCCAGGAATTCAACCTGTTCATAGCCCACGAGCAACCCTTCATCGCCATCACAAAGAATAGCCAGCTCGGTGGCAACGTCGCCAAAAAGCGCGAGCATATGCGCTCCGTTGACCAGTTGCCCACCATAATGAGCGTCACTGGCGCTGAGGCGTATACGTATTTTAGCAGTGTAGTCATTCATCTATCTCATCCCTTCTTACCTGATCACAGATTCTGAAGCTTCTTTGCTGCAACTAACGTGAGCATCTCGTAAGCGACATTGGCTGCTAGCAGAGCGGTAATTTGTGCTGGATCGTACGCAGGCAACACCTCGACGATATCGAAGGCCACAAAATTGCCTCCCCGCAAGCCGCGCAGGAGCTGTAACGCCTCCCAGCTCGTCACTCCTCCCACCTCCGGCGTACCCGTGCCGGGAGTGTAGGCGGGATCGACAAAATCGACGTCGAACGTCAGAAAAGTGGGACCATCTCCGATACGCTCCCGCACGATCCGGGCAACTTCCGCCATACTATGCTGGCGCATTTCCTCATCGGGTATAAGTTGCATACCCAGTCGGCGCGGTATATCGTAATCGCCAGCCGCGTAGACGGAGCCACGCATCCCCACCTGGATGCAACGCGCCGGCTCAAGGAGGTTTTCCTCAATGGCGCGTCTAAAAGTGGTGCCATGATTGTATTTTCGACCAAAATATTCATCCCAGGTATCGCTATGCGCATCAAAATGCGCAAGTCCTAATGGTCCGTATCGTCGCGCCACCACACGCAATTCGGCTAGAGTGATTGAATGATCGCCGCCCAGGCAAATGGGAATGACGCCAGCATCTATCACTGGCTGCAATCCCGCCTCGATCCGCGCATAGCTGTCTTCAATATAGCCCGGAACGACCGAAAGATCGCCTCCATCCGTGACCGAAAGCGTGCCAAAGACATCGACATTCGCCGCAGGATTATACGGTCGCAGCAGGGAGGAGGCATCACGAATGGCGGCAGGACCAAAGCGCGCTCCTGCCCGGTAGCTGACGCCGGTATCAAATGGCACCCCCAGCACCATCGCATCCACGTCTTCAGTCGTTGTCACATAAGGAAGGCGTGCAAACGTACGCACGCCACAGAAGCGCGGCGATTGCAGCGCATCACCGGGCTGGTAACGAGGCATGGTTCTTCCCTCCGAGGAAACTAACAAACGTTTGTTAGTTTAGAGTATATCATGTCTTGGGAAGATGTTGGTTTGAGCCAGGTAGGATAGTGAACAGACCCGCTTCCAGTTTGAAGAGTATGTTGCCACTCATCTGCAACGAAAAGCGCTGCCCCAGAGCATCCAACGCAGGCATCTCCACGCCTGTCCACAGTGTATGCGGGAAGTAACCCGATCAGATCGTAAGGAAGAGCTAAGCTAGCTAGACTCTGCCAGGAAGAGCTATGCTGAACATGATACAATACCAACACATGGAATTATCCTGAACCTTAATAAAAAACATTACCTGGAGTCGCAATCATGCAGCCATATACAACCGCCCCGCAACTGACCGATAGCTATATCGATGCCGTCTGGGAGACCTTGCCGCGCCATATCCGCCCCACGTTTCTGCTTCCCAGCCCTATCCTCTCAGAGCAGTTCAAGTGTGAGCTGACCATCGCTAGCGAAACATTTCAGCACACAGGCAGCTTTAAGTTCCGCGCGGCCTATAATTTATTGTCCAGTGTCCCGCAACAGCATGTGATCGCTGCCTCTTCGGGCAACTTCGGGCAGGCGGTGGCCTATGCCTGCAAGTTGCTGGGTAAAACCTGCACGGTTGTTATGCCTGCGACCTCGGCAAAAGTCAAAATTGCGGCAGTGCAGGCATATGGCGGCATCGTTGATTTAATCGATGTGCAGCAGATAGGCCGGGCCGAGCGCGTCGCCCAGCTTATGAGCGAGCAACCGGATGCTTTCCAGGCGCAAGCGTACGATGATTATCGCGTCATTACGGGAAACTCAACGCTTGGCAAAGAAATTCTTAGCGCCGCGCCCTTCGACATCATCATCGTGCCGGTTGGCGGCGGTGGCCTCAGTTCGGGCATCGTGGTCGCGCGCGATCATCTGCAAGCGCCCTCGCAAATTATCGGCGCGGAACCCCTTCCTGGCAATGATGCCGCCCGTTCCCTGCGCAGCGGTCAGCTCATCCCCAACGAGCAAGAACCCGCGACGGTGGCCGACGGAGCTCGTACCATCAGCCTGGGAAAAACTAACTGGGAGATACTACAGCGCGGCCTCACCGACATCGTAGAGGTTCCTGACCCGTTCACCATGCGGGCAGTGCAGCACTATTTTCGTTACGTCAACTTAAAGGTGGAACCAACGGGCGCGCTCTCGCTTGGAGCAATGCTTACCGCGCCCGAGCGTTTTTACAGTAAGCGCGTCTGTTGTATCGTGAGCGGCGGCAATGTTGATCCTGCGACTTATGCTGAGATTATCGAGCAAGAGGAGTAGAGATGCGGTTTATTCGCATCTCTATATTTTTTGCACATTACGGTTTCAGTTGGTAGATCCCAAAATTGGAGAACGTCGCCTGACCACCCGTCTTCGAAGGATTCAGGTTGATCACAAATAGCGCCACCGAGCCGCTGGTATAGCTATTATCGGTCACTGTCTTTAATGCCTGACCATTGACAATGAATGTCATTGCAGGGCCATTTGCTACAATGATGATATGATTCAGGCCACTCTTTTTGATCGCAGGATCGAGCGCATAGTCCTGAAGCCTGGTATTGGTAGTATTGCCATTGGCATCGACCGAGCCCTTGAAGATCGCATAGCTGCCATCGCCATAAAGGGCAAAGCGATAATATGTAGCCAGTTCGCTATTCTGGTTGGAAGAGCCGCGAATAAACACCCCATAGCCATTGTTCTGGTCACCTTTGGAGAGCATAGCATCAACCACCAGTTTAAAATTACTAAAGGTTTTCTGACCTGGCACCAGCTCCCATAACAAGCTATGATTGTCATCCTCCAGGACCATTGCACCATTGCCCACGCTCGCCGAAAACTTCCCAGGATCGCCTTGCAGGTTCCATCCATTATTATTGTTGGTAAACGCGTCAGTGAAGAGGGGTGTACCATTCGTGGTTGGAGAAGATGTAGCAGTAGTTTGCGGAGTATTCCCCAGCCCTAATAGCAGATAAGTGGTGATACTACCGCCAATAAGTACAATGATTAGCAGGCCAATGCCGATAATCACCCAGGGTCCTGGACCACGCCGCCTTTTCTGTGGCAGAGACATAGCTTGCGGTTCGTAAGCCGTGCCCGCTCGTAAATTAGCAGGCATGGCCGCCGGATTAAGAGATTGAGGAGAGGAGACGGCAGGACCAGGACTATAAAGGTTTCCGGTGTTCAGGAGGCGACCTGACCCATTAAGAGGAGGGCTTCCACCTATGGATTGACCGGAAGAACCAGAGAAATCATTGGCTCCCAAGAGGCGGGGAAACGCAGACTGACCTACAAAACCGTTCTGGCTTTGAGGGAGCGGTGGCAATCCCTGCAAGCCATTCTGTCTTGAAGGTAAGGGGGGAAATTGATCATCGGGAGGCCGGAGGGGAGGCAGATCCCCAAAACCATTTGGTACTGAGGTAAATGGCCGCTGTTCCGCGAATCTATTTGGCAAGGGCGACATTGGAGGTGGGGAGGGCATAGACACAGCAGAAGTTGGAGGCATAGACTGCTGATCAGAAAATCCATTTTGGAGCGGTGGTACCGGCATTTGTCCCCATTGTACGCCTCCCTGGCTCCTTCCCTGCTCCTGATAAGACGGTACGGATGGTCTTCCTCCATCCCATGATAAAGTGGAGGTGGGAGATGGCATGCGCCTAGCAGAGTTACTTCTCTGCGGAGATATATTATCATAACCACAACCTGCACAATAGCTTCCATTAGGCGGAAGCTGTCTCCCACAACGCAGGCAGGTTTGAGCGGAAGCCCCACCAAAAGGAGGATAGGTCGAGGACATAAAAACCTCCAAAAATAACCACATCTTTTTCTATTGAGTATTCCATATAAATTATGACATGTCCAATATTACCTGCAAAGATAGTATTTTTTGGTAATGCCTACGAGATAATCAGTTCATAGTTACCTAATTATGGGGAGGCAATGACCTGCTTTTCTCAATACAGGAGATGCTCAGTGGCAGCCTTTATCTTAAAACGGGGATCTCACGCCTGATCTCGAAGCGCAGCAGCTTATGGGCAACGCGAATGGCCTCTTCCACTTCAGCAGGAGTATTGCCGCGAGCAAAAATAAAACCCAGATAGCTGGCACCTTCGGGAAGTGGTACCAGAGGATGATTCAGCTTCGCAGTAATTTCAATGCCGGTAATGCAAGGGACGCAACGAGCTTCTTCCACGCCATGCACGGCCTTCAGCATACCCGCTTTAGGAATTGGTATCATCATCACCCCGGCGGCATGGGAGGCCCGCTCAATATCTGTCATCTTCTCACCTGTTGCGTGGCGCAAAATCAGCTCCTCCAGACACATACCGGCCCCAAACTCAAGCACGGTAGAGCACAGGCCGCCAATGGAGCGCCCGGCCATCTCAAGCATCCAGGGACCCCGCTCGTTTACCCGCAGTTCCGCGTGAACCGGTCCTTCGCGCAAACCAAGCGCCGCAGAAGCGGTTGACACGCACTGTGCAAGTGCCTGCTGCGTTGCTGCTGGCAGGCGAGAAGGTGTGACATAAATGGTTTCTTCAAAGAAAGGGCCATCGAGCGGATCGGGCTTATCAAACAACGTGAGCACTTTTAGTTCTCCCCGTGTAAGCAGCCCTTCCAACGCCACCTCGAAACCTGGAATGAAGTCTTCGACGAGAAATGACGTTTCATCCTCTTTGTATCTTTCACTCACCAGCAACCGTTTGAGGCGGTGAAAAGCCGCCATAAACTCGGCTGGATGATTGGCCCGGATCACCCCTCGACTCCCCGAGAGGCGCAACGGCTTGAGCACGCAGGGATACGTCACCCGCGTCGCAATCCAGGCAGGATCGTCATGCAATGAAAAGTCACGAAAAACCGGACAGGGAGCGCCGCCTGCTGCCATAAGCTTTCTCATCAACAGCTTATCACGGGCTGCTTCAGCCGCCTGCGGGGAATTATGGGCAAGGCCGAGTGCGGCACTGGCATGGGCGGCCAGTTCACTTGCCGCATCATCGACAGAAAGAATGGCATGCAGAGGATGCTCTTGCGCAAACTCCACAATCGTTTGTACAGAGCTTGCAATATGCGTAAAATCTATTCCCAGGGGCACATGCCAGTAATCGGCCAGCGTCTCTGGCAAATCAATCCCAACCACAACCTCCAGGTTCAATCGCTGCGCCGCGCTCAGAAACGCTCCCGCCCGGTAGGTGGCAGGAGACATGAGCAAGAGTACCCGCTTGCGCTCGGTAGTAGCAACGGTTTCCATCCAAAAACCTCAATCCTGTTCGGCATTTTTCACATCGTTTATCATACACCTGACTGCCCGAAACATCCATAGGTTTTTCCTGTTCTCCCCTCTTCCCCACGCGATTCGATAAAATCACTCCTTTCTCAGGGAATAGCGTCGTGTGCTATACTTGGAACAGGCGCTTCAATCCCGAAGAGCATACGAACGTTTTGTCACTGGAAAGGGGGAGGAATGTCCACGAATCCGCGCCAAGAGCAGGCGCAGCCGATGTGGCACCGGCCCGGTACGAAAATGACCGAGGGGGAATTTCACGAACTGGAGCGACTCTCGCCCGACCGCAAATACGAATACATCAATGGTGTGGCCTATATGATGAGTGGCGGAAGTGTTGCGCATGATCGGATCGCGTATAACGCACGGCTCGCTTTGGACTTGCATTTTCGGTCGGGTCCCTGTACCGTCTTCGGACCAGACGTCCAGGTCTTGCTTGCCCTGAAGAAAAATGGAAAACCCCACTTTGTCTATCCAGATGCAACGGTTTCCTGCACCGAGGCAGACAGCAGAGCAGATAATACGCTGATCGAGTCTCCTCGTGTGGTCGTTGAGGTCCTTTCTCCAGGCACCGAAGCCAAAGATCGCGGCGCGAAGTTTAAAGCCTACCAGAGCCAGGAAACGATCCAGGAAATCGTCCTGGTCAGCCAGTTCGCGCAATATATCGAGGTCTGGCAACGCAATAAGCAAGATCCCACCAATCCCAAAGCCTGGCTTTATCGTCACTACGGACCTGATGATATCATCGATCTGGCCAGTATCGAGGCGCGAATTGAGGTTGCCGCGTTGTATAGGGGATTGATATTCGATGAGGGAGATGTAGAATGAGCAGGACCCTTGTTTTTTGGCTCGATGTCGATAATACCTTGCTTTCTAACGATGATATCAAAGAAGATCTTGATCAACATCTCCAGGTGGAGCTTGGTTCAAAGCTGACAAAACGCTACTGGGAGATTTACGAGCAGGTGCGCAAGGAGAAGGATGTTGTTGATATCCCCCTCGCCCTCGCACGCTTGCGTGAAGAAACCCCGCTCTCCGAGATGGACGAGCAGACCTATCTCCATGTCCACTCAATCTTCGACAACTACCCCTTTTATCAGCAACTTTACCCCTATACCCTGGAAACGCTCCAACACCTGCGCTCCCTGGGATTAACGGTGATTGTATCGGATGGCGATCTCTACTTCCAGGCCGAAAAAATAGTTAATAGTTCCCTGGCCGATGCCGTCGAGGGACGCGTCCTCCTGTTTATCCATAAACAGCAACACCTGGACGAGATTATGCAACGCTATCCGGCTGACCACTATGTGATGATCGATGACAAACCGGATATTCTCCAGGACGCCAAAGGACTGCTGGGCGAACTCCTGACCACGGTACTGGTCAGACAGGGAAAATACGGCCAGGCCCCGCTGCCAAAAAACTTTACCCCTGACATTACCGTACTACACATAGGGGATCTGCGCAGCTACAGAGCGGAACAGTTCCTTCACACAAAAAAATAGAGAAAAAACGAGGATTTCGAATATGCGCTATCATATACGCGAACGGGCCTGGAGCCTCACCGAAGCGTTCGTTGTGCGCGACGATGCCGGGAACGCTGTTCTCGAAGTACGCGGCAAATTCTTCCACATTGGCGATGACCTGCTGATCTATGATCGCCAGACCCACCAGGAGGTTGCGCGCATCAAACAGCATCTGCTTTCGCTTTTGCCAGCCTACGATATTTATCGCGGCGGCCAGCACTGGGCGCGCGTCCACGAACAATTCCGCCTCTTCGGCGAGCGATTCAAAGTCGAGGGTGAAGGCGGGATGAGATTCCATATCGATGGCGACATCTGGCGCTGGAACTTCACTGTAAGCGATGATAACGGCAACCTGCTGGCCCAGATTGGTCGTCATTTCTCGCTCTTCCGCGACAGCTATGGCGTCGATATTGCTCCGGGCGTCGATGTTCCCTTTGTGATCGCGCTGGCTATTGTAATTGAGATGGTCAAGGAGCACCACGAGAGAAAAGAGGGTCGCGACTAACCCATCTACCTTGTAGGGGCAGTGCCTTGCGCCTGCCCTGCGCCTATCCTGCCCTGCAAGTCTCAATCTTGTGGCATATGGTATAGTAGACCCAGCAAAAGTCGGAAATTATATGCCAGCAGACATGGATTTGAAATTCTGGAGGCAAGCGGCTTGTCAGCCGCGCTTATGATGAAAGCATGAGAAAACACCAGAGCGCGCGGATCACCATCAACGCCAGCGCACAGCAGACAATCGTCATGGATGTTTGTCAACGACCGGGTATTGAGGCTTGCGGAGTATTTATCGGATATATGGATGAGCAGGGGAACTGGTTTGTGGAGGAGGCTCAGCCACTGCGCAATATCTATAACTCGCCCGTCTATTTTGAATTTGCCCCCGAAGATCTGCTCCAAGCCGAGCTTACCGCCTCAGGACGGATTATCGGCGTCTATCATAGCCATCCCACAGGATTCGCTGAAGCCAGCACCACGGACCGCAACAATATGCAGCGGGTCAATCAAGAACAGGAGATCCCCTGGGTATGGCTAATTATTAGCGGACCGTTCGATGCTGAATTTCAAGAACGAGTCAGGGGAAACCTCAAAAATGCCGCTATTATTGCCTATCACCATTATCTTGAAGGGCTACGCACCATTACTATTCATCTCGAAAATGATACCAGTGATGCAAGCATAGAGCGGAGAATAGGAAAATAGCGGTATTCCTCTATGTTTTTGCCGAGTTATACGCTATAATGTATGCCGATATAGTCGTGTTAGACATTTGCGGATATGCGGCATAGCCGGAGCGAGGATCAGCCAATGAAATGTCCAAATTGTGGAAATGAGATCAGCCAGGAAGAGGTTTTTTGTGGGCAGTGCGGCACGCCGACCACCCTTCCCACTCAATCATCGCTCAACGCTCCACGGCGTAGCAGACTGCTAAGCAGTTACGCATCCAGCCCGATCAGCACGCCATCCAGCTCATCCCTGCCCACAATGCCAGCTCCGCTAGCTACCAGCCTGCCCTCACAAGCAGGGTTTTCAGCCGTACCTGACCAGTTATCTCCTATCAACCAGATCCAGGCCGGGCCAAATCACCAGACTGGATTTTACCACGACGCCACCGAGGCAATATCTTCGCTCCCCGGTCAGACTTATCTGCCGCAACAAAGTTTTCCCGGGACATATCCCGGCTCAACACAATTCCAGACGGGCAATTTTGCAGGGTCAAGCTATCCACAACAGTCTATGCCGCCACTATCAAGCCTTGACAATGGGATGCGCGTCAGGCCCACACCTCCGCCCACGATGCAAAAGGATCAGGGTCATGCGGTCATCCTCGTCGTGAGCATTTGCCTGGTCGTTATCCTTATCAGCGTCATTGGCTTTGCTACAATTTTCTTCGTCAAAGGCCAGGATAACGCTCAACAGGCAAATCAGTCGAAAACGACGCCAACGCTTGCTCCCACACCCTCCCCTTCGCCGACGCCTACACAGGCTCCTACTCCCACACCCTCTCCCACTGTGGCAGCAACGCCGCCACCTGATAGCGGTTTCCTGTGGTGCGGCCCCGTCTGCATCAACTACGGCTTTACCACCGAGTATCCGCAGAACTGGCAACCCGGCGCTGTGAGCAACGCCAGCGGCATTCTGTTCGCGAACCCGGACCAGACGGATCAATTCGGTGCATTTAAGGCGCTCGGCCCCACAACCGCCTCTGCCAGCGATCTGGTAACCAACGACCTGCAAACAAATTTCGCACCAATGCCCAACTTTACGCCACCGGCAGCGACATCAACGGCTACCATCAGCGGAGAAACCTGGATCGCGGCTGTAGCGTATTATCAGACAGATACGCAGAAAGAGCGAATTCAGGTCTATGCCACGGTCCATCAGGGCAAAGGTTATATCATCGAGCTACAGGCGCCGGATGAGCAATTTGACGCGCTTAATGCTCAGTTTTTTACTAACATGCTTGGTAAGTTTCAATTTCTGCAAGGCACGCAATAAATCATGACAAAATATTTTCTCATTGCGCTGGTCTTTGTCAGCGGCATGACCTCGCTGGCATTAGAGATGAGCGCCTCCCGCCTCCTGGGGGCCTATTTCGGCACCTCCCTGTTCATCTGGGCGAACCTGATCGGCCTGATTTTGATCTACCTCACCGTTGGCTACTTCTTCGGTGGGCGTATTGCTGACCGCCATCCATCGGGGAAAGTGCTATGCAGCATTACTGCGATTGCCGCGATTGCCATCCTGGCGATCCCTTTCGTCAGTCAGAGCATTCTGAACTGGTCGATTACCGGTATCGCACAGCTTTCGGTAAGCATTTTTCTTAGCTCCCTGATCGGCACTATCCTGCTTTTCGCCGTTCCCGTTACCCTGCTCGGCCTTGTCTCTCCGTTCGCGATCCGCCTGATGACAAAAGAGCTGGCCCAAAGCGGTAGCGTTAGCGGCTCGCTTTACGCTATTTCCACCTTTGGCAGTATCTTAGGGGCATTCTTGCCTGTGCTCTGGCTGATTCCAACTTTTGGCGTACGTCGCACCCTGCTCATTTTTGGGGTCGCGCTCTTCGCGGCCTCCCTGTGGGGATTGCGTCCACGTTGGCGACCGTCTTTCGCTATCGCCCTGATCGTGCTAGTCCTGCCGCTTGGTCCGCTCAAAGAGATCCCCTATTTGCAGTATGAGAAAGAATCGCTCTACAATTACATCCAGGTGACTCAGCAGCCCGATGGCTCCAGGCTGCTCATTCTCAATGAGGGACAGGCCATCCATTCTATCTACTATCCCGACCCGAACAGGGTTCTGACAGGCTGGTACTGGGATTACTTCCTCGCGGCCCCGTACTTTAACCGCGGCTTTCAACCGCAACAACTGCACCGCGTTGGCATTATTGGGCTGGCGGCGGGCACCATCGCCCATCAGTTTACAAAGGTCTACGGGCCTGTCCCGATAGATGGCGTCGAGATTGATCCCCAGATCGTCGATGTCGGGCGGAAATACTTCGGTATGAACGAACCAAATCTGCATGTGTACACTGAGGATGGGCGCACATTTATGGCAACCACCCATGCCCAATATGACGTGGTCGCGATTGACGCCTTTCAGCAGCCATACATCCCGTTCCAGCTCACAACGCGCGAATTTTTTACTGAGATTCGTTCGCATCTCTCACCAACGGGCGTTGTGGCGCTCAATACAGGTCACACCACCCATGATTTCAGGCTGGTGCAGGCATTTGTTAATACCATGAGCCAGGTCTTCCCCAGTGTCTATGTGTTCAACGTCCCGGGGACATTCAATACCGAAGTCATGGCAACAATGCAGCCCACTTCCATAAATACGTTCAGGTCAAATCTTGCCCAATTCGACCCAACCACGACAATGGGACAGGTGGCTAACGAGGTCTTGCCGGTCGTTGCCCAGGGCCATCCAGACAACGGCATCGTCTTCACCGATGATCGCGCCCCAATTGAGCAGATCACCGACCAGCTCCTGCTGAACTATATTCAGCAGCCATGAGCGAGGCTACTCATTCATAGCTCATCTTCGTGCTTCTTCCCATGCGCGCTGGGTCCAGGGTCGTCTCTTTACTGTGTAGTACGTTCACCAGTCGCAAAATGGGCGCGAGTATCCAGTTTGAAAGTCATGCCATTGAGAGGAGAAATATACTATGGGACTGACAGTTTGTCCCACCGCTGTCGTCGCGGCCCCAGTCGAGGTGGTCTGGGAGAATCTCGTCCAATGGGAACGCTATGCCGAGTGGGCCGATGTTCAGGCAGAACGTGTTGAGCCAGCAGGTCCTGCCGCGGTGGGCCAGACCATCACCTTCGCCGGAAAAGCCTTTGGCCGCACCTTGCACTTCATCTTCAAGGTCGAAGAGGTCAATCCCGAAAAACACCAGCTCGGCCTGCATGTTTTTTTCCCATTGGGACTGCAAGAGAAACCATATATCGTCTGCTCGCCCATCGATGCGACTACCTGCCGCGTCCAATATGGATGAGACTTCATCTTCCCACCAGGCTGGTGGGGTTGGTTCCTCGAAACATTTGGCGCGAAAACAATTGCTGCCAGCGTGGATGATTCCTTGCAACGCCTCAAGCGTGCCTCTGAAAGACAGTATCAGCAAGCGCAGACGGAAGGGAAATAGCCGCCAGGCGCGATTTTGCCATTGGCTATATTAGCCTAGCGGCTTTTTCGCCATCGCTGCACCACTACGAGGGAACTGTTCGGGGCAAGGCTTTTGCTGCTGCCACACAAGCAAACGCCGGCCATCAGTCAGCCCCGGCAGTGTTACCGGCATATCGGCCTGCAACACAGCGCCAACTTGCGCCGCCGCACGCTTTCCCTGTGCCATCTCCTCTGCAAGATCGCCTTTTTTGGGCAAAATAATACAGCCACCAACACGACAATATGGAGCACAATATTCAAGGAGCGTAGGGAGCGAGGCAACAGCCCGCGCTGTCACAAGATCATAAGAGGCCCGATAGCGGCTCCGATGTGCCAGTTCCTCCGCTCGCCCCTGTATCACCTCCACATGCTCAAGCTGTAAGGTCGCGACTATATGACGCAGGAAGGTTACTTTTTTCCCCGTGGCCTCCAGCAGCGTCACCTGCCACTGTGGACGCGCAATCTTCAAGGGCAGTCCGGGAAAGCCCGCACCGGAGCCGACGTCAAGCAATCGCGTATGAGACGTATCATACCCAGCGAGCAGCGAGAGCGAATCGAGGAAGTGCTTCAATAACACCTCCTGGGGATCGGTAATGGCTGTCAGGTTAAAGCGTGTGTTCCAATCAAGCAGTTCCTGGCGGTAACGGAGCAATTGCACTAGAAGCCGCTGTTCTCCAGCATGCTCTTGCTCTCTCTGCGGGAGCAATCCGAGTGCTCTCAGACAGGAAAGAAATACCTCTAAATCATCAGACATCCCCATCGTCCCTTTTAGACAAGTCCTATTAAGTCCACTGTCCAGGACGTTTATCTAATAGTGGCTCAATAGGACTTGACCTGGATAGTCGCAAAGAGTATTCAGTTAGCGCCTGTGGAGCTTGCGAATGGTTCGGATCTCTTCACAATGCTCCTCCATATGTTGCGCCATCCCACCAACCAGACCGCCAACGGTAACTTTGCGCCCTTCTGGATCACCATCGATAGTGCGCATCATGGCATACTGCTCCCAATTGTCGGGCACACACTGCAACAGCTCCACCAGATGCGCGCGGATAGCCGTTACCAGGGCAACTGAAGAGTCCACAGGGCGGCTAGCATATTTAAAAATCTCGGGCCATATCTCCTGATTATACTGATTACGGATATAAACAGAACCAGGCTGAGCCAGGGCAGACTTAATCATCGGAGCAAATAACATCTCGCCTTCGGCCAGGTGGTGAACAATTTGGCGAATCGACCATTGCCCTGGAGACCGTGCCAGATCATAATCCGCCTCGGAGAGGCCCTCCAGGACAGCCTGGAGATCTTTTGGACCCTGTGCATACATGCGTAACACATCATCCTGTGAGCGTTGAGCACGAGCGACAAAAGCCACAGTGTAGCCATCGGGTCCTTGAACGCTCAAGATACGGTCACCGCTTGCTGTCTCCTCAAAATGCAAGTCAGAGAGTCCACGTTCCAGCAGCGTTGCCCGGCGAGCTTCCAGATTGTCTTCAGCAAAGCGAATGGCTTCGCCTGGCTGAATGACAAACGCTGCGCCTGCAAGATGCTCTTTGACGTTCTCCACCTTCGGACCAGCCAGCAAAATCAAATCGCCATCTAAATCACGTACATCTGCCACATCGCGATCTGGCTGATGCTCCTGCAATGCAAAACCAATGCGATTGACAAAAAAGTCGATACCTGCGTCCAGGTTGCTCACTTTTAAAGCAATTTCGGGGCGTTTTGCCATACAAATATTTCCTTCCCTGGAATTATGAGCCAGATTGTTACTATTTTCTCTTCATCAAGAGGCACGCCGATACATTATAGGGGTTTGGAAGCCCTATAGCAAGGAAAAACTCCCGCCGTGCATGGCGGGAGTTGCAGGTATAGCCGTTACGATATAAATTTCCGTTTGCTGTTGAGGTAATCAACCAGCAGGTACTCGCCGAGGTTATCCCTATCAGCATAGAAGGTGCGACCGTGGTTGATCTGCGCCATCTGATTGACGAAGGCAATCATCCAATCGTCATCATAGAGCATGAAGGTGTTGATCGTGATGCCATCACGGGTACAGCGTTGCACCTCCAGCAGCGTCTGTTGCTCGGCAAAGGGGCTGGGGTAAGCAAATTGCCAGCCGCCATAACGTTCCTCGTACCAGACTGTCGGGCCGCCATCGGTAATCATGATGATCTGCTTATTGACGCCGCGATGCCGCGATAAGAGCTGGCGAGCCAGCATCAGGCCGTGCGCCATGTTGGTTCCGCGCTCATTATCGTAGCGGCTCATCTCGATCAGCTCTTCAGGCTTATATTCGCGCGCAATAAACGAGAAGCCGACGATATAGAGGTTATCGCGGGGGAACTGCGAGCGGATCAGGCTTTCCAGCGCCACAGCTACCTTCTTCGCCGCTTGCTGGCAACCGTTATAGATCATGCTCAAGCTCAAATCGATCATCAGCACGGTTGATGATTGAGTGGTGAATT
Organism: Ktedonobacteraceae bacterium; assembly: GCA_035650355.1. GTDB lineage: Bacteria > Chloroflexota > Ktedonobacteria > Ktedonobacterales > Ktedonobacteraceae > DASRHT01. The sequence continues at coordinate 19,794 of DASRHT010000081.1, forward strand.
CGGTGCGATAGACCTCAAAATCCTCTTTTGCCAGGCCCACGGGCGTTCCCGTGCCGCGCCGATGGAGCGCGTTCATCAGCGTTTTCTCCAGGTCGAGCAGGAAGGGATCGCCAAATTGATATGGCTTGCTCTCATCCGTGCGTTCGCCGCCAACGCCACGATAGGGACTGACGTGCCTTCCAAAGCCATCGCGCTTCATTTTATTGAAGATATCCTGAAGAGCCTTCTGGCCGATTTTACGGATACCTTTGGCGGTTAGCTCCCAGCGATTGCCTTTTTTCTGGATATAACCGGCCTCCTCCAGCATCTTCATCAACTCTTTGAGCTGCTCAATGGACTGGTACTCTTCGTCACCAAGCAACTCTTTCACCTTCTCGCTATCAATCGCCTCCAGATCGTCCAGGCGGCGAGCTTCCTGGAACTGGTCCTCCAGTCCCTCCATCTGCTGCAAGCGACCCATCATACGCATAGCCTCGTTGAGCGGCAGGGACTCGTTGCCGCGAAACGGGAAGCGGGTGCGCGTCTGCTCGCTTGGAGCCAGCATTTCGAGGTTCTGTGCCAGTTCCATCAGGTCAACGCGGATACGATCATCGCCCATGAGCTGTTCCATCAGCTCTTGCAGCTCTTGCCGCTGCTCCGGCGATAGGTTATCGAGGATGCCTTGCATGGCAGCCATCTGCTGCTGCATTTGCTCAATCAAGTCATCCAGGCTATTGACCCCGGGGAAATACTGACCGTGCTTTTGCATAAACGAATCGAAATCCGGCTCACGGCCCTCCTGGCGCTCGCGCAGCATTTTGTTCAGGTCGCGGATCATCTCGCGCATCCTGGCAATATCCTCGGGAGTCATATTCTGCAAGGATTGCTGCATGCCCTGGAAAAACTGCTGCATCATCTGCTGTTGCAAGCTCTCCATCAACTCTTTGAACTTCTCGCGCGCCTCGTCGTCCATGAAGTCATACTCGGAGAGGCCCTTGATCTGACCAGGAATATCCTTTGGCAAGTTATCAAGATAGTCCTGTTTGCGTTTTGCGATACTCTCCAGCATCCTCTTCATCTGTTCGGGAGAGAGGCCGCCATCCTGTCCTGATTGGCCTTGCTGACCACTTTGAGACTGACTGCCAGCTTGCGGCTGCTGTCCCTGTTGAGATTGCTGCCCGGACTGACCACTTTGCGGTTGATTTTCTGATGGAGCTTGCTGGGTACCTTGTTCATTCTGATTATCGAGGCGGTGTTGAATGCCTTCGCGTTCTAGCTGCTTGATCTCTTCTAGCTTCTCGCGCAGGTCATCCATCACACCGGAGGCCATATTGTAGCGGTTAAGCTGCTCGCGACGGCTCTCGCGCATGCGCTCCATCATTTCGCGCAAGCCCATAGCGCGGCGTCCGTCCTCGCCCCTGATGCCTTCCTGCATCAACCGTTTAAGCGCCTGTTGCAGGTTGCCATTCTCCAGGTAGTCATCGGAGAGAGCTTTTAGAACGTCGTCGGCATCCAGACCCTCAAGGCGCTGCGTCCCGTCCCAGCGTGAGTACCCATAGCGATTTCTGTAAAAGCGTTCGAACATAGCGCGTGATCCTTTTAGTGTTAGCGCCGATAGTGTACCTTCCCTCTGACATCATCTTTATTCAGACGCCGATTCAGGTGCAACCCTTCGAGAATGAACTCGATGGCGGAAGCGATACTGGCCGGGCTACCACGCCCATTCACCTTATCAATAGCCTTACTCAAACCGCCGACTTTAGAAAGCTGGTTGACGTAGTCCATCGAGGGCATATCGTCGCCCACCTGGACGTTCAATCCCCGTTCAAAGCCTGCCAGGAGCTGGTCAAATTCGCGTGGGTCAAAGTAATTGCTAAAGACGCTAAGAATCGCGGCATTGATCAGCTTTTGTACGACACGATCTTCTTTTATATCACCAACAGCATCCAGTTCGATCTTGCCGCAGGTTGAGGCCATAATGGCCGATAGATCACTAATACGTGGCGCAATAGAGCGTTCTTTCAACCGCAGAGCGCGCCGGCTGGCATTACTGAGCACGTTCTCGTAGTTTGAAACGGAGACACGGACGCTGACGCCTGAACGCTGACTAATGTCGTTGCTGCGGCGCGCCAGATGAGTAACCTCCGCAATGATCTCCTTCATGAAACCAGGGAAGATGACCTCCATGCCCTCAGTGATGAAGTGATTGCTCTCGGACTCCATGATTTGAATTTCATGTTCGAGAGAATGCGGGTAGTGGGTACGAATTTCTGAGCCAACGCGGTCCTTCAGTGGGGTAATGATGCGTCCACGGTTAGTATAATCCTCCGGGTTGGCGCTGGCAACCACATAGACGTCGAGTGGAAGACGGATCTTATAGCCGCGAATCTGCACATCGCGCTCTTCCATAATGTTGAGCAAGCCTACTTGAATACGTTCTGCCAGATCGGGCAGTTCATTGATGCAGAAAATACCACGATTGGTGCGCGGGATCATGCCATAGTGAATGGTCAGTTCGTCCGAGAGGTATCGGCCTTCGGCGACGCGAACGGGATCTACCTCACCGACAAGATCGGAAATGGTGATATCTGGCGTTGCTAACTTCTCGCCATAGCGCCGGTCACGCGGAAGCCAAGCGATCTCCACCTGGTCGCCCTGTATTTCTACCTTATCGCGGCACGCCTTGCAGATCGGCTCAAAGGGATTGTCGTTAATCTCGCAACCAGCAATGATCGGCACAACCTCATCTAGCAAGTTGACGAGACTGCGTGCCATGCGTGTTTTGGCCTGACCACGCTCGCCAAGAAAGATGATGTCCTGACCGGAGAGGATGGCATTCTCAACTTGAGGAATAACAGTTTCCTCGTAGCCAACCACTCCCGGAAACAAGTCTTCTCCATTACGAATCTTCAGGATGAGATTTTTCCGCATCTCTTCCTTCACAGGAAGAACCCTATAGCCACTTTCACGCAACTCACCAATAGTGCGCGGTCGAGTAGTTGTGGTCATTCAGTTTTATGCTACCTTTCTTGGGGATTGGCTCGTGTGATGCATGTCTGGGACTGAGGGCTAATTGACCGACCCTGCATGATCCTACGGTACCAAAAACAGGTGGAACCATACTTGATTCTACAGCCTGACGCGAGAAAACGCAAGGGTATTCAACGAAAATGGTTTAATCTCATCAACATGGATGCGAACTTAGGAGAAGAGAACTAAAAATTTTCTCAAGAAATCGCTCATAATCCTCAAAATAAACTCAATAATACAGCCCAAATGCTAAAATTTCTCCTTGTAAAAAGGGGTGATTTCCTCAAAATAAGCTCAATAATAGCAGAAAAGCACTAAAAATATCCTCAAAAATCCGATCAAAAAAATTTTACTTGTGCAAGTTTACTGTGCTACACTATGTACCAAACATAGCTCCGATTACGTGCTAAATAAAGCGGCATCAGTCGCGAGAAAGGCAAGTAATGTTCAGGCAAAGGGGAAATAACTACTATCCTACCCTTTTATCTAGCAACAGAGCTATATACCCCGATCATATACTTTTAGGAGGTTGTTTTCCTTTATAAGGGATAACACACAAGTATGGCAAAGGAATCTGCGACGCAAAACTCATCATATGCGGCTCATGAAGATGAGCACGTAAGCAAGAGTAGTATGCTAGGCCCAATTCTCTGCTGGGCGGTCGTTTTTGCAGACATCGGCACCTCTGTCTACTACACACCTGGCATTCTCTATCAAACAGTTCAAGGACTCGCCGGTTTTTTTGTGTTCCTGACGATGTCTGTTTTTGTGTTGCTCACGTTAAAATATGCTGAGGTCACCCACCGCTTCCCCCAGGGTGGTGGCGTCGTAACGGTTGCCGCACAGGCGATTGGTTCCTGGTGGGGAGCCCTGGGAGGCATGTTTATCCTGGTTGATTATTTCCTTACAGCGGCTATCAGTTGCCTATCAGGTATTTTTTATTTAAGCGTGGTCGCGCCAGCTATTGGCCCATATGCCTTATGGATTACCATTGGCGTCCTGATCCTGTTAGGCATTTTGAACTGGATCGGCATCAGTGAAAGCGCACGCGTCAGCCTGGTCGGAGCCGTCATTGCCTTTGTCAGCGATCTTGCGATTCTTTTCACCATATTCTCTCATATATCTTTTGCTGAGTTTTTATCCTTATTCCCCAAAATGTTCGCCAGCCACTCGCTCACGGGCTACTCTTTGCTGGCAGGGTTCGCAGGCTCCTTCCTTGCATTTTCGGGACTGGAAAGCATTTCGCAGCTCTCACCCGTGATGAGGCAACCCCACAAGAAGGTTGCGGGTCAGGCACTTTTGCTGGTGGTGCTGACCATCGGCATTACCAGCCCGTTATTAACCATGCTTTCGACTATTCTGCTCCCTGAGGTGGCGAAGAATGCCGACACATCGACACAAATTATCTCTCTGCTAGCAGGCCATTGGGGCAACATCGTCTTACAGACGGAGGTTGCGATCAGCGCCAGTGCGCTGCTTGTGTTTGCCAGTAATACAGCTATTATTGGAGCTTACCACGTATTCATGGCGCTTTCGCGCATGGAGTTTCTGCCAGATTTTATTCTTAGGCGCAACAAATTGCGTGGCACACCTCATTACTCTATCCTGCTTGCTACAGTCATCCCAATTGCGGTCTTGATCGCTGTAGCGGGCAATATCAATCTCCTGGGAGATATGTACGCGTTTGGTCTCCTGGGGGCCTTTACGCTCACTTGCCTGGGCCTGGATATTGTGCGCTATCGTGACTGGAGAAAGGCCAATCTTGTTTCCAGAATCAGGTCATATGGACGACGCAATGGGAGAACCCATGCCGGCGAGAGCGAAGAGGTGCTTGCTTCTTTAACGCATGGTCACTTGAATGGTCAGGCTTCTGGCCCGATAGAGGCCAGAGGGCAGATAATCCACAAAGAAGAGGTGGAGCCGAAAAGCCTCTGGTTCAAAATTGATTTTTTCCTCGGTGTGCTTACCACATTCCTGGTTGGCCTTGCCTGGTCAACAAATCTGGTCACCAAACCGCTGGCAACCGCATTTGGCGGTTCCGTCGCGCTGCTGGGGATGGGCGTTGCCTATGTAAACTATGCCCGCTACAGACAAAAAGGGCGCATCCCTGTTCCTATGGCCGTAACGCGCATCGAAGAACGCCTCCCTGGTTCTGTCCTGGCTGTGCTGATGCAGGACAATCCCTACAATGATGCCGTTATCCGAGGTGCAGTCAACAGCGCAGAAGAGAATGGGCCGGTGATATTCCTGTATCTTACTAAATACCAGCCGCGCGAAACCGCTCCACGCATGATGGAAATCGTTGATCCGTATCTAGAGGATCAACAAGCTAAAGCGGACTTTAGTAAAGCAGAAGGTCTGGCGCTCAAAGCCCACATCCCCACGCGCAAATATGTCTATCTGCACCAGGAGCCGGATATTGTCTCCCAGGTCTGGCAATTTGTCCGCCCTCATGATATAGTTGTGGCAGCAGAAGATAGCGAACGTTTCAAAGATATCAACCCGGATCGTATTCGCTACGAAATCACACCAAAAGGCAAGGTCGCTCACCTGCTCAAAGAGTGGAAGAATCCAGAGCCATTAGTGTCTTAAACCTCTGGTCGCTTACAAAGCGCAAGGCTATAATATACATGAAACAACGACGCATCGGGCTATTATTACTTTTGCTCCTGGTCAACCTGGTCGCATGCAGCCCGGGCCACCTGGGCAGCAATGTGATTGCTTTTATACGTGATGGGCAGTTATGGACGATTGACCCCGATGGAGCCAACGCCTTCGCGGTTTTCTCCGCGAACATCCCTGTCATCGGGTATAACTGGTCTCCTAATCACCAATTGCTCGCGTTTCGTACCCTGGACTCAGATTTTGCCAAAACTCCGGCAGCGAAAAATCTTGCCTCCGCTGCCATCACCGGGCTGATTGGAGACGAGCCCAGCACAGTTAATACTATCGGGGTCGATGGCGGCACGCCTATTCCCATCGCTTTTTCCAGCCCGGATGTCGCCTATAGTAACCCTATGTGGGCAATTACTAACGCACGCCTACTCTACCGCCAGTCCCCCAAACAACCCCCTCGTCATCTCAACGACGTGATCTGGTGGGTATCACAAAACGACCAGCCGGGAGGCATTGCAATCAAATCACTCCCCAATAGCTACTCCATCCCGTCCCTATCATATCAAAAACAGATGGCTATAGGAAATTCAGAGCATGGCATATTCACGACGACGCTGGCCGGTACGAATTTGCGAGATATTTCAACGGGCCCGCTTCCAGGTCATCCCCTACCAGCCACTCTGGAGCGTGTATTATGGCAGCCTGCACATCAGGACGCCAGCTTTTTATATGCTGTCCCTGCCCCATCACATGGCTCGTCTACAGGGCAACTTATGGTACAATTGATCCTGGGGACCGTGAATGGTCAGACTACCGTGCTTACCACATGCACCTGCGTTCAATTTTCCTGGTCGCCTGATGGCAACCATCTTCTCTATAGTACAGGAACCACTTATACTATAAATAACCTCAGCGATCACACCTCTTTTGATATTGGCGGGGCAGCCAACAGTGTGCCTTACTGGTCACCGGATAGTCAGTTTCTTTTGCTTGATGGGCAGCACACTCTCACACTGGTACGAGTTGCAACGCAGCAACGGACGCTCTTGCTTAGCGATGATGCATCAGCCGCTGTGGGAACCTCCAACGCCCCACAACCAGCCGCCTCAACGCTATTGCAACCAACAGCTAACAGCTTATGGGCAGCCGATAGCCGCCATTTTCTCTTTCTAACTCGTGGGCGCTTACAATGGCAGGGGCAGCCGTTAAAAAGCGGTCAAGGGCTTTATACTGTGGCAATCGACAATCTTGGTCACCCTCAAGGCTTGCCCGGCGTGGTAGATCAGGGCAAGGATACGCAACCGGGGTGGACATATCAAGATGCCAACACGTCATTTCTGTATTAAGCAGGATCAATGAGAAGTACAAGCGCATTTTGCGCAGACTGCTATTTTTTAGATAGCAAGATGGAGGTGTATTGCAATATGCATAAGTCAGGTCCAAAGAATCAATCGTTCGATGCAGTAGAAGATGATAATGAATATGATACAATGGAGCTTCTAGAGCGTCTGGAAACGTTGCGCGAAGACATGGAGGATCTTGGTGTTACCACGCTGGCGGAGGTGATCCAGCGTATCGAAGAGCTGCATCGACAAATGGATGAGGCGTAAGGTCACATGAACTGCTCAGGGGGTAAGCGTGTGCAGCAACTGCCATACGCTTACCCTTTCAATTCAAATAAGAAGAATGCTACGCAGTTACCGTGATAGTTCCTGTAGCACTACTAGTAGCACCTTCTGGTTGATTATTTTGCCTCTGTACCAGAGTACTTGTATAGGTATAGGTACCGGCAGTGCTAAAAGTCATATGAAAGGTGTTATCAGTAGAACCACTACGTGGAACAATGCTCGACGAGGAAAAAACACCTGAAGGAGTGCTCGCCAGCAAGTGGTTTTCGTCTGAATTATTGACCCATTTAACGGTTGTTCCGGCTTTGATCGTCATGGTCTGAGGATCGAAAGCGTAAATATCATGCCCTCCAGCTTTCTCAGTGATCGTGATAGTTACGACATTGCCTGATGAGGTGTTTGAGCTGGATGAAGAAGTCGCCGGGGAGCCTGCACCACCACAAGCGGTAACGATCAGGGCCAGGATCAGCAAACAAAACGATGTTGTCCAGATGACCGCCTGGCGGGTTGGTTGAACGAAAGATTTTGGCATACGAAATATGCTCCTTTCATAGAATCGAAGGACAACTGACGAGTCGTTATCAGGTTGTCCGCTTGTCTTTCCGGCAATTGTAACAATTGCCAGAATCATCATTCACAAATAAGGGGAGTAGTGTAATGAAGAATCGTCTCTCACCATACTCCTTTTACCCGGTATGCTCCTGTTACTCGTTCGCTCAATAGAAGCAAAACATGTGCTAATATGCATACCAGATTATTCTGCTCTATCCTGCTTTGTTCTAGACCAGAATATTTTATTTTGTGACTACTGGAGGGATAATACTACACACTTTCTTTTTTTTCGCATACCAGGCTCTCCCCTTTAGCATGAAAGTACTATTGCGAGAAAAGCAACCTCCGCCAGGGCGCCTCGCTACTAGTAACAATTTATAAAGAGGCCCTGGCAAATACGCCAGAGCCTCCTGCAATGCTGTTTTTATCAGGAACTATAGTGGTTAGCCGCCCCCCAGGTATGCCTGACGCACCAGATCATTTGTCAGAAGATTGTTTGCAGTATCGCTCAGCACAATTTTGCCCGTTTGTAGCACATATCCACGATCTGCCAGGCTCAACGCCATAGAAGCATTTTGCTCCACCAGAAAGATTGTCACGCCTTCGGAGCGAATTCGCAGAATCGTATTAAATACCGTCTCCACCAGAATGGGTGAGAGTCCCATTGAGGGCTCATCCATACAAATCATCTTCGGGCGAGACATCAAAGCGCGACCCATTGCCAGCATCTGTTGTTCTCCGCCGGACATCGTTCCTGCGACCTGTTTCAGACGTTCCTGGATACGGGGAAAAACCTGACAGACATGATCGAGATCTTCTTTAATCTCAGCTCTGTTGCGACGGCTATATGCGCCCATCTCAAGGTTTTCAAGCACGGTCATACGAGGAAAAATGCGGCGCGCTTCAGGTACCAACGACAGACCGGAGCTAACAATGTCGCCGGTCAGTTTGCGCTCAATTGGCTGCTCTTCAAATAAAACGGAGCCGGCGCGAGGGCGAACCAATCCAAATATTGTCTTCATGGTCGTGGTCTTGCCAGCCGCATTTGCGCCTAGCAGACACACGATCTCCCCCTTGTTCACTTCAAGCGAAACATCTTGCAGGATGTGGCTTGGGCCATAATAGGTATTTACATTGACGAGTTTTAACATTGTAAACCTCATAGTTCCCGCCGTGGCTTTTCAGAAAAGCAGGAAAGCCATGCAGAGAACATCGTCTCCCCTCTGAATTACTCAGCAGCTCCCTGATCATTTGTAGTGGCCTTGCCCAGATAGGCGGCAATCACCTTCTCATCGCGCCGCACCTGTTCGGGCAGCCCTTCGGCGATTTTGCGACCGTAGTCAAGCACAGCGATGCGATCCGAGATGCCCATTGTGACCGTCAGTTTATGCTCAATCAACAGGATCGTCAGTCCTAACTCATCGCGTAAGCGCCGTACGTATTTCACGGCCTCCAGGGTCTCGGCCTCATTCATACCGGCGGTCGGCTCATCCAGCAGGAGCACTTTAGGGCTGGCCGCCAGGGCTCGTGCAATCTCGACCCGACGTCGCTCTGCATAAGAGAGGTTCACCACATATTCTTCCTGCCGCTCTAACAAAGCAGTGCCAAAAAAGCCAAGCAAGTCAATGGCCCGTTTGCGAGCCTCTTCTTCTTCCCGCAGAACGCTCGGCGGACGAAATAGCGACCCCAACAAGCCCGCTTTGAGCCGCGTATGCTGCCCGACAAGGACATTCTCCAGCACCGTCATATTATTGAACAGGCGAATATTCTGAAAGGTGCGCGTAATCCCTCGCATCACCACCTGATCGGGATTAAGGCCAACCAGCGACTTTCCCTCCAGAGAGATATTGCCCGACGTTGGACGATAAATGCCGGTGATAAGATTAAAAACGGTCGTCTTGCCAGCGCCATTCGGGCCAATAATGCTTACAATCTCTCTCGGGCGAACGACCAGATTCACTTTTTCTACCGCAGTCAGGCCGCCAAACTGTTTAGTTACCGCGCTCAGCTCCAGCAAAGGATCGCTCGCTGACTGCATAGCATCAAGATCACCTGCGAGCCTGGTACGATTCGTACTCATAATACCTCTTCTTCCTTGACTGTTACTCAACGCGTACTTCCGACTCAAACACAGCCGATCCGGGTGGTACATCCAGCGAACCAACTTCCGCAGTCTCCCCTTCGGCGCGATGTAACTCGCGTCGCCTCCTTGCGCTAGGAATAAGCCCCTCTGGTCGGAAGATCATCACCGATACCAGAATAATGCCAAAGATCAGATTACGGATGCTGCCGAACGTGAAGCCAGGGATAAGCTGTTGAATGGCATGCAGGATGTTATTTGGGTCCGAAGCGATGGTATCAAGCTGCGCCAGGATAAACAGATTGATCGAATACACAGCCAGGGCGCCTACGATCACACCGGGGATACTGCCCAGGCCGCCAATGACCACCATAGCCAGGTAGATAATCGAATCTGCCGAGCTAAAGTTATCGGGTGAGACAGTGCCAAGCTTTGCTGCATGGTAGACGCCTGCGACGCCGGAGAAGAAAGCCCCTGCACCAAAGGCCAGCAGTTTGGTATTGGCAAGATTGATTCCTGATGAAGATGCAGCAATCTCATCCTCGCGGATCGCAACCCAGGCCCGCCCCAGACGGGAGTCACGCAGGCGAACATTAGCGAAGATTGAGAGGGCAATCAGGGCCAGGATCAAGTAGTAGTATGGGATAGGAGTATAGCTATGCCAATCAATTCCGGGGAAATAGGGGGAATAGACACCAACAATGCCATTGGTCCCATTGGTATACTTATCCAGTTCAAGGAAGAAGATCGGGATAATCTCACCGAAGCCCAGCGTCACGATAGCGAGGTAGTCTCCGCGCAAGCGGAGCGTGGGCACCCCAAAGACGACCGCCCAGAAGGCGGCTATGAGAGCAGCGACAATAATCATAGGCCAGAAAAACCACGGCCAGATCTGCGGGTTGACCACAATGCTGGTCACTACGGTAAACTGCGTCGAGCCGACCAGCCCCCAGGCATAGGAACCTATAGCAAAGAAGGCAACGTAGCCAAGATCGAGCAGGCCCGCGAAGCCAACCACGATGTTGAGGCCAAGTGCGAGAATCACATAGAAGCCTGCATCCCCATAACCAGACAGGCGCCCGTTCGTCCCGGGGCCAAACAGGATAGGATCAAGTACTGGGTAGAAGAGAACGAAAGCCACAAGAATGGTTAGATAAAACCGCTGTGCGCCTGTGCTACGCAAGGGCAGATCATTCGGCACCAGGTCTTTCGCTTCTTCCTTAGCTCGACTGGCGGAAAGACTCTGCAACTGGCGCCGCTTACTGACGCGGCCATTCGTCTTTTTTGCCACACCATTCTCTTCGGCTTTCGCGTTGAGCGTGCGACGCAGGGCAACCATACCGCCTAGTCTGCCGAGGAAATAGCCTGCAACAGGCAATAGCAGTGTCCGAACGACTACCCACGCCAGAAGAACAGGAGGAAATGAGTTTGGATCAGAGATATAAAAGACGATATCCGCGATTAAGGAGATAACGGAGAACGTCATCCCGAACCAGAATCCCCCGATGGCAGCTTTGCTCATGAGAAGGGCGCGCTTCTCCGCATCAATCACTTGCAAGCTCTCCAGGGGGAGAGGAGGAACGTAATGGCGCAGTTTGCGTACATATTTTCTCAGCAAGAAGTAGAGCGGCCAGATGATCGCACAGAGGGCCAGACCAATCAACAGGTTATTCGTGAGAATGATCAGCAGAAGGGGAACCATCACGAAAACCAGGACATCGAGCCATAACTCAACGATCCCGCGATGGCCCGTATCAGCAGCGACGAGATAGCCGATAAGAGCCATCACCGTCGCATAAAAAAGCAAAATAAAAATACCCGCCTGGATGACTGTTGAAGTGGTGAACTGTGTACTTTGGGGCAAGAAAACGCCAAGCAGCACATTATTAACAATCTCCTCACCGCTCCAGACAAAAGTAAACACGGCTAGAGGAACGACGAGCGCGACAATCCATTTGAGCAGGAGCCAGCGCAGGTCGCGATCAGGGAGAAGCAGGCGAGCGCCAGTAGAAATTGAAGACACGGTTTCACCACCTCGCTTCCAAAAGAAAATGCACTAATTGCCTCATAGACATTCTCATCGTTAGACCTTCTCCGGCGTTTGCTGACCGAAGAGGCCAGAGGGACGGAAGACCAAGATGAGGATCAGGATACCAAAGATAATCGCTCGTGACCAGGGGTCGCCTCCATGTGGTAAGACCGTGTCGGGAATCAACGTTACCAGTGACTCGATCACCCCGATCAATATTCCTCCCAGCATCGCGCCCACAATGTTGCCGATACCGCCCAGCACAGCGGCAGTAAAGGCGATCAGTCCAAGCTGAAAGCCAATGATAAAAATCGTGCTTCCAAATTGCAGGCCATAGATGAAGCCCGCAGCCCCTGCTAACCCGGCGCCAATGAAGAAAGTAAATGAAATAATGCGATCCACATTCACGCCCATTAGAGCCGCAGCTTCACGATCCTGGGCCACAGCCCGCATTGCGCGTCCGAGTTTTGTACTCGTTACCATCCATTGTAGGGCAATCATTAAGACAACAGCGACAAAGAACACAAATATATAAATGCTGTTAATCACTATAGGACCTGCATGGAGAAAAACTGAGGGAAACACTTGAGGAAATGGAATATTGGTATCACCTTTCCAGAGTTTGCCAAGATCTTCCAGGATTAGAGAGACACCAATTGCAGAAATAAGAGGGGCAAGACGTGGGGCATTTCGTAGTGGACGATAGGCTATCCATTCAATCACGACTCCCAACACAGCACACAAGAGCATCGCCCCTAGGCAGGTAACAATCATTATTCCTGCGAGCGCCAAACCGGTAGGAGGTGTCGAGGTAGTTGTCACCCCAAATAGCCCAAAAATAACGATGGAAAAAAGGGTACCCATCATGAAGATATCGCCGTGGGCAAAGTTGATCAACTCGATAATCCCGTACACCATCGTGTATCCCAAAGCGATAAGAGCATAAATTGCGCCTGTGGCCAATCCAACGACCAGTAACTGCAACACCAGCGTCAGTGACATCTTTGTGAAATCCTGCCTTCCTGGCAAATAGTTACACTCATCTTGCTGCTTCACCGATAAAGCATAAAGGCAGGAGTAGCCTTATAACAGAGCTATTGACTACTCCCAATGCTACCGCGACTGACAAGCGAGGGAATACTTTCTTATGCCCTCGCTTGCAGCTCAACAGCAATTTATCAGGATTGTTACCCTATATTGACCTGGGTAACAGTTGTCCAACCATCAGCCACATTGACATCGCCAATAGTTTTGATCGTGATGACACGATTCGTTGTATCGCCATTCTGATCAAAGGTATGATGGCCTGTTACACCGGTATAGTCAATCCCCTGGATAGCATCAATGACGGCTTGACGGAATGTCTTAGCAGTAGCAGCATCGCCCGAGTCCTTTGGCGGTACAGCCCCTTTAGACATGGCCGTTTTGATGGCCTGAATGATAATCTTTGCGCAGTCATAGGAGCCGCCGCTATAAGACGAGATGTTGTTCGCTCCATATTTGGCGCTATACGCCGAAATGAAGTTCTGCGCAACGCCACCCAATTTTGTGATATCCACCGCCGCGACAGAAGTGAAGACGTCACCGCCGCCCAGAGGTTTAATGGCTTTGGCGAAGGCGCTGGTTTGAGTACCATCGCCGGCAATGAATGGGGTATTTTTCAACGCGGGCACCTGCATCATCTGCTCACGGATGAGGGTGCCACCGGTTGAGTCATTACCACCGAAGAAGATTACATCAGGGTTAGCCGTTGCAGCCGCCGTAAGTAAATTCACAAAGGAAGTCGTGGTTGGCGGAACGCTCTTATGGTCAATGACTGTACCACCAAGATTCTTCCATTCATTTTCGAAAGCGCCCGCAATGCCGACGCCGTAGGTCTCGGTATCATCGATGATGTATACCTTCTTATACCCTTTTGTCTTGAAGCCAAAATCTGCCAGCGCGCCTCCCTGATAGAAATCGCGGGTGGCAATGCGGAAATAGGTCACTTTCCCAGTTGGCCGATACGTCGGGATTTTATTATTCTGCCCGCCGCACTCGCTTGCTGGGGTTGTCTGAGTCAGGCAGTCATTGGTGTTAGCTGGACTGATAAGAGCGATAGGCGCCTGATTCGCGACCGGCAACTCGGAGACAGCCACACTACTATTCAACGGCCCAACGACGCCTGCAACCTGGGCATCGCCAATCAAATCGGTGATATTCTTCTGGCCAGTTGCACCATCGTGTGTGCCCTGCGGGCCAACATCATCCTTAGGGACGAATACAAAGTTCACATTTGGAATGACATGGTTAGCATTAGCTTCATCAACCGCTAAATGAGCGCCATTTTCGGCAGGTTTTCCAGCGCTCGCATCTCCACCGGTAGTCGGAAAATCAGAGCCAATTTTGATGACTATCGGACCACTATTACTGCCACCAGGATTACCACCAGTACCTGCACCGCAAGCAGCTAGCAATGCCAGCAATAGAGGAATAGCCATTGCCAGGGCAAAAATACGTGACCTACGTTTTTGCATGATGCAGTCAGCCTCCTTCACAATATCAAATACACTATTTCATCCAAAGAGGTGGAAGAAAAATCATAGGAGATGCTGTCCATTCTCTAGGACGACTTCCCCGCCTCTATAGATGATAATACGTCACCCTTGAAACAAATCTCACAACAATTTGAGCGGCGCCAGTCCGCCATATAACCCACAAAAAGCATAACAATATTTCTACAAATGTAGAATCAGCTCCCAAAACACTGTAACGCATTTCCGTGCTCAGATTGGCAGGCTGGACAACGCTAGAGAGATTATACGGAGCGTGCATCGAACTGTCAATACATATTTTTTACCCCTGTGATATAGAATAGTGTCGCAGCACAACACAGCTCTTGCCATGTCTATAAACGCACCTTCATTAAAACTCTTCTTGGGTTACTGGAAGAGCTTTTTCGCGTTTCATAGGATGAAAGACTTTTCATGAATTAGCATAAGGCATTTACTTCAATGCGCTCTTAATTTTGCAGAGAGGGGCTATCTGCATATGGAACATGATCAGGTTGCATCATTTGGAGAACTACTCAAAGCTCTCCGTAAGCAGAACGTATTGGACAACAACAGGTAGCTGAGCAGCTCACAGTGCATCGCAACACCATTGGGGCCTGGGAGCGAGGAGATCGGCTGCCCGACACACGAGGCATGGTGCTGGAATTGGCCAGATGCCTGCAACTGGATGAGCAGGAAACCGCCCGGCTGCTGGAGGCCAGCTTAACGGGCGTCTCGACGCGCTGGAACGTGCCCTATCGGCGCAACCCCTTCTTCACTGGACGCGAGGAGCTCCTACAGCGACTGCATGCGCTGTTGTGGCAAGAGAAAGCCGCTGCTCTGACGCGGCTGAATCGTTGTATCAACGGGTCCTCGCTATCCGAGAGCAAGCCTTAGACTCCTTCCATCCCTCTTTAGCGGAGACTTTGTACAGTTTCGCAGCGTTGCCAGAAGCGCAAGAGTGCTTTCAGGATGCTGCTGCTTTGTATCAACGCGCACTGACCATCCGTGAGCTGGTGTATGGCCCACAGCACCCCAAAACGATTGAGGCGCGAGAGAACTATGCATCTTTGTTACGAGAGATGGAGCGGTAAGAGGAGGAGGGCGCTCTTGAGACAAGATAATCTAAGGGGTAAGAGCGCAGTAACGACGCATGGCTCCCTGGCTCTCTACTAGCCAGGGAATTTCTGGCAAAAACGCTCAAAGGCGGCCTTTACCTGGCGACGGGTCTCTTCGAGCGAGCCGCCATTGTCAATGACCTCGTCAACAAGGGCTAGCTTTGGAGCAATATCCGGTTGGGCACGGATACGGGCTTCGGCTTCCTCGCGGCTGAGATCACTACGGGCCATCAAGCGAGCCAGCTCTTGTTCTTCTGGACAGGTTACCAACCACTTGCTCTGACAGAGCGCGCCCGATCCGCCTTCGAGTAGCTTGACCGCATCGACGATAGCAATTCCTGCCTCGCTCACCAACGCGAGTTCTTTCATCAACGCTGTCCCAACCACTGGATGAACGATACGCTCTAGCCGCTTCAAAGCTGCGGAATCCTGAAATACCACTGCTCCCAGAGCTTTGCGATCTACGCTGCCATCAGGCGCAAGGATTGAGGCACCAAAGGTCTCTGCAACCTTCACAGCTATAGGCTGACCACTCTCGTATAAATGATGAACAAGAGCATCTGCATCGATATAGCGTTCTGCGCCCAGTTCGAGCAGTATTTTCCCGATAGTGGTTTTACCACAGGCAATATTGCCGGTTAAGCCGATAATACGAGGCATCAATAAAAACTCCTACAGTCTGGACGGAATGACGAAAGACCTGGCTCACCTATCCATATATCACCTATTTTACCCGCTAAAAGCCCGGCTGCGCCATACCATACCACTGTTAGAGCATACTCAATAAAGTTTCTCCCAAAAGTACCTTTTCGTACCCTTTTATTGCTATATAGACACTACAATGTCGTAAAATGGCTGATGTTTAGAGTAAAGCACAAGATTTAAGAGTGTATCTGATTCTGAGTGTCTTCGCCCCGGCGTGGCGGAGTTCGCGCGGCGAAGCCGCACAAGGAGATGTGTGTTGTGGAAAAATGCGCTTCGCGCATTTTTCCACAACACACATCTCGGCGAGCGTCGCAGACGCGAGCACGCACTCATGCGGAGAATCAGACAACCTCTAAGGAGACTTGATGGGAAGGCGTTTAGGGCTCATTATAGGCATTAATCAATATCAAGATCCCGCATTTCAACCGTTATGCTTTGCCGAAAGCGATGCTCGTGCCCTTGCGCAGTGGCTTGTCAACGTCAAAGGAGGCAAATGGGCAGCCAGCGATGTACAATTTGCTCAAGGGGCACAGGTGACGCGAGCACTCGTGGAAGCATTAGTGACGCAGGCATGCCTTCATATCGCTGAGCCTGGAGATACCGTTTTCATCTATTTTGCCGGTCATGCCTTCGTGGATGAAAAGCATGGCGATGGATATTTAGCATTAACAGATACCTCCTATCGGAATCCCGCAACCGGTTTTCACCTTCCATCTTTTGCCCAGAAAATCATGAGTCGCAGCCGAGCAGCACATATTTTGTTTATTCTTGATTGCTTCCAGAATGGTCGTGCCTGGGGCATGAACCGTTCATCGTCATTTGATTCGAAGCCGCTTCTCGGTTCTGCCCTGCTAGATGAGCTACAGCAGCAACCAAATCGACTTTTCCTCTGCTCCTGCCGTGGTAATGAGTTTGCGCCAGAAGAAGGGGAACAGAAGCTGGGCCTTTTCACCTATCGTATGATTGTTGGCCTCTGTGGGCCTGCTAGCGATCCCACTACAGGCAATATTATGCTACGTCCCCTGCACACTTACCTTTTCAAAAATTTAGGCGAGCAGCAACGACCACAGCTCTTTGGGCAGGATCAACCGCCTCTGATCCTGGTGGGAACTGCATCACAGCCACTACAACAGCTCTCTTCGACTGATGGTATGCCGCCTAGTGCAGCGATGCTCAAGCAGCAAAATACCCAGACAGCTAGCCAGCCAGCCACACATACCCCTATAGCAACCGCACAAAAAACAACAACAGGACCACAACCCCATCCATCAGTAGAACAGCATCTCAGGCAACAGTGCAAATTGCGGCTGGAGCAGGCGCAACATTTTTTACAACTCCAAAATTATGGAGAAGCATTTAATATTGTGGAGCAGGTTCTGCAGATTATGCCTAATGATCCCACAGCATTAATTTTCAAGGGGCAGCTACTGGGGAAGGCCGGGCTCTATCCAGAGGCTCTGGCTGTCGTTGAACAACTGACGAAGATCGATCCTGGTAACCCTCTGATCTGGAGTATGCACGCTTTCCTTCTTACCAATACGGGCCAGCATCAGCCTGCCCTGGAGGCTATTGAACATTCTCTGGAGCTGGATGCGACTAATCCCGAATCATATGCCATCAAAACCAACATCATGGCAAATATTGCGGCCACGCAAAGCAAAAGGGGAGCGACCAGCCAGCTCCAAAAGCAGCAGAGAGGCTCTACGCTGCTGTTCATGGCTGTATTCTGGCAATTTACAGGCTTTGTTATTGGCACAGCCGGCTCAATTCTGCCGATTTTTCTTCCCTCTCTACCGAGTATTCTAGGCGGCTTGCTCATGAGCCTGGGATTGGCCTGGATCTGTGTCAGTGCAGCCAGAGGAGCATATCGCTACGGCTGCCTACTCTCTCTACCTACTATCGTGATCTTTCTCATTTCCGCAGGACTGCTTGCTGCAGCATATATTCTAGGCTACAGGAAAATTGTGCAGATGATCATTGCTCACCCGACGATCTTAGTACCGGTCGTATTTTTTGCACTATGGCTTGCGAGCGCAGCAATATTACCGCCGATTGCAGGAGCAGGCGGGCTTATTAGTGGACTGATACGCGGTACACGCAAATGATGCGCTGATGTTCGCCGGTTAGCTCACAGCGTCCGCGAGGCGCTCCCATTCCAGCAGCAGTGCATCAACATGTGCCTTTGTCTTTTCATAATCGGTGGATAATTGTGTAAGCTGCTCCGCATCGGCCTTGAGGGCCGCCTGGGACAAAGACCCTTCTATCGATTTGAGCTGCGCTTCCGCCTTCTCAATATCCCGTTCTATATCCTCTACGGTGCGTTCCTTTATCTTGCCCTTTTTCGCCGCAGATTTCGCAGGGGAGACAGGAGATTGGGGCTTTGTTTTCGCGACCTCCTTGACCGGAGCAGGCACATCCAGCACAATCGGACTTTTGCGGGTGCGATAATCGGTATAGTTGCCCAGGTAAGGGATCAGCACTCCATCTTCAATTGCCAGCACTTTTGTGGCCAGGCGATCTATGAAGTAGCGGTCATGCGAGACAAACAATAGAGTGCCTTCGTATTCGCTCAAAACTTCCTCAAGGAACTGGCGCGATTGCAGATCAAGATGGTTTGTTGGCTCGTCGAGCACCATAAAGTTTGAGCCCTGCAATGTCAATTTAGCCAGGGCGACACGGCTACGCTCGCCACCGCTGAGCGTTTTAATCTGTTTGAACACGTCGTCTCCTGAAAAAAGGAAACGCCCAAGAAAACTGCGCGCTCCTTCTTCGCTCAGGGTACAAACACGGCGAATTTCATCAAGAATCGTACGGCCTCCATTGAGGCCTGAGTGAGTTTGCGAATAGTAGCCGATACGAACGTTGTGCCCAGGATGAACCTGACCGGCAATGGGCGACAGTTCACCGATGAGTGTCCGTATAAATGTAGTCTTGCCGGCGCCATTTGGCCCGATCAGGCCAACGCGATCCCCGCGCAGCAGTTCCAGGTCAGCCACCTGGAGCAGTATTTTCGGCTCGCCGCGTTTCTGTTCCTCGCGCTTTGTCCCTCCACCATAGCCTACCGCGAGTTTATGGGTAGAAAGCACAAGAGATCCGCTATCGGTCACGGGAGTAAACTCGAAGTGCAGTTCAGGAAAATCTTGCGGACGCTCCACCCGCTCCAGACGGTCCAGCAGTTTTTGGCGGCCCCGAGCCTCTCGACTACGCTGCCCGGCTTTGTAGCGACGAATAAATTCTTCGGTATGCGCGATATGCTCCTGTTGCGCTTCGTACTCGCGCATACGCCGTTCCATCCGCTCCTCACGCAGGTGGAGGTATTTAGTATAGTTGCCGGGATACTCTTCAATCCGTCCAAATGCTAATTCTATGGTGCGAGATACAATTTTATCAAGAAAGTAACGGTCGTGCGCAACAACCACCATTGCCCCTTTCCAGCTAGAGAGATAGTTTTCTAACCATTCAAGGGCTGCCAGGTCCAGATGGTTTGTTGGCTCGTCTAATAGCAGCAGATCAGGCTCCTGTAGCAGGAGTTTGCCTAGAGCAGCGCGCGTCTGTTGTCCGCCACTCAGATGCATCACCGGAGCAGCCTGTTGCTCGTGAGTAAAACCGAGGCCATCAAGCACCTGATCCACGCGATTCTCATACGTATAGCCGCCAGCATGCTCATAGCGTGATTGTAGGTCGGCATAGCGCGCCAGCAGTTGATCGTGGAGAAGCGGATCATCCTGCACTGTTGGAGAGGCCATCTTTTGTGCAAACTCATGTAGTTCATGTTCCCACTGATGCAACGCTGCAAAGACCGTCAACATCTCCTCACGGAGCGTATTTTGGGGATGAAAATCCACCACCTGAGTTAGATAGCCAATGCGCATATTGCGCGTCAGAGAGACAGAACCCTCATCTGCCTCCTCGCGTCCGGCCAGAATATTGAGAAGCGTTGACTTGCCCGCGCCATTGGGGCCAACCAGCCCGATACGATCTCGTGCTTCAATTTGAAAACTTACGCCAGAAAATATACGCTCAGCCGCAAAAGATTTTCCAAGCTGTATCACAGCAACAATTGACATTTTTCTTACCTGGTACTTTAGGATTACAGCATAATTTCCTTATTCGATATATCCGGTAGCGTACCATATCGGTAACGCTGATGCAAGAGGATACGCCACGCTCCATACTGCTATGCTACCTTGCGGCAGACACTCCCCCGCAAGCTATTCATCTTATGATATACTGGTATGGCAAATCCTTCTTTGCAAGAAAGGATGCTATAATAGCACGCCTGATATTGACCAGATCCAGTTGAAGCTTTCCTTAAATTTTGAGATAAGCAGTCATGGGGTTGCGTCAGAGGCGAAGAGAGAGGCGTCTTGGAATACCCGGCCAATTCCAGGCATTGCGGCAGATTGCGCGGGATGATGGGGAAGAACCAGGGAGATCTGCACAGAAACCGCTTTATACCATAGGCCCTGGTGCGGCAGAATATGCCCCTAGAGGGCAGGGACAAGCAAACCGCACACCTGCTTGTTCACTTTCAAAAGAATATTAGCAAAGAAAGGAGGCGGTGCCTTCTCCCCTGAAGAATATGGGCACCGCAATGCTGAAGTGGCGAAAGAACAGTCACTAGATAACCTCTGGTTGGCGCAAATCCTGTTCGATCTTGGAGGGGTCCAATTCGGCAACTTTACGGTGAGCGAATCTGCGGTAAGCTCACCCGTTTTTGTGAATCCTAAGGTCCTGATCGGGAACCCAACCGCGCTCCGTGTTGCCAGCAAGCTGATGCAGCAGGAGATCAACCTTGCTCAATCACTACGTCGCCCCCGCGTTCATCCTTTTAATGTCGTCGCCGGGGTACCGGTGGGTGGGCTGTTACTGGCCACAGCCTACGCGCTGGAAACCAATACGCCCCTTATTTACGCCCGCACCCACCCGGAAGGGACCGGGACGCGCGGCATAGAGGGGCGCTTTACGAGAGGCGACACGGCCCTGATCATTGATGACCTCATCACAAGAGGCAGTAGCGTCCTGGAAACGGCAGCATTGCTCGACGAGAACGGTCTCAAGGTAAAAGACGTTATTGTGCTGATTGACCGGGAACATGGAGCTACCGAGCGTTTACGCCGCTACGGATACAATATAATGAGTATCTTAAAGCTGGACGTGATGCTTAACCACTACATGTCGAAAGGACTCATTTCCGAGGAAACATACCGGGCCTGCGCCGAGTACCTGCGCACCAAACAAGGTGAAAACACTACTTCCCTGGAACTGTAAACGCTATTAAGGGGAACGCTCCAGCATATATTGGCTGGCGTTCCCCTTTTTGTGTAGGCTTGCCATTGGACGCGCTCAAGCGGGCGGACGCAATAAATCGGGTCCTTACGACAGCGGCGGCAGCGTTACCGGTTGGCGCGGCCCGTCAAGCGGCTGCTTAGCAGATGCTCCATTCTGCCGATGCATTGTCTCAAGCAATGGCTGTATCAGATCAATGGGGAGCGGGAAAACAATGGTTGAGTTCTTCTCCACAGCGATCTCGGTGAGCGTTTGCAGGTAGCGCAACTGGAGGGCGCTCGGCTGCGACCCAATGATACCGGCGGCCTCTGCCAACTGTGACGAAGCCTGCAACTCACCTTCGGCATGGATGATCTTGGCTCGCTTTTCACGTTCGGCTTCCGCCTGCTTTGCCATCGCGCGCTGCATGGTGACGGGCAACTCAATATCTTTCACCTCTACCGCCGTCACTTTTACTCCCCAGCTTTCCGTATGTTCATCAATGATCGCCTGCAGTTCGCGATTGATCTTGTTACGCTGTGAAAGCAACTCATCCAGTTCAGACTGGCCTAGCACATTTCGTAATGTGGTCTGGCCGATCTGCGTCGTGGCCTGAATAAAGTTCATCACGTTGACAACCGCAGCGCCAGGATCAACTACTCTAAAGTAGAGTACTGCCGTCACTTTGATGGTCACGTTGTCGCGCGTAATCACTTCCTGCGGCGGAACGGTGAGGGTGACAATACGTAAGTCTACCTTTACCATGCGGGTAATAATGGGCGGGACCCAGAAAATACCGGGGCCTTTGGCACCAATCAACCGTCCCAGGATAAAGATCACGCCGCGCTCATACTGTTGTACGATCCGAATGCCGGAGAGTCCGAAAAAAATCACAATCAGAACAATGACACCGATTAAGGCCAGTATAAGGGGATCCATAAAAGCCTCCTTTGACTTTTTTTGAAAATCTATTCGAGCGTAGAAACTGGATGGCTATCGTCAATCAACTTCTGCATCCAGACGGGCTGAACATGCAGCCGCAACCCCTCAAGAGCGACAATCTGTAGCTCCGAGCCAGCATCAGCAGATGTCGCAGGCGCATCAAGAACGGCGGCCCAATCTTCCCCGTCGTAACTAACTCGTCCTTGAGGATGAAGCTGGGTCAGAGCAATGACCTTCGCGCCAATCATGCTTTCCGGGCCTGTAGTGACTGGCAGATGCTGCGCCCTCATCACAAAGCTGACCAGGAAGAGTCCAACCAGGCCAACTACCCCGCCCATGATATAGACAATTACCGGGTTAATCATGGGACCATTAAATGATCCACCGCTGTTAAAGAATATTAGCGTGCCAACAATCAACGAGATGACCGCGCCTACGGTTAAGACTCCATGCGTCGGGAGCTTCACATCCAGGACCAGCAGCGCAAATGCCAGCACCATCAAGGCCAGCCCCGCCCAGTTGGGAGCAAGCGAGCCAGCCGCGAAGAGGAAGAGCAGCAACGCAATTGCGCCGGCGACCCCTGGTAAAATCACGCCAGGATGCGAGATCTCCAGATAAATGCCGATCATCGCGACAATAAAGAGGAGAAAGGCGATATTGGGATCGAGAAGCAGGTTATAAAACGAATCGAAGACACTGTCCTGCAACGTTTGTACGCTTGCGCCCGCGGTCTGTAAGGTAACAACCCGACCTGAATCAAGTGTGACCTGCCGATTGTTCACCGTATTCAGTAACGCGCTCAGGTTCGCAGCGTCGGCGCCACCGATATCAACAATATGTTCCTGCACTGCGGTTGCATCGTCGTACGATTTAGCAGCAGTTACCATCCCGGCGACCGGTTGCGCATTACGGTCATAGCGCTTCTGAAAGCCGGTTATTGCAGCGACAAGATCATTCTCAATCTTCGATTTGAGCGTTGGATCGATGTCACTACCGGTCGAGGTAACGGGGCTGGAAGCGCCGATACGCGTGGTTGGTGCCATCGCCGCAATATGAGCCGCTAATGTGACAAACGCTCCTGCGGAGGCCGCTCGTCCTCCGGCGGGCGAGACATAGGCAATAATAGGTACCTTACTGGCCAATTCTGCCTGCGTCATGGCCTTCATCGAATCGATATCGCCTCCGGGCGTGTCTATTTCAATGACAAGCGCCTGCGCGCCATCCCGGGTTGCTGTATCAATATCACGGGTTAGTGAACGTAAGGAGGCAGGACTTACATCACTATTAAATACCATCACATCTACATGTGGCGATGCAGCCTGAGCCGCGTGAGTAGTCAAGGCGAACGACATGAGAAGAGCTACGAGAATGATAAGACCAGGGAACAACAAAAAGAGCGCCCTGTGATGGCGATAAGCTTGCCGCGAACACATATGTTATTCCTCCGCGCAGGTCTTCAGTACATATCTACGTGTAGAGCAGACAGAACAGCACTATCATAGCACACCTTCCCTGAGAATACGATAGGGTTGCATAATATGTGTTCCGTCATTGTTTATGATAGCTATTTGTTATAGGGAATATAACATATTGTAATTATCTTTGTCAAGCACTAAAAGCTATTTCACCTCCTTGCATTTGACGACGCATAGTAACGACTGCTACAATGCTCATCGTAGCCAGGAAAGGAGAGTTTACTTATTATGCCGATGTCCCGTCGTTGCATTCCATATACGCCGCGATATAAAGACTTAAAAGAAAGTGTTTTTGCGCTTATTACCACTGCGGGGGTCCATTTACGCAGCCAGGAGCCCTTTAACATCGAGGGGGACAATAGCTGGCGCGTTATTGCGGAAGATGTCTCTTCAGACCAATTAATGATCACACATGAACATTATGATCATGATGATGCTGATAAGGATATTAACTGTGTATTTCCACTTGATCGCTTGCGTGAGATAGCGAGCCAGGGAATCATCGCCGGGGTAGCAAACAAACATCTGGGTTTTATGGGATATACACAACATTTTCGGGACTTGTACGAGCGAGCGGCACCTGAAATGGCGAAAGTCATTGTGCGCTCCAACGCCGACGGGGTTGTGTTAACGGCGGGCTGTCCGCTCTGTCACAGGGTGGTCTGCACCATTGCTCGTGAGGTAGAAATGACCGGCATTCCTACCGTTGTGATTACGGTTGCTCCCGAGCAATCGATGCAGGCGGGACCACCACGGGCGATTGTGCCTTACCATTTTAAACTTGGTCACAGCCTGGGTGGCCCTTACCAGGCTGAGCTGCAACGTAAAGTGCTCCTGGATGCGCTCAAGCGTTGGGAGTCGCGCGAGGAGCCGGGACACTTTTGGGAGATCGCTTATCCTGAATACGACAGCAGCGCCTGGCAGCCGATTGACTTGCAGGAAGGGTAAGCGGCATGACATTTGTCATATTGAAGAAGGAATTCGTCTTTACGCCCTGATATCTTTTCTCTTCAGAAACATACCAGTAATGCAGGCCAGCAGCACGATCATTATTCCCAAAGCCAGCCACATCAGCAACAGGTGCCTGACAGCATCAACCTGGTAGTACGTTGAGAAGAGCGTTCCCTGATAGATTGGCTCATCACCGAGCAAGGTATCTCCGGCTATTTTATCGCTATGGAGGCCAACAATAGAGCCCAGCGCTGCCATTGACCAGCGGGTAGCGAATACCATCGAGAAGACTTGAGTCACTCCGTCTTTAAAGGGGAAAACGGTGCCAGAGAAAATAACCTGCGGAATGAGAATAATAGGGATGAAGCTCATCGCGCGGTCGGTGCTGGGCGCAATGGCAGAGATGGCTAAGCCCATCATCAAACCGACAAGGGAGGCAAGCGCCAGGGTAATATACACTTCCAGCAAGGCAGGCCAGAGTATTCCCTGCTGAAACGGATCGGCTGTATGAATGATCACTACCAGCAGCGCGCTCTGTAAGAGGCACAAGAGGGCTAAAACGGCAATTTTTGAGCACATGTAGGGCAGTATTCCCAGATTGACTGCTCGCTCGCGCCGGTAGATAGGGGCTTCCTTCACGATCTCGCGGGCCGCATTGACACAACCAAACAGGACAGCGGAAAAACCCATAATAAACAGGATCTTCTGCGCGCTCACACCCGATCCCAGCGCAATAAAATCCTGGAGAGCTATCCGTTCTCCTCCTCGCGATTTCGCATAGAGCTCTCCATCGGGATCATTTTTAAGAAACGTTTCTACGCGCTCACAGCTATCCGACACAATCGAGTCAGCAGGAGCAGGTATATCTGGCCGACCGCCGGTGGTAAGAATAGTCGCGGTGGTGGGACATTTTACCAGGTGGTCGCTCAAGAATATCCCGCTACTCACCTCATATTTCATCAGCAACACAATAAAGAGCGCGATGATCGGAGCCTGCAAAAACAGGATGAGCAGGTTGCCCGGATCATTTTTGAGCAGTTCAAGATAGCGCAGAAAGAGCAGACAGAACTGCTGCCACTGGTTGCCATGCCTGGAGCGTTTGATCTCGCGCGGATGTCTGGAGCGGCGCATATTCCCAACCGGACCTTCATTAATCAGTTCGGTCACATATTGTTGATAATCGGCAGACGCTTTGAATCGCTCCTCAGCCTCTAGCGGAGCATTAGGAGAATCTTCACTCTGCTCCAAAGCGCCATAGATCTCAGCGAAATCTGATTTGCCAAAATATGCGCGCGCCCTATCTGGAGGTCCGAAATAGACCATGCGACCACCTTGAGCAAGGAAGCAGACATAATCGCAAATAGTAATGTTGCTGGTAGCATGAGTGACCAGGACGATAGTATGTCCCTTATCCGCCAGTTTCCGCAGGAGCAGCATCATTCTGCGGTCCAGGCCGGGATCAAGCCCTGAAGTTGGTTCATCCAGGAAGAAAATGCTGGGCTTATCCAGCAGCTCCAGGGCAATCGAGACCCGTTTGCGTTGTCCGCCTGAAAGCTTGTTGATGAGCGAGCGGCGACGCCCTTTCATATCAACTTCGTCAAGCACCTCGTCAATCCGCTGGTTAATCTGCTCCCTGGTAAAATCTCCTGGCAGGCGCATTCTGGCGGCATAGTACAGGGCACGCTCAACGGTTAATTCACGATGGACGATATCATCTTGAGGAACATAGCCTAGCTGCCTATTGAAGACACCGAGCTGCTGATAGTAATTATGGCCGTTGTAAAGGACCTTGCCCTCAGTGGCCGGTCGAAGCCCATTCAGCGCGTCCATCAGCGTTGATTTGCCCGCGCCAGATGCTCCGACAATGGCGACGAAGCTGCGAGGAGGAATGGCAAGCGAGATATCATCGAGCAGGATTTCTCGCTTGTGACCGAACTTTTTCAGATGAAGGGCATCAATACGAATACTGCTGCTCTCATCGTAGGGCGTCAGTTGCGTTCCGGTATAGATGAGTTTGTATGGACCAATGCGAATCTCATCATCAGGCTTGAGAAGGCGACTGGCAGTTAACAGGCCATTCACATACACATGGTTTGTGCTGTTCAGATCAATGATACGGTAGGTCTCGCCTTCCCTGAGCAGTCGAGCATGGCAGCCTGAGACCTGGGGATGGTCCAGCACAACCATATTATCTAATCTCCGCCCAATACTAATTTCAGCGCCGGTGAGTGGCATGGGAGCAGTTTCTAGAACAGGCGCCGACTCTTCAGTTCCGGTTCCTTTGATCAGGGAGCCACGCGTTTCGCCATCTGGCGATAGGAGGGCTGGCACCAGAGGTTGAGTATCGGCAATAGGCACATGAGATATATCAGGTAGCTCATGAGTTTCAACATCAATGAAAGATTCCGTCTCAGCATCAGCGTGTCTATTTGCTACATCCATCTGAATATCAACTCCCCACGTATCTTTTATTCATAACAGTATAGATATAGCAAAATAAAAAAATTATAGATACAATATAACACGATACCACAATGATTAACAGAGATAGCATAGCTGCTACTCGTAAAGTTTACGGTGAGGCATGAATAACTGTCAAGTTACGTTTACAGTAAAAACGTAGCGTATCTGAACCATAGTTTATTTTCAAGACAAAAAAACCTGCCACCGGGCGGTTCCTGGTGGCAGATCTGATAAATAAAAGCGGGCTAGAGCTTACGCAGGGCCTCGAATAGATCCTCGTTGTTGGGCATCTCGCCGGGAGAGTGCATGACCTCAATGTAGCGAATGATCCCTTCTTTATCGATGACGAACAACGCCCGTTCCGCCATACCCATCGCGTGGCGGACACCATACACATCGACCACCTGCCCTTGAGGATAGAAGTCAGAAAGGAGCGGGAACGTGGTATGCATTGACTTCGCCCAGGCGCCCAGAGCAAACCCGCTATCCATACTAATACTCACAACTTCGGTGTCGAAGTCTTTAAATCGGCTCAATTCAGCCTCGTAGGAGGGCAATTGGGCAGAACAGACGCTGCTAAACGCGAAGGGGACGAAGGCAAGCACAACATTCTTCTTCCCTCGGAAATCAGCAAGATGCCAATCCTCCCGGTTCGCGGTTTTGAGCGTAAAATCGGGAGCGACATCTCCTACTTTCAAGGTCTTTGTTTCTGTACGATTTCTGCTATCCATCTGGTTGTATCCTTCCCTCATTGAAAATCGTAACCCCTATAGAGGTCTGAACAATACGTGACTGACCGAACTCACCGCTCGTCTTGCACAGTGCAGAAATAAAAACGCAGACACGAGGGGAGTCTTGCTGCTGTCGGCATTCTAGCATCCCGACGAAGACCGTGTCAAATAGAGAAGAGAGGGGATAAGTAGAACTTGTGGCAGGAGAGGATACAGCCCAGACCAACAGGTAGTATAAGAAAAACAATTCATTATATACTGGAAGCGTTACTAGCGCGGAATGGCACTATTGCGTATATCCCTATTATCCTGGTGACTATTTTTATGTTTTGTGGCGCTTCGTGGCAGGTCTTCTGGTCTACTACAGATGCAGCTCGCTATCAATGTTACGCACTATCTTTCTGGTTCGGTAGTAATGGCACAAAACTGCTCCCTGAGTCACAATGCGCTTTTTTGCACCTCACAACAGCTCAAACACCATTTCATCTCCTGCCTGTTGAATATCCTCCGTTGACCCTGGCGGTGTTTTCCCTGGCATTATTGTTACCCCTGATGTATTACCAGGTGGCATTTGCGGTCCTGATGTCGCTCGTCTCAGTGCTGATCTACTGGTTACTGCTGCGCTACGGTCCCCGCGGAGCTGCATTGACCTTCGCCACCTATATCTTTATTGGTGCGCTGGCAACCGCACAGGGACGCTTTGATCTGATCCCAGCGACCTTAACGCTCCTCTGCGTGATTGCCGCTGAACGCAAACACTGGACGACGGCGTACGTGGCTCTGGCCTTTGGTGTGCTACTCAAGCTCTATCCTCTTTTACTGCTGCCCGGTCTTTTTATTGCCGAACAACAGGTGGCCGGGCGCTTGCATATCCCAGCAAAATCGCTCACGCTTCGCGCGCTGCTATCCCAGCTTGGCTACACAGCACGCGGAATAACGAGCTGGCGCTGGCAAAACTTTTTGATCTTCCTGGGTATTATCCTGGGGGTGAGCGGAGCATTCTCACTGCTCAATTTTCAAGGAGCGGTCGTTAACCAGCTCAGTTACTTTACGCAGCGACCGATTCAGATCGAGGCCACCGCAAGCACTGTTCTCTGGCTCGCTCACAATTTTGATCAGCCATTCCAGGTGGTGTATAGCTATGGCTCGCTTAATAGTTTAAGCTCTCTCAGCGGAATCGTGGGGGTGATCAGTATAGCACTCCTGATTGCCGGATATGCCTATATTCTATGGCAACAATGGCGTGGGAAGTTGGATATTACCCAGACGATGATCGCGTTTTTGTTCATCTTTATCGCGACCGGCAAAGTCTTTAGTCCCCAGTATCTCATCTGGCTCATTCCCCTGCTGGCATATGCAGGAGCGTTCGATACATTCTGGCTCTTTTGCTGGGGGAGCGTTTCGGTATTGACGACCTTTATCTATAGTTACCTGTATGCGCATCTGAGTAACCCGCAGCTCATTTATCATATCCCGGGCTTTTTCGAGACCATTGCCACGCGTAATGCTTTTTTCGTGCTGATCACTCTGGCATACCTTTTTAACTGGTATCAGGCGCGCCAACGCAAGTTGCTCCCCCCATCACCAATGGGAAAAGAGACCAGGCCATTATGAGGATGTCTTTACTCCCCCTTCGCCGCATTGCGCGCACGCTCAAGATACTCCTCACGCGGAGGGTTGAACGCGTCGAGCACGAGGCAGCCATTGGGTCCGCCAACAGCGCGATGGACTACGTCGCCGGGGATAGTATAGGCGTCGCCTGGTTGCAGATTGCGCTCATCTCCTGCGATATTGAGCACCATTGAGCCTTCAAGCACATAGCCAAGCTGCTCATGGGGATGATGATGATCGGGCATCACGGCGCCTGGCGCAAGATGGACAAACGAAAACATGATCCGACTACCGGTAACAAAGCGGGCGCTGATCCCTTCTAACAGCGTCACCGGACTGATTGCATTCACGCTATAAAATGCTGGCGCGAAAGACGCTCCTGTAGTACCTTGTTCGACCTGCGCTTTTGTGTCCATACTCTATCCTTTCTGTGTAAAAAAATAGTAATGCACGCAGTAATTCTATCGTTGCAGAGGCATTGTAGCACCGCCCAACCGTGGTAGCAAGGTTATCTCATTGATCAGAATTCAGCACAAACGCTATCCGTTTATCGACAAGGTCCATCACACAAGTTTTGCTTTTGCTTATATTTTGAGATAGAATGATTATTCGCCTTGAATATATCCTGTAGCCGCTTTTCTTAATTACCGCTTTGTAGCTAAGAATCTTTTTCATGGAAGCAATTTTTCCCCTGTGCAGCCAAGCAGCCACAAGGAGTCAATATGGCCTCACAATTTAGCCTGGGTATTGAGCAAGAATTTCAACTGGTAGATCGTCATACGGGTGACCTGTCTCCCTCTATTGAAAGCATCCTGACAAAAGGCGCTCCCTTTCTCAAAGGAAAGATCAAAGCGGAAGAGAAACAAGCCTGCGTAGAGCTGATAACGGATATCTGTCCCACCATTGAGGACGCACGAGCCGAGCTACAAACTCTGCATGGGTTACTCAGGCAAGTTGTTGAGCAAGAAGAGCTGGCGCTCATCAGTGCGGGCACCCACCCAAATGCACGATGGCAAGATCAAAAAACGACGGAGAAAGACCACTACAGGAAGCTGGTCGAAGAGTTCCAGGATATCGAGCGCATGCTGGTAATTTACGGCCTGCATATTCACATCGGCATAGAGGACAAAAATGTTGCGATTAGCTTGATGAATCAGCTACGTACATGGCTGCCTCACCTGCTAGCTCTCTCCACGAACTCGCCTTTCTGGGAGGGGCGATATACCGGCCTGAAATCGTTTCGTTCTGCCCTCTGGAAGCCTATATTGCGTAGCGGCCTGCCCGAAATCGTCGCGTCCTGGCAGCACTACACCCGCTATATAGATGATCTTGTTAGTATGGGCTGCATCGAGAACGGCAAAGATGTGTATTGGGATATTCGGCCACATCCATTCTTTCCTACACTTGAGTTCCGCATCTTCGATATGCCAGCGACCTCCAGAGATACCCTCGCGCTCGCCGCCTTATGCCAGGCCCTGGTCATGAAGCTGGCCTGGCTATACCGGCAGCAGATCACCTTACCGGCTCTGCCACGCGACTATGTGGAGGAGAACAAGTGGCGGGCGATGCGCTATGGACTAGATGCTGCGATTATTGATTTTGTCAATCGCCGCCCGGTAGCGATGCGAGACTCCATCCACGAACTTCTAGATTTTGTTGATGATGTCATTGATGACCTGGGAAGTCGAAATGAGATACAATATCTTCGTGTGCTTCTCGATGATCCCCGGGGTACGGGAGCAGACCGCCAAATTGCTATCTATCAACAAAGCAATGATATAAATAAGGTAACACACTACTTGCTTCAGCAGATGCAAGATGTCTGTTAAAGCAGCTCCCATCAGACGATGGAAGACGCACCTGGCAGAACCTGGAGGTTTTTTTAACACGTCCTGGTTCTATTGAGGGAGACGCCAAAGATATTGCACAATTACTACAACCATCACCTATGGAAAGGCAGATCATCATGCACATCGATCTACGTAGTGATACTGTGACATTACCCACTCCGGCCATGCGCGAGGCCATGTATCGAGCGGAAGTCGGAGATGACGTTTACGGAGAAGATCCTACCGTAAACCGATTACAGGCAATGGCGGCGGAGCGACTGGGCAAAGAGGCGGCGCTCTTTGTGCCTAGCGGTACAATGGGCAATACTATCGCAACGCTGACGCACGCCGGAAGAGGGCAAAGAATTATCGTGGGCGACGAATCGCATATCTATCGCTACGAAGTCGGCGGCCCATCCACGCTAGGCGGCTCACCAATGTGGGTGGTGCCAACGCATCCCGATGGCATGCTCGATGTGCCCAAAGTCCAGGCAGGGCTGGCGGACGCGAACGATGAACATGTTGCACCCACGGCTCTGATCTGTATCGAAAACACGCACAATCGTCGCGGCGGCATGGTGTTGAGCGTAGAGCAAATTGAAAGCATCACCAGCCTGGCTCATGCTCACAACATCGCAGTGCATATGGATGGCGCACGCATTTTCAATGCCGCGGCAGCTCTGAACCTGCCTGCAAGCAGACTCGTGCAGCATGTCGATTCGGTGATGTTCTGTCTCTCCAAAGGACTCAGCGCGCCCGTTGGCTCCCTGCTTGTCGGTAGCGAAGAATTTATCCGGCGAGCGATCCGCACACGCAAGATGCTGGGCGGCGGGATGCGCCAGGCCGGGGTAATAGCCGCAGCAGGGATTGTCGCCCTGGAGCAGATGATAGAGCGACTGCCAGAAGATCACGAACAGAGCAAATTGTTGGCAGCCGGCCTGACAGAATTTCCTCAGATCGACGTTCACCCCGAGCGGGTTATGACCAATATGGTCATGTTCAGCGTACTGAACGCGCAGCAACAAAAGCTCAGCGAGGAGGAAACGGCGCAATTCCTTGCTAAAGCAAGAGAACATGGGGTACTGATGGGGACAATGGGAGAAGGCAATATTCGCGCGGTAACTCATTATGGCATAGAAGCTCATCATATCTCCGATGCACTAACGGGTATCAGACGCGCGTTGATCGAGATGAAGCTCTAGCACCAGGAGCTACAACGCAGAAGCACGATAGACGTATAGTAGTAAGAAGTAGAGCGCAACGCTTACTGCATCTCTCTTGCAATCACATAGAAAGGCTAAATCGATCATGAGAGTCAGAAATTCAATGGCTAATGGTATATCCGGGGGAATTGTCCTTTTAGGGCTTGCCCTGGCATTCGCGTTTGGCGGCTTTAACCTGACCATTTTCTTTATTGCCCTGGCAATCGCCACCCTGGTAAGCGCCCTGGGCTCGCTCAACCCACATAGAGTATATGGTAGCCTGCAAGGTTTTTTCTGGTTACTGATACTCGCCCTGTTTTTTGCTACAGATAACTGGATCTGGTTTCTAGTTGGAGCAGGCATTTCTGCCATTATGGGCGCGTTATTCAAACCCATTATCGCCAGCTTGATGGGCATGGGTCTGGCCTCAATGGCAAATCGACCACCACAACAACCCTACTATCAACCATCGCAAGCGCCACAGCAGCCCTATTACCAGCCATCACAGCAGTCCTATGAGCAGGGGTATCGACCGCCACAACCAGAGACATATCAGGAAGGTGGCAGACAATACCGTACTCCACAAGAGTACGAGCAGCCGCAGGTGCAATATCCGCAAGAAATGCCGCCACAGCAGTAATTGTTGGTGGCAGAACACAACATTTGACAGCGTCACATAGAAAAAGATAAGATCAAACATAGCAACCTGTCGACCTTATCTACTTTTGAGAGGAGCCACGTTTTATGACACTCAAGCATTTTGCTGGCTCGGTTGCAGTAGTAACAGGTGGAGCAAGTGGTATCGGGCTGGCAACCGCACGAGCGTTGTACGCTCAAGGGGCGCATGTCGTCCTGGCAGATATTAATAGCGAGGGGTTGCAGCAGGCAGCCCAGCTCGTTCATCAGGGCAATCCTTCTTCAACGGCCCACGTCGTCGCCGTGGCAACAGATGTCGTCGATGAAGAAAAGGTGCGAGCATTAATGCGACAGGCACTCGATACCTGCGGGCGTATCGATCTGGTGGTATGCAGCGCGGGCATCGGCAGAGGTGGCCTTATCGATACCTTTACGGCTGCCGAGATGCAGACCATCATGAATATCAACTTTATGGGCATTTATCACTGCGTCCAGGCTGCATTACCTGCAATGCGCCACCAGCAGGGCGGGCACTTTGTATTTCTCAGTTCGGTTGCCGGCAAATTAGGTTCTCCCTTCCTCTCCGCCTATTGTGCAACCAAATGGGCTGTACGCGGTTTTTCAATCGCTTTACGAGCAGAGCTGTATGGCACCGGTATTGGTATTACCACCGTCTATCCAGCCTGGGTAGATACGCCGATGATCCACCAGGAAAACGACGATATACATAATTTGAGCGTTGTCGCAATGCTCACGCCCGAACAGGTGGCCGATGAGATCTTACAGGCGGTACAGGAGGAAAAACGCGATCTCACGCTGGCTCCCAATCCAGATATCGCGCTGATGCTCGAACTAATGAAAGAGGACCCTGACAAAGCTGAAATGCTTGCTGGAGAAGCGTTCAGACAGCGTATGGAACAGGTAGCAGCCCAGCAGGCAGGATAATTTTTATTTGCAACGAAAGGGCGGTACCGTGCCAGACAACGGCTACTTCGGACGCAAAAGCGTTACCTGGAAAGTTGCACGCGAGGGCATTCTCAATCTAGGGGGTGGGCGCGCTGTCTTGATGCAGCTTGCGCATCCCCTTGTTGCAGCAGGCGTGAGCGAGCATAGCAGATATATGAGCGACCCGCTTGGACGGGCAGAGAGCACGTTTATGCTGGGACAGTTGCTTACTTTCGGCTCAATAGAGACCGCTCGTAAGGCAGCTCATACCATTAATCGTTTGCATACCCATGTGCATGGCACGCTCCCGCTCCCCGCTGGCGACTATGCCGTTGGAGAATCATACCGCGCTCGCGACCCCGCATTGTTGCTCTGGGTACATGCCACGCTGGTCGATACAGCTTTGTTGATCTATCCGCTCTTCATCGGCCCGCTTAGCCGAGATGAGCAGGAACAATACTACCAGGAATCGAAAGCCCTGGCACGGCTGTTAGGACTTTCGAGTTCAGATATGCCCGCAACCATCGATGAGTTACGCCACTACATAGATGATATGATATATAGCAATCGCCTCGTTGCGACTCCGCAGGCGAGGGAACTGGCCCGCACTGTGCTTTACCCACCCGTCTCAGACGTATTCCGTCCCTTTTTGCATCTCAACCTGCAAATTACCTGTGCCCTCTTGCCACAGCCCATTCGTGAGATCTACGGGTTAGAGTGGGGAAGTAAACAACAACGGCTGTTTGATCTCTCAACAGCCGGAATGCGTCTTATTCTTCCACACCTGCCTCCCCATTGGCGTGTGTTGCCGATCACGCGCACAATTATGCAAAAGGGGTCAGCGGGAAACCACGCTGGTCACAAAAAAGGCCATGATAATCAGCCAGCTAACCGCTAGAGCCAGCAGCAGGCGCAGAGCCAGCCCTGAAGTCAGCAAGGAACGGCGACGCGGAATGGCAGTGCCTCTATGCACGCTAGCGCCATTTGTAGCCATGTTATTTCCTCCACTCCATGCACTACTTCCCAGGTATTCTCTCCTGGAAAACTACTATTCGCATCTATCTACTAGATACAACGAGAGGCATGGTAGATGTTAACGGAGGCTACCTTTTCAGCTTTTTCTGGCTACATTCGTCGCACTCGCACATTGCCCGCAACTTTTCATAGGTATAAATGCCTGTCCTGTGTCCATCCTCCCAGACAGGCGTCAATCCATAGCGACCAACAGGCTCTATATTCACCAGCGTTGTCTCTTCAACGCTTAAACTCTGCTTTTTTTGCAACATCCCCGGCAAGCCGCCTTCGCCAGCGCACCAGGCGCAGGGGCAGGCCCAACGCAGATTTTCCCATCCATGAACGCTCTCATGCTCATCACTCCAGACCAGAGTCAGGATGCGATTCTCCTCATCGAGCAAGAACGATGTGGGTGAGGGATGGTCATATTGAGTCATTTATTCACGCTTTCTAAACAGGTTCAAACACTTCGACTCCGTGCTCCGTAGGGGCCATCCCTTGCGGTTGCCCTGTCGCTCCCCGCTTCATCGTGGGAGCGCGGAACGTTTCAAAGCATATCGACCATCGTATGGCACACCTATTATACACGAACCCACAACGCCCCCGGCAATACTTCGGCTTCAAAGCGCGTTGCGCTCGTGGTCTCGCCATCTATTTGCATATTGACCGGGCGCTTGCTTTCGATGCAGACGGTTCTGGCACGATAAAATTTTACCTCTGGCTCCGCACCATGCTCGCCCTTTTTGACAACGGGAAGCAGCGTCAGGGCTCGCAGCAAGGGAGTGTAATCGATGGCGCAAACGTCAAAATAGCCATCCACATGGTCGGCCTGTGGATTAATACGGAAGCCAGCGCCGTAAGTGGGTCCGTTTGTGACGGCCAGCAGAACATAGCGTTTATCTGGCTCGCTTTTGTAGGTTTCGTCCGTCAAGGAAAATGTGAGCCTGGGGCAACGATGATAGCCAAATAAGAGTTGCTTCACAGTTGTAGTATAATAGAGTCGCCCGCCGCTCATAAAGGGAATTTTTTTCATCTGGCTGGCCGCCACTGCAATATCGGCATCGATACCGACGCTGAAGGAGTTCGCAAAATATTGTCCATTGACTATCCCGGCATCCGCGCTGATAAGTTGCCCGTGAAAAGCTCGTTCGATAGCAGCATCCGGTTCCTTTGGCAGCTTTAAGGTATTCCATGCGTAGTCATTGCCTGAACCGGCAGCCACAATGCCCAATGGCACGCGCCGTCCGGTGATAAGCAACCCATTCACCACTTCATTGAGAGTGCCATCGCCGCCAACGACAACCACTGCTCGCCCCTGCCCGGCAGCAAGCATAGCGCGTTCTCTAGCCTCTCCCGCTCTGCTCGTTTCCACATACTCTGCACGCTCCTGCTCGATGCGGCTACGCAGCAACGAACGATAAAGATCCATTTTTCCCCGATTGGCAGTGGGGTTGAAGATTACAACAGGACCTGTTTGGGACTCCGCTGTCTCCATGCAAGCGCCTCCTTTACATAGTACATCACGCCTTGCAGATTGCCTGAGCGAAGCCAGATGCTCTCGCTCCAAGCGGTTGAGGATGACATTGACAATCTGAAGAGCAAACTGTTTCGCACGATTGTATCATCTTTTGAACGTTTCTACAATTCCTGTCCAACTATCTTTTAAGTTATGCTTGCTGCTGAACAAGAATATTTCTAACAGTAACCATGTCACCCTTCCAGGGTACCGTACGTGTTTTCTGGAAATGGCAATTTCTCTCCAGCAGGAGAGCTTCGCAAAGCTGAGGTGATCTTATGCCCCTCTGGATCGTTTATGGACTGGTGATTGTGTTCTTCCTGGCGCTACCACTGGTCATCTTCTTTTTTGTAGAGGAGCCAGCAAGCGCAAGATCAGCGCTATCAGCTTCACAAGATGGCGCTCCTTCCAAAGGAACGAAAGCCATCTCCTATGGCATACTCGCAACCCTCTTCGCCTTTATCTTTGTGCTAACGTTTTTTTCACAAAAAGCACAGAAGGCGGCAAACTCATAACGCCTCTTGTTGTTCAAGCAGGAGATCCATAAACCCTTCCAACCATGCGTCAACAGTGCTGCCCATACTCTTGACATAGGCCCTTTTTGCGAAGCCTAATAAGAGGGTGTCTGATTCTCGGCATGAGTGCGTGCTCGCGCCTGCGACGCTCGTCGAGATTGGTGTGTATTGTGGAAAAATGCGCTTCGCGCATTTTTCCACAATACACACCAATCTCCTTGCGCAGCGAAGCCGCGCGAACTCCGCCACGTCAGGGCGAAAATACTCAGAATCAGACACTATCTAATAAGCACCAGACAACTGCTACATTTTTAGAGAGGAAAGAAATTAGAACGCATGACAGTAAAGTATGGTTTAATCGTTCCACAGGGTTGGCGCATGGACCTGGTTGGCATCGCCGATCCGGTGGAGGCGTACGAGACGATGACGCGCGTCGCCCAGGAAGCGGAGGCGGTAGGATTTGATTCGATCTGGCTCTTTGACCATTTCCACACGGTTCCAAAGCCAACGCAAGAGGTCACGTTCGAATGCTGGACCAGCACCGCCGCCCTTGCTCGCGACACAAAACGCGTACGCATCGGCCAGATGGTGAGCTGCAATGGGTACCGCAATCCAGCATTACTGGCGAAAATGGCAAGCACCGTGGATGTGATGAGTCATGGACGGCTCGACTTTGGCATTGGAGCTGGCTGGTACGAACACGAATATCTGGCCTATGGCTATGATTTCCCCGATGGACCCACCCGCTTGCGTCAATTGCGCGACGCGGTGCGGATCATTAAAGCGATGTGGAGCGAGGAAGAGGCCGTATTTGAAGGTAAATATCACCAGGTACGCGGTGCCATCAATCAGCCAAAGGGCGTTCAGAAGCCGCATATTCCGCTGCTCATCGGCGGCGGCGGTGAAAAAGTAACATTGAAGCTCGTGGCTCAATATGGCGATGCCTGCAACATCGGCCATCTTGATAACGAGGGATTGGCACGCAAATTCGCCATTATCAAGCAGCATTGCGAGGACGTGGGCCGCGACTACTCCACCATCTGGCGCACAGTGCTCTTCAACTGCGCCATCGCCGAAACCGATGAGGAGGCAATGGCGAAAAGTACGCCATTCCAACGCAATATTCCATCAGGCCGTATCCGCGAACAGGCGCTCATCGGCACGCCGGATGCCATACGCAAGCGGCTGGTGGAGATTGAGCAGGCCGGTGCGCAGGAAATCATTATCTTCCTGCCCGATTCCGCAAAATTGGAAGCAGTGCGGATGTTTGCCAGAGAGTGCATCAAGCAATAATGCCGCCCCGATAATTAGAGTAAAGCTAGATAGTGTGCAGCGGCATCCAGCAGGTGTCCGCTGCACGACTTTAGCTATCCCAGAGTGAGCGCATCCCCCAGATTCGAATTCCCCTCCAGGAAGTGAATCTTGCTGACTTCGTCCGCGTGCGGCCCGGTGTAACGCAGGATGTAAAGGCCGTTGCGGATATCGACGACATAGATCAGGCCATTGCTAATAATCGGATAGCTCCAGACCTGCACCTTGTTGGGTCCTCCGCCGAGCGCCGGATCTTCATTGGCAACCTGAGGCAGCGGAGTAGGAGAATACCAGCCAGCCTGCGTGGGTCGATCTGGATTGGAGATATCAATAGCCTGCAAGCCGCCAGAGTGCCAGGAAACAAAAGCCAGATCTGGCAGCACCGTGGGATTATGCGACGAATAGCTGGTAAATTGCTCAGTTAAAGCGTCATTGGCCTGACTGGAACAGAAAGAGGGCTGATCCTGAGCAATATTGTACTGCCCAACAATTTTCGGGTGCGCGGGATCGGTCAGCGATATCATATGGACCCAGCCCCAGGGACAGCCAAAGCTGCGATCCGTAGCGGTTCCATACACTTCGTCGGTTGTGAGCGCGAAGGGGCGACCGGGCACCTGGACGGCTGAATGACCGTTGGGACAGGTATTTGAGCATGGAGCAGGGTTGCCCCAGAGGGGACGATTAGCCGGATCGGTGAGCAGGCGCAACTGGGGATTGGCAACGTCCTTCGCGACATCGCTAGTATCAAGGACAAGGAACTCTCCCGCCTCCATCGCCAGATACGCTCGATTTCCGTCAGCAGTAACTCCCATCGAGTGAACGATCAGGTTATAGTTATAGTTGGCCGGATTGTTTGCTTGAGGGAAGCGGTTATTCCAGTTACCTTCAGCGACTTCGGTAATCGGACCACCGGTTGCTACACGGCTGATATCGGCGATAAGCAAATTCGGCACATTTGTATTGACAGACAACGTCGGCGTCGAAAGGTAGAGCAGAGCCCTGTTCGCATTATGCGGATCGGTCCAGAGAAACATTTCATGCGGCAAAAGCGGGCGACCAGCTTTCGAGGTCGGTACATAGCTCTTGATGAAACGTGGATGGACCGGATCGCTTAGATCGAAGAACTTGAGGTCAAAGGGGAAAACGGCGTCCGTACCTTGCGGACAGGCGTGCAGAACGGCGCTACAGCGAAAATTCATGACGATGAGCAATTTCTGCTGCGGCCAGACGCGCAACTCACGCGAAGTAATACCAACGTTCCCCTCAAAAGGCGGCCCAATCTCGCCCACAATGTTGGGATGAGCTGGATCGGCTGCGCTCACGATGAGTACGCCTGGATGCGGATGCGGACAGACATTACCTGGGCCACGCGAATCGCCATTGCCACAGGTACTTGAGCCATCGGTCCGGTTCCCGATATAGACATATTGCTGATAGATTGCCAGCGCAGCGTTCATACCGCGCTGATAAAGCGAACTCTGCCCCACCAAACTGAGATTCGATGCGGTCCCGGGCGTACCACCTCCTGCTCCAACCGTGCTAGTGGTTTGTGGGTTCCCTGCCAGCGAGGGTGTTCTGGGAGATATGCTGATAAACACGATGATGATAACCACCAGTACGACCAGAGCAGATGCGATCAGTATGCCCCAACGACGGCGCGTCATGGATTCCTCCCATTAAAAGTGTCAAAAGCTCAAACTTACAAACGTTCTCTAACGGACCTGGACATGGCGCGCCGTCTGGCAAAAGACGGGCCAATGCTATTGCACAATGATGGTTGCAGTCATGGACGAATGAATAGCGCAATGATAGTTGTACGTCCCGGCTTTGGTGAAGGTAAAGCTAAAGCTTTGCCCGGTCGGTAAATCCCCAGAATCGAACGCGCCCTGGAGAGCCGTAACGGTATGAGTGGCGCTATCATTATTCGTCCATGTCACTTTAGTACCAACCTTCACTGTAAGACTTGCCGGAGCAAAGGCAAAGTTCGCGATGGTGATACTATTACCGTTGGCTGCGGGAGCCGTCGTGGGAGCCGCCGTGGGCGTGGGAGTATCGGTCGGAGCCGCCGTGGGAGCGGTGGTGGCAGTGGGAGCCACTGTTGGCGTGCTGGCCGCACCGGTACTGCCTCCCCCGCATGCTGCCAGCAAAGCCAGCAAGCTCAAGGCAAGTAGAACAAAGCTGATTCTCGTCACAAGGGGTAGATGCTTCTTCTGTATCATGATCTTTCTCCTGAAAACAACTAAGTTTGTATAAATAGTTGAAGTCCTGTATAGAGGGAAAAGGTCCCCCATCTATATAAAGAGTACGTAACCAGGTTACATATTCGTGCCTGTGCTAGCAAAGACTGGTCTTTCGCCTTCCCACAGACTTTTAGATA
This sequence comes from Ktedonobacteraceae bacterium, assembly GCA_035650355.1. Classification (GTDB taxonomy): domain Bacteria; phylum Chloroflexota; class Ktedonobacteria; order Ktedonobacterales; family Ktedonobacteraceae; genus DASRHT01. The sequence goes on from DASRHT010000081.1 coordinate 60,848, forward strand.
TCGGTCGAGCTCCCATGCCGTCCATGCCCGGCAGTAAAGCGACGCGCACCTTCACGGGTCTCGCCGGAGTTGATGACCTGTAGCCCGCGTCGGGTTTCATTGCGCAGAGCGTCATCGAGAGAGAGCGACCACTGTTCGTAAGATGAGAGGCGATCAGAGCGCAGGCAGAACTGAGGGAAGCGAGCAAGATCCTGCGCGAGTGCAATCGCCATAGCAAGCGCGCCACCACGCGGGGCGAGACGGTTAGCCAGCCCGATGCTCAGCGCCTCTTTCCCCGCGACGCCGCGACCGGTGAGTATCATATCCAGAGCATGGCTATGGCCGATCAGACGAGGGAGGCGAATCGTGCCGCCGTCAACCAGAGGCACTCCCCAGCGCCGACAATAGACGCCAAAGGTGGCATTTTCAGCCGCTACCCGCAGATCGCACCAGAGCGCGAGCTCAAGACCACCTGCGACCGCATAACCTTCCACTGCCGCAATAGTCGGTTTCGAGAGCAGCATACGCGAGATCCCCAGCGGCCCATCGCCTTCTTCTGTGACCTGGAGAGTGCGGGTTTGATCTGCCACGGCAGTCAGATCAAACCCGGAACAGAAGGTTCCATCAGCGCCGGTCAATACAGCAACGGACAGCGTCTCATCAGCATCAAAGGAGCGAAAAGCCTGAGCCAGCGCAGCAGCCGTTGGCCCATCAATGGCGTTACGCACTGCTGGCCGATTAATAGTTACAACAAAAATAGTATCGATTTTTTCGGTCAAAACAGTACTTGTGTTAGTATCATCAGAGCTCATAGTAGTTCCTTTCCTTATCTCTTCAGCAGCCGAAGCGGTCTGCAAACTAATTAATACATAGACAGGCTTATGAGCACCAAAGCGCCTGCCAGGAACATAGGGCAGGAAATTCATCGCCGCCACCGCCGTTTCACTATCAACTTCCGCCGGATAAAAGCTGCGCAGTTCAAGATAGCCGATATTGCCTTATTACGAATCACGAATAAAAATGAAAAAAAGCGATGAGAACGAGGCGGAAGATCCTCGAAAGGACCAACAGGCTCTACCTCTTTACAAGCTCATAAGGGCGATGCAGGCTCTACCCTTATGAGCTTGTTTTGCTACATGATCCGTCTCGGGCGATACTGGATCGCTTCAGCAACATGATTAGCGGCGATGGCATCGCTTTCTGCCAGGTCTGCAATTGTGCGGGCGAGCTTGAGAATGCGGTGGAAGGCGCGGGCGGAGAGATGCATCTGCTGCATAGCGGCTTTCAGCAATTTTTCCGCAGAGGCATCGACGTTGCAAAAATCGCGCACCTCGGATGGCCCCATCTCGGCATTGCAGGTCAATTTCGTCCCAGTAAAACGCTGAAGTTGGCGTTCACGGGCAGCCTGAACGCGCTCCCGAATAATAGCGGAAGTCTCCATATTGCGCTTATCGGCCAGCTTCTCATAATCAACGCGTGGAACCTCTACGTGTATATCGATCCGATCAAGAATTGGTCCGCTGATGCGCTTATTATAACGCGCTATCGCCGTCGCCGAGCAGCTACACTCTTTTACAGGATCGCCATAATAGCCGCAGGGACAGGGATTCATAGCCGCCACCAGCATAAAATTTGCTGGATAGGTAATAGTCCCCTGCGCCCGCGAGATGGTGACAATTTTATCCTCCAGCGGTTGACGCATGACTTCGAGTACATTCTGACCGAATTCTGGCAATTCATCAAGGAAGAGTACACCACGATGCGCAAGGCTGATCTCGCCCGGACGAGGTATGCGCCCACCTCCAACCAGCCCGGCATGACTGATGGTATGATGCGGCGCGCGAAACGGTCGCTGGCGCACCAGTGGCACGTCGGCAGAGAGCATGCCGCTGACACTATAAATCTTGGTCACGTCCAGCGCCTCTTCAATCACCATGCGCGGCAGGATGGATGGCGTGGCGCGCGCCAGCAGCGTCTTGCCCGAGCCTGGAGGTCCGCTCATCAAAATATTATGCCCACCGCTCGCCGCCACTTCCAGAGCGCGCTTGACATGCTCCTGCCCCCGCACGGCAGCAAAATCCTGACCATAGGTAATATCATCGGCGCTGTTGAGAATAGAAGGATCGCGCTCATAGCGTTCGATTTTGCTCTCGCCATTGAGATGGGCCACCAGTTGCCCCAGCGTTTCGACGGGATAGACCTCTACTCCATCTACCAACGTCGCCTCCAGCGCATCTACCGCAGGAACAAAGACCGTTTTCACATGCTTCTCGCGCGCCAGCGCCACCATAGGCAAAATGCCGTTGGTATGACGCACACTGCCATCAAGCGATAACTCACCCAGGAACAGGCTTTCCTCGATCTGCTCGCCCGGATTGATCTGCTGCGAGGCCATCAATATCCCTATGGCTATAGGAAGGTCATAGGCCGGTCCCTCTTTACGCAAATCGGCGGGCGCAAGGTTGACGGTGATATGTTTAAAGGGGAAAAGGCAACCGCTATTCTTGACCGCGGCCTTCACGCGTTCTTTGGCCTCGTTGACAGCCGCGTCAGGGAGACCGACGATCATGAATGCTGCCAAGCCATTTGAGAGATCAACCTCCACTTCGACCAGCGCACCCTCAAGACCAACAACCGCACAACTACGAACCATTGCCAACATCACTACATCTCTCCTCATCAATATTCATCGGTATTATGCCGGAAAAGACAGAAAAATGCAATACTGTTGTCTATAGTACTGCTTGCTTACTCAATTGATTACCGACAATATTTGCCAATACCTCACACCGTTGAGTACTCCAGAGAAACGCAGGATCTACTCAGGTTTTGGATGAAAGACCACTTTTGCGAAGCCCTGTCACCCCCTTCAGGGCTTCGCCAAAGTCGCTGCACGCTCTGACTGCTCGCGCCAAAGGCGCTCACAGGGAGAGGAAGGTGCTGGCTGTGGGCACAGCCCACAGCCAGCACCTTCCTCTCCAGAACGGCTCGCTTGCGAGCCGTTCTGGATGAAAAGACCACTTTTGCGAAGCCCTGTGATTCCTTCCAGCTACGGTTGTTCAACGAGCGGTAGCTATGCTACAATGACTCAGAGCACCGACGACGAACGACGATATTTGAGAGGTATTATGGCACTATTTACAGAGGAGAGCCTGGATCTGCGCAGGAAACTCGCCTATGCCTGCCGCATCCTGGCCGCCAACGGTCAGAATGATGCTATCTACGGACATGTCACTCATCGCTTGCCAGGAGATGATAATTTCTGGATGAAACCAGCGGCGATGGGCCTGGATGAAATCACCCCTGAAACGCTGATCCGTATGAACCTTGACGGACAGGTGCTTGAGGGGAACTTCCCCCGTCATGTGGAATACCCGATTCATACAGAGGTTTTTCGCGCGCGGCCCGAAATCACCTGTGTCATTCACACGCACCCGCTCTACTCTATCGCTTTTGCGGCTACCGAGCAGCCTCTACGAGCACTATCGCATGAGGGATGCATGTTTACTCCTCCCGACGTACCGCGCTTCACCCTTACTGCTAACCTAATTGTTACGCAGCAGCTCGGTGAGGCGGTTGCAACGACGCTGGGGGAGGCATCGGCATGCTACCTTGTCAATCACGGCATCGTGGTTGCCGCTGAAACCATCGAACGAGCAGTGGTCACCGCGCTCAATCTGGAGCGGGCCAGCCAGATTCAGTTGCTAGCTTCTGCTTCCAGCCAGCACCTGCACTCCACGAACGACGAGGAATGCCTGGCAAAGCGGAAAATATATCATCCTGAAGCTATACAGAACACATGGAACTACTACTGTCGTCTCATCGGACCTTTAAGCTAGCAGGGCAGGAGGTAGAGGCAATCCCTCGCGGTTGCCCTGCCCACATGGATGTTCTGACATTTTTAGGAAGGACCGCAATCTATGGACAGCCAGGAAAAGCTCATTAAAGCCTCGACGAAACTGATTCCCTACCTTCATGAGCTGGTGAACGAGTTCCAGATCACCGAATCCGAACTGCGTCAGATGGTCGATTTTATGACGCAAGTCGGGCAGCAGGGTGAATTTCAACTGCTCTTCGATGTGCTGGGCATCTCGGTGCTTGTTGATGATATCACTTATGGGCATGACGACAGCAGCACCGCGCACAACGTTGAGGGTCCCCTTTATCGTCCAGGCGCACCATTGCGCAAGCCGCCAGTGAAGCTGTGCCGTGACAACGAAGAGGGCGATATCCTTTTCCTGTCGGGGCGTGTCACCTCCGCAGAGGATGGGCGACCTCTGGCTGGCGCGCTGCTGGATGTCTGGCAGACGAACAGGTATGGCTACTACGAGAACCAGGACGAGAGCCAGCCAGAATTTAATCTCCGCGGTCGCCTCTTGACCGATGAACAAGGTCGCTATGAGTTGCGTACCATCATTCCTGGCGCTTATGAGGTGACGCGCGGCGGACCGGTGGCAGAACTGTTGCTGACTCTGGGACGGCCTGCATGGCGCCCCAGCCATATCCATGTGAAAGTGACCTGCGACGGCTTTGCCCCTCTCACCACGATGCTCTTTCCACCAGGTGACCCCTGGCTGCAATCAGACACGATCAATGCGGTAAAGGAGTCACTGATCATGGAACTGGAAAAGCACGACAGTCTTGAAGATATGAGGGCGCGAGATCTTGACCGGCCATTTTTCACCTGTCACTACGACTTCTCGCTCAAAGCGTCCGTACCGGCGAAGTAATTGTTAGGAGAGATGTCTGGAATGTCTTCTTCATCGCTTTCCCAGGCCATCAAAATCTTTTTCTCTTATGCAACCTCCTCGCCTAAAGATAAACGCCTGTTCGAGAAACTCGTGACGCACTTGAGCGGCCTGCGACGACAACATCTCATTGATGAGTGGTATGATAGCGCCATTAGTGCAGGGAGCAACCTCACCCAGGTTATCGAAGCTCATCTACGTGCAGCGGATATTATTGTCCTTCTCATCAGTGCAGAATTTCTGGCTTCAGACCGCTGCTATAAGCTCGAAATGCAGCAGGCGCTTGAACTCAGCACCACAGGGACCGCACGCCTCATTCCGGTCATTCTCTCCCCCACCGACTGGGAAGCCCTACCCCTCGCTCACTACAACCCGCTTCCCGTGGGAGGCACCCCCATCAGCCTCAAACGTAATATTGACGCCGCTCTCTCCGAGGTGGCACGGGGCATTCGCAAGGTGGTCGAGGAACTGGCAGGTCAAGTGAAGAGAATACGTACCCATTCCGTTGTGCCTAAGCTCCCTCTGTGCCATTGTCCCTATCGACAAAATGCTTTTTTCACAGATCGCGAAACGATTTTCTCGGCTCTTACCTCTTTTTTTACCTTCTCTCAGACCCGCCAGACTCGTATGGTGGCATTGCATGGCCTGGGCGGCATAGGCAAAACGCAAATTGCGCTCGAATACCTCTATCGCTCCTCCCGCTTGTATCAATCTATTCTTTGGCTCAATGCCTCGTCTCGCGAGAGGTTTCATGCCGAAGTAAACGCCCTGGCAGACGAAATCGCGCTGCCTGAGAAAGATCGTACAGACGAAGACCATCTCTTCGCAGCGGTCAAGCGCTGGCTGCAAAGTCAGACAAACTGGTTGCTCGTGCTAGATCATCTTGACGACTTCACATTGATCGACTTAATTGTTCCTGCTCAAGGCAGTGGTCATGTCCTCCTGACCACGCGCATCCAGGTGGCGTGGGAAATGGCCGAGGCGCTCCCCATCGCACAACTGGATACCGATGCAGGTGTGTTCTTCTTACTGCAACGCGCTGAAATTATTCCGACCGGAGCGTCCCTTGATCAAGCTCCTCCTGCCGCCATTCAGCAGGCTACAGCCGTTGTACAGGCAATGGATGGCTTTCCTCTTGCCCTCGATCAGGCCGGGGCCTATCTCGCAGAAACAGGCTGCGGCCTCGCCACCTATCTTACACTCCTACAGCAGGAACGAGCATCCTTGTTAAGTCGCCGTGGACGGATTGCGGGCCGCCAGAATCATCCAGACTCTGTAACCATTACCCTCTCTCTCACCATCGAAAAAGTCGTGCAGCAACGAGCGACGAATCTCCCTTTGTTGCGCCTCCTGGCTTTCTTGCATCCTGAGTCCATCCCTTATGAATTGCTCGTGGATGGTGCAGATGCTTTACATGAGCCGTTACGCTCGCTTACAGCTCATCCTCTGGCTTTAAATGAAGCCCTGGCCGACCTGCATAACTACTCTCTCATCTACCATCTGGCTGACACGACAACCCTGCGTATCCATCGTATCATCCAGGCCGTGCTCATTGATGGTCTTCCCAAAGGGCAACAACGCCAATGGGCCAGTCAAGCTGTACGTCTGGTGAACCATGTTTTTCCAGAGGTGAGTTTCGATACTCAGGAGGAATGTGAGCGGTATCTCCCTCAGGCACAGCATTGCGCCACTTTGATTACTAATTTCCAACTGACACTGAAAGAAGGGGCGCTGCTGCTCCAACGCCTGGGCACTTATTGTTACCGGCACGCATGCTATAGCGAGGCAGAAGCTCACCTCGCGCAAGCCCTGCTGCTCCAGGAACAACACCACTGGGCTGCTCCTCAGGAAATCGCCCAGACCCTCAACTCCCTGGGACTGTTGTATCATCGACAGACTCGATATCAAGAAGCTGAGAAAGTCCAGCTCCGCGCACTAGAGCTGCGAGAGCAGGCGCTTGGACCAACTCATTTCCAAACGGCTGAGAGCCTCCATAACCTGGCGGTCTTGTATGGAAGCCAGGGAAGGTATCAACAAGCTGAACAATTCTATCAGCGGGTGCTCACCCTTGATGAACAGATGATAGGTCCCGAACACCCCGATACTGCGAAAACGCTCAATAACCTGGGGCTAATTCAGTCTATGCAGGGAAACTACACTCAAGCTGAAACAGCATACCAACGGGCGCTAGCTATCTATGAACATGCTTTAGCCCCCAACCATCCTGACCTGGCGTATCCACTGAACGGCCTGGGGGATCTCGCCGAGAAACGAGGACATTACCAGCAAGCAGAGCAATTTTATCAACGCGCTCTTGCTATTCGCGAACAGACACTGGGAGATACTCACCCTGAGACAGCTTATAGCTTCAATAAATTGGCAGGTATCTACGAAATACAGGGAAAAGATCAGCAAGCAGAAGCGCTCTACCAACGTGCATTAGTCATCGGCGAGCAAGCATTAGGGCCTGATCATCCCGATGTCGCTCTCTTTCTCAATAACCTGGCCTTCCTCGCAGATAAACAGGAGCAGTATCAACAAGCTGAGCCACTCTATCAACGCGCCTTGAGCATCTACGAGCAGGCTCTTGGAGCAGATCATCCCACTGTTGCAGATGTGCTTAATAACCTGGGGGTGCTCTACCGAGATACCCATAATGAAGCACGAGCAGAGCAGTTCTTGCAGCGCGCACTCGCCATTCGGGAACAGATTTTCGGCCCAACGCACCCCGATACGGCTCAAAGTCTGAGCAACCTGGCGGATTTACGAGTCGCTCAGCACGCGTATCAAGAAGCAGAAGCGTTATTCCAACAAGCCTACACTCTCCGTCTCCAGATGTTTGGGCCTGCGCACCCCGATGTCGCCCGCACGCGTGCAAAATACATTTCGCTGCTAGAACGCATGAACAAAAACGAAGAGGCCGCTATGCTCTGGCAAGCAACACAAATACAGCAAGAACAACCTTCGGCAGATCCTTCTCAAGACGAGCATTAAACACAGCATTACCTGCTTTTCGTTGGAACGTGAAAGTGAAGAAGCCTATCCCTTTGTTTTTGGCTTCTGTTGCTCTTGCTGCTCTCTATCGCCCTGCTTCTCAGGCTTCGGCTTGTTCTTCTTCCCAGATTTTGATTTATCGCCATCATTTTTCTGGTTGTTTCCAAAGACAAGTTGAGCAAGCGTTGACAAAAAAGAGGTGAACGGTCTGAGGAAGGGCAGAAAGCTGCGTGTTTTTTCCCCACTCTGGCTACTATCAATTGATATATTTCTACATATAGATATATCTACCTGGGGGGGGGGGCATTATGCGCCACTTCCAGAATGGCACACTTGCCTAACTGGAGCATGACATCGCTGCTTGCTTCCTGATTGAACCAGATTGGCATGCGTCTTCCACGCAAAAAAGCGAGGAGAGATTGTTCACGGAGGATCTTACCGTCGCGTACATCAAGCATCTTGATGCAACGCTTCATATCTATCCTCATTACTGCTCCTTCTCTCCTGTATGCTTTAAAAATCCTTCAATAGAGGTAAAATATGACATTTCAAGCAGACAATGAATATTGATACACATCGATCTATACAACATCGGACAGAGCCGATCTTCTATCAGACAATACATATGCCTCTTTACAGAGAATACCAGAGAAATGAGCAATCTTCAACAAGTACAGAATGGCAGGGAAAAGAGTCCTATTCGCTGATCTGCGTTTTTTGCATTCCCCGCTTGTTCTAACAAGAGAAGCCATGCCATTACCCGATCCAGGTCGTTGCCTTTTAGCGTCCCCATTGCTCAACTAGCGGTAACAGTTCGGCGAGGTCTGTTATCACAGCGGTCGGAGTAATGTGCGTGGGTTTAGGCCAGGGATAGTCGGTCTTTTTCCAGACAGCGCGCATGCCCACGCCAAGCCCGCCGGAGATGTCATCGATCAAACGGTCGCCAACCATGACGCACTCGACCGGATCGACGTTGAGCCGCGCCGTGACTTCCAGGAAGACGGAAGGATGCGGCTTGGAGTGGGGAAGATCGGAGGTGTATACGATCTCGTCTAGCAGCGCGTCCAGGCCGTGGGTGACAAGTTCCTCATTGTGCCATTCGGCGGCCCACCAGGTATTGGAAAGCAAACCGAGTCGGTAATCACGCTTGCGCAGTTCCAAAAGGGTCTGAACAGCATCAGGAAAGATGACGGCCCACCCGCTTACGGCACGAGCATAGCCATCAAGGGCTGTGAGCAGTTCTTTTTCGCTCACCTGCCAGCCCAGGCGGCAAAATCCGTCGCTGAGCAGGCTTACCGGCGTATTACTGGCCTGCCTTTCAGCTACCTGCTGCCAGTGATACATCTCGGCCTCGCGCATCGCCCTGACATAGGCATCTCGACTCGGGTAGCCATTGGCAGGCAGCTCCGAGACGAGATAGTCATAGGAGAGCCCCCAGCGGCGGCTAATATCCTCATCCCAGTCGGGCCAATCGATCAAAGTACCACCTAAGTCGAAAATTACGGCACGTAGAGACATCTTCTATCATTCCCTTACTAGCACTTTTCAACTTCCTGAGTAATCCTATGGTTCTATATAGCAAGTATACGCTATTCCTGGATACTAGAAAGTTACGATATCAACCCCCTATGGCGCATCTGCTCCAGATCATATTCGGTGGGCGCAAGCGGACTGATTCCAGCCTGCGCACAGGCCCAGCCGATGAAGGCGAAGCCGAGATGCAGCCCCTGAACAACGCCGGCTCGCTGATCTGAAGCCAGTAAACTGAGACAATCCTGGCGCATCTCTACCACTTTGCCCTCGCTATATTGGGCATGGTACCCACTGAGAATGGAGGCATGCGGCATAAAATCGTTATATATCAGCTTTCTGGCGGAGGCGATCAAAAGCAGCCAGTATCCAACCTGACTTCCCTCAAGCATGGTATCAGGTTGCCGCCCGGAATGCATATGCTCCCCACTTTGAACATCGGCTAATTCTTGCAATTCATCAGCGAGCCGAGAGAGCAAGTAGCTCAGGCTGTGCTCCTGCAACAACCGCGAGGTGTTGGACTCGGTACTTAAATCATTGTCACGCAAGTAGATATACACTCCGTACAACTGGCGCAACTGAACCTCTAACGTCCGCTGCATCTCCTCTAAAGCAGCATTATTGGCTATAGGAAATGTCTTGGCCGCAATGGGTACATCGCTTTCATAGACGGTGGCCGGATCGAAGACGCGCTCGGCTACCGTTTCATAGCTCTCATCGGGCAAGAAACGGCGATAATAGCAGCTACGATAGCCTTCGTGGCAGGCCGCTCCTCCGTGCTGGACCACGCGGATTAACAGGCTATTCTCTTCACAGTTGACGAAAATATCGCGCACTTCCTGCACATTGCCCGACTGCTCCCCTTTGCGCCAGATGGTATTGCGCGAACGGCTATAGAAATGGGTGAAGCCTGTTCGCTGCGTCAGTTCTAACGCCTCCTGGTTCATAAAAGCCACCATAAGCACTTCCGCGCTGGCATCATCCTGGATAACCACGGGAATGAGGCCCTGGCGATCAAATTTTAGCATAGTCGTACCGCTACCCCTCTTGCTTGCAAGTATTGTTTCACATCACTTACACGAAATTCGCCAAAATGAAAGATTGATGCTGCCAGCGCCGCATCGGCAGATGCTACAGTAAAGCCTTCATAAAAATGTTCCAGCGCCCCAATGCCGCCGGAGGCTATAACGGGCACCGTCACCGCGGCAGAGACTTTCGCGGTGAGTTCCAGATCATAACCGAGCTTTGTCCCGTCGCGATCCATGCTGGTGAGCAAAATTTCGCCCGCGCCTAACTCCACAGCGCGCCCGGCCCACTCCAGCACATCCATGCCTGTCGGCGTGCGTCCGCCGTGAATATAGATCTCGTAGCCGCTCGGCATCGCTGCGTTTGAGCGAGCATCGATGGCAAGCACAATGCACTGCGCTCCGAACTGCTCAGCGCCTGCTCTCAGCACCTCAGGATGCTGCACGGCTGCTGTATTGATCGATATCTTGTCAGCGCCCGCCCCTAGCGTCGCGCGAATATCCTCAATAGTGCGTATGCCGCCGCCAACGGTGACCGGAATGAAAACGCTCTCTGCCGTGCGTCGTACAACATCGAGCATGGTTCCGCGTTTCTCATAAGAGGCCGTAATGTCGAGAAAAACGACCTCATCCGCCCCTTCATTATTATAATACGTTGCCAACTCGACCGGATCGCCGGCATCGCGCAAAGCGAGGAAATTTACGCCCTTGACGACGCGCCCCTCGGCAACATCGAGACAGGCAATAATGCGTTTAGTCAGCATGGTTACGGCCTCTCTACTTCTTTTATTGCCATCGCAAGATCCACGTCACCTGTATAAATAGCCTTACCGACAATCGCGCCCTCCACACCCAGATCCGCTAAAGCTCGCAGATCGGCCAGCGAACTTACGCCCCCCGAGGCAATGAGTGAGCGGGGAGTGGCGCCTTGCATCTCCCTGAGTGCGGATAAATTGGGTCCGACGAGCGCGCCATCGCGGGCGATATCGGTATAAATGAAACGTTGCACGCCGATGGCGGTAAGTTCTGCTGCTAGGGTAGTTGCCATGACCCGCGACGTCTCGCGCCAGCCAGCGATGGCTACCCAGCCATCACGCGCATCAAGCCCGACCGCGATACGTTCGCCCCAACGCCTGATCGCCTCTTGCAGTAATGCGCGATCAGTGATTGCAACCGTACCAAGCACGACGCGATCTATCACCGGTGTATTTTCACTTGACGGCCTCGAACTCGACGTGTATGCTTCCCCTCGAAGGAGGGGGAGAGAGTCACTGTTTCCGCTCGACCCGTTTGAAGGGCTTGAAACCATCTGCTCGATATGCTCAAGAGAGCGCATCCCGCCCCCTAGCTCGATATGCAGGGTGGTAGCAGCTCGTATTTTTTTGATCAGTTCGGCATTCACCGGGTAGCCTGCGGCTGCTCCATCCAGATCAACGATATGCAGCCAACTCGCCCCTGCGGCCTGCCAGCGCAGCGCCACCTGAACGGGATCGCTGTCATAGACGATGCTTTTAGCATAATCGCCCTGGTAAAGCCGCACGCAACGGCCATCTTTGATGTCAATCGCAGGTAAAATAATCATCCATTAACCCACTTTAAAAAGTTTTTCAGCAGTTGCAAACCGACCTCGCCGCTTTTCTCCGGGTGGAACTGCGTGCCCCAGACCTGCTCGGTGACGATGACGCTGCAATACGGCGCACCATAATCGGTCACGGCTGCCACTCCCTGTTGATTCTGCGGCTCGACATAGTACGAGTGCGCGAAATAAAAATAGGCTTCGGGCGCTATGCCGGCGAAAATTGGCAGCCCGGTATGCAATGGTCGAGCCTGATTCCAGCCCATATGCGGGATCTTTGGTCCCTGCGGGATACGCTGTACCGTACCTGGAAATAGACCCAATCCGGCGACTTCTCCCTCAGTGTGGTGCTGCGCTAGGAGCTGCATTCCCAGGCAGATGCCCAGAAATGGCTTGCCTTGCTGTGTGGCCTCGCGAATGGCATCATCAAGCCCACGCGCCACTATGCGAGCCATTGCCGCGCCTCCCGAGCCGACGCCGGGCAAGACCACGGCCCGCGCTTCTGCAACTATTTCAGGATCATCAGTGACGCGCACTTTCGCGCCAACATGCTCCAGAGCTTTCTCGATGCTGCGAATATTGCCCGCGCCATAATCGATAATGGCAATCATGCTTCACCTCCCAATCATCGAACGGTCGCCGCCCATTTGCATTGCTTGCGCCAAGCCCAACCAGCTCACCACAACAGGTATACGCGCCTGGTCCAGCAAATTCACGGTTAGCAAAGGACAGCACATTAATGCCAGCATCACAATATTTTCCCACTCGACCGGTAACGCCGCTTCCGAATGCAGCATTGCCAGCAATGGCTGTAAAAGATGCTCTATTTTTGTTTCCCATAAAGCTTGCCGTATGGGAGCCAGCGTATAATTGTGCTCTATATAAATCGTAGCACCACGCAGAGCAACGGAGAGCTGGAGCTGCTGCGCAACCTGCTGCGCGAAATACATCCAGGTTGCGAACATATTATGGAAGAACGGCTTCACGATGTCGAGCAGCGGCGAGTGACGCCCGGCAAAGGCTGGATCAAAATAAAGATATTGCTGCTGATCTTCCAGGAAGACGTTGCCAAAATGCGCGTCGCCATGACCAATGACGGTCACTCCCGCCCGCTGCGGTTGGAGCACAACTTTTGCGCGTGCGATCAGTTGACCCAGCGTCGAGCAATCGCCCTGCAAAGCGACCCCATTAATATTCCAGCGGTGGCACAGCAATTCGTCAAATGACAGACCCGCATCTGCATTGCAATCAGGCTGAGCCGCAGGAAATGGGACAAACTTTTCTTCGTAAAAAGCCTTCAGCCGCCCACCGGTTAGACGATGCCAGAAGAGCTGGTGGATAGGCGCTTGCGCGTGTTCCTCCGCTGTGCTGGCTGCAAAGGTTGCTTGATAGATAGCCAGCAGCCGCTCGCATTCGCGCTTTTCTGCCGCTATCAGGGTCGAAGCTGTGACATTTTCCGCCACTCCAGTCTCAACCGCGCGCACCAGATCAAACATCACAGGTTGATGGATAACGGGATAGATGACCATTTGCTGATTTTTTTCATGCACTGTACGCAGCGGTCTGACAATGTTATAGCCAGCGTTAGAGAGCAGTTCCGCGTGATAATATTCTTCGAGAATGCCCTGTTCCTCAATGTGCGTTTTGAAAAAATATTCTTCATTGTCGCTGCGATAGATTCCATTGAAGGAATTGAGCGAGACGGCTTTTGGCGTCAGCGTCACGCTTTCGGTATGCAATCCCATATGGAGCGCGAACCAGCGCTGTAACAGCAGTTCCGCCTTTGCTCGGTCCGTGAATTGTAGTTGCTGAATGGTGGCGAGACTATCGATATATTCGAGCAGGGACGGGACCTTCGTCATATCTTCGATGATAAAATCCGGTTGACTCTGCTCCAGCATCGTGCGCGCCTCTGCGGTGAGGGCGCCGGTAAGAACAGCGATGATCAGCGCGCCAGCCGCCCGCGCTCCACGCACATCGCTAGGCGTATCGCCTACCACAACAAAGCTACAGCGAGGCGGCAGAGGCTGAGCGAGCGTATAAGCGGGGTCAGCCGCCAGCAAAAACTGGTACGGGTGCGGCTTTACCAGCGGCGTCATGTCGCCCCGCGCTCGCAACTCGGCTTCGGCTCTGGCGACTTCGGCATGAGTGGTGATATGTTGCTCATCAAAGTAGTGCAGCAGGCCGTAATTTTTTAAGGGAGCCAGTCCCTCTTTGCGCGGCCTGCCAGTCGCAATTCCCAGCGTATAGCCACGCTCCCGCAGCGTCTCCAGGGTAGAGCGCATCTGCTCGACAGGCAAAAGTGGCTGCTCAAAGTGGATGCAGCCGGGCTTTCCTGGCTGCTTCGGAGCATGACCGTAAGCCTGCGTATACAACTCCTCGCCCAGATACCATTCCTGAAACAGGTCGCTACAGAACTTCCAGGAGAGGCTATAGCGCGCAAAGACGCCTTCTATCGCACAGCCCAGCACTGAACTGGCGTAAGCGTCGAAACGATTGATCAGATCCAGGCCGGTATATCCCTGAAGCAGCGGCGCGTTGAGGCACTGGAACATATCTGTATTTACGGCGCTCCCTATATGCGCCTGGGCGAGCTGCTCTCTAAAGGACGCAATCCAGGACTGCTCCGCCGGTCGCAGGGGCAACAAAGATGAGCAGTCCGGCAGCTTAGCTAGCAGATCGATCAGGACAAGGCAAAAGCCGGCGTAGCAGGTATCCCAGTTAGAATTGACGGAGCGCGCTTTTAGCCCCACAATAACAGGCTCTGGGAAGGTCGCGCGGCTCACTCGGCGGCTCTCCTCGGCTGTTTGAGGAGGCTGGTAGGCGCCCGATACGGCTTTGACGTTCCAGTACTGCGGGCTATAGAGCAACTCATGCAGGACTAACCCTGCCGTATCCCAATAGGCCCGTTCGCTGGTAATCACACCATCGAGATCAAAAATAATGATATTGTTCAACTTAACCTCTTCAACCGCTCACGCAATACGCGCACGCTCATCGGATCTTCCGCAAAACGGTACGTCAGCGGGGTAATATTGATATGCAGCGCACCAGCTTTACGCAATACCGCGACGATTTCCAGCAGGGCAGGCGCAGAATCGCCGACGTTGGCAACTCCCGAGAGAGTATACCAACCTGGTTCGGCATTGCTCGTAATCTCAGCAGTCAGCAAATGAAACTCGACATCAGGAGAGACAGCGCGCATCTGTTGATTGATTCTGGCGCAGAGTTGCTGCATAGCCTGGATATTTTCCCCGCGTATATGAGCGGTTAGCAGTGAGCGATTTTTCGCCTGCATACGGGCATCAATCAATTCCAGCATGGTTTCTGTCGCTCTTAACGCTTGCGGCTCCTGGCGCAAAAGCTGAGCATTGCCGATTAAGGTTGCCTGAGATCGCAAGACGACGCCATCATCTAACAGTTTCAGATGATTCTCGCGCAGCGTGGTACCGGTTTCGGTCAGATCCACAATCAGATCCGCTGTATCGGTCAACGGCGCCGCCTCTAATGCGCCGTGCGGCGAAAATATTTTGCAATGGGTGATGTTATAGCGGCGCAGAAACTGCCCCGTCAGCACGGGATATTTGGTCGCGATGCGCAGGCCACGATGTTTGTGCTCCTGATAATAGCCCGCGAGATGCCAGAGGTCGGCGCAATTGCTGACATCAATCCACGTTTCGGGTACAGCGATCACCAGACGACAATTCCCGTACCCCAGGTCGCGCAACAGGACCATTAAGGTCTCATCATGGTCATCTTCGTCAATCTCTTCGTCGCCATAGCCACGATGCTCGGCTAAAATGTCGTAGCCTGTAATACCAAGCGCGGCATCTCCACTTTGTACCAGCAAAGGGATATCAGCCGCACGCTGGAAAACGACCTCCACCGCGGGCATACTTTTGATCTTTGCCAGATACTGGCGCGGATTGCTCCGGCTCACCTTGAGGCCACATTCGGCGAGAAATGCCAGGGTCGCCGCCTCCAGCGCCCCCTTACCTGGCAGCGCCAGGCGAATGCATCTATCTCCACTCATAGGACTTGCTCCTCACCCAGAGCCCGACTTGCGAGAGCGTCGATGCTGGATACCCGTTCTTCTCCCAGAACAAGATCGCGCACGGTCACCACTCCCTTGCACCGCTCGTCCTCGCCCACGATCAGCGCCAGGCGAATATGCTTCTTCGTTGCCAGCTTTAAGCCCGCTCCAACGCCATGCCCGGTGATATCCACTTCGGTGTATAACCCGCTGTCGCGAGCAGCCCTGGCTACGCGCAAGGCATAAGGCATATCCTGGGCGCTGACAGGAATGACCAGGGCCTGTGTCACGGTCTGCGTGGGTAGATCGCTACCCGGCACAAGCGCCAGCAGGCGCTCAACGCCAAAGGCAAAACCGCACGCGTTCAGGTCACGCGAACCGCCAACGGCGCGTATCAGGCGATCATAGCGTCCCCCTCCACAGAGCTGCGCATCGAAACCATCCTCATCCTGCGCGTGGATCTCGAAGACCAGACCGGTATAGTAGCTCACGCCGCGCCCCAGCGAGAGATTCAGCACAATTTGTTCGCGAGGAACGCCGCACTCTTCAATCGTCGTAACAAGCTGTCGCAGTTCGGTGAGAGGCTCAGGATCGAGGCTATAGCGGTCCAGCAGAGCATGCAATTCTTCGAAGACGGTTGGCGGTGGGCCTGAAACATTGTGCAGCTCACGCAGGAATTCTAGAGCATACAAAATCTGCCGTCGCTGCTCGTTGCGTCCCATCTTCCATAAAAATCGCTCAATGATTTCGCCGCGCGCATCTTCATCGAACGAGATGCTAATACCGCCAAGCAATGAAGTGATGTAGCGCATCTCGATCTCGCCAGCCGTCCCATGAGCACGCTCTATAGCAGGCTCAAGCGGATACAGCGCCTCCAGCCGCTCCTGGGCTAACTGCTCGCCTTCACTGGAACGACTGATCTGCTCCATCAAACTTAACAGCAGGCGTGCGGCATGATCGTCAAGGTGGAGACGGTTGATGAAGCCGCTCGCAACCCCAATATGCCCCAACTCCAGGCGATACTGCGAGATGTTCAGCTTTCTCAGAGCATCGCACGCCAGTTGCAATATTTCCGCGTCGGCAGCGGCGGCATGACCACCGAACAGCTCGATCCCGAGCTGGGTGTGTTGCCGGTAGCGCCCACGCCCTGGCGCCTCGTAGCGAAAAATCGGTCCCGCGTACTGGAAGCGCAACGGCAAGGGTTGCTGCTGCTGGTAATGATCAAGGTAAAGACGACAGATAGAAGCGGTATACTCTGGACGCAGGCAGAGTTCTCGATGGTGCAGCCGAAAAGCATAGAGATTCTGCCATAGCTCCTGCCCAAAACTGGCCTGAAAAAGATCGCTACGCTCTAAAATCGGCGAATCTACCTGAGCATACCCGGCCTGTGCCAGGAAAGCAATAAGCTGATCTATCACCCAACGCTGATGCAGATGCGTTTCTGGTAAAAGGTCATGCATACCACGCAATCGCTCAACGCGCTTCTTCATGATCTCATTCTTTCTTACATGTATTTTTATTTAACAGACAAACGTGTTGGCTTGCTTTAGCGGATAATCATCGTCCCCGCGCCCTTGTCGGTAAACAGCTCGCGCAACAACACATGCTCCTCGCGACCATCTACGACATGAACTCGTGGAACGGCGGCCAGGGCATCAAGGCAAGCAGATACTTTCGGAATCATGCCGCCACTAATCACGCCCTCTTCAATCAGCTTCTTGGCTTCGGCCTCGGTTAGCTCAGAGATGAGCGTGCCGTCGCTGCGGTAAATGCCCACCACGTTGCTCAAAAAGATGAGCTTCTCGGCGTTGAGCGCGCCCGCGATATGGGCTGCCACCAGATCGGCATTGATATTGAGGCAGGTCCCATCAGGACCCTCGCCAAGTGGCGCGACGATGGGGATGAAGCCTTCGTTAATCACGGCCTGGATCAGCGTCGGGTCAACAGCTTCGATCTCGCCAACAAAACCTAGCTTTGGATCGGCGATGCGCGCTCGTACCAGGTTGCCATCGGTCCCGCTCAGTCCCGTGACCTTCCCTCCCATCTGCGATGCCATTAATACCAGCCCCTGATTCACCTGCCCCAACAACACCATGCGAACGACCTCCAGCGTCTGTGCATCCGTGACCCGTAATCCATTTTCAAAGCGAGTGGGCAAATTCAACCTTTTCAGCCACTCATTGATATATGGTCCTCCGCCATGAACCAGGACGGGATGCGCCCCCAACGCATGTAGCCAGACGATATCCTGTAAAACGCCTCGCTGATGCTCCAGTGTGCTCCCTCCCAATTTTATCACGAGCGTCTTGCCCTTTAGAAAATCGATATAGGGCAGCGCCTCGCTTAACACCTGGGCAATCAGGTGATGATCACTGATGATATCGCCATCGGGCGTTCGCAAAAAAGAAATGGCCATCTATCTCTCCTCAATATCCTTTCTTCCCATATATTCACAGCAATGAAACAGCACACAATGTCTATGGATGTATCCCTAAACTTGACAATCCCATTGTTTCCGCAAATCCATAGAGCAGGTTTGCATTTTGTATAGCCTGTCCCGACGCTCCCTTTACCAGATTATCGAGACAAGAGATGATAATCAGGCGTTTTGTGCGCGTATCCACCATAGGATAAATGAAACAATGATTGCTGCCGTATGTCCACTTTGTATGCGGCGACTCATCGACCACATGCACAAATGGCTCATTGGCATAATACTCTTTGTACAAAGCACGCACCTGGGCTGTTGTGGACATATATAGTGACGCGTCTTGCTTTAGATCCGCATAACAGGTCGCGAGAATCCCTCGTGTCATGGGCATCAGGTGTGGCAGAAAGGTGATGCGCAGCAGACCATCCACAGGATGACCGCCGACGGCGGCTGCCGCTTCCAGCTCCTGTGCGATCTCGGGCAGGTGGCGGTGACCGGCAACGCTATAGGCGCTTACATCCTCGTTGACCTCGGCATAATGCGTTGCGAGCGTAGGAGTACGCCCCGCGCCGCTGACGCCCGTTTTTGAGTCAATAATCACGTCCGGGGTAATGATCCCCGCTGCCAGCGCAGGCGCCAGGGCGAGAATGGCGGTCGTCGCGTGACACCCAGGATTGGCGACCAGTGATGCCTGCCGAATACGTTCGCGGTGCCGCTCACACAAACCGTAGACAGCAGTCTCCAGCAAAGCGGGCGCGGGATGGGTATGTTTGTACCATTCTTCATACATATGAACATTATGTAAACGAAAATCCGCCGACAGGTCCACCACCTTTGTGCCTTGCTGTAGGAGGCGCTGCACAGACTCTGCCGCCGCCGCATGTGGCAGGCAGACGAAGGCGAGCTCGGTCCGCTCCGGCTCATCGGCGATCACAAGCGCAGGATTGAGCGCGGTTTTCACGCTTTCTGCGTGCAGTTGAGGAAACACCTCATCCAGGCGCTTGCCGCCCGCGCTGCGTGCTGTCACTGATGTCACAACGAACTGTGGATGTTGCGCCAGCAGTCGCAGCAATTCCAGGCCGGTATAGCTTGTCACATTGACGATAGAAACGGTAACCATACAATCCACCTCGTAACATATTCAGGCAACAAAAAAACCCTCGTCCCTCCATATTGTACAAGGGACGAGAGCAACATATCTCTGCTCCCGTGGTACCACCCGGTTTGTCTTTACCAATCTCCTAAGAGATCATATCGCATCGCTAACGACCCACTCCCCTACTACGCTGTAGCGAAGGTGGAAAGACCACTTTTAGCGGCTATTTTAGCGCGTGGGGGCCACCCACCTGTCCTACTTGCCCTGTTTGAGGCAAGACCTCGTTGTTTGCCTGGTCGAGCTTTCTTCGGTCAGCCGCTCACGAAGGGGTTCTGAGGGGATAACACCGTTCCGAACTCTCACCTGCCGTCGGCTCTCTGTCGGGTCCCGATCTCATACTAGGTTCGCTCAACGCGGGTCGGTTTTTATACTGTTGTCACTTTAAAGCATAACAGGTGATTAGCAGGATGTCAATTACTTTTTGGGAGTTTTTTTGGGGAAAAACCGATCAAGAATACACTCATAAGGAAACTTTCCAGGTCTATTTCCCTCCCCCGCTCATGATTTTTTCAAACCTTGAATCCACACCCCCAACAAAAAGTTCCCTGGTCTTTGCACACCAGGGAGGGCAAGTCAAGTGGGATCAAGTTGCAACCCCATAAGAAACACATCGACAAACTGCCCATGTAGATAAAACTCGCGTGTTCGGCGGCCTTCCCGCACAAATCCGTACTTTTCATAGAGATGGATAGCGGAAAGATTATCGACGCGCACCCGCAGATTGATTTTTCGAATGATGGGTGTTTGTCTCGCCCAATCAATGAGGTAGGCCAGCATCTGAGCGCCTATCCCTCGGTTCCAGTACTTTCGCAAAACAGACATCCCAAACTCGCCACTATGCTGAACGCGAGGTCGCTTCTCCGTGCTGAAGGTCAGCGTCCCAACGATTTCCCCTTCAACTTCGGCAAGGAGATAGAGACTGGTCGGTGCGTCCAGAGCCTGCTGAAGAAACACCTGCTCCTGCTCCAGACTTATTCCAAACTCACCTGGGCCAGAGGTCAGATTCTCGCTCTCGCCTGCCACCTGTTCGAGGTAAGCTAACACCTGCCCTGCCTCTTTTGGCAATGCTGGTCGCAATGTGAGCTGGAGATGGTTTGCCAGCATTACGCGCCGCACAAATTTATCAACCATGCCGCTCTCTTTCTTGAAGAATGAACGTCTCACAGGTTTTTTGCGTCAGAATCACTCTGGGACCGCCTCACCCTAGTCTACCACAAAGTCTCGTTGCATTAGAAGGTCCTGAGCGCCCACTTACCAGGAACTTGGTAAGTGGGCGCTCAGGCGTTTTTTTGCTCGCAAGTAAACGAGGAAAGAAGACTACACTCGTTCGTACCAGTTTACAATTATGGCGCGAGCAAGTGTATGAAAGAAGAGGTTAAAGCCGAGGAAGGCCGGCGTGGCATCCTTGCTGACATCCAGGGACTCGACATCAACGGCGTGGACAACGGTATAATAGTAGTGCTTCCCATGACCGGGCGGGGGAGCAGAGCCGATGAAGCGCCGCATGCCAGCATCATTGCGCAACTGGAAGGCTCCGGCAGGCAGCACTGAACCCTCTTCATTGTCTCCAGCCCCACGCGCAAGCTCGGTCACATGCGCCGGGATATTCACCACGGCCCAATGCCAGAAGCCGCTCGCGGTCGGAGCATCGGGATCGTAGACCGTGACAACAAAGCTCTTCGTCCCCTCCGGGAAACCGCTCCATGATAACTGAGGAGAAACATCCTCGCCTCCGGCGCCGAAGATCCCGCTGACCTGCGGAAGAGAGAACTTCTCGCCATCCCGTATATCGGTGCTGGTGACATGAAACGAGGGCACCTTTGGTAAATGTTCGTAGGGATTGTACGCCATGTTTCCTCACTCCTTTTCTGCTCGCTCCAGGAAGATTAGACGAACATACAATAGTATCCAAGCCTCATCCTTCTGAAGCGCGTTCTACTTTGTACTACAATCCCATTCTATAACAAAGTGGTGTGAAAGGTATCTAAAACTAGCGTTTGAAAATATAGCGTTTTATAACAAGGTTTCGTAAACCGTCGGATTAAATGGCTCACCCGTACTTTGATGCTCCCCCTTGTCTTAGGGAGAGAAGATCAAAGCACATGTAAAAATACAGACATAGCAAGAGAAGCAGAGGAGCTTCGATTTCTGTCTCTCTTGCTATGTCTGTATTTGATGTGGTAGTTATGCGTATCGGCTGAGATCAAAAGCCAGTCTCAGGATTTCTCCTGGTTTGTTAGCCTCATTTGGATCTTCGATCACTGCCTGGACGTCACTAGCGATGTTCGCCAAGTGTATGATGAAAAGGCAGATGCTGATGAATCCGATAACTTTCTTCATAAAAATTACTCCTACTGCTCTACTTAGAGCGTTTTTTATAACTTGAAGCACCTTTTGTAGTATAATGTTTCTTGCCTGTATCCGAACGCTTTTTGCGCCAGGAACCATTGTCATTGCGGGATCGCGGTTGCTTCCCGCCAGCTACATATGGCCCTTGACGAGGACCGGCGCGCCGATCTGTTGTCATAGCTACCACCTCCTCTCAGTTTATCTAATTTTTGCCCATCATGGTTTACAGATATTGTAACATATTTACCAGTACACCGCAATAAGTGAGGATACCAATATTTGAACTACCAATATTTGCATGCAACGACGAATGCCGTTATAATAAAGTCGTAAAGCCATCATGTAAAGAGGGGAAATGGAAAATATGAAGTCACCAGGAGATATGAAAGCCAACCAAGAAGGTTACTTTACCTATCAGCAGGCTGCTACCGAACTTAATAGATCAGTGGAGAGCATACAAAAAGCGGTCAGTGCTGGTATACTTCACCCTGT
The DNA here is from genome assembly GCA_035650355.1 of Ktedonobacteraceae bacterium. Lineage (GTDB taxonomy): Bacteria > Chloroflexota > Ktedonobacteria > Ktedonobacterales > Ktedonobacteraceae > DASRHT01. Next base: position 83,161 of record DASRHT010000081.1, read on the forward strand.
GAGATTTCCTCCGAGCAATACGCGGTATCTGCGCAGGGAGGAAGTAGAGTGGTTCAAAGATAAACCCCTCTCAATAGCCATTGCAAAGGCATACCAACAACTACAGGAAGCACGGGAAGAAGTAGCCAAACTCAAAAGCCGCATGCAAGAGGAAGCTTCAGGTGCTCTAGGACTGCTCTTAGTGCTGGCAGTTGTAGGGGTGGGGCTAGGGCTGCTGGCAGCATCCCAAAAAACTAGGGATGATTTAGAACATGACGAGTTTGTACATGGCACATTCATTAAGTCGCTGAAGGATTTAGAGACGAGAGAAGACTATCCCACAATGGCTAAAGAGCTTGGAAATACCTTGTTTGATCTCGCTCGCAAGGAAGAACTTACACCCTCAGAACGACAACTCATTAATGGACTCTGGAAAGTTCTCACGATGCCGAGTGACGATCTAAGCAAAATTGTATCAGAACCTAGCGTTTGAGAATGTAGCATTTATAGCAGGAATGGCTCAAGGGTCTGTAAGGCGTTACACTTGGTTCTGATGGCTATATCCCTTTCCGTGACAACATAGATTGTGCCTCCCGCTACGGCGTCAATTATATTGTGCAACCTGGAGGTTCCCTACGCGATGAGGAGGTCATTCACGCCTGCGACGATTACGGCATGGTCATGGTTTTTTCCCAGGCGCGCCTGTTTCATCACTAATATCAATTTTCTCTTTGTAACTGTTCAGACCTGACCTCTTCTGTTTACCCATATTTTCAAACATGCTACAATACAATACGATTGGTAAAACTAGTGGAAAAAATCAGGAAGCTGTTGGAGTTGTTATGCCACATAACAATGAAGCCCATCGTGAAAAAGTTGTCGTGGCTCTCTCT